>NZ_SNWS01000018.1:0-196163 GCF_004362255.1 Kribbella sp. VKM Ac-2571
GTCCCCTACGACCCCGCCAAACACGGTGCCGCAGCAGCGCTCAACAAGCCCGTCGCTGCCTGAGGTTGACACAGGGAGTGTCATGGGGCCTCCCGCCCTGGACTGAGGAGCGCAGGGAGCGAAGCGACCGGAGCGACGAGGGAAGGGCGGGAGTAACAGCCCCATGACCCGCGCGACGGAGTCGCGCAATCAATACAGTTCATGACGCTTTGTTGGCGCGGAGTGACGCGAGCTTGGCGATCGCGAGGCCGACGACGATCGTCACCAGTACGCCGATGATCCCGGCCAGTGCACCGGAAACCTGTGCATTGCCGATTCCGTGTACGCCGTAATCGGCCAGCGGACTGCCCGCGACCGCCGAGTCCTTCGCCGCACCCTCGAACCCGAGCTTGGCGCCGACGAACTCCAGCCCGTCCGGGTGCGCGCTCGCGAACAGGCTCAGCCCGCCCGCGACGAGCAGCGTCACCGCAATCCCCACGCCGAGGGAGCGGCCGGCCGGCTTCACGGCGATCGGCCGGTCCGGTGACACCGTGGAGGTGTTGCCGTCGGCATCGACCAGAACAAGGTCCTGCTGCAGGTGCCGAGCGGCGTACACGAGGTCCGGCCGGGTCGCGACGACCGCGCTCAGCACGGCCGCGGTGATCACCGCCTCGCCGATCCCGACCAGAACGTGCCAGCCGACCATCGCGGTCGCGAGTTTGCCGAGCGGGATGTCGACCGCGCCACCGATCGAGTACAGCCCGGTGAACGCCAGGGCCGCGACAGGTACCGACACCAGCGCGCCGACGGTCGCGGCCGGTACGACGCTGCCGACCCTCCGCGGCAGCACCTTCATCAGCGCCCGTGTCAGGAAGTACCCGACGAGCACGGTGATCAGGCCCATCAACGTGATGTTCGTACCCAGCGCCGTCAGACCGCCGTCGGCGAACAACAGCCCCTGCACCAGGAGCACCGTCGACATCACCAGTACGGCGGTCCACGGCCCGACCAGCGCCGCCGCGAGCGCGCCGCCGAGCAGGTGACCGCTGGTACCCGCGCCGACCGGGAAGTTCACCATCTGCACCGCGAACACGAACGCCGCGGTCAGCCCGGCCAGCGCCGGACCGGTCTCGCGGAGCTCGCGGTTCGCCCGCTGCAGGCTGAAGCCGACCGCCCCGGCCGCGATCAGACCAGTGGCGACGGACGTTGGCGCGTTGAAGAAACCGTCAGGGACATGCACGCGCTCATTGTTGTTCTTGTTGCGACCGAATCGCAACAAGCAGTCTCACAGCTCCTTGAGCGCCTCGCTGATCGCACGGTGGAAGGTCGGATACGCGTAGATCATCTGACGCAGCGTGTTCACCGGTACGGCGGCATGCACCGCGACCGCCAGCGCGCTGAGCACCTCGCCACCCGTCGGGCCCGCGCTCGTCGCGCCGACCAGCACGCCGCGGTCGGCGTCCATGATCACCTTGATGAAGCCCTCGTTGCCGGCCTTGTGGATCCAGCCGCGCGTCGAGGCCGGGATCGGGGTCGACGCGGTCCGCACGTTCAGCCCCGCGTCCCGTGCCTGCTTCTCGGTCAGCCCGACCGCGCCGATCTCCGGGTCGGTGAACGTGACCCGCGGCATCGCGTGGTAGCTCGCTGTCGGGGCGTCCGCCTCCTGGAGGATGTCGCGGACCGCGATGTCGGCCTGGTACATGGCGTTGTGGGTGAACGCGCCGACGCCGGTGACGTCGCCGACCGCCCAGACCTTGTCGCCCGCGCGGACGTGCTCGTCGACCTCGACCCGCCGCGCCGACGGGTCCAGACCGAGTTTGTCCAGGCCGAGCTCCGCGGTCGCCACCCGCCGACCGGTTGCCACCAGCAACTTCTCGCCGGAGACCGTCGCCCCGTCCGCGAGCGTGACGCTGAACGTGCCGTCGGCGTACCCGATCTGCTGCGCGTGCGCGCCGAGGCGGAACGTCACGCCGTCGCGCTCCATCGCCTCGCGGGCCAGCTCGCCCGACTCCGGCTCCTCCATCGGCAGCACCTCAGGAGCACCTTCGACCACGGTCACCCGGACGCCGAAGCGGGCGAACACCTGCGCCAGCTCCATGCCGATCGCGCCGCCGCCGAGGACGACGAGCGACTCGGGCAGCGTCTCGACCTCGATCGCCTCCCGGTTCGTCCAGTACGGCGTACCGGCCAGGCCGTCGATCGGCGGGACGGACGGGACCGTCCCGGTCGCGATCACGATGCCTCGGGCCGCTTCGTACTCGGTGTCGCCGGCGCGGACCGTGCTCGGGCCGGTGATCGTGGCGACGTCCTTGATGACGGTCGCGCCCTTGTCCACCAGCCGGTCGACCGCGACCTGGTCGTTCCAGGTGTCGGTCGCCTCCTCGCGGATCCGCTTCGCGACCGGCGTCCAGTCCGGCTGCACGCTCGCCGTACCGGCGATGCCGTCGACGCGACGGGTCTCGGCGATCAGGTTCGCGGCCCGGATCATCATCTTGCTCGGGATGCACCCGTAGTACGGGCACTCACCGCCGACCAGCCGGGATTCGATCCCGACCACCCGCAGCCCGGCCTGTGCCAGCCTCCCGGCCGTCTCCTCCCCGCCGACCCCGAGCCCCACCACGACGACATCCACCTGTTCAGCCATGCCGCCCAATCTCCCAGAGCAGCCCGAACCGGCCAAGTCCCCACCCCGCGCGTCATCGCGATATCAGGAGGCCGGCCAGGCGGTTCGGCGGCTAATCTGCTGCCCATGTACGTGATCGCGCACCTCAGTGACCCGCATCTCGACGGCTCGGAGGAGGCGCGGTCGCGGCTGCGGCGAATCACGTCGTACCTGCGAGAGTTCCGGCGGCCGGTCGACGCCGTCCTGGTCACCGGCGATCTGGCGGATCACGGCCTGTCGGAGGAGTACGCCGAGCTTGCCGAGGAGCTGAAGCTGGACGTGCCCGTGCTGGTGTTGCCGGGCAACCACGATGTGAGTACGCCGTTCCGCGCCGGGCTCGCGTCGTTCGTCGACGCGCCGGGTGAGGGGCACCCGGTGCATCAGGTGCGTGATGTCGGCGAGGCCCGTTTCGTGCTGCTCGACACGACGGTGCCGGGCGAGGACCACGGTCTGCTGCCGGAGGAGTCGTTGGCCTGGCTGGACGGCGTACTGCGGGAACCCTTCGACGGACCGGTGTTCGTCGCGTTCCACCAGCCGCCGTTCAACCTGCATCACCCGACGATGGACCAGTGGATGCTCCGCACGCGCGAGCCGTTCGCCGCCGTGCTCCAGGACAAGCCGGTCACCGCGCTTTTCGCGGGCCACGTCCACAACGCCATCACAGCAACCTTCGCCGGCATCCCGCTCCGAGTCGCCCCCGGCATCCGCTCGTCGGTCCCGCTCCCCTTCGAACCTGAGAGCCCAACAGGGTCGCTGGTCGACCCCACTGCCGAGCCCGGTCTCGCCCTCCATGTGCACGTGCCGGGCGAACCCCTCCAGACCGTCTACAGGTTCCCGCGATGACGGGCCCCTTGGTTCTGCACCCGATCGCCCGGGTCGAGTCGAGCCTGCGGGAGCGTGCCGATGCTCCCCGTCAGGGCGACGAAGGCGCCCCCGACGCGTGGGTGGTCTTCGACGAATCGGTCCGCGCTGCCCTCGCCGACATCACACCCGGCGACGAACTCATCCTGATCACCTGGTTCGACCGAGCCGACCGCGCCGTACAGGCGGTCCATCCCCGAGGCGACGCGTCCCGCCCGGCGACCGGAGTCTTCAGCACCCGCTCCCCCGACCGCCCCAACCCCCTAGGCCTCCATCGAGTCGCGGTCCTGGCCGTCGATGGCCTCCGTCTCCACGTCAACAACCTGGAAGCCCTCGACGGCACCCCGGTCGTCGACGTCAAGCCCGTCCTGGGGGACATCCACGAACGCTGACCCCGCGTCGATCAGCGACTCGTAGCGGGTGGCCATAGTGGTGGCTCGATGGTGGAGGGCGGTGCGGAGCGACTGGGGTGTGAGGGCTTCCGCGTTGGCGCCGAGTTGCCAGAGAGCCCATTCGGCGTGCCACGAGTCTTGGAAGGTCAGTTCGAGGTGGAGCCAGCCCTCGGCGTCGGGTTCGGGGGCTTCGGCTCGGACAGCCACTGCGGCGTTCAGTAGGTCTTCGCGGCGTGCTGGGTTGACCCGCACCAGGACCGTGAGGTGGCCGTCGGAGAGGAACTGGGCGGAGCGATCGCGCCAGATGCGGTCCAGATCGACCTGGTTCGGACGCTCCGCCGGCTCGGAGAGTTCCTCGGCGGCTTGCATTCGGGAGAGTCGGTACGTGCGGTCCTCGCCGGATCTTCTGGCCAGCAGGTAACCCCGGTCGCGTACGGTGACCAGGCCGATCGGGTCGACCGTGCGCCACTGCGGTTCCTGTCGAGTGGCGGTGTACAGGATGCGCAGTTTGTGGCCGGCCAGCACCGCGCGCCGGACCTCGAGCATCGTGGCATCGGGTACCTCTTTGGTGATCAGCCGACGCGAGAGCAGGTCCGTCTCCGGGTCGACCAGGATCCGCTGCGCCGCTTCGCTCGCGGTGGCCCGATGGCTTTCGGGAAGCGCGTCGACCACCTTGCGCATCGCCGACGCCAGCGCCGAGCTGAGACCGAAGACCTGTTCGCCTCGTCCCGAGCCGGCGGTCAGCAACGCCAGCGCCTCGTCGTGATTCAGCCCGGTCAGCTCGGTCCGGAACCCCGGTAGCAATGCGAATCCGCCGTGCCGCCCACGCTCGGCGTACACCGGGATGCCCGCAGCGGACAGCGCCTCGATATCCCGCAGCACGGTGCGCGTCGACACCTCAAGCTCGCGGGCGAGCACGTCCGCGGTCAGCCGGCCGCGCTGACGCAGCAGCAACACCAGCGAGACCAACCGGTCGGCGCGCACCCCGGAACAATACCTGACCAAGGATGTCGTGATTTGTTGGAAAGCTCGCCAGCATGACGATTGAACGAACCGCAGTCAACCCGGTGCCATGGTCACTGGAGCTGGGCTTCAACCAGGGCGAGCTGGTCGCAGGTCACACCCGGACGCTGTACTGCTCCGGCCAGACCGCGATGGACGCCGACGGCAAACCGCAGCACGACGGCGATCTGCCCGCACAGCTCGCACTGAGCCTCGACAACCTGGAGGCAATACTCACCGAGGCCGGTATGTCCCTCACGAACCTCGTCCGCCTCAACGTCTACACGACCGACGTCGACCTTCTGTTCCCGCACTACGGCGTACTGGCCGCACGCCTCGCAGCCGCAGGCGTCGCCCCCGCCACGACAATGCTCGGCGTCACGCGCCTGGCAGTCCCCGGCCAACTGGTCGAGCTCGAAGCTACCGCCGTCGACTAGTGGGTTGGGGAGGGTTGTGCGCCCAGAGCGGCACGAAACCCTCCCCAACTCGGGCTAGAAGTTGATCATGTGGCCTTCGAGGCCGTGGAAGGCTTCCTGGAGGGCTTCGCTCAGGGTGGGGTGGGCGTGGACGTTGCGGGCCAGTTCCTTCGTGGTCAGGTCCCACTTCTGGGCCAGGGTCAGCTCGGGCAGGAGCTCGGTGACCTCGGGGCCGATCAGGTGCGCGCCGAGAAGTTCGCCGTACTTGCTGTCGCTGATCACCTTGACGAAGCCGGTCGGGTCGCCGAGGCCGTGCGCCTTGCCGTTCGCGGTGAACGGGAACTTGGCGACCTTCACGTCGTGGCCGAGCTTGCGGGCCTCTTCCTCGGTGTACCCGAAGCTGGCGATCTGCGGCTGGCAGAAGGTCGCCCGCGGGATCATCGCGTAGTCGAGCTCCATCGTCTCGTGACCCGCGATCGTCTCGGCCGCGATCACGCCCATCGCCCCGGCCGCGTGCGCGAGCATCAGCTTCGCGGTCACGTCGCCGATCGCGAAGATGTTCGGCACGTTGGTCCGGCAGAAGCCGTCGACGCCGATCGCACCGCGCTCGGTGAGCTGTACGCCGATCTTGTCCAGGCCGTAGCCGTCGACGCGCGGCTGGAAGCCGATCGCCTGCATGACCTTGTCGGCCTCGATCGTCTGCTGTACGCCGTCCTTGCCCGTCACGGTGACCTTGACCGAGGCGCCGGAGTCGTCGATCGAGTCGACCCGCGTGGACGTCAGCACGTCGACGCCGAGCTTCTTGTACGCCCGCGCGAGCTCCTTGGAGACCTCCGGGTCCTCGAGCGGGACCATCCGGTCGAGGAACTCGACGATCGTCACCTTCACGCCGTAGTTCGCCAGCACGTACGCGAACTCGACACCGATCGCGCCCGCGCCGGCGATCACGATCGAGCCGGGCAGCTCCTCGGTAAGGATCTGCTCCTCGTAGGTCACCACGCGCTCGCTGAGCTGGGTGCCCGGCAGCAGCTTGGTGGTCGCGCCGGTCGCCACGATGCAGGAACCGAAGGTGACGGTCTCCGACGAGCCGTCGTTCAGCGTCACGTCGAGGGTGTTGGCGTCGGTGAACGAACCCCAGCCGTCGAACTCGGTGATGTTGTTCTTCTTCATCAGGAAGTGGACGCCCTTGACCCGGCCGTCCGCGACCTTCCGGCTGCGCTGCACCGCGGTCGGGAAGTCGAAGGTCACCTCGCCGCTGATGCCGAAGGTCTTCGCCTCCGTCCGGAAGATGTGCGACAGCTCGGCGTTCCGCAGCAGCGCCTTGGACGGGATACAGCCCACGTTCAGGCAGACACCGCCCCAGTACTTCTTCTCGATGATGGCGGTCTTGAGCCCGAGCTGGGCAGCGCGGATCGCCGCGACGTACCCGCCGGGACCGGCGCCGAGGACAACAACGTCAAAGTGCGAGGCCATGCAGTGAACTTTAATAGGTCGCACCAGTCCCACGGCGCAGTGGTACGGCGGTGCGCCCGGGCGGGTGATCCGGGTCACTGGTGGGGCCGATCGCGCCCTGTTGTCCTCCGTTCGCCCGATCAGCCGTCGGCCGAACGGTCACGGTCCGTCGAACCGGGTTCCGCGCGGACCGTTCGACGCCTACGCTGGCCTGGCGCGTGAGGCGAGAAGTGATGGGGGACGGATGGGACTGGGGAGACGCAAGGGGCTGCGGTTCGCGGCACTCGGCATACTGCTGGCGGCGGTCGCCGTCCCGGCAGCGTACGCCGACCCGACGCCGTCCACGACCGAGCCGCCGCCTGCCTCCGTCACCGATGTCAACCGCTCGCTCGAGCAGCTCCAGGCCGAAGCCGCCGCTGTCCAGGCCGACTTCGCGAAGGCGACGATCGCCTACACGAAGGCGCTGAAGGAGGCGCAGGCCGCCGAGGCTGCCGCGAAGAAGGCGGAAGCCAGCGCGACGGCCTCCAAGGGCCTGTCCGACCAGGAGCGCCGCCGGCTCGGCGTGATCACCGCGCAGGCGTACCAGCTGGGTATTCCGACCGTGATGGGTACCGAGTCGATGCTCTGGTCGCTCGCCCCGATCGCCGAGAACCTGCAGGAGATCGCCGACCGGCAGACCGCGATCACGCAGCTCGGCAGCACGCACGTGTCGCAGTACAACAAGGCCATGGCTGCTGAAGCCGAGTCCAACCGGCTCAAGGCGGAAGCGACCACGAAGCGCGCCGCCGCGAACGAGGCCGCCGCCAAGGCCCAGGAGCTCAGCAACCAGGTCCAGCACAAGGCCGCCAGCGCATCCGCGGCGATGGCCGATCAGACGGCCGATCTCGACGTCGCCTCCGCGCTCTCGAAGCAGCTCCAGCTGGCCCGCAACCAGCAGGCGCTCGCACGCTGGCAGACCTATCTGACTGAGCTCGCCGCCACGAAGGTCACTCCCCCGGCCGCCGCCGTACTGAAGAATCCGAGAACACTGCCGACCGGGCTGGCACCGCTGACCCGCCGCGGTGCAGCAGTCCCCGGTGTTGCCTCGGTGTCCGTCGCCGGCCGAACCGTCCGCGTGATGTCGGCCGAGACGATCCGGGCGGTCAATCAAGCCTTCAGCCTGGTCGGGAAGCCGTACGGCGTCGCCGCGACCGGCCCGGACAAGTACGGCTGCCTCGGCGCGGCCCGCGTCGCGTGGCAGCCGTACACGACCCTGCCGAACCTGGTCGGCAAGGTCTACCCGAACTACCAGGCCGTCCCGAACGCGCAGATCCAGCCCGGCGACCTGCTCGTCATGGGCAGCAAGTCCCTCGGCCTCGTCCACATCGGCATCGCACTCGACAACGGCGAGATGATCGCCGCGGACGAGTCGAAGGGCTCGGTCGTCGTCACGACCGTCCCCGACAACCTGTACGCCGCGCTCCGACCGACGCTCGGCGCCCCGACCAAGCCGCAGGTCGCGCCGGTGGCGACGTCCGAGGCGTACGCGTTCCGGTGCGGTAACACGGCCACGTCGTACGACGTCGGCTCGGGCTCCTGGACCTGGCCGCTGCCGGACGGGACCTACGAGATCGGTACGCCGTTCGGTCAGTCGGGATCCATGTGGTCGACCGGATTCCACACCGGCCAGGACTTCCCGGCCGCGGTCGGTACGACGGTACGCGCCGTGACGTCCGGCGTCGTACGCGTCGAGCACCCCGCCTGGGCCGGCAACCTGGTGCGGATCGACCACGGGAACGGCCTCGAAACGCTCTACGCCCACCTGAGCCGGGTCGACGTCGCCGACGGGCAGCAGGTGACGGCCGGGCAGCAGATCGGTGCCGTCGGCACCGAAGGCAACTCGACCGGGCCGCACCTGCACTTCGAGGTCCGGCTCGGCGGCGACCCCGTCAACCCGATGCCGTTCCTGGCCACCGGGTCCGCGAGCACCGGGTGGGGCGGCTACAGCAACGGCATGATTCCGTCCGGCAAGCTGTGCGCGCTCGGGTCCGGTCACATGCTCAGGTGCGACGCCGCCGCGGCCTACCTGAAGCTCGCATCGGACTACCGTGCGCAGTTCGGCAAGTCACTGTGCATCACGGACTCCTACCGTTCGTACGCGTCCCAGGTCAGCCTCTATCAGCGCAAGCCCTCCCTGGCCGCGCTCCCGGGCACGTCCAACCACGGCTGGGGCGTGGCGGTCGACCTGTGCGGAGGCGTCGACAAGTACAACACCACCCAATACCAGTGGATGAAGTCGCACGCGTCGGCGTACGGCTGGCTGCACCCGGCCTGGGCCGACCAGGGCGGCAACCGTGAAGAGCCCTGGCATTGGGAGTTCGGCAACCCGGCCGCCTCCTAGCCGCCCGGTAGGCTGGGGGCGTGGCCGAGAAAAGGAGTCCCGACCGCACCGACCACAACGTCACGCTCGATGCGGCGGACGACCGGTGGGAATGGCGGCGACGGATTCGCGAGAATCCGCGGAAGTTGCTGTTCTACCGGATCGGCGTCGGCGTTCTCGGCGGACTGCTGATCATTGCCGCGCCGTTGACCGGATGGTTGCCGGGACCGGGCGGGATCCCGTTGTTCATCGCGGGTCTCGCCGTGCTCGCGAGCGAGTTCGAGTGGGCCCAGCGGCTGCTGTACCGGGTCAAGGACTGGGTGAAGGCGCTCACTGCCTGGACCGGCAAGCAACCCGCCTGGCTGAAGGCGCTCGGGACACTCGCGCTGTTCGTCTGCGTGCTCGTCGTCATCTGGCTCTACCTGGCCGCGCTCGGCGTGCCGGGCTGGCTGCCCGACTCGTGGGAGTCATTCCTGCACAAACTGCCCCTGCTGCACTGAGTACGGCGGCAACTCGACCAGTTCGCTCATGTTCTGGGCCATCTTGAGCATCTGGTTCAGGAAGAACGGCCGGTCCAGGATCTTGTTCCGCGCCGCGATCCCGAACCGGGTCGCCGGGGCCAGGAACGAGCCCGCACGGCTGCCGTCCTGGGTCTTCGACACGGCCTTCCGCAACCGCTCCTCGTACCGGTCGAACGCGGTTCGGAAGTCACCGCGTGCCTGCGCCAACTCCCCCGCCAGTACGTAGGCGCCGACCACCGCCGTACCGGTGCCGAGCGCGCCGAACGTAGCGCCGTACCCCGCGTCGCCGAGCAACACGATCCGGTCGGTCGACCAGCGGTCCACGCGGACCCGGCTGATCGAGTCGAAGTACAGCTCCGTTGCCGCCGGCAACGCTTCGAGCAGCTCCGGGACGTGCCAGCCGAGACCGCTGAACTGCTCCAGCAGGATGGCCTTCTGCTGGTCCAGGTCGCGCCGGTTGTACTTCAGCTCCGGCGATTTGAACACGAACAGCGTCTGCGCCAGCGCCGGATCGCGACGGTCCGCGCCGACACTCGCAAGCTTCCCGGGAACGTTGTACATCAGCGTGTCGCCGGAGATCCCCAGCGTGTTCGGGACCTCCCAGCCGCCCACGTAGTAGTCGAGGTGCCGTTCGACGACCTGCTCCGCCGGCCACGCCAGCCGCCGTACGACGGAATGCATCCCGTCCGCGCCGATCACGAGGTCGTACGTCTCCTCGATACCGCTCTCGAACCGCACGTCCACGCCGTCCGCGTGCTCCTCCAGGCTCGCGATCGAGTCGCCGAAGCGGTACGTCGCCTGCTCGCGGCTGTGCTCGTGCAACACCCGCGACAGGTCTGCCCGCAGTACCTCCAGCTCCCCGCCCGCGAACTCGGCCGGCAGCCGCATCAACTTGCGGCCCGACTCGTCGACGAACCGCATCGCATTCCCGCCGGTCTGTAGCGACCGCAGGTCCTCGAGCACGCCCATGCGCTCCAGGACGGTGGTGAAGACCTCACCGCGGAAGTCCACCGCGTACCCGCCCTGCCGCAGCGCGGGCGCGATCTCGACCACCGTCACGTCATGTCCCGCACGGCCCAGCCAGAGCGCCGCCGAGGGGCCCGCCACGCTCGCACCCGAAACCAGAACCTTCATCGTCGCCTCCATCGAGAGTAACTGTGTCTGCCGGACACAGTAGTGTGTATGGTAGACACAGTTCAAGCGAATTCCAGAAAGGAAGGCGATGACCGAACTGCTCTGGGGCAAGGAACCGGCCCGGACGCGCGGCCCGAAGCCCGCGATCACGCTGACCGCCATCGCCGAGGTCGCGATCGCGATCGCGGACGCCGAAGGCCTCGACGCCGTCTCGATGCAACGCGTCGCGGGTGAGCTCCCGGTCACGAAGATGGCGCTCTACCGGTACGTCCCCGGCAAGAGCGAGCTGGTCGCGGTGATGAGCGACCTCGCGATGGGCAGCCCGCCGGACCGTCCCGACCTACCGTGGCGCGAGGCGCTCCGCACGTGGGCGATCGACCTGTACGACGGATTCACGCGGCACCCGTGGCTGCTGCAGTCGACGATCGGACGCCGGCTCCTCGGACCGAACGAGCTCGCCTGGATGGAGCGTGGAGTCGCGGCACTCGCCGGCACGGGCCTGACCGGCGGCGAGCAGTTCGACTCGATCCTGGTCCTCACCAGTCACGTCCGGAACATCGCTCAGCAGTCCACGACGTTCCCTGGGCACACCAGCGGGCTGAGCGAGGAGGACATGCAGCAGTCGCTCGCCGAGATCCTCACCACCGAGGCCGATCGGTTCCCGCACCTGACCGCCGCGATGCGTACGTCGGCGGGCAGCGAGAACCAGGGACTGGAGTTCGGTCTGCAGCGGATCCTGGACGGACTAGACCTTCTCGTCCGCAGCCGGGTAGCTGTGCCGGATCGCATTGAAACGTTGCCGATAGAGCGACGCGGGTAGCCCGTAGTGGGACTTGAAGCGGCGGGCGAAGTAGTTCTGGTCGGGCCAGCCGACGGACTCCCCGATCCGGTTGATCGGCAGGTCGGTGTGCAGCAGGCGATCGGCCGCGAGCTCGACGCGGTGCCGGGACAGGTACGCCATCGGCGGCAGTCCGGTCACCGACTTGAAGAGGCGGACCAGGTATCCGGGTGCGAGGTGCAGCTCCCCCGCGAGATCGGTCAGCGTCCAGTGCCGGGCCGGGTCGGCCTCCATCATCCGCATCGCGTCGACGACGGCCGGATGGGTGTACTCGCCGCGCTGGTCGGTTTCCGCGACGGTTCGCGCGACGCAACTGAGATACAACGACAGCCAGCCGATGATCTCACCGCGGTGCCGGCTCGGCGGCTGGTTCCGTAGCCGGCGCAGTCCGTCGAGGTGGCCGACCGCCTCGTTCCTGGTCGCCGGATCGAGGTGGGTGGCGATCATGCCGCGACGCTGGGCCGAGAAGGGACCGGTCCACAACAGGTAACCCAGCAAGGGATCCTCACGCGCCCAGGCGAGCTCGCGCCGGACCAGGTCGGCGGAGAAGCAGCAGTTGTAGACCTCGAGATCGTCGCAGTCGACGTACTCGTGCCAGACCCCCGGACGCAGCAGGATCGCATCACCGGCCCGCAGTCGCTGACGTCCGGCGAGGCTGTGATGGACGCCTTCACCGGCTGTGACGAGCAGCAATTCGAAGAAGCTGTGCGTGTGCAGCGGGTGCGCCTTCTCGTGCAGGTGTGTACCTGCGTGCACCACCGTCCCTTCGACGAAGTGCAGCACGGTCCCGCGGGTCCTCACCGGCTCGTCGGCCATGCCTCACGATACGAGCCAAGGTGCAGATCGTGCTAGATCGAGTGCACATCGGGCTAGTAGCCGGCGACTGCCGGTCGCAGGATCAGGGAACAGGCGAAACCTCCTCGCCGGTCCATCAGCCAAAGATCGAGCGTTTTGTCAGAGCACCCAATGAATCGTTTCACAGACCGTCCTGATCAGCGCCCTGGTTGGAGTCACATGTCGCAACTCGCCGCACCCACCGCCCTCCGCTTCGAGCATCAGCAGGCACCAGAATCCGGCCCAGAAGACGGCACAGTTCTGGGCCTCGGCACTGCGAGCCCGCGGATCTCCTGGCAGGTCCCAACCGCGGACGCCGGCTACGCGCAGACGGCGTACGAGGTCGAGATCACCACCGGAACCACAGAGGTCTTCACCGTCCAGTCCCCCGACCAGGTGCTGGTGCCGTGGCCGGCTGCGGCGCTCACCTCGCGTGAGTCCGCTCAGGTGCGGGTCCGCGTCCGGGGGAACGACGACTGGAGCGAGTGGAGCGAGCCAGCAACAGTCGAGACCGGGCTGCTCACGCCCGACGACTGGACCGCCCGGTTCGTCAGCCCGAAGAACAACCCGCACGGCTCCCCCGCTCCGCTGATCGCCGGCACAGCGAACCTCCCGGACGGCGTCGTGAAGGCCCGTCTGTACGCGACTGCGCACGGCATCTACATCCCCGAGCTCAACGGGCAACGGGTCGGGAACGAGGAGCTCGCGCCCGGCTGGACGTCGTACCAGTTCCGGCTCCGCTACCAGACGTACGACGTGACCGAGCTTGTTCGACCTGGTGAGAACACGCTCGAGTTCCTCGTCGGCAACGCCTGGTACCGCGGCCGGATCGGGTTCCAGCACCAGAAGCAGTTGTACGGCGAACGCCTCGCCGTCCTCGCCCAACTCGAGGTCACCACCGAGGACGGCCAGATCCACACGTTCGCGAGCGACGGCACCTGGACCTCCCGGGAGAGCAACGTCCTCGCCGACGACCTGTACGACGGGCAGACCACGGACCTGCGCAGACAACCCGGAGAGCGCTCTCTGGTGGACGTTCTCGACGCCGACCTGAACCTGCTCGTCGCTCCCGACGGCCCGCCGGTCCGGATCACCGACGTCCTGCCGGCGGTCGAGATCACCACGTCCCCGAGCGGCAAGACCCTCGTCGATTTCGGCCAGAACCTCGTCGGCCGCGTCCGCCTCACGGTTCGCGGCCAGGCCGAGGGCGACGAGATCGTGCTGCGGCACGCGGAAGTCCTGGAGAACGGCGAGCTCGGCGTCCGCCCGCTCCGCACCGCGAAAGCGACCGACACCTACATCCTCGCCGGCCCCGACGAGGTGACCCTCGACTCGCCGCTCACCTTCCACGGCTTCCGGTACGCCGAAGTCACGGGAGTGAGCGCTCTTTCCAAGGACGACATCGTGGCGGTCGTCGTCGGCACCGACCTGCGCCGCACCGGCTGGTTCGAATCGTCCGACGAGCTGCTCAACAAGTTCCACGAGAACGTGGTCTGGGGCATGCGCGGCAACTTCGTCGACGTACCGACCGACTGCCCGCAGCGCGACGAGCGCCTGGGCTGGACCGGCGACATCCAGGTCTTCTCGCCGACCGCGACGTTCCTGTTCGACACCGCCGGCTTCCTCACCAACTGGCTCGCCGACCTGGCCGCCGAACAGCAGAAGGACGGCTCCGTGCCGTACGTCATCCCGGACGTGCTGAAGGACGAGCACCCGGCGACCGCGGCTTGGGGTGACGCGGCAACGATCGTGCCCTGGGTGATCTACCAGCGCACGGGCGACGCCGGTCTGCTCGCCCGGCAGTTGCCGAGCATGCGTGCGTGGGTCGACAAGATGGCCGATCTGGCCGGCAGCAACCTCCTTTGGTCGGGCGGCTTCCAGTTCGGTGACTGGCTCGACCCGACGGCTCCCCCGGAGAACGCGTTCAAGGCCAAGGCCGACGCCGACGTGGTCGCGACCGCGCATCTGGCCCGCTCGGCCGAGGTTGTCGCGCAGGCCGCAGAGATCGTCGGCCAGCCGGACGTCGCCCGTCAGTACGCCACGCTGGCCGACGGCGTACGGAAGGCGTTTGCCGCCGAGTACGTCACCGCCGGTGGCCGGGTATTGAGCGACGCGGCAACGACCTACGCGCTCGCCCTGCAGTGGGCTCTGCTGCCGACCGACACCCAGCGCCGCGGCGCCGGCGAGCGCCTCGCCGACCTCGTCCGGACGTCGAGTTTCCGGATCAGTACCGGATTCGTCGGAACGCCGCTGATCTCCGACGCACTGGCCGATTCCGGACATCCTGACCTGGCATACCGCCTCTTGCTACAGACAGGGTGCCCGTCTTGGCTGTACGCAGTGACGATGGGAGCCACGACGGTCTGGGAACGCTACGACAGCATGCTGCCCGACGGCAGCATCAACCCCGGCGAGATGACGTCGTTCAACCACTACGCCCTCGGCGCCGTCGCAGACTGGATGCACCGCCGGGTCGCGGGGCTGGCCGCGGTCGATCCCGGTTACCGGACCTTCGAGGTGCGCCCGCTCGTCACCGACCACCTGACGAAGGCCTCGGCCAAGCACCTCACGCCGTACGGCGAGGCATCCGTGGCGTGGGCCCGCTCGAACGGTCAGGTCACGCTGTCGGTGACAGTTCCGGTCGGGTCACGCGCCAGCGTCTCCGTTCCTGGACAGGACGAGCCGAACGAGGTCGGTCACGGGACGCACGAGTGGACCGCCGCCGACCCGTACGCCGAGACGCCGGGCGTGCCCGCCGACGCCACGATCCGCCAGCTGATCGACAACGCACCGGCCTGGACCGCGATCGTCGCGGCCGCCATCGAAGACGAGGTGGTCGCCGCCGACACGGACCTCACCGCCCGTTTGGAGCGCTACCTCGACAATCCGGCCGCGGAGCTGATCCCGGTGCTCGGCCGCTTCCGCAAGAACCCCGACGCCCAGGCCCTGCAGGCCGAGCTCGACGCACGTCTCAGCCACTAACCCACCAACCCAACTCACCGACCGCCCCGCTGCCGCGATGTACATCCCTTGGAGGTCACGATGAGGTTCCGCCCAGGAGCCAGCGGTCTCGCACTGCTGGCTGTCTGTTCCCTAACCCTTGCCGCGTGCAGCGCGGGCAGTCTCGGATCCAGCGACGACGCCGGTGGCAGCGGCGCGGTCGAGATCACGTACCTGACCACGAACCAGGACCAGGACGTGAAGGAGGCCGAGCAACTCGCCAAGGACTTCCACGCCAAGAACTCGAACATCACCGTGAAGGTCGAGACCCGGCCGGGTGGCACCGAGGGCGACAACATCATCAAGACCCGGTTGTCGACCGGCGACATGGTCGACGTGTTCAACTACAACACCGGGTCCCTGTTCAACGCGATCGCACCGCAGAAGAACCTGCTCTCGGTCAACGACGAGCCCTGGGTCGCCAACCTGGACGACAACTTCAAGAAGACGGTGACCGCCGAGGGCCAGGTGTACGGCGCACCCGTCGGCGGATTCATGGGTGGCGCGGTCCTGTACAGCATCCCGGTCTACGAGAAACTCGGGCTGAAGATTCCGAAGACCTGGGCCGAGTTCATGGCCAACAACGCCAAGATCAAAGCCGGCGGCGGTGGCGTCGCCCCCGTCATCCAGACGTACGGCGAGACCTGGACCTCGCAGCTGTTCGTCCTCGGAGACTTCCACAACGTCTCCGCGGCCGAGCCGGACTTCGCCGACAAGTACACCAAGAACCAGGCGAAGTACGCGACGTCACCGGCCGCGCTGAAGGGGTTCGAGCACACCGAGGCCGTCCACGACGCCGGCTACGAGAACAAGGACTTCGCCTCGGCCAAACTGCCGGACGGTCTCAAGATGCTTGCCACCGGCAAGGGTGCGCACTACCCGATCCTGTCCGGCGTGGTCGCCAACATGATCGCCACCTACCCGGACGCGGCCAAGACCGTCGGACTGTTCGCGCTGCCTGGTGACGACGCGAGCAAGAACGGCCTGACGCTGTGGACGCCCGGCGGCCTCTACATCCCGAAGACCACCGAGGGCGACAAGCTCGACGCCGCCAAGAAGTTCCTCGCCTTCGTCGCCAGTCCGGACGGCTGCGCGTCGCAGACCAAGGCCGGCGCACCGACCGGTCCGTACGCGGTCAAGGGCTGCACGCTCGGCAACGACGTACCGCAGGCCATCAAGGACATGCAGCCGTACCTCGACAAGCCGGGCGCGTCCAGCCTGGCGCTGGAGTTCCTCTCGCCGGTGAAAGGCCCGTCGCTGGAGCAGATCACCGTCGAGGTCGGGTCCGGCATCCGCAAGGCAAAGGACGGCGCCGCCCGGTACGACGAAGACGTCAAGAAGCAGGCCCAGCAACTCGGGCTGGCGGGTTGGTGAGGCCCCATGACCGCATCGATGCCACACCTCCGGCGCGGCGGGTCATGGGGCTGTAACTCCCGACCTTCCCTCGTCGCTCCAGTCGCTTCGCTCCCTCCGCTCCTCAGTCCAGGTCGGGAGGCCCCATGACCGTTACCTCGGCCCGTCCTCAGGACCGCGTTGACTCGACCCCGGCCGCGAAGGCGATCGGGGGGAAGGTCTACACGCCGTACTCGTTCTGGTTCTACCTGCCGACCGCGGTGCTCTACAGCGTGCTGTTCCTGGTCCCGACGTTCGCGTCGTTCTACTACAGCCTGACGCGGTGGAGCCTGTTCGAGTCGAAGTTCATCGGGTTCGACAACTTCGTCACGTTCTTCCAGGAGCCGGCGCTGGTCAAGGGCTTCACCAACACCCTGATCTACGCCGTGGTGACGTCGGGTTCGAAGGTCGTGCTCGGTCTGTTGCTCGCCGTCCTGCTGACGTCGCGGATCGTCGGCCGCGGCTACCTGCGGTCGGTCGTGTTCTTCCCGGTGCTGGTCAGCACCGTCGGCGTCGGCCTGCTGTTCCAGGTGCTGATGAACCCTGAACGCGGCATCATCAACGGTGCGCTGGGCGTGTTCGGGATCCAGGGGCCTGGGTGGCTGACCGACCCGAAGTGGGCGCTGATGTCGATCGCCGCCGTCGACGTCTGGAAGGGCGTCGGGCTGGCGACCCTGATCTACATCGCCGGCATCGTGTCGATCCCGCGGGAGTACATGGAGGCCGCCCGGGTGGACGGCGCCGGGTCGTGGGAATCGTTCCGCCGGATCGTGCTGCCGCTGTGCAAACCGGCCACCGTCACCGTGATCATCCTGTCCCTGATCGGCGGCCTGCGGTCGTTCGAGCTGATCTGGGCGATGACGCGCGGCGGGCCCGGGTTCACCTCGGACGTGATCTCGTCGGTGATCTACAAGCAGTACCAGGCCGGGTTCTACGGCCTCTCGACAGCCGGCAACGTGATCCTCTTCGTGGTCGTGACTGCGATCATCCTCCCGCTGTCATGGTTCCTGAACCGGAAAGAGGTGGACATGTGAGTACGGTACATATGCCGCGACTCCGTCGCGGCGGCTCATGGGGCTGTTGCTCCCGGTCTTCCCTCGTCGCTGCGGTCGCTTCGCTCCCTCCGCTCCTCAGTCCAGACCGGGAGGCCCCATGAGTACCGCCGAACTCGTCAACCACCGGCCCGGGCGGAGCTATCTGCTCAGTGCGGTCGCGATTGTCGCCTCGATCGTGGTCTTCATCATCCCGTTCGCGTTCATCGTGCTGACCGCCGTGAAGGACCGGCAGCAGTCCGCGGACCTGGACTTCTCCTGGCCGCACCAGTTCCAGTTCGTGCAGAACTTCGTCGACGTGGTCAAGGCCCGCGACTACATGCTGGTGATCGCGTTCATCAACAGCACGATCCTGACCGTGGCCAGCGTCTTCGGGATGGTCGTGCTGGCGGCCATGGCCGGGTTCGTGCTGCAGCGGCGGAAGAGCAAGTGGAACGGCTTCATCAACTTCCTGGTGCTGTCCGGCCTCATCATCCCGCCGGCCGTCGTACCGACGATCTGGGTGCTGCAGAAGCTCGGGCTCTTCAAGACCATGCCGGGACTGATCCTGATCGAGATCGCGTTCGGGCTGTCGTTCTGCATCCTGTTGTTCCGCGCCTTCGTCGCGACCATTCCCCGCGAGCTGGACGAGGCGGCGATCATCGACGGAGCCGGGCCGTTACGGTTGTTCTTCCGGGTCATCTTCCCGCTGCTCAGATCCGTCATCATCACGGTCGTCGTGGTCCAGTCGGTCAACGTGTTCAACGACTTCGTGAACCCGCTGTACTTCCTGCCCGGCGACAAGAACGCCACCGTCCAGCTCACCCTCTACAACTTCTCCGGCCAGTTCAGCACCCAGTACAACCTGCTGTTCATGGACATCCTGCTGATCACGATTCCGCCGCTGATCATGTTCCTGTTCTTCAACCGGCAGATCGTGGCGGGTATGACGTCCGGAGCGGTCAAGGGGTAGCAGGCTTGCGGACGATCAGGGCCGCCTGGCCCGCGTCCTTCTCAGCGGGCAGCGCCGCGCGCGTCAGGGTCGCCACCTCGGCGAACCCGGCGCTCGCGAGCAGCCCGGCCACGTCGGCGACGTCGTACATGTAGACCTCGAGGTCTATGTCATGACCGTAGGCGTTCCTCAAATGCCGGCTGCCATCACCGACTTTGAAGCCGTGCACGAGGTGGCCGCCAGGCCGCAGCACGCGGAACAGCTCCGCGAACACCGCCGGCAGGTCCTCGCGTGGAGTGTGAACCAGCGAATACCACGCGAGGGCCCCGGCCAGCTCACCGTCCTTCAGGTCCAGGTCGAACAGCGAGCCGACCTCGAAGCGCAGCTCCGGGTACTCCCGCCGGGCCACCTCGATCATCCCCGGCGTCAGATCGACCCCGAACACGTCCATCCCGCTGCCGGCCAGGTACGTCGTGATCCGCCCGGTGCCGCACCCGAGATCCCCCACCGGCCCGTCGGTGACCAGGTGGCCGAAGTAGTCGAGGGCCCCTTTCTCGAACGGATCCGCGCGGTGATAGTCGCGCAGAATCGCGTGGTAGTCGGTGGCAGCGGCGTTGTACGACCCTTGGATATCGTTCACGCCAGAACCTTAGGAAGGCCCTCCGACAGTTTCTCGTAGTCCGCGATCGAGTTGTACGCGTGCGCCGAGAGCCGGATGAACCCACGGTCGTCGAAGCCGGTCAGCGTGATCTCGGCCTTCAGCTCGCGGGACACCCGCAGCTTCAGCGCGTCGCCGCCGCTGAGATCGACCGAGGACGGCAGCTCGACCAGGCGCATCGTCGCCGGCGGGTGCGCCACCTCGGCCACACCGGTCCCGAGCGCCTTCGCCAGCACCTTCGCGCCCTCCTCGACCAACGTGGTCAGCTGCGGGCGACGGGTCGGCCAGTCGAGCTCCGCCAGGACCCGCAACGATTCCGGGGCCGCGATCCACGGCACGTAGTCGTACGTGCCGAGCATGTCGAAGCGCTCCGGCATCCGCTCGTCGTACTCCGACCACGACACGATCAGCGGCATCGACGCCGTACGCCATTGCTCGGCGACGACCAGCCCGGCCGTTGCCCGCGGCGCGGCCGGCCACTTGTGGAAGTTGCCGGTCCAGAAGTCGGCTCCCGCGGCGGCCGGCGCGTCGATCAGCGCCGGGGCGTGCGCGCCGTCGACCACGATCGGTACGCCGCGCTCGTGGGAAGCCGCCACCAGCGCATCGATCGGGAAGACCTTCGCCGTACCCGACGTGATCTGGTCCACGATCAGGACGGATGCGCCGTCCAGGCGGTCCGCGATCAGCGCGACCACGGTCTCGTCGTCGGCCTCGATCGGGATCTCGACGATCGCCACCTCGGCGCCGTGCGCCTTCGCGAACCGCTCGGCCGCGTACCGCACCGCGCCGTACGCGTGGTCGGTCAGCACGATCCGGCTCCCGGCCGGGATCGGCAGCGTCTGGAGCGCGACGGTCACGCCGGCGCTCGCGTTCGGGACCAGCGCGAACCCGTGAGGGTCGGTCTCCAGGTACGCCGCCAGGGCCAGGCGGCTCGCGGTCAGCCGGTCGGCGACGGTACGGAACCAGACCATCGGGTTGGCGTCCATCTCGGCGCGGAGGCCGGCCATCACCTCCTGCGTGCGGCGCGGCACAGCGCCGTACGAACCGTGGTTGAGGTGCAGAACGCCGGGATCGAGAGTCCACAGATCGGGGCGGGAGCGGAGTACTGTCACCACCCAAACGGTACATACTGCACACGTGCACCCCTACCTCGACCATGACGGACCGATCGCGATGGCCCATCGAGGCGGCGCCAAGCACCCGGACAACATCGGCTACGAAAACTCGCTGCACGCGTTCCAGCACGCCGTCGACCTCGGGTACTGGTACCTGGAGACCGACCTGCACGCGACCAGCGACGGCGTCGTGATCGCGTTCCACGACGACCGGCTCGACCGCGTCACCGACCGGACCGGCGTGATCGCGGAGCTGCCGTGGTCGGAGGTCAGCAAGGCGAAGATCAACGGCCACGAGCCGATCCCCCGCCTGGACGAGCTGCTCGAGCACTTCCCGGAGACCCGGTTCAACCTCGACATCAAGGCCGAGGGCGGGCTCGAACCGGCCGCGAAGGTCCTGCGGGGCGCCGACGCGATCGACCGGATCTGCGTGTCCTCGTTCTCCCAGTCGCGGGTCCGCCGGATCCGCAAGCTGCTCGGGCCGCGGCTGTGCACGGGGTACGGCGAGTGGGAGATCGCCATGATCCGCTTCCTGCCGTTTGCCCTGAACGCGGCCGGCGCCTGCCTGCAGATCCCCGAGCGGTACGGCGCGCTCCACGTCCTCACGCCCGGCCTGATCAAGCGCGCGCACTCCCGCGGCAAACAGGTGCACGTCTGGACGATCGACGACCCCGACGCGATGCACCGGCTGCTCGACGCCGGCGTCGACGGCATCATCACCGACCGCACGGACCTGCTCCGCGACGTCCTGAAGGAGCGGGGTCAGTGGAGTTGAAGTGTTATCCCCAGAGTTGTCCAGAGGTACGCCGCATCGTCCCCCGGACCTGACACACTTCCGCGCATGGGATTCCTCTCCGCCCCGCCGGCGGTCGACAAGCGCGAGTACTGGGGATTCAGTCTCTACGACTGGGCCAACTCGGGCTACGTCACCACCACGGGCACCGTCCTGTTCGCGCCGTACCTGACATCGGTCGCGGAGAGGGCCGCCTGCGGGTTCGTCGGGACCACCGACAACCCGTGCCACACGAACCTCAACGTGCTCGGGCTCGGCATCTCCCCCGGCTCGCTCGCGTTCTACGTCGTCACGGTCGCGACCCTGGTGTCCGCACTGTTCCTGCCGGTGGTCGGCGCCATCGCGGACCGGATGTCGCACAAGAAGCTGCTGATGTGCGGCTTCGCCTGGGCCGGCGCTCTTGCGGCTTGCTGCATGGTGTTCGTCGACGACGGACGCTGGCAGCTCGGTGCGCTGCTGCTGTTCGTGGGGAACCTGTGCCTCGGCTCGTCCCTGGTCGTGTACGACTCGATCCTCATCGACATCGCTCCACCGGATCAGCGCGACGCCGTCTCGTCCCGCGCCTGGGCCTTCGGGTACGCCGGGGGCTTCCTGCTGCTCCTGGTCAACCTGGCAGTCGTCACCGCCCACGACGCCCTCGGGCTGAGCCAGAGCACGGCCGTACGCCTCAGCCTGCTCAGTGCGGGGCTCTGGTGGGGAATCTTCACGTTCTTCCCGTTCCTCCGGCTGCGGAACCGGCCGCCGACGAACGTCGTACAGGTGCGCAGCGGCAGCCTCGTGCGCCAGAGCTTCGGTCAGCTGGCCGCCACCCTCAAGCACCTGCGCAGCTACAAGATGACGATGCTGTTCCTGATCGCGTACCTGTTCTTCAACGACGGGATCCAGACGGTCATCTCGGTGTCTTCGACGTACGGCGAGAAGCAGCTCGGGTTCGAGACGCAGGTGCTGATCGCAACCATTCTGCTGGTCCAGTTCGTGGCCTTCTTCGGGGCGCTCGCGTTCGGCCGGTTCGCCCAGCGGTACGGCGCGCATCGCACGATCGCCGGCGGCCTGGTGGTCTGGATCCTGATCGTGATCGCCGGCTTCCTGCTGCCCGCGCACCAGATAGCCCCGTTCCTGGCGATGGGGACGGCGATCGGGATCGTGCTCGGCGGGACGCAGGCGCTGTCCCGCTCGGCGTTCAGCCAGCTGATCCCGAGGGGCCGCGAGGCGGAGTACTTCTCGCTCTACCAGGCGGGCGAACGCGGGACGTCGTGGCTCGGCACGCTGGTGTTCGGTCTCGTCCACCAGCTCACCGGCTCGTACCGTCCCGCGATCGTCGCCCTCGGCCTCTTCTTCGTCGTCGGCCTCGCGCTGCTGGTCCGCGTCGACATGCGCCGCGGCATCGACGAAGCCGGCAACAGTCAGCCGACCGTGGTCTAGGCAGTGGGTTAGCCCGTGGTTCAGGCCGTGTTCAGCCCGTGGTTCAAGTCGTGGTTCAGGCCGCGCCGGGGCCGACGTCCGCGGCGGTGAGTGGGCGTCGGACCGGTGCCGCGGTCGAGTACTCGTCGGCGCCCACGTCGTACGGCGCTGTCCGTGCCTGCCCGTCGACGTCGTCGCTGATCTGACCCGTGTGGTCGACGGCAGCGGCGTTCACCGCGGCACTCCCCGAACCGAGCCGATAGACGCCGTCGGCGCCCGCGGTCAGCTTCGGATCGGCGCGCGTGACGCCCGACGACGGGATGTTGCCGTTGGTCGCCTGACCCCAGACGATGTTCCCCGCCCAGCTCAGGCCGTCGAGGTACGGCATGTCGACCAGCTCGCCGCTGTCGCCGACCATCAGATTGTCAACAACCACACAATCCAGCGGAGGCACCGTGCGCTGACTCTCACCGACCAGGGCCTGGCCGTTGTTCCGGAGGGTGTTCAGCGCGATCGTCACGCGGTCAGGTGCGTCGTTGCCGGTCCGGGAGCTGGACGGCTCGCCCTCGTAGTGGTCCCGCTCCGTGCCGCTGCCGAGCACCACGCCGGCGCCCGCGATCCCGCTGACGTAGTTGTTCACGATCAGATGGTCGTTGCCGTAGATCCGGATCCCGTTCTGCCCGGAGAGCAGATAGTTGCTCTCGACCCGGTTGTCGTTGCCGTGCCGCAGGACGAGCCCGCCGAGGGACGAGCGGATCGTGTTGTACCGGATCGTGTTGCCCGACGACTTCACCGAGATCGCCTCGGGGTCGCCGTTGCACCGCTCGAACAGGTTGTACTCGACCGTCGCGTCGGCGGTGCTGAGCGCCCGGCTGCTCACTCCGAGCCGGATCGGTTCGCCGCCGTTCGCCCCGGCGTACGTGTGGTCGCGGAAGTAGTTCCGCAGGATGTGCGTGCGCTGCGCCATCGCCTCCGAGCCGGGGCCGTCGATCACGAGGTACACGCCGAGGGTGGACTTGTCGTGGAAGACGTTGCGGTCGATCTTCGCGTCGTCGCCGCGGACGACCACCCAGTGGCCGGTCGACGCCGCGAGGGCGAGGTCGTTGCGGGTCAACCGGATCCGCGGGCAGTCCGCCGGGATCTCCAGCGTCGTACTCTGCCGGAACGCGAACCCGCTGATCGTGATGTCCGACGATCCCGAGAACACGAAGCTCTGCGCGCCGGTGAGCGTCACACCGCCCCGGCTCTGGGCCACGATCGTGATCGGCGCGCTGCTGGTCCCGTGCCGGTTGGTGATGGTGATCGGCGACCCCGACGGTACGGCGTACGAACCGTTCGCCATCGTGATCGTGGTGCCGGCGGTGGCGCTGTTGATTGCCTGTTGCAACTCGGCCAGCGAGGTCACCGTTGCCGTTTCCTGGGCGAGCGCTGCTCGCGCACCTACCAAGGAAACTGCGACGGCGCCACTGCCGGCCAAGAAGGTACGACGGTCCATGACGAGGCTCCTAGTTGTGTGGGCGGTACAACTTCCGGTACTCGCTCGGGGTCACCGAACTCACCTGGCGGAACACCTTGGAGAAGTAGGACTGGTCCATGCCGACCTCGGCCGCGATCTCCTCCATCGGGCGCGCGGTCGTCGTCAGCTCGCGCTGGGCCCGTTCGATCCGGGCGCGCTTGATGTACTGCTTCGGCGACAGTCCGAACTCGGTGCGGAAATGCCGCAGGAAGCTCGGCAGGTCGTAGCCGAACACGGCCGCGAGCTCCTCGACGCTCGGCAGCGTCGCGAGATTGTCCTGGACGTACTGCACGATCCCGGACTCGCTCGTCTGCCGCTCCGACAACCGCACCGAGCCTGGCGGTGCACTGTCCAGATAGTGCGCGAACAAGGCAGTCAGCGCCGAACGCAGCCGCAGCGGCGTCGCGAGACCGGGCGGGTCCCGGTCCGCCGCACCGACCTGCTCGAACAGAGCCGCCGCCTCCTCGGGCGCCTTGCTCGGGACGACGTACGGCAGCGTCAGCATCTCGCCGATGTCGCGGTCGCCGATCAGCGCCGAGAAATGCAGCCAGTGCTTGCGGAAAACGTTGTCGCTGATCGTCTCGTAGGAGACCGGCACGTCGGCCGGCAGGTAGACCAGTTCACCGGGCCGCGGATAGAGCTCCTGGTCCCGTACGACGAGACGCCCCTCCCCCTCCAGGATCAGGTAGAGGCGCGAGAACGGATCCGGCATCAGAGCCCGGGACCACTCACGGTGGACCTTCGTGATCCGGGCCGCGACCACCAGATCCAGCCGTAGCCGGTCGAGATACGTGCGGATGATCTCCTGCTCTCCGACAGCGCTCTCCTGGGTCGTCCTCATCGCATCGTCCCGCCATTTCCGAGGCCGTTTTGTACTTTTTGCGCCTCATTTCGTCGGAAGATAGCGCTTTCCAGGCGAGGTAGTCAATGAGTCGTCGGATCTCTGGCCGGCAGGGTTCGGTTACATCGGTACGACGGAAGCGACGAACTCACGCACCTCGGCGGCTGTCGGGCGGGTGCCGGTGCGGTCGGCGAACATCATGTGGCTCGAGCCGATCAGCGTCAGGCCGAGGACGTCGATGTTGGCGCCTGGGCGGATGCGGCCGTAGGTCTGTTCTGCGGCGAGGTAGTCCCGGATGGCCTGGCCGGCTTCGCTGAGGATCGGCACGCCGGTGGGCACGGCCTCCCGCAGGCGGGCGCGCAGGCCGTCACGGGAGATTGTCAGGCTGACGATCGCGACGGCGACCGAGCCGAACAGGTCGGTCAGCATGGTGGTGAGGTTGTCGACGACACTCCCCTGCCCCGCGGCCTTCAGCAGCGCTTCGGCCTGGTCGTCGAGGCGGCGGATCCGGCCGAGGACGAGCTCGGCGAGGAAGCCGTCGAAGTCCGTGAAGTGCTTGTGCAGCACGCCCTTCGCGCACCCCGCCTCCGCGGTCACAGCCCGGCTGGTCAGCGCCTCGGGACCGTCCCGCAGCAACACTCGCTCGGCCGCGTCGAACAACTGCTCCCGGGCGTCCCGCATCGCCACACCGGTCGGCACGCACACCCCTCCCTTGACACAAATGGGCAACCGCCCACTACCGTGGGCACATGCCCACTCTACCGCCGAACCCCCACCCGAAGCAGCCCACCGCCGCGAGGCAACCCGCCGCCCCGCTGCGGTCCACCGACCCGAAGCAGCTCGCCGACCCGCTGCGGCCTGCCGATGCTGATCCGCATCGGCACCGTGAGATGGCTGAGTCTTTCGGCGCCGACGCGGCGCTCTACGACCGGGCCCGGCCGTCCTATCCGACCGCCCTCATCGACGCGCTCGTCGCCGCGGCGCCCGGTCGCGACTTCCTCGACGTCGGCTGCGGGACCGGCATCCTGTCCCGCCAGCTCCAGGCGGCGGGATGCCGAGTGCTCGGCGTCGACGTTGACGAGCGAATGGCGGCGTACGCGCGCTCGACCGGAGTCGACGCCGAGGTCTCCCCGTTCGAGACCTGGGATGCGGCCGGTCGTACCTTCGACGCGCTCGTCGCCGGAATGACGTGGCACTGGATCGACCCCGCGGTCGGCTCCGCGAAGGCCGCCGACGTGCTTCGCCCCGGCGGGACGTTCGCAGTCTTCTGGTACGTCCTGCAACCGCCACCCGACCTCGGCGCAGCCTTCGCGGCCGTCCAGCGCGACGTACTGCCCCAGAACCCAGCCGCCGCGCGAGCCGCCGCCTCGCCCCTCGGTGCGTACGAGCACTTCCTGGACCGAACCGCCGACAACCTCACCGACGCCTTCACCGACATCTCCCGCGCCACGTTCCCCTGGTCCCGGACGTACACCCGCGACGAGTGGCTCGACCAACTCCGCACCAGCGGCATCGCCAAACCCCTCGCCGACGCCGGCAAACTCGACACCGTACTCAAAGGCACCGGCGCAGCGATCGACGCCGCCGGCGGCACCTTCCCCCTCGACTCCGTCGCCGTAACCCTCACCGCCACCCGGAAGTGACCGTGCGCTCGGCCGGGGTGCTGGCCGGGCGCACGGGTTGAGGCGGATCGCCAGGCCATCACAATTCATCGCCGAACGCCTGCGGCACGCTTGGCGGCGCGGTGGGGGCGCGATTGTGATGGCCTGGCGGTCCTCAGCGCGAGGACGGAGTCGCGGTTGGGTTGCGGAAGCCGCCGAAAGTGCCCTGGCGGACTGTGTTCGCGGTGATCGTGCCGTTGGTGTTCTGGCCGCTGACGACGACCTGCTCCCCCGCCTTCAGGTCCGCCGCGGTGCCCTTCGACGTGATCTCGTACGTCGTGTCGCCGGTCAGCTTCACGGTGACGTTGCCGGACTGGGTCTTCACGACCAGCTCGGAACTGTTCGCCGAGACCACCGTGCCGACCGTCCCGCCACCGCCCTGCCCACCACCAGGCCCCTGACCGGGTGCGCCGTACCCGTTCTGGCCGCGGAACCCGCCGTACCCACCCGCACCGCGACCACCGGCCTGCGGCTGGTTCGACGAGCTGTCCGAGGCGAACGCCGCGTGCAGCCCGGCACCCGCGCCGAGCCCGATGGCGAGGACCACCATCCCGGTAAGGATCGCCGTTGCCAGCGGCAGGTTGAGGGTCTTCTTCGGCTTCAACGCCGCCTCGACCTCCTCGTCGGACCCGATCTGGGCGAACTCGTCGGGCGTCTGGTCGCTCATCGACGTCCTCGCTTCGCTCCGGGCGCCGATGAGACTCGGCGGACGCTGTGCTCGATGATGAACTCGCTTCGCTCGTTCATGTAGAACAGGCCTCTCACTCGTGACGTAGTGCATCGATGGGACGGAGGCCGGCGGCTCGGTGCGCCGGCATGCTGCCGAAGAACAGGCCCACCGCCGCGGACACGCCGAGCGCGAGTCCGATCGACGACGGCACCAGGACCGGGTGTACGCCGGCCAACTGGAAGCGGGTGACGATCAGCGCGGCCCCGACCCCGACCGCGCCGCCGATCAGGCTGAGCAGCGTCGCCTCGATCAGGAACTGGCCGAGGATCGTCCGCCGCCGGGCGCCGAGCGCCTTGCGGATGCCGATCTCCCGGGTCCGTTCGGTGACCGTGACCAGCATGATGTTGGTGACCCCGATCCCGCCCACGACCAGGCTGATCGCGGCCACGGTCGCGAGCAGCGCGGTGAACGTCGCCGCGGTGTCCTGGCTGGTCTGCAGGATCTGCGCCGAGTTCGTGATCCGGAACGGCGAGGTCTCGTCGGCGGGCACCTGGTGACGGGCGGTCAGCAGCTGCGTGACCTCGGCCTGCGTGGTGTCGACCCGGTCCTGGCCGGCCGCCTGGACGACGATCTGGTTCAGGGCGCCGTACCCGGCCTGGGTCGCCCGGAGCGTGGTGATCGGGACGATCGCGGTCGCGTTCGGGTCGTTGAAGCCGGTGCTGTCCTTGCTCGCGAGTACGCCGAGGACGGTGAAGTCGACCGCGCCGAGCTTGATCGTCTGACCGACCGCGCTCGCGGGCCGCGTGAACAGTTCGGTCGCGGCCGTCTGCCCTAGCAGGATGACCCGCTGCGAGCTGTCGACGTCGGCTTGCGTGAACGAGCGGCCGAGCTGCACTGGGGTGTTGGTGGTGGGCAGGTACGTCGGCGTGGTGCCGATCACCTGGTTGACCGTGTAGCTGGTGTCGCCGTTGGTCGCCGTACCGGAGCTGGTCATCACCGGTGCGACCGACGAGACGTCGGGAGCCAGGTTCTTGTCGGCGAGCGCGGTGGCGTCGTCGAGCGTAAGGCTGTACCGCTGGTTGGCCGGGCCCGCCTGGCCGCGAACGAAGCCGCCGCCACCGCCCGTCGTCGAGACCGTGAG
Organism: Kribbella sp. VKM Ac-2571; assembly: GCF_004362255.1. Lineage (NCBI taxonomy): Bacteria > Bacillati > Actinomycetota > Actinomycetes > Propionibacteriales > Kribbellaceae > Kribbella > Kribbella sp. VKM Ac-2571. The sequence goes on from NZ_SNWS01000018.1 coordinate 28,622, forward strand.
CAGATTGGTGCCCATGGCCTCGAGACGGTCCTGTACCGCCTTCCCGGAGCCGTTGCCGACCGCAACCAGCACGATGACGGCGCCGACGCCGATCGAGACGCCGAGGACGGTGAGGAGCGATCTCAGTTTGTTCGCGGTGAGGCCGCAGAGTGCGGCGCCCATCAGGTCGCGGGGAGACATCAGCGGGTCACCTCGTCGGAGACGATCCGGCCGTCGGAGACCTGCACGAGCCGCCGGGCGCGGGCCGCGACGTCGTGCTCGTGGGTGATCACGATGATCGTGCGACCGTCGGCGTGCAGGTCGTCGAACATACCGAGCACCTCGGCGGTCGAGTGGGCGTCGAGGTTGCCGGTCGGCTCGTCGGCCAGCAGGATCCGCGGACCCGTCGCCAGCGCGCGGGCGATCGCGACGCGCTGCTGCTGACCGCCGGACAGCTCGTTCGGCCGGTGGCCGGTGCGGTCGGCGAGACCGACGAGTTCGAGCGCTCGCTGCGCGCGCTTGCGGCGTTCGCCGCGGCGCAGGTGGGCGTAGGTGAGCGGCAGTTCGACGTTCGCAAGCGCGGTGGTGCGCGGAATCAGGTTGAACGACTGGAAGATGAACCCGATCTTCCGGCCGCGGACGAGCGCCTGCTGGTCCTCGCTCAGCCGGGCCACGTCGCTCCCGTCCAGCCAGTACTCCCCGCGGGACGGTACGTCGAGGCAACCGAGGATGTTCATCAACGTCGACTTGCCGGAACCCGACGAGCCCATCACCGCGACGTACTCGCCGGCCTCGACCCGCAGCGACACACCCCGGAGAGCGTGCACCGCGGTCTCGCCCTGGCCGTACGTCTTGGTGACCTCCCGGATCTCGATCAGGGACTCAGCGGCCACGGAAACCTCCGGCGCCGGTTCCCTGGCCGACGCCCGCGCCCGGGAACTGGCCGCCGCCCGGCAGCTGTCCCTGCCGGCCCTGGCCGTTCTGGGTGCCGGTGCCGCCGATCGCGCCCTGCAGCAGCTCGATCCGGTCGCCTTCGTTCAGGCCGGACGTGATCTGGGTGTAGCTGTCGCCCCGGACGCCGACCTGCACCTCACGCGTCCCGCTGCCGTCGGCCATCGTGACTGTGTACGTCGTCCCGCTGGTCGCGATCGCTGTGCTCGGGACGTAGAGGGCGTTGGCCGCCTTCGCGGTCTGGACCGTGACGTTCGCGGTCTGGCCCATCCGGGCGTTGGCCGGGAGCTTGGCGAGGCTGAAGGTGGCCGAGTACGAGACCACGCCGTTGGTAGTGGTCGGGGTCGGCGACACGGTCGCCAGCGATGCGGTGAGCGTCGTACCGGGCTCGGCATTCAGGGTGACCGTCGCCGCCTGGCCGGCCTTGATCTTGATCGCGTCGGCCTCGGCGAACGCGGCCACCACCTGGAGCGCCTTCAGGTCGGCGATGTCCACGAAGCCGGTGCCGGACGTGGTCGACGTACCGGAGTTCGAGGCTGAACCTTGACCTGAGGTCGAGCCTTGGCCGCCGCTGCCTGAACCGGAACTCGAACTCGAGCTGGATCCGCCGGCCACCGAGCCGACCGTGCCGTTGACGGCGGTGACGGTGCCGGCGATCGGCGCCTTCAGCGTGGTCGCGTCAACCGCGGCCTGAGCCGCCTCGACGTTCTGGTCGGACTGTTCCTTGTCCGCCTTCGCCTTCGCCAGGCTCGCCTCGGCGTTGCTGACGGCGACCTCCGGACTCTGACTCTGCCCTTGACCTTGAGACTGCTGAGTCTGCTGAGTCTGCTGTTGCTGGCCGTTGCCCGGGGTGGGAGTCGGCGAGGGCGAGGCGGAAGCTTCCTCGGCCGCCTCCAATGCGTCCTGCGCGTCGCTGAGGGTCTCCTCGGCCGCGGTGACCGAGTTCGCGGACGCGATCTGGTTCTGCTGGGCGATCCGCAGCTGCCGCTCGGCGGCGGCCGGGTCGATCTTCGCGATCGCCGCGCCCTTCGCCACGACCTGGCCGACCTTGACGAGCACCTGCGTCACCGTGCCGGACGTCTCGAACTGCGGGGACGCGGTCTGCGAGCTCTGCAGCGTGCCGCTCGAGCTGACGCTCGCGGTCACGTCGCCGCGCTGCACGGCCACCGACGGCTGGGTCGCGCTGGCGGCCGGCGGATCCTTCTTGAAGAACAGGAAGTAGGCGGTGACGGCGATGGCGAGGACGATGGCCACCAGGGCCACGTTCACGAAACTGAGGCCACGGAGCTTGTGGCGGGGTAGCACCATGGACGCTGAGGCTAGGGTCGGTTGCTGAGGAGTAGATCCTCGATTCCTGGCAACAGGCTGTGAACCAGGTATCGAGTTGGTGCGTCGTACGTCGGGCGGCTTGGGACGCGCCGTGACACAGCGGGATCTGTGAACAGTCGATGACAGCAGGTCACGACGACAGTGTCAGGTGCGTACATATGGCTCGGACATGCCAAAATGGGAATGATCCGGGCCGGCCGACCGTTGGCTCGGATGACGATCTCGGAGGTTTGACATGTCTAATCGCGTACTGCGTGGTTCGGGGCTGGGTGGGGTCAGCTTCGAGGATGACCGCGGTGTCGAGTTCGCGCCGCGCCAGATGATCACGTACGACTGCCCCCGCGGCCACGTGGTCGAGGTGACCATGGCGCACGACGCCGAGGTGCCCGCGATCTGGGAATGCCCGCACTGCGGCAGCGAGGCCGCCCGCTCCACCGGCGAGAAGCCGGAGCCGAAGCAGGAGAAGCCGGCCCGTACGCACTGGGACATGCTGCGCGAGCGCCGGAGCATCTCGGAGCTGGAGGAGCTGCTGGCCGAGCGGGTCGACCTGCTCCGCAAGGGCGAGATCGGCCCGGCGCACCTGCACCGGACCAAGCGCACCGCCTGATCTACTGGGAACCCTCACCGCAAGGGCGCGGTGAGGGTTTCTTTTTGCCTTGATTTGCCTAATGCCTTTAGGTAATCACATAATGAGTTATGGCACGAGTGGGGTTGAGCAGTGCGCGGCTGGCGCTGGCCGGTGCCGAACTGGCCGACGAGGTCGGGTTCGAACAGGTCACCGTGTCGGCGCTGGCCCGCCACTTCGGCGTCCAGGTCGCGAGCCTGTACTCCCACGTCCGCAACTCCGACGACCTGAAGGCCCGCATCGCCACGGTCGCTCTCACCGAGCTCGCCGACCAGGCGGCCGCGGCCCTCGCAGGGCGCGCAGGCGGCGACGCCCTGCACGCCCTCGCCGACGTCTACCGCGACTATGCCCGAGCCCACCCGGGCCGCTACGCCGCCACACGCCACACCGCCGCTGCCTCAGTTCCGGTCGAGCAGTACGTCGCTGCGGGGCGGAGACACTCGGAGCTCGTCCGCGCGGTCCTTCGTGGATACGACCTCGGCGAGCCCGCCCAGACCGACGCCGTACGACTCCTCGGCAGCACGATCCACGGCTACATCACCCTCGAGCTCGCCGGCTCCTTCTCCCACAGCGAGCCCAGTGCCGGCGAGAGCTGGCCACGCATCATCGACGCCCTCGACACCCTCCTCCGAAGCTGGAGCTGACATGATCACTACCCCAATCACCGGCGACCTGCTCCGCGGTGCGCTCGACCTGGAGCAGACCGACCGCGGCGTGCTGCCGCACCGCCTTCCTGCTTGGGCGCGAACGCAGTACGACGACGACCAGATGTCGATGGTCGAGGCACAACCCTCCGGCGTACGCCTCGTCTTCCGTACGTCGGCCACCGTCGTCGAACTGGAGACGCTGCCGACGAAGCGGGACTACGTCGGCGCTCCCCCACGTCCGGACGGCGTGTACGACGTACTCGTCGACGGCCAGCTGGTGACGCAGCTCACCGCGACCGGCGGCGACGTCATCACCATCGACCTGATGACAGGTACCACCTCGCGGCGTCCTGGACAGCCCGAAACGCTGCGATTCGCCGGGCTGGCCGCCGTACCGAAGACCGTCGAGATCTGGCTGCCGCACGACGAGACCACCGAACTCGTTGCCCTGCGCACCGATGCTCCGATCGAGCCGGTTCCGGTTGCGGGTCGGGTCTGGCTGCATCACGGCAGCTCCATCAGCCACGGGTCCAACGCCACCCATCCCAAGGGCACCTGGCCGGCCCTGGCCGCCGCTCAGGCCGGTGTCGAACTCGTCAACCTGGGCTTCGGCGGCAGCGCGTACCTGCAGCCGTTCATCGCCCGCACCATCCGCGACACGCCCGCCGATCTGATCAGCCTCAAACTCGGCATCAACATCGTCAACAGCGACGGGCTCCGCCTTCGCAGCTTCACCCCGGCCGTCCATGGCTTCCTCGACACCATCCGCGACGGCCACCCTGACACGCCGCTCCTGGTCGTCTCCCCCATCCTCTGCCCGATCCACGAGGACACGCCTGGACCGACCAACTGGGACCTGTCCGCCCTGGCCGCCGGCGAACTCCGCTTCACCGCCACGGGCAACCCCGACGAGATCCCGGCCGGCAAACTCACCCTGTCGGTCATCCGCACCGAGCTGGCCCGCCTCGTCACACAACGCGCCCTCACCGACCCCAACCTCCACTACCTGGACGGACGCGACCTGTACGGCGAAGCAGACAACGTCGCCCATCCGCTCCCCGACGACCTCCACCCCGACGCCGCCACACACGACCTGCTCGCCACGCGCTTCACCCGTCACGCGTTCGGACCCAAAGGCCCTTTCACAGGTGACGTCCGGGGCTGATGGCTCAGTAGCGCGCGAAGTCTTCCAGAGAACGCAGGTCGGCGCGCCTGGCGGCGATCGTGACGCTGTCGTCGGTGATCTCCTCGATATCGTCCCAGGGCAGGTACCAGACATCGCCGAGTCGTGCGTGGATGAGCCGACGGAGCAGCTCGGGGCCGACATGGCGCTCGTAGCCGAAGAGCCGCGTGGCCCGCTTCTCCACGACGATCAGGCCGTCGACCCGCAGCGCGCGCTGCATCGAGACCAGCATCGGACCGTCCTGGACCAGGCGAACGTCCGCGACGGAGCCGACGACGTCGCCCTCGGCGTCCAGGACGTGGCGACCGAGCAGGTCATTCAGGCGCATGGCGGGCTCCCGGGATCTTCGCGATGACGTGGTTCTCGACCCAGTCGTCGTAGTAGTCGAGCTCGAGGTCCTCGACCGCGACCGTCACCGCCGTATCGATACCGGCGATCCGGCGGGCCGTGATCTGCTCCCGGCCGGTGATCAGTGCGGCCACGACCGGCGGATCGGCGTCCAGGTCGAGTTCGACGTCGTCGATCTTTCCGGCCAGGTGACCGTCGGCCTGGTCGATCAACTGCCGGTCCAGGAGATGCAGCTGGGCGTGCAGCACGCGCCCCGATTCGCTGGGCGTCCCTGGCATGGTCACTGCCCTCCTTTCGTGATGATCATCAGCGGTATCGCCGCCACCGAGGCGACGATGAGCAGCGCCAGGTAGACCAGGCCCACCGCGTTGCGCACCGGACCGTTCCTCTCCTCGCCGACATAGTCGGGGTCGTTGGCAACGATCAGGATCGGCAGGTAGGTCAGCGGCAGGGCCACCGCCGCGAACACCACGGAGTACTCCGTCACCTGCACCGGATCGACGGCCGTCAGCAGCGTCAGCATCGCCAGGACGAGGCACACGATGATCACCACGTGGAACCGGGACGCCTCCCGCGGCCGGACGAACTTCCCCCATTGCCAGCCGCGGTACTGCGCGATCGTGTAACCGCACGACAACGCGGTTTCCAGGGCCGCGCCGAAGGTCGCCGCGAACACCCCGATCAGGACGATCGCCAACCCGAGCTTGCCGAGGGCAACCGCCACCGGAAGGGTCACCTGGCCCAAGGTCTCGACCTTGATGGCCGCCGGCAGGAACAGGACCGCGGCGCAGCCCATGATCGCCAGCGACAGCAACCCGCCGAGCGGGAAACCGACGAACACGTTGGACCGTGCCGTCACCAGGTCTTTCCGCGTCCATTTCTCCTCGACCCCTCCGGACGAGAAGAAGAACACCTCGTACGGCGTCATCGCCGCACCGAACAGTGCGATCCCGTAGTACGCGTAGGTCGCCCAGTTCTCGTGACCGATCGGATGCGGCCGCGTCGCCTGGTGCAGCAGCTGGCCCCAGTCCGGTCCGAGCTTGAACAACGCGACCGCGAACACGATCAGCAGCAGCCCGAGCAGCCCGAAGACCTGCTCGAGCCGGGAGAACTTCACCCTCCAGATCACCAGCCACACCGCGAACGCGGCCAGCGGCATCCAGAGCAGGTAGTGCACTCCACTCGCGAGCTCGAGCGCCAGTGCCACACCGCCGATCTCGGCGATCAAGGTCAACAGCGTCACCAAGAACGACGCCACCAGGGTGAGCAGTCCCGTCCGGGAGCCGAGCCGCTCGCGGACCAGGTCGAACACCGGGCGTCCGGAGATCGCCACGACCCGTCCGCACATCTCGGCGTACAGGCAGATCCCGATCACTCCGACGACCACCACCCACGCCATGTGCATTCCGAACCGGGCGCCGACCAACGCGTTGGTGACCAGGTCACCGATGTCGACGAAGCCGCCGATCGCGGTCAGGATCCCGAGCGTGACGCCGAGTACCTTCTTCATTTCGCGAGCTCCCCGATCCGGCCCAGATCGGCACTGGATCGGCGAAGCGCCGCGAGCTGCTGTTCGGCCGCCGCCAGATTGCCGTTGCCGAGCGCGATCCGGACCGCCGTCACCGCGGTCTGCGCATCGTCCAGGGTCTTTGTGACCTGCTCGTAGAGCCGTGTCGAGGTTTCCGTCGACGGCTGCTGGGCGGAGAACGAACTCGTTGCCTTCTCGACACCCTTCTCGGCGTCTCCGACGATCTGCCCGGCGGCCTGCGACCACAGCTGGTGGGCCCGTAACTGCTCGACGGCCAGCCGGGTGGTGCTCACCTCGGACGCTGCGTCGCGGGCCGACTGGGCGGCCGCTGACCGCAGCTTCTGGTCCGGGTCGGCACAGCTGCTCAGAACCACCACCAACAGCACTGCCACAGCTATCGCTCGACGCATTCCCACCGTCCCGAATCCGATAGTCGTACGACGGACCGGTACCCAGGCCTCATGCAAGCTCAGCGACGAGGCTCCAGACAGAGGCAGCCGACGCCGCGCGGGATTGCCGGACGTGTGCCACTCAGCAAGCGCGCATCTCCACCGGGCGTACGCGGTGACTCCGGCCGCACGGCGAGGGCCGTCGGGGTTGGTGAGTGGCGGGGCTACTTCTTGTCTGGGTCGATGACTTCGCCTTGGATTATGTCGTCTGTGGGGCGTTGGGGCCCGGGGGTGTTGGCGCCGGGGATGAAGGTGCCTAGGCCGGGGCCGCCTAGTTGGGTGGTGACGCGGCGGCTGAAGAAGGCGGTCATGGCGCGGCGGGCCAACGGGCGGGTGAAGGGGAGGACGAAGAAGAAGCCGAAGATGTCGGTGATGAAGCCTGGAGTGAGGAGCAGTGTCCCGCCGACCAGGACCAACGCGGCGTCAGCCAGCTCGCGGCCCGGCATCTTCCCGGTCTCGAACGAGCTCTGCAGCGCCCGCCAGGCCCGCCGGCCCTCGCGCTTGATCAGCCACGCGCCGAACGCGCTCTCGACCAGCAGCAGCGCGACCGTCGGCCACCCGCCGATCACCTGACCGACCTGGATGATCACGAAGATCTCCGCGATCGGAACCACCAGCAACGCGAGCGCCACGAACCACGGCATGTCCTACCCCTTCCTGCCTGAGACACCAGCGTACGGAACGAGCGGGCACGACAAACCCTGAGTGAACCCTGACTTAGACCGGGACCTTCTCGCGGCTCGGCGTCTCGGCCGCCGGCGGCGGGGTCTTGTCCGTGCGACCGCGGCGGCGCTCGATCAGCGCCAGGACGAGACCGAGCAGGCCGAGCCCGGTCAGGACCCACTCCGGCCAGCCGCCGAGAGTCATGGCCAGCGTCTGCCCGTCCCGCACCGGAACGGTCGCGACGTACACGTCCGGAACGAACTGCGCCGACTTGTGCTCGACGCTGCCGTCCGGACGGATCACGCCGGAGATCCCGCTCGTCGACGCGATCAGTACGGTGCGCCCGGTCTCGATCGCGCGCATCCGGGTGATCGCGAACTGCTGCTCGGGCTGACCCGTTCCGCCGTACGTCGCGTTGTTGGTCTGCACGATCAGCACCTGGGCGCCGCCCTTGACCACGTCGTGGATGACGTTGTCGTACGCGAGCTCGAAGCAGATGACGTCGCCGTAGGTGACCCCGCGGATCGGCATCACGCCCGGCCCCACACCCGGCACGGTCTGCGCGCCGATCATCTCCAGCCGCTTGATGTAGGGCAGCAACTGGTCGCGGAACGGGATGTACTCACCGAACGGCACCGGGTGCCGCTTCGCGTACCGCTGCCCCGGCCCGGTGGCGGGATCCCAGACGATTCCGGTGGTCTGCCGCTCGTTCTCGCCCGGTCCCTCGGTGACGGCGCCGACCAGGATCGGCACGCCGACCGCCTTCACCGCGGTCTCGATGTCGGCGCGGGTCTCCGCGTCCTTGTACGGGTCGATGTCGGTCGAGTTCTCCGGCCAGATCACCACGTCCGGCTTCAGCTCGGTGCCGGCCTCGACGCGCTTCTGCAGGTCGAGGGTCGCCTGCAGATGGTTGCGCGTCACCGTCCGCGCCCTGCCCAGGAACTCCAGCCCCTTGCCCGGCACGTTGCCCTGCACCATCGCGGCCCGCACAGTCTTGCCGTCGCCCGCGATCGACAGGGGGATCAAGGCACTCCCGAACACGATGGCCAGCCCCGCGACGAGCGCCACGGCCCGCAGGCGCAGTGCGGTCTCGCGGCGCAGTACGGCGTACAGCAGGACGCCGACGAGCGCGACGATGAAGCTCAGGCCGGGGATGCCGACGTACGCGGCCAGCTTGCCCAGGGAGTCGTCGGAGAACGCCCACGCGAGCCGGCCCCAGGGGAAGCCGCCGAACGGCACCGACGCGGTCGCGAACTCGGTCGCCACCCACAGGCACGGGATCCACAGCATCCACAGCCGAAGCTTCAGCACCTGTGTCGCGAACAATCCGAAGACCGCGTAGAACAGTCCCTCGAGGATCGCCAGCGCGATCGCCGCGTCGCCGCCGATGATGCTCAGCCACGGCACGAGGACGGCGTAGTACGCGATCCCGAACCCGGCGCCGACCAGGAAGCCGGCCTTCATCGAGATCCCGTTCAGCGCGGCCAGGAGCAGCGGTACGGCGATGACGGTGAGCCAGGGGTGGTCGTGCGGTTCGAACGCGAAGCCGAGCAGTACGCCGGCGATCACGGCCACCGCCACCCGCGGCAGCAGCCGCCCCAGCGCCTTCAACCGGTCCACGCCGTACCCCTTGTCCTCACCGCACCGGCGGACGCCGGTCGCACGACCGTACAACGTCCGGGGCACGCGAATGTATCCGGTCAGTAGCCAGAACGATGTCCGGGCCGGACGGCGGGGAACTACACGCCTGGGATTCCGGCTGTCGGAGTGAAGGGGCAGGGAAAGAGGAAGAGGCTCGGCGTGCCTTCGGACCAACCGTCGGTGCGCTGGCTGCGCACTGTCGGGCTGTTGTCTACTGGCCGCCGAGCCTCTTCCACCTCTGCCCCGCGGGGGGCTCACCGCCGGTGATCTCAGCCCCCGTCGACTCAAGCCTGGCTTTGGCCTGGTCAGCGTCGCGGGATCATCCGGTGGCCGAACTTCTTGTGACCGTTGAACGAACGGGTTGTGACGACTCCCAAAACGATGCTCGCTGGCGGCGACGGTGTCAACCTCTCCCCAGGCTCTTTGAACCCGTTGTAACACGATCGCCTGCGCCACAAGGGAAAACGAGTTTCCTTCAGCCGAGTCACGTTACAGAGCGATATCAGCACTCCACGTGATCGTTACCCACGGCAACCAAACGTCACCCAACCGGTACAACGACGGTTCCCCTGGCGCGGGTGATCTCCAGCGGCTCGGCGAGCACCTCGGCCGCCGACGCGGAGCGGTCGGGACGTCCGCGGCACACGACGTACGCGCTGAAGTCGATGTCGCGGCTGCGGTTCCCGACCCGGCTGATCGTTGCCGTCACCTCGACCACGTCGCCCGCGCGCAGCGGCTGCAGGAACTGCACGTCGGAGTACGACGCGAACAGGCCTTCGTCACCGTCCGCCTGGATGCAGACCTCGGTCGCGACGTCACCGAACAGCGCGAGCACGTACGCGCCGTCGACCAGGTTGCCGGCGTAGTGCGCGTGGCTGTACGGAACGTAGCGCCGGTGCGTGACGGTCAGTCCAACGGTTGCCTTTGACACCTTTATGCGACCCCGCTTTCAATTGAACGCAGCCTGTTGGCGTGACGTCGCGTCACGAGAGCGTCGACGAGATAGCTGGCCACTTCACCCGGCGTCGTTCCCCGGCCGAACACCCGGTCGACGCCGAGCTCGTCGGCCATCTGCTCGGTGAAACGGGGGCCGCCGGCAACAAGTACGGGGCGCGCGTCCTCGGCGTACGCCTCCCGGAACGCCGCGGACATCTCCTTGGTGTTGAGTACGTGCGCCTCGCGCTGCGTCACCACCTGCGACACCAGGATCGCGTCGGCCTTGTCGGCCTTGGCCCGCCGGACCAGCTCGGGTACGGCGACCTGTGCGCCGAGGTTCACGACCTTCACCTCACGGTAGTACTCCAGGCCCTTCTCCCCCGCGAACCCCTTGATGTTCAGGATCGCGTCGATACCGACCGTGTGCGCGTCGGTGCCGATGCACGCGCCGACCACGGTCAGCCGGCGGCGCAGCCCCTTGCGGATCGCGAGGTTGACCTCCTTCGGCGACAGCAGCGGGTAGTCGCGCTCGATCACCTCGACCTTCGACGTGTCCACCAGGTGGTTCACAGGACCGTAGACCACGAAGAACGTGAAGTCCGGGCCGATCGCCTTCGAGTGCACGACCAGGGCCGGGTCCATGCCCATCTTGTTGGCCAGCTGGACCGCCGCACCCTCGGCGCGCTTGTCGTGCGGGACGGGCAACGTGAACGACAGTTGCACCATCCCGTCGCCCGTGGTGTCGCCGTACGGCCGGATGATGCTCACTGGCCCTCCTCCAACAGCTCGATCGCCGGGTTGTAGTACGCCGGCGACTTGCGCGCGACCCCGTCCAGCCCGCGACCGGCGTCCTGTGGACGTTTCATCAGGCCGAAGGTGCCGTCGCCGATCGCGTTCAGCAGACCGTCGTCGACGATCCGGTCCAGCAGCTCCACCGACTCGCCGAGGACCTGGCGGGCCCGGGACGCGATGAACCCGTTCGGCTCCGGCCGGAAGTCCTCGTGAAGGTTGCCGGCAGCACCTAAGACGTAGCGGACGTTCTGCAGCGCGAGGTCGCGGTCCGAGATCCACGGCGTCACGACGGCCTCGGTCATCATGCCGACCAGCAGGATGCCTTGCCCGGTCATCGCGCCGGCCAGGTTGAAGAACCCGTCCAGCAGATAGCCGCGGAACACGTCGCCGGTCATGTGCCGGGTCGGCGGCATCCACTTCAGCGGCGCGTTCGGGAACAGCTGTCGCGCCAGCATCGCGTGCGCGAGCTCGAGCCGGAACGAGTCCGGGATGTCAGGGTTGATCTCGAACGCGTGCCCGAGACCCAGCTGCCAGTCCTCGAGCCCGGCCTCCTTGGCGAAATACTCGTTCAGCAACTGCGAGACCGTCACGGTGTGCGCGGCCTCGACCGCGTCGGCGGTGGTCAGGTAGTTGTCCTCGCCGGTGTTGATGATGATCCCGGCGCGGGCGTGGATCTGGCGGCTGAAGCGCTGGTCGACGAACGTCCGGATCGGGTTGATGTCGCGGAAGAGGATCCCGTACATCGAGTCGTTCAGCATCATGTCGAGCCGCTCGAGCCCGGCCAGCGTCGCGATCTCCGGCATGCACAGCCCGGATGCGTAGTTCGTCAACCGCACATAGCGGCCCAACTCGCGAGACGACTCGTCCAGCGCCGCTCGCATCAGCCGGAAGTTCTCCTGCGTCGCATACGTACCGGCGAACCCCTCGCGCGTCGGGCCCTCCGGAACGTAGTCGAGCAGCGACTGACCCGTCGACCGGATCACCGCGATGATGTCGGCGCCTTCCCGTGCGGCCGCCTGCGCCTGCGGGATGTCCTCGTAGATGTCGCCGGTGGCAACGATCAGGTAGATCCACGGCCGCTGCTCCGGGTCGCCGTGCCGCTTGATCAGCCGGTCACGCTCCCGCCGCCGCCCGTCGATCCGCTTCATCCCGGCCGTCGCGGCCTTACGCGCGGCGGACCGAGCCCGGACGGCGTCGCGGCCCTCGGGCATCCGGAACGTGACGGAACCCGATGCGGCCTTCTGCGCCAGCACCGCCAGGTCCTCGGCCTCACCACGCAGCAGCGCGTCCCACACGGGCAGCGCGAGACCGTGCTCGAGGCCGACGTCCGCACGCACGGTGTCGGCGAGCCGGTTCACCCACGGAATGCCTTCGGTGTCGGCACCGGTCAGCCCGGCGAGCCGCAGTACAGCGCGCTCGACCGACACCGTGGTGTGCTGCCGAGCGAGGTTGACGATCGGCTTCCCGGCCTTGCGCGCGAGGCTGCGCGCCTTCCGGACGGTGACTGGATCGAGGTCCAGCTTCTTCTTCATTGCGACCATCCCTCGGCTTCATAGACCACACGACCACCGACGACGGTTCGCAGGCAGGTAGGTGTTCCCTGGCTCAGATCCGGCAGCACCGGTACGCCGGCCCGCGGGTCCGTCGACCACGCGGCGACACGCGTGTCCGGCGTCTGCACGACGAGGTCGGCATCGCTCTGCCAGATCGCGTACGTCGCGGCCGTGCTGGGTGCAAGCACTCCGGCGTCATCGATCCCGGCTGCCCGCCAACCGCCGCGCGTATGCGCCTGGAACGCCGCCCGGACGGTGATCCGCTCCGACTGCTCGTGATGGAACGCGGCCGCCCGAACGGCCTCCCAACCACCCAACTCCGTCACGGGCGCATCCGAGCCGAACGCGAGTACGACGCCGGCACGGGCCAGCGACCCGAACGGGTTCATGCCCCGCCAGCGGTCGCCGACGCGCTCGGCGTACATACCGTCCGGACCGCCCCACAGGCCGTCGAACATCGGCTGCACACTCGCCACCACGCCGCAGCGCGCGAGCGTCGCGATCGTTGCCTCGTCGACCATTTCGACATGCTCGAGCCGGTGCCGTGCCGCGACGAGGGCCTGTACGCCGACTTTCTCGGCGGCGAGCTCGAACCCGCGCGCGATGTTGTCGAGCGCCTGGTCGCCGATGCAGTGGAACCCGGCCTGCACGTTCCGCTCGGTGCAGGCGATCACGTGCTCGGCGATCTGCTCGGCCGTCAGGTACGCGTGGCCGCGGTGGTCTGTGCGGTCGGAGTACGGCTCCCGCAAAGCCGCCGTACGTGAACCGAGTGCGCCGTCGGCGTTCAGGTCACCGGCGAGACCGGCGAGACCGTAGGTGCCGAGGTGTTCGAAGGCGCCCGGCTCACCCCAGTACAGCGTCGCGGCCAGGCCGAGCTGCTCGGCCGCCTCACGCACGATCGGCAACTCCCACAGCGGCCCGATATGCGGTGCCGCCATCTCGTGGAACGCACCGATCCCCTTGGCCGCCATGGCCTTCAGCGCGGCCTCGATGTTCTGCCGCCGCTGATCCGGTCCGATCAGGTCGCCGAGGGCATCCCGTACGGCGTGATTCGCGGAGCGCTCCACGCGGCCGGTCTCGTCGTACCCCTCTTGGTCCTTCGCGACCGGGACGAGGGCCGACGAGATGACGCCGGAGTGGCCGTCGATGCGGGACAGGTACACGCGACGGCCGCCGGCTGCGCGGTCGAGCTCCTCCGTTGTCGGCGGGCGGCCCTCCGGCCAGGCGGTCTCGTCCCAGCCGGCGCTGTCGATGACCGCGTCCTCGGGGAGGTTCGCCGCGAACGCTGCGAGGCGATCGAGAGCGTCCGTCAGCGAGGTCGTACCGGCCAGGTCGAGACCGGTCAGCACCGCGCCGGCACCGGCCGTGTGGACGTGGGCGTCGACGAAGGCCGGTGTCACCAGCTTTCCGTCGAGGTCGATCACCTCGTCCGCGCCGTCGGCGTACGAACTCGTGCCCGTGTCGTCACCGAGCCAGGTCACCACCCCGTCGTCGAACGCGATAGCGGTGGCGTGAGGGTCGGCAGGCGAGTAGACGGAACCGTTCGTCAGAAGTGTGCGCACGGACTAATCCTCCGCCAGCCTGCTCTCGAACAGACCACGGACACCCGGCTCGGTCCGCAACAGCTCCATCGCATAGTCGGCGTGGCCGGGCACGTACCCGTTGCCGACGAGCATCGTGACGTCCGCGGCGAGACCTTCCGCGCCGAGCGCGGCCGCGGAGAACGAGGTCGCCATCGAGAAGAAGATCACGGTGCCGCCGGCCGCAGTCGACAGGACGGCTCCGTGCTCACATCCCGGTACGTCGACGCACACCACCGTGATGTCCGCAGGTCCCCCGGCCTCCTCGACCGCCTTCGCCAGCGCCACCGGATCGCGGGCGTCGGCCAGCGTCACGACATCGGCCAGACCGGCTTCGGTCAGGCGATCCTGCTCGTGCTGAACTGGCACAACACCGATCGCGCGAGCAGCCCCGGCGGCGCGGGCAGCAGCCAGTGACAACGAGCCGGATTTACCTGCGCCGCCAATTACTGACACGACAGGCTTTGTGCCTTTGTCGACATACGATCGCACCACGCGAGCGGTCAGCGCCGGGGCGCCGCAGACGTCCATGACCGCCAGCGACAGCTCCGGCTTCAGGTCGTCGGGGAGCTTCGCGACGATCGACCGCGCGAACAGGATCGCGTGCCCCTGCGCCGGAACCTGCTCGCTCTTGCCGTCCCAGTCCCGCAGTTCGTCGGTGATCTGCAGCGGGGTCAGCGTGAGCGAGACCAGCGTGGCCACTCGGTCGCCAGGCGCGAGACCGAGGGGCGAGTCGGGGCCGACCTCGTCGACCACGCCGACGAGCATGCCGCCGGAGCCGGTGACCGGGTTCTGCATCTTGCCGCGGGTCTCGACGATGTCCAGGACCGCGCGGCGGATCGCCGTACCGTCACCGCCGTGCGCTTCGGCGAGCTGACGGTACGAGGCGGCATCCAGGTTCAGCCGCTCGACCGCGATGCGGACCTCGTCGGGCCAGATCCCGGGACGTGCGTCGAGTTTCTCCGCCGCCTGCGGCAACACGCCGGACGGCGCGAGTACACGGTGCAGTCCTACCGGGCTGGATGACACGGATCCTCCTCTGTGCGGTCGGGCAAAATACTACTCACAGCACGCTCAGACGGGAATTCTTGCGGCGTACTGTTGGATCTGACGGATGTTCTGTCGCTATCCTCACATGAGACAGCAATACCCCTGAAGCCCGCGGAGGACCTGTGACCGACCTGATCACCCCGGAGCTGGCTCGTTCGGAGCCTGGCGACGGCCAGCCGTACCTCTATCGGCGCGCCGAGCTGGTCGAACCGGACTGGACCCGGCTGCCCGGCTGGAAGGACGTCACGGCCGAGGAGTGGCGCTCGGCGCAGTGGCAGCGGTCGCACTGCGTGAAGAACGTGAAGCAGCTGCGCGAGGTGATGGGCGACCTGCTCGAGGACCGGCTGTACGACGACCTCACCCGGGACCAGGCCGAGCGCGCGACCATGTCGATGCTGCTGCCGCCGCAGATGCTGAACACCATCGTTCCCACCGGCGCGGCTGACTACACGGAGGCGTTCTACGCCGACCCGGTCCGCCGGTACATGCTGCCCGTCTTCAGCGACCGCCGTACCGACTGGCCGTCGCACCCGCACGCGGCGCGGGACTCGCTGCACGAGCACGAGATGTGGGCCACGGAGGGGTTGACCCACCGCTACCCGACCAAGGTCCTCGCGGAGGTCCTGCCGACGTGCCCGCAGTACTGCGGTCACTGCACGCGGATGGACCTGGTCGGGAACTCGACGCCGGTGATCGACAAGCTCAAGTTCGTCGCGAAGCCGCAGACCCGGCTCGACGACATGCTCGACTACCTGCGCCGTACGCCGGGAGTCCGGGACGTCGTCGTCTCCGGCGGCGATGTGGCGAACATGCCCTGGCCGCGGCTCGAGGCGTTCCTGATGAACCTGCTCGAGATCGAGAACATCCGCGACATCCGGCTGGCCACCAAGGCGCTGATGGGCATGCCGCAGCACTGGCTGTCCGACGACGTCCGGTCCGGCGTCGCGCGCGTCGCCGGCGTCGCGCGGGACCGCGGCGTGATGCTCGCGATGCACACGCACGTGAACGCGGCGCAGTCCGTGACCCCGCTGGTCGCCGAGGCGTCGAAGGCGATGCTCGAGGCCGGTCTGCGGGACGTGCGGAACCAGGGCGTGCTGATGCGCGGCGTCAACGACTCGATCCCGCAGCTGCTCGACCTGTGCTTCGCGTTGCTCGACGGCGCGAACATCACGCCGTACTACTTCTACATGTGCGACATGATCCCGTTCTCCGAGCACTGGCGGGTGTCGGTCCGCGACGCGCAGCACCTGCAGCACGGGATCCTCGGGTACCTCCCCGGCTTCGCGACACCGCGCATCGTCTGCGATGTCCCGTACGTCGGCAAGCGCTGGGTGCACCAGCTGTCCGAGTACGACGAGGTCCGCGGAATCTCGTACTGGAAGAAGAACTACCGCACGGGCATCGAGCAGCAGGATCCTGACGCGCTGAACCGCACCTACGAGTACTACGACCCGATCGACACGCTGCCTGTCGAGGGTCAGGACTGGTGGACCCAGCACGCCGGCAACCACCTCGCCGAAGCCGAGGCCCGCGCCGCCGCCTCCCGCACCGCCGCCGAGGCCCAAAAACTCCTCGACATCAACTGACCGTCTTGGGTGCCACGAGTGCAGGGGGTGGCACCCAAGACTCTTGCAACTTCCTGCAACTCCCGCAGCGTGACGTCATGGATGCCCTCGGCAACCGCTAGCATCGCGGAGCGTTTGTCGGGCGGCGTGTCTGGGGCATGTCGCGAGCTCGGGAGTTCTTGTGCGGGTGATCCGCAGGATATTCGGCGTACTGCTGGCTTTGATCGGGTTGATCCTCGCCGTCGTCGGTGGGGCCGCGGCGTTCTGGCTGATCGGGCCGGACAATACGGTCCACTCCGGCGAGCAGCATCTCGCCGGCAAGGGGCTCGCGGTGGCGAGTACGCCGGATCTGCTGAACCGGCACGGTCCGGTGCTGCACGTCGACGTACGGTCGAGCAAGAATCAGCCTGTGTTCGTCGGGGTGGCTCGGGACTTCGACGTGAGCAGCTACCTGAAGGGCATCGCGCACACGAAGCTCGTGCAGGTGCAGTACCCGATCGCGCTGTCGACGCAGGACGAGAACGGTACGGCGGGCCCGCTCGCCGCGCCGGACACGCTCGACTGGTGGGTCACCAAGGCGAACGGCACCGGCACGCAGTCGCTCGCCTGGCCGATCGAGGACGGCCCGTACGACGTCGTCATCATGAACGCGGACGGGAAGACGGCGCCCGACGTACAGGTCGACCTGGGCATCGAGATCCCGAAAGCATTCGCGACCGCGCTGGTTGTCTTCGCCGCCGGCATTGTTCTCCTTGCCATCGGCATCCTCCTCATCCTCATCCGCCGCCGTCCCCGCAAGCCCCAGCCGACGCAGAACTCCACCGCACCGCAGCCGGTCCAGCAGCCGGCTTCCAGCAGCGCGGCCGCTCGGCGAGTTGTCGTCTTGGGACTCGCGTTCGGGTTGACGACGGGGTGTTCGGCCGTCCCGCCGGCGGACACGGTAACCGTGCTGACCCGTCCCGCGATCAGCGAGCAGGTTGCCGCAGCGGCCATCAAGCACTACGACGAGGTCAGCAACGCCGCCACCAAGCGCCGCGACGAGAAGCTGATCGCGACTGTCGAGACGGGGGACGTGCTCCGCCTGTCTCAAGCCGGCTACCGCATAGACCGGGTGTTGGACAAGGCCGGCAAGGACATTCCGGACCCGACCACTCACGTGAAGCCGAGCATCGGAGTGCCGTCGTACGGCGGTTATCCGATGCGGTTCGTGGCCTCGGCCGGCATGTCGGCGTACAAGGACTACCAAGTGCTGGACCTCTGGGAGCGCAGGTCCGCGGGTGATCCGTGGCTCGTGAGCCATCAGGTCACCCCGGAGAAGAAGGTCAAGCTCCCGCCCCTCAAGGGCTTGCGTCCGCTCACCGCCGCGGACAACGAGTTGCTCGCAGCCTCACCGGAAGCAGCGGGCAAGGCACTGGCCGGATACCTCAACGCCGGCACCAGGTCGTCGCACGCCGCTCTCTTCGCCCCGTCAGCGGACATCACCGACACGCTCAACGAGTTGGCGACAGCCAAGTCCAGCCTGCTCAAGAATCCGAAGGCGTATCGCGCGGTCATCGACACCTTCACCCCGAGCGGGAGTCCGGCCGCGTTCCTGACCACCTCGGGCGAGGCGCTGGTCTTCCTGTCCCTGACCGAGCAGTTCCAGGTCCAGATCGCGCCGAACCTCTCGATCTTCTGGGGACAGGGCAGCCGCGCGTCAGCGTTCAGCCCACCCACCAAGGCGTACGACAGCGCCCTGACCAGCACGATCCTCCATCAGGTGGCTCTGGTCATTCCGCGGAAGGGCGCCAAGATTCGCGTCCTTGCCGCCACCGACGACGTGGTTCAGGCCGGCGGTTTCTGAGCGAGGTGACTCGTCAGTTCGGCGTACGTCGTGATTGTCGGGCCGGGCCAGGTCGGGTCGCTGTTCGCGTGTTCGGTGGTGCGGATCGCGTGCATGCCGAGGGAGGCGGCGGCGGGGAGTTCGTTGTCGTTGCCGTCGCCTACGTAGATGCAGTCACTCGGCTCGGCGCCGAGGGCTGCGCAGGCGATCTCGTAGATCGCGGGCTCGGGCTTGGCGGCGCCGACCTCGGCGGAGAACGCCGTCGCGTCGAAGTACTGGGCGAGCGGGCTGGACGGCCACTGGAGCTGGGTTTCGGCGGTGATGTTGCTGACCAGCCCGATCCGCCAGCCCGCTGCCTTGAAGGCGGCCAACGTCTCCAGCGTCGCGGCAGGGGCTCGGCCGAGCAGTCGCTGGGCGAGCGACCGGCGCAGGCCGGTTGCCTCCTGCACCTGTTCGTCGGTCGGCGTACCACCGCACCGCTCGGCGATCACGCGCAGTGTGCTCGGCAGATCGCCGTACGCACCGATGAACCGTTCGTACGACGACGCGTCGAACGCGCGCTGGAATGCCGCGGCATCGACCCCGAGCACCGCGCCCATCCGTGCGTTGACCAGGTCGCGCTCGGCATCGCCACCTGAGACCAGGGTGCTGAACAGGTCGCTGAGCAGGACCTTCACAGGGCCGGTGGGCGGCGTTCGTACGGCGTGCTCAGGACGATCGTCGTGGTTGTGGAGACGTTCGCGCGCGCCCGGATCACGGCCAACAGGTTCTCCAGCGCGGCCGGTGAGGCGACCCGGACGACGAGGACGTAGCTGGAGTCGCCGGCCACGGAGTAGCAGGACTCGATCTCCGGGACGTCCCGGAGACGTTCCGGTGAGTCGTCCGGTTGCGACGGGTCGATCGGCCGGATCGAGATCAGCGCGGTCAGCGGCAGACCCAGCGCGGTGTGGTCGACGGTGGCGGCGTACCCCTGGATGATCCCGCGCTGCTCGAGCCGCTTCACCCGCTGATGGACGGCCGACGTGGACAGGCCGGTCGCCTTGCCCAGGTCGGTGAAGCTCATCCTGCCGTCGGATGCGAGCAGCCCGACGATCTTGCGGTCCAGGTCCTCCATCCTGGAGACCCTACTGCCGCGAGCGCCCGGCATGAAAGCATCTCCCCATGGCTGAGACAGGACAGCGCTTGATGCTGCTCGACACCGCGTCGCTCTACTTCCGTGCGTTCTTCGGCGTACCGGACACGATGAAGGCTGCCGACGGCACGCCGACCAATGCGATCCGGGGGCTGCTCGACTTCATCGCCCGGCTGGCCGAGAACCACAAGCCGACCCATCTGGTCGCCTGCTGGGACGACAACTGGCGGCCGTCGTGGCGGGTCGCGCTGATCCCGTCGTACAAGGCGCAGCGGGTCGAGTTCGTGACGCCGAAGGGCGAGCAGGTCGAGGACGTGCCCGATCGCCTGGAGGTTCAGGTGCCCTACATCCGGGCCTGCCTGGAGGCGATCGGGATCACCGTCGTCGGGGCGCCCGACCACGAGGCGGACGACGTGATCGGCACGCTGTCGCACCAGGCGACGATGCCGGTCGACGTCGTCACCGGGGACCGCGACCTGTTCCAGCTGATCGACGACAGCCGCGGCATCCGGGTCGTCTACACGGCCGCCCGCGGCGTCGGCCGGGCCGAGGTGTACGACGAGAAGGCGCTGCTCGCGAAGTACGAGATCCCCGCTCAGCGGTACGCCGACTTCGCGACGCTGCGTGGTGACGCGTCCGACGGGCTGCCCGGCGTGAAGGGCATCGGCGAGAAGACGGCCGCCTCACTCGTCACGGCGTACGGCGATCTGGACGCGATCCGCGCAGCGGCCGCCGACCCGACCACGCCGATGGCGCCCGGTGTGAAGAAGAAGATCCTGGCGGACAGCGACTACCTCGACGTCGCCCCCAAGGTGGTCGCGGTGGCGAAGGACGCGCCGGTCGGGACGTACGACGCGACGCTGCCGCGCACGATCAAGGACCCGGAGCGCTGGCTGGATCTCGTCGAACTGCTCGAGCTGGGCAGTAGTGCCCAACGCGTCATGGCCGCGCTCGACCTCGGGCCGAAGGCATGAGCGCCGGAAGGGTGCGGACGCGGGAGTTGGCGGAGCTGTTCCGCGAGGAGATCGTCGCGTTGCGCCGAGCGCTGCACCAGGTCCCGGAGTACGACCTCGACCTGCCGAAGACGCAGCAGCTGATCCTGGACGCGCTCGAAGGGCTGCCCCTGGAGATCACGCTCGGCAAGGAACTGTCGTCGGTGACCGCCGTACTGCGGGGCGGCGGCGGGCCAGGCCCCGTCGTACTGCTGCGCGGCGACATGGACGCACTGCCGGTCACCGAGCGGACCGACGTACCGTTCGCGTCCCGGCATCCAGGGATGATGCACGCCTGCGGTCACGACCTGCACGTCGCGGGGCTCGTCGGCGCGGCGAAGGTGTTGTGCGCGCTGCGGGACGAGCTGCCGGGTGATGTGGTGTTCATGTTCCAGCCGGGCGAGGAGACGACCGGTGGCGCGCCGATCATGATCCGCGAAGGAGTTCTCGACGCGGCCGGTCGCCGGGCGGATGCGGCGTACGGGCTGCATGTCGGGTCGTCCTCGCAGCCGTTGGGGATGTGGAGCAGCAGGCCCGGATCGTTCATGGCGGCGGCCGACCAGTTGTCCGTACGCGTCGTCGGCGCGGGGACGCACGGCTCCACGCCGTACCGGGGTAAGGACCCGATTCCGGTGCTCTGCGAGATCGTGACCGCGTTGCAGACGATGGTCACGCGGCAGTTCGACGTGTTCGACCCGGTGGTGCTCACTGTCGGCCGGATCGCCGGCGGCACGAAGGAGAACATCATCCCGGACGACGCGTTCTTCGACGCCACCGTGCGGACGTTCTCCGAGGTGGCCCGCGCGAAGGTGCAGGAGGCGTCGATCCAGGTCGTCGAGGGGCTCGCGGCCGCGCACGGGCTGCAGGTCGAGGCAGAGTACCGGGTCGGGTACCCGGTGACGGTCAACGACGAGGCGGAGTTCAACTTCGCCCGCGACACCATCGTCGACGTCTTCGGCCCGGACCGCTTCCGCGAACGGCCCAATCCACGCTGCGGCGCCGAGGACTTCTCCTACATCCTGCAGGAGGTCCCGGGCGTCTACCTCAACCTCAGCGCCTGCGCCGCCGCCGATCCCGACGCAGCCGCCGACAACCACTCCCCACTGGCCAACTTCGACGACTCGGTCCTCCCCGACGGCGCCGCCCTACTGGCGGAGCTCGCTGTACGTCGTCTCGCGCGCTGACGCCAGCCCGGTGAGCGCGAGTCCGAGGACCGTCGTCGCCGCGGCGACCAGGTAGATCGTGGGCAGGCCGGGTCCGGCGATGACCCGGCCGCCCAGCCAGCCTGCGAAAGCGGCCGCGACCTGGTACGACGAGGCGTTGACGGCGATCGCCAGTGTCGGGGCCGCGGCGGCTGTGGTGAGGACGCGGGCCTGCATGCCGGGGATCACGGAGAACGCGACGGCGCCGAGGGCGAAGACGAGCACACCGGTCAGGATCGTGGCCGGGCTCAGCCGGAGGGCGATGAGCAGTAGAACTAGCAGTGCTAGCGCGCCGAGTTGCGAAGGCAGCAGGGCGCGGTCAGCCAGGCGGCCGCCCACCAGGTTGCCGATCGTCGCGCCGACGCCGTACACCAGCAGCATCGGAGCGACGGCGCCCGCGGAGAACGACGCGGGGCCGGTCAGCAGCGGTGCGAGGTAGGTGAACACCATCAGTGCGCCGATGTTCGCGACGGCAGTGATGGCGATCGCGAGGAGCAGGTCGCGGTTGCGGAAGACGGCGAATTCGGTGAGCGCGCGGGTGCGTACGCCGGGCTGATCATTCGGGATGAACCGGGCGACCAGGATCAGGCCGGCCGCGCAGCAGGCCGTGATCGCGGCGAAGGTCGTACGCCAGCCGAACTCGTCGCCGATCCAGGTGCCGAGCGGTGCGCCGAGGACCATTGCCAGATTCATGCCGAGGGCAAGCTTCGCGACGGTGGACGCCTTCTTGTCCGGCGGTGCGGAGGTGGTCGCGATGACGATCGCGTTCGCGAAGAACGTGGAGGTGACCAGGGCCGTCACGATCCGCGCCACGAACAGGACGCCGTACCCGGGAGCGACCGTGGACAGCAGGTTTCCTGTCACCGCGACCGCGAGCAGCCCGAGCACGAGAGGTTTCCGCGGCCGTCCCGCGGTGATTGCCGTCAGCAACGGGCCGCCGACGATCATCCCCAGCGCGTACGCAGTAACGAGGAGCCCCGCCGCCGGGATCGAGACCCCCAGGTCCCCCGCCACGGCCGGCAGGATCCCGGCCACCACGAACTCCCCCGTGGTCACTCCGAACACGCACACCAGCAACGCCGTCAGCTTCATGAGTTCCTCACGGATAGGTAATGAATTATCCGTGAGAACCGTAGATCGTTCTCACGGATATTTGCAACCTGTACCATGAGAACCATGCAGGACCTGATCGCCGTTCAGCCCGATGCCGACGCGCCGTTGCCGCCTGCTCCCGGCTCCGACACGTGGCTCGCGCTGGACTTCGCGAACACCGCGATCGCGCTCCCCGGCGGTCAGTACGTCGACCTGCTCGGCAGTCCCGCGGCCGTCAACGGCTGGCTCGCCGCACGCGGCCTCGCCCCCGAGAACGCCGACGTACAGGAGATGTGCGCGACTCAGCTCCGCGCCCTCCGCGAGCACGTCCGCTCACTCTTCGCCGCCCGAGTCACCGGCGCACCCGCGCTCCCCGCTGCACTCGACGCCGTCAACGACGCCCTCACCCGTGTCCCGACCGCCGCACTCCTGCGCTGGGACGACAAGACCGGCCCTTATCGAGCCACCCCTTGCCCCACCAACGAGATCCTCGAGCACGCGCTGGCAACGATCTCCGCCAGCGCAGCTGACCTCCTGACGAGCGCGGAAGCCGAAACCCTCACCGCCTGCGAGTCCACCCCCTGCAACCGCTACCTCCTCCGCCACGGCCGCCGCCACTGGTGCTCCACCCGCTGCGGCGACCGAACCCGAGCCGCCCGCGCCTACGCCCGCCGTACTCGGTCCAGCTCAGACTGACGCCTCAGCGACCGAGCCCCGCCGCGACGTCGATCCCGATGCCGTCGTCGTGCGCCGGCACCCCGTGTCCGCAACCCGACTCGAGCCGCACCGATGACTTTCGCGGTCAGCTCGCCTCTGTACAGGTATGAGCTCATTGCGCCGGCCACAGACCACGGCGGTGGTCGCCGGAGCGGGCCGCGTTTCGGATCGGCGTGAGCAACCAGAACGGAGAAGGACATGTTGCTGGAACACAAGAATGTCGTCGTCTACGGCGCCGGCGGCGCGGTCGGTAGTGCGGTGGCCCGCGGTTTCGCTCACGAAGGTGCCAGGGTGTTCCTCACCGCGCGAAATCTCGACGTCATCGACACGGTCGCGAAGGAGATCTCCGCCGCGGGCGGAGCGGTCGAGACCGCCGTGGTCGACGCCCTGGACGAGAAATCCGTCACCGAACACCTCGACGCCGTCATCGCCGACGCCGGTCGCATCGACGTCTCGTTCAACGCGATCGGAATCTCTCCGCAGGGGCTGCAAGGCATCCCGTTCACCGACCTACCGGTCGACAACTTCCTGCGACCGATCACGACGTACGCCCAGGCCCACTTCATCACCGCGAAGTCCGCGGCCCGGCACATGATTCCCCAAGGATCGGGAGTGATCATGATGCACACACCCGAACCCGCCCGGGTAAGTCTGCCGCTGGTCGGGGGCATGAGCGTGGGCTGGGCGGCGATGGAAGCCCTCAACCGCGCGTTGTCGGCCGAATGGGCACAGCACGGTGTCCGCTCGATCTGCCTGCGGACCACGGGCATGGTCGAAACACCGACCATCGACGTCGTCTACGGGCTGCACGCCGACGCGATGGGTATCTCTCGAGACCAATTCACCGCCATGGTCACCTCGATGACCCACCGCAAACGCCCCACCGCACTGGCCGAACTCACCTCAGTGGCGGCATTCCTCGCCTCCGACCAAGCGTCGGCGATGACCGGAACAGTCGCCAACCTGACCGGCGGAATCATCGTCGACTGATCACCGCATGCCCCGGCTGCCACTCCCTTCGGCGGCCGGGGCACCCTTCAATGCAAGGAGCAAGCCATGGACGATCTCCTCGCGACCGCGGTCGCGGCACACGGTGGTCTGGACCGGTGGAACCAGATCAAGACGATCGACGTCAGGGCCGCTGTCAGCGGGGCCTTCTGGCAGATCAAGGGGAAAGCGGACGCGATGAGCGACGTTCGCCTCGAGGTGGACACCACACAGCAACAGCTGACCATGGACTACATCACTCAAGACCGGCGCTCGCTGTTCCAGCCCGACCGGGTAGTTCTGCAGCAACCCGACGGCACGGTTGTCGACGCACGCGACAACCCGGAGCGGTCGTTCGCCGGCCACGAGATCCACACACCGTGGGACGACTTGCATCTCGCGTACTTCACCGGGGAGGCGCTGTGGACGTACTTGAATACGCCGTTCCTGTTCACCTGGCCCGGGTTCGTCTGCGAGGAGATCGCCCCGACCGAGGCCGACGGTGAAACCTGGCGGCGGCTGAAAGTGACCTTCCCCGACCACATCAAGAGCCACACCCGCACGCAGGTGTTCTGCTTCGGCCCGGACGGGTTGCTGCGCCGTCACGACTTCACCATCGACATCGTCGACCCGACCACCGAATCACAGCTTCACGCCGCCGACTACCGCGACGTCGACGGCATCGTCGTCCCCGCCACACGACGGGCCTACGCCCCGATGGGCGGCGACCAGATCCTCTTCGTCAACATCGAGATGGCTGACATCGCCGTCCACTGACCCGAATTCCTTCTCACAAAGGACGTCACGATGACCACCACCGTCCGGCGAGCCGCGCACCCGGCCACCGCAGAATCGGCGGATCATGCACACCATGACTGAAGCCGACGCCGGCGACAAGGATTTCGGAAGGCTGAGCGATCCGTTCCGGCGCGAGCTCCTCGCGTACTGCTACCGCATGCTCGGCTCGGTCGACGACGCCGAGGAGGTGGTGCAAGACGTCTACCTCGACGCCTGGCGTGCGCACGGCGCGTTCGAGGGACGGTCGTCGCTGCGTACCTGGCTGTACCGGATCGCGACTCGAGCGTCTTTCAAGGCGCTCGAAAAAGGTAGACGCAGGCCTCTGCCCGCGGATCTCGGCGCTCCCCAGACAGACCTGGATGCGGCCCTCGGCGCACAAGAGGTGCCCTGGCTCCAGCCGATACCCGACTTCCTGTTCACCTCCGTACCGGCCGATCCGGCGACAGTCGTGGTGGAACGACAGAGCATGCGGCTCGCGCTGGTGGGAGCACTCCAGCAGCTGCCGCCGCGACAGCGCGCCGTGCTGATTCTCCGCGACGTACTGCAATGGCGTACGGCAGAGGTGGCGCAACTGCTGGAGATGACGACGGCGGCGGTCAACAGCGCGCTCCAGCGCGCCAGAGCCCAGCTTCCGCTCAGCCAAGACGACCTGACCGAACCCGCCGAGCCACAACAGCGGGCCCTGCTCGACCGATACGTCACCGCCTTCGAAACCGCGGACGTCGATCAACTCGTCGCGGTCCTGACCGAGGACGCGAGATGGGAAATGCCACCGATCGCGACCTGGTTCGAAGGTCGCGACACCATCCTCGCCTTCCTGGCCAAACAGATGCGAGTGATCGGACCGGCCGCATTGGTCCCCACCTCCGCCAACGGACAACCCGCCTTCGCGGTGTACGCCCGCGGCCGCGACGGGGCACTCCACCCACATGCGCTGCACGTACTGACACTCACGACCGAGGGCGCCTGCCGGATCGTCGCGTTCCACGGCTCAGAGCTGTTTCCACTGTTCGGGCTCTGACACGGCCGACGGCATGTCCGAACCGGAACACATCACCCAGCACAGCGACGAGCTTCACGCACAGCTGCGACTGTTCTGCCACCTCATGCTCGGTTCGGCCGACGCCGCGGACCGCGTCATGCGGCAGATCTACCGTCGCGCACTCGATCCTCAAGACGATCAACAGCATCGGCAATCAGAACGCGTCCGACTCTTCGGTATCGCCGCCGACCTCTGCGGGGCCCGCGCTTGTTCATCGCCGGCGCCGCCACGGTCGCTGATCGGCGGGGACGCTCACTTGCGTCCCCGCCGATCGGTGGTCAGCGGGCCATCGGGCGGCCGGCGGGGGCGGCTACCGGGGCGGCGATGGCGGCTGCTTCTTCGTCGATGTCTACGACTGCGCCGCTGAACTGGGCGTTGTAGAGGCGGGCGTAGGCGCCGTACTGCTCGCTAGCTCAGCGCCTTCTCCAGCCAGACCATGAAGGCGGAGTAGTCCGCCGAGATCGACCGGCTGATCTCGATTCCGTCCGCAGACACGCTCATGCGGGCGAGCTCGTCGAGCGCCACCCGCTCCCGCACGAATCGCACCCCTGGCCAGAGCAGCGCGGCGGCCAGGGTCAACGCGTCGTGCTGCATCGACCCCGGGTACTTCACCATCCACCGGTCGAAGTGCTCGCGCAGTACCCGCTCCCACGGTCGCGCGTCCGGGCGGCCCCAGCGTCGGTAGAGCACGGACTCTCGGGTGATCTCCATAGCGGGGTTGAACGTCACGTCCGACACCACGAACCTCGGGTTCCAGAGGCCGAGCTCGGGCAGCATCCGGATCGCTGCCGCGGTATCCACCCTGAAGTTGTGCTCGGCCCGCGACGGGTCGCGATAGCTGATGGCGCCGCCCATCTGGGTGACGGCAAACCGCGGCAGCAGCACCGGCTCCTCGCGTTGCAGCCGAGCGAGATTCGACAACGGGCCCATGCCGACCCATCGGATCCGCCCCTGGATCCCGGCGCAGACCTCGTCAACCACCGCGACCACGTCGTCGTCCTGCCGCGGCACCTCCGGCGGGCAGACTCCATCCATGATCCACATCCGGCTGTTCCCCAGATCGGACCCGGCAACGACCCGTACATCAGGCCGTCCGACAAGGTCGAGCAGATACCGCACGAGCCGAGCCCGCTCACCGCCGTACTCGTCGCTGGTCACCACCAACCGCAACTCGGGCACCTGCCGGGCCGCCACCACCAACGCCACCGTGTCGTCCGGATCCCCACCCAGATCGGTGTCGATGATCATCGGCGCCGTGGCAATCGCCGGCACGCCGACCCGTGGCGGAGGCCCGTCCCGGATCATCGCGTCCGCCATGTCCTCGAACCCCTCAAAGCTCGCGGTCGTCCCTGCGAGGGCCATCCAGTCCGCCTCCGGATCTCTTTCCTTCCCGCTGCCCATCAGAACCTCCGCTTGCCCGAGTCGAGTTCAGAACATTCTCTTCTCATCGCGAACGCCAGGTGGTGCCCGTCACGGCCCAGGGCGAGGATCCGGTCGGTACGACGAGACCCGACATCCGCCCGAAGATCCGCCAGCATGTCGTCGGCCACCCGCACCATCAACGGTGCCGGGAACTGGTATGCGACAAGGTAGGCGTCCTGCAGGGCGGCCAAGTGGGCCGGATCGGTGAGCCCCAGCCTCGATGCGGTCAGCTGCGCGCACCGGTTGCCACGTCGCCGCACCGAGCCTGCGTCAGTCGCCATGCCTCAAGTACGCCACAGTCGGCGCAAGCTCCGCGGAAGTTATCCACAGGCCGTGCGGGACGGGGACGCTGCGGTGCGTCCCCGTCCTTTCGATCAGCGGGCCATCGGGCGGCCGGCGGGGGCGGCTACCGGGGCGGCGATGGCGGCTGCTTCTTCGTCGATGTCTACGACCGCGCCGCTGAACTGGGCGTTGTAGAGGCGGGCGTAGGCGCCGTTCTCGGCCAGGAGCTCGCTGTGGTTGCCCTGCTCGACGATGGCGCCGTTCTCCATGACCAGGATCAGATCCGCGTCGCGGATGGTGGACAGGCGGTGGGCGATGACGAAGCTGGTGCGGTCGGAGCGCAGGGCGGCCATGGCGCGCTGCACCAGGACCTCCGTGCGGGTGTCGACCGAACTGGTCGCCTCGTCGAGGATCAGCAACTGCGGGTCGGCGAGGAACGCGCGGGCGATGGTGAGCAACTGCTTCTCACCGGCGCTGACGTTGCTGCCTTCCTCGTCG
This sequence comes from Kribbella sp. VKM Ac-2571, assembly GCF_004362255.1. Lineage (NCBI taxonomy): Bacteria > Bacillati > Actinomycetota > Actinomycetes > Propionibacteriales > Kribbellaceae > Kribbella > Kribbella sp. VKM Ac-2571. Next base: position 57,427 of record NZ_SNWS01000018.1, read on the forward strand.
ATGACCGTGTCGTACCCGTCCGGCAGGCTGTGCACGAAGCGATCGACGTACGTCGCCTTCGCTGCCGCCAGCATGTCCTCCTCGGTGGCCTTCAGGTTGCCGTAGAGGAGGTTGTCCCGGATCGTGCCGCCGAACAGCCAGGTGTCCTGCAGCACCATGCCGATCCGCGAGCGCAGGTCGTGCCGGGTCAGGTCGGTGATGTCGACGCCGTCGAGGGTGATCCGGCCGCCGTTGAGCTCGTAGAACCGCATGATCAGGTTGACCAGCGTGGTCTTGCCGGCACCGGTCGGTCCGACGATCGCGACCGTCTGGCCGGGTTCGGCGACCAGGCTCAGGTCGGTGATCAGCGGCTCGTCCGGCTTGTACGAGAACGACACGTGCTCGAACTCGACCCGGCCCCGCGAGTCCGTGACCTTCGCCGGTGTCGCCTCGTCCGGCACCTGCTCCTTGGCGTCCAGCACCTCGAACACGCGTTCCGCCGACGCCACGCCGGACTGCAGCAGGTTCGCCATCGAGGCCACCTGGGTCAGCGGCTGGGTGAACTGCCGCGAGTACTGGATGAACGCCTGGACGTCACCCAGCGACATCGTGCCGGAGGCGACCCGCAGACCGCCGACGACCGCGATCACCACGTAGTTCACGTTCCCGATGAACATCATCAACGGCATGATCAGACCGGAGATGAACTGCGCCCCGAACGCGGCCTTGTACAGCTCCTCGTTCTTCTCCGCGAAGCTCGCCTCGATCTCCTTCTGCCGGCCGAACACCTTCACCAGCTCGTGCCCGGTGAACGCCTCCTCGATCTGGCCGTTCAAGGCGCCGGTATGCCGCCATTGCGCGACGAACCGTACCTGCGACCGCTTGGCGATTGCCGCGGTCAGCACCATCGAGATCGGGATCGTGACGAGCGCGATCAGCGCCAGCAGCGGCGAGATCACGAACATCATCGTGATCACCCCGATCACCGTCAGCAGTGAGGTGAGCAACTGGCTCAGTGTCTGCTGCAGGCTGGTCGAGATGTTGTCGATGTCGTTGGTCACCCGGCTGAGCAGCTCACCGCGCGGCGCGCCGTCGAAGTAGCTCAACGGCAGCTTGTTCAGCTTCTCCTCGACCTCGGACCGCAGGTCGAGAATGGTCCGCTGTACGACGCCGTTCAGGATGTAACCCTGCGCCCAGGACAGGAAGAACGCGCCGGCGTACAACGCCAGTGCCAGCAGCAGAACGTTGCGCAGGGCATCGGTGTCGATGCCGACTCCCGGGATCAGGTCGATCCCCTGCAGCAGGTCCGCCAGCCGGCCGTTGCCGGACGCGCGGGTCTGCTCGATGATCTGCTCCTTGGTCACGCCGCGCGGGAACCTCTTGCCGATCGCGCCGGAGAAGATGATGTCGGTCGCGCGACCGAGGATCTTCGGGCCGAGCACCGACAGCCCGACGCTGAAGATCGCGAGCAGGATGACACCCGAGACCTGCACCCGGTGCGGACGCAGCCGCTTCAGCAGCCGCTTCGCCGAGGGCAGGAAGTTCATCGACTTGTCCCCCGGAATACCTCCCGGAGGCCCGAACGCGCGCCCGGTGGTCGGCCGCTCGGTCGCCTTCACGGTCTTGGTTTCCGCCTGGCCGTCCGCGGCAGGCTCTTGTGACTCGGTCATGCCGCCTCCTCCGCGGAACGCTGGGACTCGACGATCTCGACGTACGTCGGACATGTGTCGAGCAACTCCTGATGGGGGCCCTTGCCGACGATCGCACCGTCCTCGATCACCACGATCTGGTCGGCGTCGATGATCGTCGAGACCCGCTGGGCGACGACGACCACGCACGCCTCCCGGGTGACCGGCCGCAACGCCGCCCGCAACCGTGCGTCCGTCGCCAGGTCGAGCGCCGAGAACGAGTCGTCGAACAGGAAGATCTCCGGCTTGCGGACCAGCGCCCGCGCGATCGCGAGCCGCTGCCGCTGACCGCCGGACACGTTCGTGCCGCCCTGCGCGATCGGCGCGTTCAGCCCTTCCGGCATGGCCTCGACGAAGTCCTTGCCCTGAGCAATCTCCAGCGCTTCCCAGAGCTCCTCGTCGGTCGCGTCCGGGTTCCCGTACCGCAGGTTGCTGGCGACCGTCCCGGAGAACAGGTACGGACGCTGCGGCACCAGTCCGATCCGCTCCCACAGCGCCTCGGGTGCGATCTCCCGTACGTCGATACCGTCGACGAGCACGCGCCCCTCGGTCGCGTCGATCAACCGCGGCACGAGCGACAACAAGGTGGTCTTGCCCGCGCCGGTGCTGCCGATGATCGCGGTCGTCTGGCCCGGCGACGCGACGAAGCTGATGTCCTGCAGCACCGGCTCGGCGGCACCCGGGTACTTGAAGGAGGCGTGTTCGAACACCAGTTGGCCGCGCCCGGTGAAGCTGCGGATCGGCGTGACCGGCGGCCGCACGGACGAGTCGGTGTCGAGCACCTCGGAGATCCGGTCCGCGCAGACCGAGGCCCGCGGCACCATGATCATCACGAACACGCCCATCATCACCGAGAACAAGATCTGGATCAGGTAGCTCAGGAACGCGGTCAGCGCGCCGACCTCCATCGTCTGGTTCTCGATCCGGGAGGCGCCGAACCACAGCACCGCGACACTGGACACGTTCAGGATCAGCATCACCGTCGGGAACACCAGCGCCATCAGCCGGCCGGCCCGGATCGCGGTGTCGGTCAGGTTCGCGTTGGCCTCGCCGAACCGCTCGACCTCGTGCGGTTCGCGGACGAACGCCCGGACCACCCGGATCCCGGCGATCTGCTCGCGCAGCACCCGGTTCACACCGTCGATGTTCTTCTGCATCTTCCGGAACTGCGGCACCATCCTGCTGGCGATGAAGCCGACACAGCCGGCCAGCAGCGGTACGGCGACCGCGACCAGCCAGGACAGGCCGACGTCCTCGCGGACCGCCATGATGACGCCGCCGACCATCGTGATCGGCGCGGCGACCAGCATCGTCGTGGTCATCACCACAAGCATCTGGATCTGCTGTACGTCGTTCGTACTGCGGGAGATCAGCGTCGGCGCACCGAACTGGTTCACCTCCCGGGCGGAGAACTCGCCGACCCGGTGGAACACCGCGGCGCGGACGTCGCGTCCGAACAGGGCGGCCGTCTTCGCACCGAAGTACACCGCGGTGATCGTGCAGGCGATCTGCACCAGGCTGACGGCGAGCATCCAGCCGCCGGTGTTCATGATGTAGCCGGTGTCACCCTTGGCCACACCGTTGTCGATGATGTCGGCGTTCAGGCTGGGTAGGTAGAGGGAGGCAATCGTCCCGACCAGCTGCAGGACGACCACCAGGAGCAGGTTTCCCGCGTACGGACGCAGGTGCGTACGCAAGACGCGAAGTAACATCAATCATCCCCAGAGTCGTGATGGCGGGCACCGTCGAGCGCGAACTCGACGATGTCCTCGGAGGCCGGTGGCTGACCGGTGTCGTGCAAGCTGTCGTGCTTGAGCAGACCGTCGAAGGCGAAGTCGACGATCTCCTCGGCGGTCAGCACGTGGCCGCCGGAAATCATTGGGTGGGTGGCCGAGAAGGTGACCATGCCGATCATCCGGACCACGTCCTCCGGCGGCACCCGGAGCTGGTCGGCGTCCGGTCGCAGCAGGTCGGCGAACGCGGCGTTGGCCAGCTCGTTCTGATGTTTGCGCCGGGCCTCGTCCATCGGCGTCGAGTGCTTGAACTCCGGCGGCCGGCGGATCCGCAGCGCGAACAGCAGTTTGAACACCCCGCGCAGCCGCTTCTGGCTGATCTCGACAGCGGCGACGGTCCGCTCCCGCAGCGGCAAGCTGCGATCGACCTGCTCGAGCGCCCGGATCAGGTCCGAGGGGTCGAACACCGTCGCCATCGCGGCCTCGATCAGCGCGTCCTTGCTGCCGAAAGCTCGGAAGATCGTCCCCTCGGCGATACCCGCCGCCTCGGCGATCTGCTTGGTGCTGACCTCCGGACCGGATTCCTCCAGCAACGGCAGCGCGGCCGCGAGGATGGCAGCGCGCCGTTCCTCGGGGGGCAGTGGGGTCGCTCGTGGGCTCACGTCGTCAAAGGTAACTGAGTGAGTACTCACTCACAACTACATTTACCCTTCTGGCGCAGTCCGGTTCGCGACCAGCGCAGACACGCCGTCGAGAAGCCTTTCCAGACCGTACTCGAACGAGTGTTCGGCATCATAAGGAGCATCGAACTCATTCCCGACAGCGGTCCCGACCCGGGACGAGAGCGGGAACTTCTCCAGATCCCCGATCTGATCCAGGTGCGGTACGTGCGCCAGCCACCACTCCTTGTCGGTCATCCCGGACCGCTGGATCACCTGGCGCGCTTCGACCGCCGTACGGACGGCGCCGTGGACGTAGCCGTTGACGAGTGCGACGGTCGCATCCATCTCCAGATCGGTGAGTCCGATCCCCTCGACCGCGGTCAGCTCCCACTCGTACTTCGCCATCACGTTCGGCCCGAGCGGCGGGCGGTTGATCGCGACGTGGAGCAGCCACGAGTGCCGCAGGTACAGCTCCCGGTTCTCCCGGGCGACCTCGTCGAGCGCTGCTCGCCAGTCCCCCGGTACGACGCGGCGCGGCAGTTCGCCGTACACGGTGTCGAGCATGACGTCGAGCAGTTCGCCTTTGCCCGGGAAATAGCGGTACAGCGTCATCGCGCCGACGCCGAGCTCGTCGGCGACCCGGCGCATCGACATCGCGGCCAGTCCTTCGGCGTCCGCGACCCGCAGAGCGACCGAGACGATCCCGTCGACGGTCAGCGCCGGCTTGGGCCCGCGGGTCGGCGCGGGACGGCGGCGCCACAGCAGCTCGAGGCTCTTCGCCGGGTCCCCGCTGCCGCTGAACTCCTGATTCATGTGCGCGTTTCCTTCGTAGCCGCTATTCTTCGTACAGTGTACGCAGTTGACCTCAAGTTCCGTCGAGGTTCTAGCGTGACGTTTTGTCGGTGGTGTGCGGAATCATCGACCGTCCCAGCCGATCGATGCAGCGGAGCACAGCCGTGAGTATGGAAATGACCGCGTGGAACTCGCTCTACCACGCGATGCACGCGCAGGACGAGAAGAGACCCTTCTCCCGAGCCACCTTGCAACGGATCCTTGCCTTCGCCCGGCCCCACCGGCGGTATCTGGTCTCGTTCCTGGCGCTGAGCATCGGCGGTGCCGTGCTCGCGGTCGCCACGCCGGTGCTGGCAGGGCGAGTGGTCGACGCGATCGTCGGCGGCAAGGCCTTCAGCGTCGTGCTGCAACTGTCCCTGCTGATCGCGGCCATCGCGGTCGCCGAGGCCGGGCTGAGCATGCTCACCCGCTGGCTGTCCGCGAGCATCGGCGAGGGATTGATCCTCGACCTGCGGACCGCCGTGTTCGACCACATCCAGCGGATGCCCATCGCGTTCTTCACCCGCACGCGGACGGGCGCGCTGGTCTCCCGGCTGAACAACGACGTGATCGGTGCGCAGCGGGCGTTCAGCGACACCCTGTCCGGTGTCGTCAGCAACTTGGTGATGCTCGTGCTGACGCTGGTCGTGATGCTCGGCGTGTCGTGGCAGATCACCCTGCTCGCGCTGGTCATCCTGCCGGTCTTCGTCGTGCCCGCGCGCCGGATCGGGAGGAAGCTGGCCGGGTTGCAGCGCGAAGCGGCGGACTACAACGCGACCATGAGCACCCAGATGACCGAGCGGTTCTCGGCGCCCGGTGCGACGCTGGTGAAGCTGTTCGGGCGGCCGGCTCGCGAGTCCCTCGAGTTCGCGATCCGGGCACGCCGCGTGCGCGACATCGGTGTGCGGACCGCGATGGTGCAGTGGATCTTCGTCACCTCGCTCACGCTGGTGTCCGCGCTCGCGCTGGCAGTCGTTTACGGGCTGGGCGGGTTCTACGCGTTGCGTGACCAGCTCGACGCGGGCGCGGTCGTCTCGATGGCGTTGCTGCTCACCCGGCTGTACTCGCCGCTGACGGCGCTCGCGAGTGCGCGGCTCGAGGTGATGACCGCTCTGGTGAGCTTCGAGCGGGTCTTCGAGGTGCTGGACCTGGAGCCGCTGATCAAGGACAAGCCGGACGCCGGACGCGTGCCCGAAGGTCCGGTGGCGGTGGAGTTCTCCGGCGTCAGCTTCGCGTACCCGTCGGCGGACAAGGTGTCGCTTGCGTCGCTCGAAGAAGTCGCGAAGCTGGACACGCGCGGTGGCGTCGAGGTGCTGCACGATGTCTCGTTCCGCGCCGAGCCCGGGCAGATGGTCGCGCTGGTCGGCTCGTCGGGTGCCGGGAAGTCGACGATCGCGCAGCTGATTCCACGGTTGTACGACGTGGACTCGGGCTCCGTGAAGCTCGCCGGGGTCGACGTACGGGATGTGTCCGCGGAGTCCTTGCGGGAGACGCTCGGCATGGTCACGCAGGACGGGCACCTGTTCCACGACTCGATCCGGGAGAACCTGCTGCTCGCGCGCCCCGAGGCTACCGAGGATGATCTGTGGGACGCGCTGGAGCGTGCTCGGCTGGGTGATTTGATCCGGTCGCTGCCTGATCAGCTGGACACGGTCGTGGGTGAGCGTGGGTATCGGCTGTCGGGTGGTGAGCGGCAGCGGTTGACGATCGCACGGTTGCTGCTCGCGCAGCCGCGGGTGGTCATCCTCGACGAGGCGACCGCGGCCCTGGACTCGACGAACGAGGCCGCGGTGCAGGCAGCGCTGACCGAGGCGCTTTCCGGACGTACGGCGGTGGTCATCGCGCACCGGTTGTCGACCATTCGGGCCGCGGACCAGATCCTCGTGATCGAGGACGGGCGGATCGTCGAACGCGGCACGCACGCGGATCTCCTCGCGGCGGCCGGGCGGTACGAGGAACTGCACCGGACCCAGTTCGAGCAGCCAGGTACGGAAGGCGCCGAAGCGGTTCCGGTCTGAGTTGGTTGTTGTTGTCCGTAGCGAGTGGGAGGGTCGTCGGTTGGTGGGTACGGGGCAGGAGCTGGCTGGGTGTGCGGTGGTTTTCCGGCCGGCTGATCCACCACGGGCAAGTCGCGTGGCGTTCTGGGATCCGGACGGCGGTCCACTCCCCCTCGGGGTCGGCGGCCAGGTCGACCTAGAACTGGTCCACGCCGACTCCTCCAGTGGAGCAGGTGTTGGCCACGTGGGGGCGCAGTCTGGCGGAGGCGTGCGGCTTCACCCCGTCCCCGCTGTCGAGTTGCCGGTGGCGGAGGCCGTTCCGATCCTCGGGCGGATGCGGCGGGCGCCCGGGGCGCATCCGTCGGCGGCCTTCTGGGGTGGCGCCTCCCTGGTCGCCCTCCAACTGGTTGCCCGCGGCAAGCTCCTGCCCGGCGTCACCCCCGAAGGTCACGACGCCTGGCGGGTCGGCCCGCTCGACCCGGACGACATCACCCGCCTCCTCACCCTCGCCGAAGCAATGCCAGCCTCTGCCCGGGCACTCCCACTCACCAACTCTTCCCGTGGTGAGGTGCGGGTTCCTGTTGCCGAGGAGCTGTTGCGGGAGTTTCTGGATGCCGTGGCCGACGGCATGCCTCGCTCGCCCGCCGCAGCGAAGGCACACCAGACCAACCTCTTCACCGCGACCGCACCCCAGCGCGCCGAGCGTCTGCGGACCTGGGCCGACGAAGTCTCGGCCGGACTCGACACCGGCGTACGGATCTCGCTCCGCATCGAGTTGGCCGACTCACTCGCCTTCAGTGCCGTGGTCCAACTGCACAGCCTCAAGGACCCCACCCTCGTCAGAGACGCAGATGATGTCTGGTCCGACGACGTTCCCGGCTTTGGACCCCGAGCACGGATCGACGCCACACTGGCGATCCGCCGCGCGGCGCGTGTCTGGCAACCACTCGGCCGCCTGCTCGACTCCGCCGTACCGGACCGGATGGACCTCGCAGACGAAGAGGTCGCCGAACTGCTGGCCGGCTCCGCACAGCGGCTCGCCGCAGCGGGCGTGGACCTGCACTGGCCACGCAGCCTCGGCCGGGAGCTCACGGCACGCGCCGCGATCACCTCGGCCGACGGGCCGCCCAGCGATCTCCCGGGCTTCTTCGGCGGCGACCGCACTCTCGATTTCAGCTGGCAGGTGGCGCTCGGCGACGACCCGCTGACCGAGGCCGAGCTCGACCGGCTCGCGGAAGCGACCCGCCCGGTCGTCCGGCTCCGGGACCAGTGGATGCTGATCGATCCCGAGCTCGCCCGCAAGGCCCGCGAACGCATCCTCAAACCCGTCACCGCGATCGACGCCCTCGGCGCCGCCCTCACCGGGACCACCGAGATCGACGGCCGCCAGATCGCCGTCACTCCGACCAAGTGGCTCGACGAACTGCGCGCCAAGATCGCTGACCCGGACCGCGCCGACGAGCCGATCGAAGCGCCGGCAGGACTGCAGGCGACCCTCCGCGACTACCAGCTGCGCGGCCTGCGCTGGCTGTCCCGGATGACGTCGCTCGGTCTCGGCGGCTGCCTCGCCGACGACATGGGCCTCGGCAAGACGATCACGCTCATCTCGCTGCATCTGCACCGTCAACAGTCCGCCGATACCGCCGGTCCGACGCTGGTCGTCTGCCCCGCCTCCCTGCTCGGCAACTGGGAGCGGGAGGTGCAGCGCTTCGCTCCGGGCACGCCGGTACGCCGCTTCCACGGCACGTCCCGTTCGCTCGACGACGCGCGGGAAGGTTTCGTGCTGACGACGTACGGGACGCTGCGGCGTGACGCCGTACGGCTGGCCGACCATCCGTGGGCGCTCGTGGTGGCGGACGAGGCGCAGCATGTGAAGAACCCGTCGTCGGGTACGGCGAAGGCGCTGCGGACCGTGCCGGCCAAGGCCCGGGTCGCGCTGACCGGTACGCCGGTGGAGAACAACCTGTCCGAGCTGTGGGCGATCCTCGACTGGACGACGCCCGGGCTGCTCGGGCGGCTCGGATCGTTCCGGACGCAGTGGGCGCAGCCGATCGAGGCGGACAAGGACGAGGAGGTCGCGGCGCGGCTCGCGAAACTCGTCAAACCGTTCCTGCTCCGCCGGAAGAAGTCCGATCCGGGCATTGCGACCGAGCTGCCGCCGAAGACCGAGACGGACCAGGCGGTGTCGCTGACCCGCGAGCAGGTTGTGTTGTACGAGGCAACGGTCCGCGAGCTGATGGCGGAGGTCCAGGCGAGCGACCGGATGGCGCGGCGCGGGCTGATCGTGAAGCTCCTGACCGGGTTGAAGCAGATCTGCAACCACCCCGCGCAGTACCTGAAGGAACCCGGCGACGCGCGGCTGACCGGCCGCTCGGGCAAGCTCGAACTGCTCGACGAGCTGCTCGAGACGATCGTCGCCGAGGACGGCGCCGTGCTCGTCTTCACCCAGTACGTCGCGATGGCGCGACTGCTCGAACGGCATCTCGCCGACCGCGGCATCCCGACCCAGCTGCTGCACGGCGGCACGCCGGTCGCGCGGCGCGAGGAGATGGTCGACCGGTTCCAGGCCGGCGAGGTGCGCGTGTTCCTGCTGTCGTTGAAGGCCGCCGGGACCGGGCTGAACCTGACCCGCGCGGATCACGTCGTGCACTTCGACCGCTGGTGGAATCCCGCGGTCGAGGACCAGGCGACCGACCGGGCGTACCGGATCGGGCAGACCCGGCCGGTGCAGGTCCACCGGTTGATTGCCGAAGGCACCATCGAGGACCGGATCGCCGGAATGCTCGCCGCCAAACGCGAGCTGGCCGAGGCCGTGCTGTCCGGCGGTGAAGCGGCGCTGACTGAGCTCTCCGACGCCGAACTGGCCGATCTGGTCGAGCTGCGGGCAGGTGCGCGATGACCGAGGCACAAGGCTTCCCTGCCTTCGCGGCCCAACACCGCAGTACCCGTGGCAGGTCGTGGTGGGCCAGGGCCTGGGTGCAGGCAATGGAGGACACGTCGCTGGACAACGGTCAGCTCAAGAAGGGCCGTCGGTACGCGAACTCCGGACAGGTCGGCACGATCACTGTCAGCCCCGGACGGATCGCAGCGACTGTGTACTCGCCCGAGGACACGTACGAGGCCGTGGTTCACGTCGACCAGCTGAGCGATGACGACTGGCGCCGGTTCCACGAGCAGGTTGCCGCACGCGCCGGTCACATCGCGGCGTTGCTCGACGGCGAGATGCCGCACAAGCTGGTCGAAGCAGCGTCCGACGCCGGCGTCACACTGCTGCCGGGCATCGGCGATCTCGATCCGAGCTGTACGTGCGACGCCTGGGAACTCCCCTGCCTGCACGCAGCCGCCCTGTGCTACCAGGTCGCCTGGCTCCTCGACGCCGATCCGTTCGTGCTGCTGCTCCTCCGCGGCCGCACCCGCGAAGCGCTGCTCGACGAACTGCAGGCCTCGTCGGCTCAGCCCGTCGAGGTGGGCGTGGCCGTCACCGACGTACTGGCCGGCACGCCCGGCGATCTGCCCGAGCCACCGGAGCTCCCCGCACGCGTTGGCCTCGACGAGCTCGCGGTGGCGGGGATCGAGCCACCCGGCGACGTCGGGCCGCAGGTGCTCCAGTTGCTCGTGCTCGATGCCGCCCGCCGCGCCCGATCGATCCTCAACGCGCTCCTCCGCGGCACCGCCGAGCCGCGGCCTCTCGACGAATGGCAGGACGCCGTCCGCCTCGCGACGGACTTCCCGCAACTCGTCCCGGCGCTGACCGAGTCGACCGGACGGAACCTTGCCCCCGGCATCCAAGCCTGGCAGTACGGCGGCGCGCCCGGTCTCGACGTACTCGAGCACACCTGGACGCCCGATCCGGCCGAGCTGAACCGAGCGCGGACGGAGTTGCTCGCCGCGGACGACGACCTGACGATCAGCACGTCGGCGAACCAGTTGACGCTGGGGGCGGACACGCAGCTTCGCCTCGACCGGGACGGGCGCTGGCATCCGTACCGGCTCGTCGACGAGGTCTGGATCCCGGCCGGTGCGCCGTCCAGGGATCCGCTGGTCGTCGAGTGGTAAGAGTCAGGACTCGGTGACGGGACGCATGGCGAGGCCCTCGGTGCCCGCCCAGTACGTGACGCGCTGGCCGTCGTCGGCCTCGAACGAGGTCACCGGCATCTTCACCTTGACCGGCTTCTCCGCCTCGGCCTCGCCGCCCGGGCTGCCGAGGCTGACGGTCATGAACTTCACGGGATAGGTGTCCATCTGTCCGCCGGTCGCGAGCACACCCGCGTAGGCCTTCTCACCGGGAGCGAGGGTGACCGCCTCGTCGGGGTTGGTCCCCTCCTTGACCGGGGCGTAGCTCTTGGCGTTGCCGAGTGTGACCTCGGGATAGTTCTGTACGTCGCACTTCTTGGCGCTCTTGTTGGTGGCCACGAGCATGAGGTGCCGGACCTCTTCGCCCGGCGCGTCGTAGTTCGTGACCGTGAAGGTCAGGTCCGCCATGGTGCACAGGTCGACGCTGGAGTCGCCGGTGGGCTTCTTCGACGGCGTCGCGGTCGATGTCGCTGTCGATCTCGATGCGGCCGGCTTCGTCGACTGCACCGGATTCGACGCGGCCGGCGCGGTCGACGAGGTCGTTGCACTCGCCGAGCTCGTGGCACTCTGCTGGTCCGAGGGCTTGCTCCCGTCCGACGCGTTGGCCGACCCGCACGCGGCGATTGTCAGGAGTGCGGCGACCGCGCCGGCCCCCAGGGCATACCTTCTCCAACTGCCAGCACACTTGCGGCTCACATTCACTGAAGCTCCCCTTGCTCAGTTGACGAATTCGAGGTGATAGACGCTTCACGCTCGGTTAAAGTTGGTCACGACTTCGGAGCAGGAGGAGGTGAGTTGATGACCGCGTCAGTCCGCGCTGCGGCACGTCCGGCAGCGCCATCGGTCATTCAACTCATCCACTGAACCTTCGAAAGGGACCTCCGTTGTCCATCACCTGGAACACCCGTGTCGAGACCCGGTCCGACATCGACCCTCTCCGCAACCTGACCCATGAGGCCTTTGGCCGGCAGTTCGAGGTCGACTTCCTGGACGCACTGCGCGCGAATCCGGTCGCCTGGATTACCGGGCTCTCGTTCGTCGCCACCACGTCCGACGACGAGCCGATCGCCTACGCGATCCTCAGCCGTTGTCACGTCGACGACGTACCGGTCCTGTCGCTCAGTCCGGTTGCCGTGCTTCCGGCGTACCAGCGGCAAGGGGCCGGCGGAGCCGTCGTACGAGCCGCTCTGGCGACGGCGCGTGACCGCCCTGAGCCTGCGGTGGTCGTCCTCGGCCACGCGGAGTACTACCCACGGTTCGGTTTCCGGCAGGCGACCGAGTTCGGTATCCATCATCCGCAGTACGACGGCCCGCACCTGATGGCGCTCGCCCTCGGCAACCACGCCGTACCCGCCGGAAACCTCACCTTCCCGGTCACCGGCTGACGACCGCCACGGGGCGGTGGTAAAAGGTTCACTCAAACTCGCCGAATCACTTGCGCACCCACCTTGTATACATGAAACAGTCGACAAGAACCCGCCTACTCAGGAGCTACTGCGATGACTCGTCGACTCGCACTGAACCGTTTCATCTCCGGCACCCGCCGTCGTACCGCGGCTGGGATCGGCGCGGCCGTCGTTGCGGTGGCCATGTTCGCCGCGGCCGGGACGGCCTGCTCGCCGGTGGAGCCGAGCGGCGGTGACAATCCGTCGAACGGTCAGTCGGCCGGCGGGCAGGACGTGTTCGGCGAGGCGGCCGATGCGGCGAAGGTGAAGCAGGGCGGCACGCTGACCGTCGCCCTGTCCGCAGACCCGGACAAGCTCGACCCGACGCTGTCACGCAGCCTGTACTCGCGGTACGTCTTCCACACCATGTGCGAGAAGCTGTACGACCTCGGCCCGGACGCCAAGCTGGTCCCGCAGCTCGCGACCGCGCTGCCGACGATCTCCTCCGACGGGCTCAGCCTGACGATCCCGCTGAAGGAGGGTGTGAAGTTCGCCGACGGCGGCACGTTCGACTCGAACGCGGTCAAGATCTCGCTGAACCGGGATCTCACGCTGGCCGGCTCGGCGCGCAAGAGCGAGCTCGGCCCGGTCGCCTCGATCGAGACGCCGGACCCGAAGACCGTTGTCATCAAGCTTTCGAAGCCGTTCGCCCCGCTGACGGCCGCGCTGGCCGACCGGGCCGGGATGGTGCTCAGCCCGGCCGCGGTCGCGAAGCTCGGTGCGAACTTCTCCACCGCGCCGGTCTGCGTCGGCCCGTTCAAGTTCGCCAGCCGGGTCGCGCAGAACTCGATCAAGGTCGTCAAGGACCCGCAGTACTACGACGCCGCCAAGGTGCACCTGGACGCGATCGAGTACCGGATCATCACCGACTCGAGCATCCGCTCGGCGAACTTGAAGTCCGGGGACGCGCAGGTCGCGGACTCGCTGTCGTCCCAGGACGCGCCGACGCTGCAGAAGGACGACAGCGTCAGCGTGCTGCAGTCGCAGTCGCTCGGGTACCAGGGCCTGACGATCAACATCGGTAACGCCAACGGGATCGGCAACCCACTCAAGCAGCTCGACACCCCGATCGCGAAGGACCCGAGGGTACGGCAGGCGCTGGCGCTGGCGATCGACCGGGAAGCGCTCGTGAAGTCGATCTTCAACGGGCTCAACACGGTCGCCTGTTCGCCGATCTCGCCGAAGAGCGAGTTCACGTCGGACGCGGCGCAGGTCTGCCCGGCGCACGATCCCGCGAAGGCCAAGCAGTTGCTGGCCGACGCCGGCGTGAGTACGCCGTACAAGGTCGAGATGATCACGTCGAACAACCCGGACAGTCTGCGGCTCGCGCAGGCGCTGCAGGGCATGGTGAAGGAGGGCGGGTTCGACCTGGTCATCAAGCCGGTCGAGTACGCCGCTCTGCTGGACCAGCAGGACCGTGGTGACTTCGAGCTGCTGCAGCTCGGCTGGTCGGGACGGGTCGACCCGGACGCGAACATCTTCAACTTCGTCGGCACCACCGGCAGCCAGAACGTCTCCGGCTACAGCAACCCCGACGTCGACAAGCTCCTCACCGACGCCCGTCAGTCCACCGACAAGGCCGAGCGCGTGAAGCTGTACGGCGACGTCGTCGCCAAGCTGCAGCAGGACGACCCGATCATCTACATGTACCGCCAGCGCAACCTGACCGGCGTCTCCAAGAAGCTGCTCGGTATCCAGGTCTACCCCGACGGCGTGATCCGCACCGCGTTCGCAGGTTTCGCGAAGTGAGGCGGTACCTGCTCAATCGGTTGTGGCAGTCCGCGGTGACGCTCGTGCTCGCGACGATCGTGGTGTTCGCCGGGGTGCGGGCGTTGCCGGGCGATCCGGCGCTGGCGCTGGCGGGTGAGGACCGGGATCCGGAGTCGCTGCGGGCGATCCGGCAGCAGTACGGACTGGACCAGTCGTGGCTCGTGCAGTTCTGGCAGTTCGTGAGCCATGCGGCGCGCGGTGATCTCGGGCAGTCGATCCGGACCGGTACGCCGGTGCGGTCGATGATCGTGAGCGCGCTGCCGGTGACGATCGAGCTGTCAGTGCTGGCGATTCTGATCGCGAGCGTGATCGGGGTCGGGACCGGTGTGGTCGCCGCCGTACGGCGTGGGCGGCCGGCGGAATGGGCCGCGAACGCGCTAGCACTGCTAGGACTTTCGGTGCCGCACTTCTGGCTCGGCCTGATGGCGATCCTGTACCTGTCCGTTGCCCTCGGCCTCTTCCCCGCGTCGGGCTTCGTCCCGTTCTTCACCAACCCGGTGGCCAACCTGCACCACCTCGTCCTCCCGGCGCTGATCCTCGGCACCGGCCTGTCCGCTGTGATCATGCGCCAGACCAGGTCCTCGATGCTCGATGCGCTGTCCGCGGACTACATCCGTACGGCGGAGGCCAAGGGTCTCTCGCCCAAGTCCGTCGTCGGAAAGCACGCCCTGCGCAACAGCCTGATCGTGGTCGTCACGATCGTCGGCCTCCAGCTGGGCGCGCTGATCTCCGGCGCGGTCGTCACCGAACGGATCTTCGCTCTCCCCGGTTTCGGCAAGCTCACTGTCGACGCCGTCTTCCAGCGCGACTACCCCGTCATCCAGGCGGTCGTCCTGGTCACCGCGACGGCGTACATCGTCATCAACCTGCTCGTCGATCTCCTGTACTCCGTCATCGATCCGCGCATCCGCGTGCGAGGTGAGGCCTGATGGCAGTCGCCGAAGTCACCGAGGCCGTGCCGACGGCCCCGCTCCGCAGCAACCGCCGCCGAGTGGTACGCCGGATCCTGCACAACCCGCTCGCGCTCACCGGGCTAGCAGTGCTAGCGATCGCGGTGATCCTCGCGGTGTTCGCCAACTGGCTGGCGCCGCACGAACCAACTCAGACCCACCTCGACCGCGCGTTCGCCCCGCCGGGCACTGCCGGCTACCTGCTCGGCACCGATGACCTCGGCCGCGATGTGCTCTCGCGGATCATGTTCGGGCTCCGCGCGTCGCTGCACGTCGGCGTCCTCGCGGTCGCGTTCTCGCTGGTGGTCGGCGTACCGCTCGGGCTGATCGCCGGCTACTTCCGGACCGTCGACGCGCTGATCTCCCGGCTCACCGACCTGGTGCTGGCGTTCCCGTTCCTGATCCTCGCGGTCGGTCTGGCCGCGATCCGCGGCGCGAGTCTCGGCAACGCGGCGATCGCGATCGGCATCGCGCAGATCCCCGGCATGATCCGGATCGTCCGGTCGGAGACCTTGCGGATCAAGTCGCTCGACTTCGTCGCCGCGGCGATCGTCGAAGGTGCGAGTGACGCCTGGGTGCTGGGCCGGCACATCTTCCCGAACGCCGGCTCCGCGATCATAGTCCAGGCCACCGTCGGCATCCCGGCGGCGATCCTCGGCGAGGCCGTGCTGTCGTTCCTCGGCCTCGGTATCCAGCCACCCGCGCCGAGCCTCGGCACGATGCTCGCCGACGCGCAGCAGTTCGCGTCCCGGGCGCCGTGGGCCGCGGTGATGCCCGGTGTCGCGATCATGCTGCTCACGCTGGCGTTCAACATCGTCGGCGACAGCCTCCGCGACGCCCTCGACCCGAAGGCGAGCCGCCGATGAAACCTGTACTCGCAGTGAAAGAGCTGTCCGTCACGTTCCGCACCGAGGACGGGCCGTTGTCGGCGGTCGACCGGGTCAGCTTCGAGGTCGGGGACGGCGAGGTGCTCGCGGTGGTCGGCGAGTCCGGCTGCGGCAAGAGCGTCACCGCGATGAGCGTCGCCGGTCTGCTCCCCCGTACGGCGACCGTCACCGGCTCGGTCGAGCTCGACGGCACCGAACTGATCGGCGCCGACAAGCGCACGCTCCGCTCGATCCGCGGCCGCGAGGTCGCGTACATCTTCCAGGAGCCGATGACCTCGCTGAACCCGGTCTTCACCGTCGGCCACCAGATCATCGAGGTACTGCGGACGCACATCGGCCTCAGCCGCCAGGCGGCGCACGCCCGCGCGGTCGAACTGCTCAAGCTCGTCGGCATCCCGTCCGCCGAGCGCCGCGTGGGCGACTATCCCCACCAACTGTCCGGCGGCATGCGGCAACGCGTGATGATCGCGATGGCCGTCGCCTGCGACCCGAAGGTGCTGATCGCCGACGAGCCGACCACGGCCCTCGACGTCACGATCCAGGCCGGCATTCTCGACGTACTGCGTGGTTTGCGCGAACGCCTCGGCACGAGCATCGTGCTGATCACGCACGACCTCGGGGTGGTCGCCGATCTCGCCGACCGGGTCGCGGTGATGTACGCCGGTCGCGTCGTGGAAACCGCCGAGGTCCATGACCTGTTCGCACACGCCGAGCACCCCTACACCGTAGGACTGCTCGGCGCATCCCCCGCTGCCGGACGCCATGCGGAATCCCAACGCCTGAACGAGATTCCCGGTCTCGTACCGGTCCTCAGCGAGCAACCTGACGCCTGCACGTTCGCCGACCGCTGCCCACGAGCCGTCGACACCTGTACGTCGTCCCAACCGCAGCTCACCGACGGTCCGCACCGCGTCGCGTGCTGGAACCCGGTCCGCGAACGAGTGGAGGTCTGATGGATGCCCTAGAGGTTGAGGACCTCGTCATGCACTTCGGTCCGGTCCGGGCGGTCGACGGCGTGACGCTCCGGATCCGGCAAGGTACGGTCGTCGCGCTCGTCGGTGAGAGCGGCTCCGGCAAGTCGACCGTCGGCCGCTGCATCGTCAGGCTGCTCGAACCGACCGGCGGCACCGTCCGGCTCGCGGGCGCTGACATCACGCACCTGAGCCGCCGCCAGCTCCGGCCGCACCGCCGCGACGTGTCCATCGTGTTTCAGGACCCGGCCGGCTCACTCGATCCGCGGCTGTCCGTCGGCGACATCGTCGGCGAACCGCTCCGCCTGATGCGCCGCAAGGACATCTCCACCAAGGTCTCCGAGTCACTGCGCCGGGTCGGCCTCCGGCCCGAGGTCGCACAACGCGCACCACACGAACTGTCCGGCGGTCAGCGGCAACGAGTCAGCATCGCCCGCGCGCTGATCTCCGAACCACGGCTGCTCGTCGCGGACGAGCCGACCAGTGCGCTGGACGTCTCGGTGCAGGCCGCCGTACTCAATCTGCTCGCCGACCTCCAGCGCGATCTCGGGTTCGCGTGCTTGTTCATCACCCACGACCTGTCAGCGGTCGAATACCTTGCCGACGAGGTCGCGGTGATGTACCTCGGTCAACTGGTGGAGCAGGGACCGCGCGCCAGGATCTTCGGGAACCCGGCGCACCCCTACACGCAGGCGCTGCTGTCCGCGGCGCCCGTACCCGATCCTGTCGAGCAGCGTGCCCGCCGGCCCGTCCTGCTCGGTGACGACCTTCCGTCGGCAATCGATCCACCGCCCGGTTGCCGCTTCCACACCCGGTGCCCGGTCGCGGTGGACACATGCCGGACAGTCGTCCCGGAACGACGGACGATCGGCGAAGGTGGACACCAGGTCGCCTGTCATCTCGTCGACGACGACGGCACCGGCCCCGACGTACGACCAACTGAAGGAGTTGTCCAATGACGTTCACCACCCGGCCGACGCTGCGTGGCACGTTCGGGATGGTTTCGTCCACGCATTGGCTGGCGTCGCAGTCGGCCATGCGGATCCTCGAGCTGGGCGGCAACGCGTTCGACGCAGGTGCCGCGGCCGGGTTCGTGCTGCACGTGGTCGAGCCGCACCTCAACGGGCCGGGCGGTGAGGTGCCGGCGATCATCGCGACCGCTGAAGACCCGACGCCGCGGGTGCTGTGTGGTCAGGGCGTCGCGCCGGCCGGTGCGACCATCGAGCACTATCGGTCGCTCGGCCTGACCATGGTGCCGGGCTCCGGTCCACTCGCGGCCACGGTTCCGGGCGCGGTCGACGCCTGGCTGCTCCTGCTGCGCGACCACGGCACATTGCCGTTGAGCGTCGTACTCGAGCCAGCGATCGAGTACGCCCGCAACGGGCATCCGCTCGTGCCGCGGATCGCCGACACCATCGGCACCGTCCAGCAACTCTTCGAGGAGCACTGGCCGACCTCCGCCGCGCTCTGGCTCAAGAACGGCCGCCCCGTGACCGGCCGGTTCAGCAACGAGGCGTACTCCACGACACTCGAGAAGCTCGTGGCCGCGGCCACAGGAGCCGATCGGGAAACACAGATCGAGCGGGCGCGGAAGACCTGGCGGGAAGGTTTCGTCGCGGAGGCGATCGACAAGTTCTCGCGGCTCCCGCATCGCGACTCCAGCGGCGAGGACCACGCCGGCCTGATCACGGGCGACGACCTGGCCGGGTTCGAGGCGACCTGGGAGGACGCGGCGACGTACGACTGGAACGGGTACACCGTCGCCAAGACCGGTTCCTGGGGCCAAGGCCCCGCGCTGCTGCAGTCGCTCGCCGTACTCGCGGAACTCGGCGACGTCGACCTCGACACCGCCGAGGGCGTTCACACGACGGTCGAGGTCATGAAGCTGTCGTACGCCGACCGCGAGGCCTGGTACGGCGACGGCGCCGACGTACCGCTCGACACGCTCCTCTCCCCCGCCTACGCCGCCGAGCGGGCGAAGCTGGTCGGATCGGACGCCTCGCTGGACCTCCGCCCGGGCACTCCGGACGGACGCGCACCGAAGCTGCCTTCATTTGCTGCAGGCAACGAGACGGGCGATGCGACGACCGGTGAGCCGACCGTCTCCCCGGTCGGTGAGACGCGCGGCGACACCTGCCACGTCGACGTGGTCGACCGCTGGGGCAACATGATCTCGGCGACGCCCAGCGGCGGCTGGCTGCAGTCGTCGCCGACGATTCCCGAGCTCGGGTTCTGTCTCGGCAGCCGCGCACAGATGTTCTGGCTCGAGGAAGGGCTGCCGGCGTCACTCGCGCCCGGCAAGCGGCCGCGCACCACGCTGACGCCGACGCTCGTACTCCGCGACGGCGAACCGATCATGGCCTGCGGATCACCGGGCGGTGACCAGCAGGACCAGTGGCAGCTGCTCTTCCTGCTCCGGCACCTCGGCGCGGGCCAGGACCTGCAGGAGGCGATCGACGCACCCGCCTGGCACACGACCGGCTTCCCGTCGTCGTTCTACCCGCGCACCACGGAACCAGGCGGGCTCGTGATCGAGAGCCGGGTCGACAAGGGCATCCGCGACGAGCTGGTACGGCGTGGACACGTCGTGACCGAGTCCGATCCGTGGAGCCTCGGCCGGCTGTGCGCCGTACGGAAGGAGGCCGACGGCGTCCTGGCTGCCGCGGCCAACCCTCGCGGCATGCAAGGCTACGCGGTCGGGCGCTGAGTCAGGCCTTCGAGCCCAGTGCTGCCTTGGCGGCGGCCTCGACGTGCAGGCGGGCGGCCGTACTCGCGGCCGCCGCGTCGCCTGCCTCGATGGCCTCGACCAGCCGCAGGTGCTCCTCCGTGGAGTGCGGCGCCCGCTGAGCCGCGCCGACCCGGAACACCCAGTGCACGTGGTGGTACATCGCGGCCGAGATCGAGTGCAGCCAGCGATTCCCGCTGACCTCGATCACGGCCCGGTGGAACGCGCTGTTCAACTCGGCGACCCGGTCGAAGTCCTCAGCCTTCGCGGCCGCGTTCGCGTCCTCGACCAGCCCGCGCAGCGTCGCGATCCCCGCAGGGGTCGCCCGCTCCGCGGCGAGGCCGGCCGCGAGGGTCTCGAGTTGCTGCCGTACGGCGAACAGGTCCCGCACCGCGGTCTCGTCGAGCGTCGCGACCACCGCGCCCCGGCGCGGAAGGATGTGCACAAAGCCTTCGGCCTCGACCACACGCAGTGCTTCCCGGACCGGATTCCGCGACACCCCGAAGTCGTCCGCGAGCCGCGTCTCGGTCAGCCGCTCGCCCTCGTGGTACTCACCGTCGACGATCCGCCGACGCAGTTCCGCGAGCACCTGCTCGCGGAGCGCGATGTGATCGGCACCGATCGTGCGGACCATCCGGTCCCGGCGGGCGTCCTCGTCGAGCTGCTCCACCCCTGGCTCCTCTCCCCGCTCCCCGTTCGGCCTGCGCGCCACGGTAGCCGATCGATCGCCACCCGGCACGTGATCCCGGGACAGCGTTATGTTGACGGCTTGAGCATCCGACTGATTCCCCTGACAGATCCCGACCACAAGCCGTTCAGCCGGCGCATCGCCTGGCTGGCCGCACAGGCCGACGGTACGCCGGTCGGTTCCGCGTTCCTGCGGCTCAACAGCCGCAAGGCCCACGCGCATCTCGGCGACCTGGAGATCAACGTGCACCCGGCCGAGCGCGGCCGTGGGACCGGCACGCTGCTGCTCGGCGCCGTCGTCAGCGCCGCGCGCGAACACGGCGTACGGACGCTGATCACGGATGTCGACGTCAACTCGATCGGCGACCGCTTCCTTCAGCGGCGCGGGTTCGCGATCGGCCTGACGCTGATCTACGCGCGGCTCGATCTGTCGACGAGCACTCCCGACGTACCGGAAGTTCCTGGCTACCGGCTGGTGTCCTGGGAAGGTGCGCCGCCGGAAGAACTGGTGCAGACCTTCACCGATGCGCGCGCCGGGATGAACGACGCGCCGTCGGGCACGATCGACGCCGGCGTGGACGTGTGGGATGTCGAGCGGACGAGGTCTGCCGCGCAGCTGATCGAGCAGCGCGGCGAGCGTCTCTTGGTCGTCGCGGCGGTCGACAGCACGGGCCGCATCGCCGGCTTCACGGAGGTCGTCGTCGCTGGAGATGGGAAGGGCGACGGGCAGAACTACGGCACCGCCGTCCTCCCCGAGCACCGCGGCCGCGGGCTCGCGCTGTGGATGAAGGCCGCCCAGATCCACGAGACCCGCCGCCGGTTCCCCGATCTCGACGGCCTCCTCACCGACACGGTCGACACCAACACAGCGATGCGCCGCACCAACGACCGCCTCGGCTACCGCCCGCAGCACGAGGTCCACCGCCGCACCCTCGACCTATAGCTGAGCGCTACTGGCCGAGGATCTTCAGGACCGCGGCGGTCGTGATCGGGTGGTAGCCGGGGCGGGCCTTGGCGAAGACCTCCGCGGCGAACGCTCGGTCGGTGCCGGCCAGCGCCTGGTACACCGGGAGGACGAGCTTCATCCGGCCGACGGTGGTCAGGAACTCGGCGAGCTCGGCGTACGCCGCCTCATAGCTGCTCGCGGCAACGATCTGGTACCAGCGCCGCGCGATCTCACCGTTCGCCGTACCGGTCAGGCCGAACGCACGGTCGAGCTGCTGCAGCAGGACCGGGCTCAGTACGTCGGGAGCCCCGTCGAGGAACCTGAGCCACTCCTGCGTCGTCCACCGCTCCGCGCCGTGCGGCAGCTCGCCCGTCGTCAGCCACAGTCCGCGCGCCTCGTCCACGACCTCGAACCGCGCCGACACCGCGCGCCGCGCGAACGCCGGAATCCCCGGCTCGTACAGCCAGGCGGCCAGCTCGTCCTCGGTCACCACGCCCGGATGCGGCGTCGTCAGGTGCTCCCGCAGGTGCTCGACGAAGTTGTCGGTGTTGATGCTGCGGAACGCGAACGTGTCGAAGTACCCGCGCAGGAACGGATCGAACACCTCCCGCGTGAACCGCTCCTCCAGCCAGGACAGGAACCACGAACCCTTGAGTGGGCCGGTCGACGTCGTGCCGTGGTACTCGGACCGGTGATGCAGGCCCGGCAGCTCGACCGCGAGCTCGGCCGGCGTCAGCGGGTCCAGCTTCACCACGGTCGCGTGCTGCTTGATCGCGGTCTCCATCACCGCGAACTCGGTCCCGTAGACGGCCTCGACGATCCGGTTCTCGACGTACGACGTGAAGCCCTCGTTGAGCCAGATGTCGTCCCAGCTGTCCTGTGTGACGAGGTTGCCGGACCAGCTGTGCGCCAGCTCGTGGGCGATCACACTGACCAGGGACTTGTCGCCGATCACCACGGTCGGGGTCGCGAACGTCATCCGCGGGTTCTCCATACCGCCGTACGGGAACGACGGCGGCAGCACGAGCAGGTCGTAGCGGCCCCAGCGGTACGGGCCGAAGAGCTCCTCGGTGACCCGCATCATCTCCTCGGTGTCGGAGAACTCGGTCGCCGCCCGCCGCACGGTCGCGGGCTCGGCCCACACGCCCGACCGCTCGCCGAGCGGCTCGAACACCAGGTCGCCCGCGGCGATCGCCAGCAGGTACGACGGGATCGGCTCCGGCATCACCACGTCGTACGAGCCGGTACGGCGCGACGTCGTACCGTTGTCGGCGCTCATCAGCACCATCAGCTCGGGTGGCGCCGTCACGTGCGCGGCGTAGCTGAACCGCACGCTCGGCGTGTCCTGCACCGGGACCCAGCTGCGCGCGTGGATCGCCTGCGACTGGCTGAACATGAACGGCATCACGCCGCCCGCCGTCATCGCCGGGTCCAGCCACTGCAGACCGGTCGCGGTCGGCGCGGTCCGGTAACTCACCTTGACCCGCGGTTGGCCCGCCGTCCGGATGGTCAGCGCGGAGCCGAGCTCCGGGTCCGGGACCGCGAGGCTGTACTCCAGCGGCTCCCAGCCGTCGGCGGTCAGGCCCTCGACGCCCAAGACGGTGAGGTCGCGGGTGTCCAGGACGAGCCGGCTGGTCGCACCGGTCCAGGCGAGGGTGTGCGTGGCACTGCCGGCCAGCACTTTCTCGTCGAAGTCGAGCGCGAGGTCGAGCTCGAGGTGGGTGGTCCGAACCACCTGCGGCTCGGCGTAGGAGTGGCGATCGTGCGTCAAGGGATGCTCCCCAGGTGAGGCGTCCGGGGAACACTACCCACGTCGCGGGCGGATCGGACGACCAATCTGGGCCAGCCGCACCACCGTGCCAAAACCCTGGTTCGGTCCTGACGCGGCAGACTAGGACGATGATGTCCCAGCGGATGTCCCAGCGGAACCCCGAGCTGGTGCTGAAACGGCGCCCGTTCGGGTCCTGGCTGCTCGGTCCGGCCGACCAGAGCACGAAACGGCTGCGGATCCGCCTCCACCTGCTGCTGACCGTGTTCTCGATCGGCACCAACCTGATCGGTGCCTTCGTCACCTTCGTCCTCGCTGTCTTCGTGCTGCCCGGCCCGTCGCTGGTCGACCAGCTACAGCTCATCGACGCGATCGTCATCCCGGCGTACTTCCTCTTCGCGATGGGGGTCTGTTACGTCTGGAGCAGCCGCCTGACGAAGCGGGTCACCCGCTGGATCGACCTCGAGCGGTCCGCCACCCGGCGGGAGCAGATCGCCACGCTGCAGCTGCCGCTGCGGCTCACGCTGATCGAGGTGCTGCTCTGGTTCGGTGCCGCCGTGCTGTTCACGGTGATGACGGTGGTCCTGCAACCCGAGAACGCGCTCCGGGTGGCCCTCACGGTCATCGACGGGATGATCATCACCTCCGCGGTCTCGTACTTGCTGACCGAGTTCGCCCTCAGGCCCATCGCCGCACGGGCGCTCGTCGACTCCCCGCCGCCGCGGCGGCTGCTCGCGGCCGGGTTGAAGGCCCGCACGGTGTTCTTCTGGGCGGTCGGCTCCGGCGTACCCGTGGCCGGCCTGATGCTGGCCGCCGTACTCGCGCTGATCGAGGGCGACGTCACCTCGACCCGGCTGTCGGTCGTGATTCTTGCCCTGGGCATCGTGGCGCTCGGCAACGGTTGCCTGCTCACGTGGTTGTCGGCGAGGTCCGTGGTGGCGCCGGTGCGATCGGTGCGGGACGCGTTGAACCTGATCGGCGAGGGACGTCTCGACGTGAGTATCCCGGTCTTCGACGGCACCGAGCTGGGGTCGCTGCAGGCCGGGTTCAACCGGATGGCGGACGGTCTGCGCGAGCGGGAGCGGATCCGGGACCTGTTCGGGCGGTACGTCGGGCCGGATGTCGTCCAGGAGGCGCTGACCAGCGACAGCCTCGGCGGCGAGGAGCGGTACGCCGCGGTGCTGTTCGTCGACCTGGTCGGATCGACCGAGCTCGCTGCCCAGCGGCCGCCGGCCGAGGTCGTGCAGCTGCTCAACCGGTTCTTCGCGATCGTGGTCGCGGAGGTGGACCGGCAGGGCGGGTTCGTGAACAAGTTCGCCGGTGACGCGGTGCTGGCGGTCTTCGGGGCGCCGGCCGAGCTGGTGGATCCGGCGGGCAGCGCGCTGACCGCGGGGCGGGAGCTGTCCCGGCGGCTCGCCGACGAGTTGCCGGAGGCAACCGCGGGGATCGGTGTCACGGCGGGGATCGTGGTGGCCGGCACGGTGGGCGACGTACGGCGGCACGAGTACACCGTGATCGGGGACCCGGTGAACGAGGCGGCGCGGCTGAGCGACCTGGCCAAGACCGCACCCGGGCGACTCATCGCGTCGATGACCGCGGTCGCCGAGTCCGCCCCCGCTGAGGCCGAGCACTGGCACCCCGGCGACGAGATCACCGTCCGCGGCCGCTCAACCCCAACCCACCTCGCCGTACCACGCCAACTTTGAGCACCCACCAACCATCAGGCCGGCGCCGAAACGGTTGGTGCGTGCTCAAGGTCGTCGATGAGTTGGTGGAGCAGCGCGGCGCCGTACAGCATCGCCTTCGTTTGGCGGTCGTGGGCGGCGCGGCGTTCGGCGATCGCGGTGCGTAGCGCCTCGGTGCTGCCGGTACGGCGCAGGCCGTCGAGGACCGGCCTGATCTGCTCGAAGTAGTACCGGCCCTGGCGGAGCATGTGGATGATCCGCGCGTCGCGCACTTCCTCGGGGCCGTACCGCCGGTACTTCGTGCCCGGTTCCCGGGTCGGCGCGAGCAGGCCGGCGGCCTCCCAGACGCGGAGAGCCGACGTACGGATGCCCAGGCGGTGTGCGAGTTCGCCGACGAGTAGGGACGGGCCGGTGACCGGCTGCTCGTCGACGTACTCCGCGGCCAGCGCGCCGAGGGCCTCACTGGCGGCGTCGGTGGCGAGTCGTTGCTCGTGCAGGGCGGCGTGGGCCGCGTCCACGAGTCTGTAGGCAAGCGCCTCGTCGCCGTTGTGGACGGCGCGCATGATCTCGGTGGCGGTCTCGGCGCCGAACCCGGGCGCGAGCGCGCGGTACGTCAGCAACGCCGCCACATGCTCTGGTCCGTACTGCCGGTACCCGGTGTCCGACCGAGGCGCCGGCGGCAGAATCCCCGCCGCCTCGTAGTTGCGCACCAACTGCGTCGAAACACCCGCCCGCCGCGCCAGATCCACCGGCCGCAGTCCCACGCCCTACCTCCCAATCCCTCGACTTTGTGCACCAGATCCGCGCTCCGGCCGCTCGATCTCGCGGATCCGGTGCACAAAGTGGTGCTAGCGGCCGCCGGAGACGTCGACGGTGGTGCCGGTCATGTACGAGGAGCGGGTGGAGGCCAGGAAGGCGATGACCTCGGCTACCTCCTCGGGTTTGCCGGGGCGGGCCAGGGGCGGGGTGGCGCCGAGACGGTCCAGGCGGCCGGGCTCGTGGATGTCGGTCTGGATCAGGCCGGGCCGGACTCCGAGGACCCGGACGCCTTCCTTCGCCACCTCGTTGGCCAGGCCGGTCGTCAACGCGTCGACGGCGGCCTTGCTCGCCGCGTAGTCGACGTACTCGCCGGCCGATCCGAGCACCGCGGCGCGCGAGGAGATGTTCACGATCACGCCGCCATCGCCGCCGTACGCCGTCGACATCCGGCGGACCGCGGCACCGGCGACCAGGAACGCGCTGATCGCGTTGATCCGGAACACCCGGTCGAGCCGTTCGGCGTCGTACTCCGCGACCCGCCCGGCCGGCGAGACGACGCCGGCGTTGTTGATCACCGCGGTGATCGGGCCCAGCTCCGCGGTCACCGCGTCGAAGAGCCGCTCGATCTGCTCGGCCTCGGTAACGTCCGCCTGGACGGCGATCGCGCGACTACCGTGGTCCTCGCAGGCCTTCACGACCTGCGCAGCGTCGTGGGCTTGCGTCCGGTAGTTGACCCCGACGTCCCAGCCGTCCGCCGCGAGCGCGAGCGACGCGGCCGCGCCGATCCCGCGACTTCCACCGGTGACCAGTACAACTCCACGTCCGTCAGTCATGGTCCTACTGTTTCATGTGGGGTCAGGCAGGCGGCTTCGCGAACCCGAGTTGGGTTTCCGAGTCGGTGAATCCGAGCGAGCGATAGATCCGGATCGCGAGGTACTCCGGATCCGCGACCATCACCAGGGTCCGCGCACCGCCTTCGGTCAGCCCGTAGGTCGACGCGTGGTGGACGAGCGTGGTCGCCAGCCCGCGACCACGGTCCTCCGGGGACGTCTGCACATCCTGGAACCGGGCCAGCCCCCTGCCGTCGAACATCAACCCGAGCGCACTCTGCAGCCGATCCCCGTCGAACGCGCCGAACCACTTCCCGTGACCGTCGTCGACCAGCTCGCGCTTCGCCGCCAACCTGCGCCGGGTGAAGTCCTCGTACGCCGCGTCGACCTTCATGGACGCGGTGGCGAGACTCTGGCGGTACAGCTGCTCCCAGTCGTCGTCACTGTTCAAGAAGCGGTACGTCGAATCCGCGTTGGGCCGTTGCGGTTCCAGGACCCGATCGGCCGTCATCACGACACTGCGGTCGACTGTGAACCCGGCAGCGGTCAGCTCGTCCTCGGCCCCGACCTCGCCGTCGACGGTATCGATGCCGATGGCAACGTGGGCCGCGTCCGGGAACTCCCGCCGGAACTCGTCGAGCCGGATCTTCGCGTCACCCGTCGCGAACGGCGTGCGGTAGAGCAGGAAATTCCCCCACCAGAAGCCCGGGTTGCCCGGCGTGCGCACCACGACGTACTCCCCCGCGTCGCGCAGCGTGCTTCCGCCCAGCTGCAGCAGCAACAGGTCGGTCCGATACCCCAGGCTCTTGATCTCCACCCCCACATCCTCACCCACGCGTCAATCGCCTTCTTTGACGATGCAGTGGTTGACATGCAGCCAACCGGCTGCCTATGTTGGAAAGGCAGCCAAACGGCTGCATGAAGCGATCGGAGGGCGATGGACGACGAGGTGTTCCGGGCGCTCGCGGATCCCAGCCGGCGACGGCTGCTCGACCTGCTGAACCTGCGCAACGGGCAGACACTGCGCGAGCTGTGCGCCGAGCTCGACATGGCGCGGCAGTCCGTCAGCAAACATCTCGCCGTCCTCGAGAGCGCGAACCTCATCAGCACCGTATGGCGCGGCCGGGAGAAGCTGCACCACCTGAACGCGGAGCCGATCAACGCCATCGCCGACCGCTGGATCCATCAGTACGACCGTCGGCGGGTTCAGCTGTTCGCCGACCTCAAGACGGCTTTGGAGGCTGACATGAGCGACCACGATTTCGTCTACACCACCTACATCCGGACCACGCCCGAGCGGTTGTGGCAGGCGCTGACGGACCCGGCGTTCACCGAGCAGTACTGGCAGCTCCACCACGAGACCGATTGGAAGCCCGGCTCCCCGATGGTGTGGCACCAAGGCGACGTCGCGATCTCCGGACCGGGGCAGGTGGTGGTGGAGCACACGCCGTACACGCGGCTGGCCTATGCCTGGCACCACATCACGCCCGAGTTCGCGAAGGCGGTCGGGTTCGACGAGGCGACCTACGAGCGGACCAGCCGCGAGCGGTTGTCGACGGCAACGTTCGAGCTCGAGCCGGTCGACGACCAGGTGAAGCTCACCGTGATCCACAGCGGCTTCGAGCCGGGCAGCACGATCCGGACCATGATCCAGGACGGCTGGCCGCGCCTGCTGGCGGACCTGAAATCCTTGCTGGAGACATCAGTCGCCACCGTGCAGTAGGAGTCCTAAGGGCGCTTGTGGATCACCAGCGGGAGAACCGCGGCCGCTCCTGCTTCGCGGAGTTTCGCCGCGGCTACCGTGACCGGCCACTGGGACGATGTGGAGTCGACGAGGAGGAGCACTGTGCGTGCTGTGACGGCCTGGGCCGTGGCGCCGTCTACCTGGAGGCCGTCCCGCCAGACCTTCGCCTCCTCCGCTGACGACAGGTCGTCGGTGTAGCCGCTCCGGTCGATGGTCAGCTCCGCCCGCTCCAACCGCCCGACCCCGGCAACGTGATCCGCAACCGCGGACGTGAGCTCCCGATAACCCCCGGCAGCAAGCGGTACGACGACATCGGGCCGAGCCGACCACGACCCACGCCATCGGGAGAGCGCCGCGACCGCACCGGCCTGCAACGCCTCGACTGCCTCGGGCGCGGGCGAGCCGTTGAACGCGCCTTGCAACACCTCGCGCCACTCGGGCGCGTCGGCGTACACGATGATGCGGCCCGGCTCGGCGGAGAGTGCTGGCGGGATCTTCCCGCGGGCGCCGAACGCGCCGCCCGGCCACATCTTCCGCGTCTCCAGCACGTGGACCTCGCCGCGCAGCGACCGCGTGATCGTCGCGACGGTCTCCGGATCGGGCCGCTCCACCAACGGCTCCGGCAACACCCCCAGGCACACCGAGCACCGGCCACAGGGCTCCGCCGACGGATCGTCCAGCGACTCCTGGAGAAGTTGCATCAGACAACGATCGCCGCGGGTGTACGCGCGCATGATGTCGGCCTCGCGCCGCCGTACGGACACGATGCCGTCGTAGTGCGCCGCGTCGAACGTCCACTCGGCGCCGGTCCGGACCCAGCCGCGCTCGACCCTGTCGACGGCTCCGTCGACGGCGAGTTGCTTCAGCATCAGCTCGACCCGGGTCCGGCGCAGACCGGTCTCGGCCTCCAACGCCGGCACGGTCGCGGGCTGATCCGGTCCGTAGCTCTCCAGCGCCCTCAGCAAGCGCTGCACGTTCTCGGGCACCGGGATCGTCGCGGTCGCGAAGTAGTCCCAGACGCCCGCGTCCGCGTCGGACGGCAGCAACGCCACCACCGCATGGTCGATGCCGCGGCCGGCACGGCCGACCTGCTGGTAGTACGAGACCGGTGAGGGCGGCGACCCGACATGCACAACGAAACCGAGGTCCGGCTTGTCGTACCCCATTCCCAACGCCGAGGTCGCGATCAGCGCCTTCAACTGGTTGCCGCGCAGCGCGTCCTCGAGCCGCTCCCGCTCCCCCGCCTCCAGCTGACCTGTGTACGCCGCGACCGGGACATCTGGCCCGTGGACCTCTTGGATCACCGAAGCCAGCCGCTGCGCGTCAGCGACCGTCAACGCGTACACGATCCCCGACCCGGGAAGCGTCGGCAGTACGTCGACGACCCATGCGAACCGATCCAGCGGAGACAGCGCATCCACCACCGCGAGCTGCAGACTCGATCGCGCCAGCGGGCCACGCAGTACCAAAGTGGACTCGCCGAGCTGCTTCGCGACGTCTTCTGTCACGCGCGAGTTGGCGGTCGCTGTCGTCGCCAGCACCGGTGTCTTCGGGTTCAGCTGCTGCAGCACCTCGGACACCCGGCGGTAGTCCGGGCGGAAGTCGTGACCCCAGTCGGACACCGCGTGCGCTTCGTCGATGACGAGCAGACCGATCTGCCCCGCGAGGCCGTCCAGCACGCGCCGTCCGAAGCCCGGGTTCGCCAGGCGCTCCGGGGACACCAGCAGTACGTCGACCGCACCGGAGCGCAGATCGTGCTCGATGCTCGACCATTCGTCGATGTTGTTCGAGTTCAGCGTCGCGGCGCGGAGCCCCGCACGGCTGGCCGCGGCGACCTGGTCACGCATCAACGACAGCAGCGGTGAGACCACGAGCGTCGGGCCGAACCCCTCAGCCCGCCGGATCGCCGTCGCGGCCCAGTAGACCGCGGACTTCCCCCAGCCGGTCGCCTGGACCACGAGCACCCGCGCGGCCGCCTCGCACAACGCGGCAACAGCGGTCTCCTGATCCGTCCGCAGCCGCGCCTCGTCGCCCGCGATCGCCCGGATCAGGTCACCCGCAACCTTCGCCCGGTCGTCGGTCAGAGTCAGCATCGCCGCAGTCTCGCCCATGCCGACGACCCTAGACGCCCCCACCCCCATTCCGCGCGCGCCTGCCGCCCACCCTGTGGACAACCCGATCCAACTCCCGGCGCGCCGGCCTCCCGACCCCGGCGGTGGGGGCGTGGGTGGTGGGCTAGGCGCACTTGCCGGGGTGGCAGGGTTCTCCGTTGGAGGCGACCAGGCGGCGGGGACCGGGGCCTGTGGTGGCGAGGGTGTCGTGGGGGTTGGCCAGGGCACAGCGGTCGAGGGAGAGGCAGCCGCAGCCGACGCAGTCCTTGAAGTCGTCGCGGAGTTGTTCGAGGTGCACGATGCGGCGGTCGAGCTCGGCCTGCCAGCACTCCGAGATGCGCTCCCAGTCGGCACGCGTCGGCGTACGGTTCTCCGGCAGCAGCTTGAGGATCGCGGCCACCTCCGCGAGCGGTACGCCGACCCGCTGGGCGATCCTGACCAACGCCACCCGGCGCAACGTGTCTCGCTTGTAGCGGCGCTGGTTCCCCGACGTACGGCGGCTGACGATCAGCCCCTGCCGCTCGTAGAAATGCAGAGCCGAGATCGCCACGCCGCTGCGTTGCGACAGCTGCCCGACCGTCAACTCACCCGGCTCGATGTCCATCGCTCGTCCCTTCAACCTCAACTTATATCGAGGCTAGCGGAAAGAGTCAGGCGGTTACGAGGCGGCGCCCGATGCTCGCGGACATCAACGCGGCCGCCGCGCAGAGACCACCGGCCAGATACCACGCGATGTTGTAGCTGCCTTGCGCGTCCCGGATCGCTCCGGCGCCGGTCGCGGCCAGGGCCGCACCGACCTGGTGCGACGCGAACACCCAGCCGAACACGATCGGCCCGTCCTCGCCGAACCACTCGCGGCACAGCGCCACGGTAGGCGGCACGGTCGCCACCCAGTCCAGCCCGTAGAAGATGATGAACACCCAGGTGCTCGGCGCAGCACTCGGTCCGAGCAGCGACGGCAGCACCAGCAACGACAGGCCGCGCAGCGAGTAGTAGGCGATGAGCAGGTACCGCGGGTCCCACCGGTCGGTCAGGTACCCGGAGAAGATCGTCCCGCCAACGTCGAAGACACCGACCAGTGCCAGCAGTGACGCGGCAGTCGTGGCCGGCATGCCGTGGTCGTGCGCCGCCGTCACGAAATGCGTGCCGACCAGACCGTTCGTCGAGGCGCCGCAGATCGCGAACCCGCCCGCCAGCATCCAGAACGCGGGACGCCGGGCCGCCGTTCGCAGGGCGTTGAGCGCTCGCATGGCACTACTACCGGTCGTCTGCACCCGCTGCCCCGCCGTACTGCCCTCCGGGGCGCCGTACGCGCGCAGCCCGAGGTCACTCGGGTAGTCCCGCAGGAAGAACAGCACCAGCGGTACGACGGCCAACGCTGCACCAGCCGCCACGAGCGCAGGCACCCGCCAGCCAAAGTTCGACGCCAGCGACGCGATCAGTGGCAGGAAGATCAGCTGACCGGTCGCACCGGCCGCTGTGAGGATCCCAGTCACCAGACCGCGACGGTGCACGAACCAGCGCCCGGTGATCGTCGCCACGAAGGTCATCGACATCGACCCGGTGCCGACGCCGACCAGTAGCCCCCAGCAGAGCAGCAGTTGCCAGGACGCGGTCATGAACACGGTCAGGCCGCTGCCCAGCGCGATCAGGACCAGTGCCCCGCTGACCACCTTCCGCAGCCCGAGCCGGTCCATCAGCGCGGCGGCGAACGGCGAGATCCCGCCGAACAGCAGCAGGTTGATCGACACCGCCGCCGAGATCGTCGCGTGCGACCACCCGAACTCCTCGTGCAGCGGATCGAGCAGCACACTCGGCACCGACCGGAATCCGGCCGCGCCGATCAGCGTCACGAACCCGACCACAGCGACCGCCCAGGCCAGGTGCACCCGGGGAGCCTTCTTCGTCTCCAGTATCTGTGTCACCCGACCAGGGTGCCCGTTCGACCGCCATCGAACTAGTGGCCAGATAGACAACATATGTCAAGATATGGCCATGAGTCCTCGTCGTCATCTGGCCGCCGTCGGTCCGCACGTGGTCGCCGTCCTCGCGCTCGAGCCGGTCGTCGGGTTCGACCTGACCATCCCGCCGACCGTCCTGGGCGCCGCCACCAAAGCCGACGGCACCAAGTTGTACGACGTTCGCATCTGCGGACTCGGCGGACCGGTGCGGGCGGGTGCCGGATTCAGCCTCGTGCCGGACCACGGCCCCGAGGCGCTCGCCGAGGCGGACACGGTGATCGTGCCGGGAACCTACATCCCCCAGCCGCGGTACGAAGGCACGCTGCCCGACGACCTGGCCGCCGCGCTCGCCACCATTCGCCCGGGTACGCGTATCGCCTCGATCTGCACGGGGGCGTTCGTCCTCGGCGCGGCCGGCTACCTGGACGGGCGGCCGGCGACGACGCACTGGCGGCGGGCCGAGTTGTTCCGCAGCGTGTACCCGCAGGTGAAGCTCGACGAGGACAAGCTGTTCATCGACGACGGCGACGTACTCACGTCGGCCGGCCTGGCCGCGGGTGTCGATCTCTGCCTGCACCTGATCCGCCGCGACTTCGGCAGCGAGGTCGCCAACAGGGCCGCCCGGCACTGCGTCGTACCGCCGTGGCGTGACGGCGGACAGTCGCAGTACATCGAGCGCGCCGTACCTGAAGAAGGCAGTGAGGGTACGTCGCCGACGCGGGCCTGGGCGCTCGAACGGCTCGATGAGGACATCAGTCTCGCGGCGATGGCGGACCATGCGCGGATGAGTGTGCGTACGTTCAGCAGGCGCTTCAAGTCGGAGACCGGACAGTCGCCCGGCACCTGGCTGCTGCAGCAGCGCGTGCGGCACGCGTGCCAGCTGCTCGAGACCACCGACCTCTCGGTCGACCGCGTCGCCGAGGAGGCCGGCCTGGGTACGGCGGCCTCCCTGCGACACCACCTGCGGTCCGAGCTGGGCGTCTCTCCACTCGCCTACCGCAAGACGTTCCGCGCGGGCTAGGCCAGAACGACCAGGTCATGAGGCTGGTTGTTCATCGACTCGACGCCGTCCGCCGTCACCACGACGATGTCCTCGATCCGTGCACCCCAACGACCGGCCTGGTAGATGCCCGGCTCGACACTGAACGCCATACCGGGCTCCAGCGGCAGGTCGTTGCCCGCGACGATGTACGGCTCCTCGTGGACGTCCAGCCCGATCCCGTGGCCGGTCCGGTGGATGAAGTAGTCGCCGAAGCCCGCCGCGGCGATGACGTCCCGGGCCGCGGCGTCGATCGACTCCGCGGTCGCACCGGGCCGAACGGCCTCCACCGCGGCCTGCTGAGCCTCCTGCAGTACGGCGTACGTCGCGGCGACGTCGGCGTCCCGCGGCGTACCGACGGCGTACGTCCGCGTGGAGTCCGAGTTGTAGCCCTCGGCCACCGGACCGCCGATGTCGACGACCACCACGTCGCCGGCCTCGATCACACGGTCGGACAGGGCGTGGTGCGGGCTCGCGCCGTTCGGGCCGCTGCCGACGATCACGAAGTCCGCCCCCGTGTGGCCTTCCTCGACGATCGCGGCCTCGATGTCCGCACCGACCTCGGCCTCGGTCCGGCCCGGACGCAGCCACTCCCCGACGCGGGCGTGCACGCGGTCGATCGCCGCGCCCGCCTTGCGCAGCGCCTCGATCTCCGCCGCGTCCTTCCGCATCCGCAACTCACGGACGATCGGTCCGGCCAGCACCTGCTCGGCCTTCGGCAACGCGTCCCGGAACCCGAAGACGTGCAGCGCCGGCGTGAAGTCGCTCACCGCGACCCGCTCGGCGCCACTCAGCCGCTCGGCCACGAGGTTGTACGGGTCGACGCCGTCCACCCAGGTGATGACGTCGACGCCCAACTCCGCCAGCGGCAGATCGTCGTACCCGGGCGCTTCGAGTTTCGGCACGACGAGTGCCGGGGCGCCGTCGGCCGGGATCACCAACGTGGTGAGACGCTCGAGCGAGCCGCCGGGCTGACCGATCAGGTAGCGCAGATCGGAACCCGGTGTGATCACCAGACCGGTTCCGGCCGCGGCCTCGCGAGCGCGATCCAGGCGGGCACGGAGTACGGCGGCCCCGGGTACGGAAGGAAGTGCTGAGCGACGAGCCATGGGTGTGACTCTAGAACTGTCGGACGGGGTTGCTACAACTTGCCCCATGACCCTGCATCATGTGTCCGTCGGCGACGGTGTTCCGGTTCTCGCACTGCACGGATGGACGCCGGACCACCGGCTGATGACCGGCTGCCTCGAACCGATCTTCAGCCGCCTGACCGGATACCGCCGGCTGTACCCGGACCTGCCCGGGATGGGGAAGAGCCCGGCCGGCGACATCGACAGCTCGGACGGCATCATGGCGGCGGTGCGCGCGTTCATCGACGAGCAGATCGGCGACGAGCCGTTCCTGCTCATCGGCGAGTCGTACGGCGGGTATCTCGCCCGCGGCCTGGTCATGGAGCGCGCCGAGCAGATCCTGGGCATCGGACTGATCTGCCCGATCGGCACGCTCTGGCACAAGGACCGGAAGCTGCCCGAACACGTCGTACTGCGGTCGGAGCCGGGGGTACTCGAATCGCTGACCGAGGGCGAGGATTTCGCCGAGCTGGCCGTCGTACAGACCGCCGACGCGCTGGCGGCGTACCGCGCGGACGTGGCGCCGGGTCTCGCGGTCGCCGACACCGCGGCGCTCGAACGCATCCAGAAGAACTGGGCGTTGTCGACGGCACCGGAGAGCGGTCCGCCGTACGACGGACCGTCTCTCATCGTGTGCGGCCGGCAGGACGCCGTGACCGGATACGAGGACCAGTTCGGTCTGCTCCCCCACTACCCGCGCGCGACGTACGCCGTATTGGACGTCGCCGGCCACAATCTCCAGCTCGAGCAGCCCGGGCTGCTCGACGCCTTGATCCGCGAATGGCTTCAGCGCGCCGCCGAGTGAGCTCTCAGCTGGTCTGAGCGGTCGGCATGATCGTCAGCTGCTGGAAGTTGACCCGCGGCGGCTGGGCGGCGACGAAGCCGACAGCCTGCGCGATGTCCTCCGCGGTGAGCCACTCCATCGTCTGCTTGGATCCGTCCAGCCACTCCAGCGCGCCTTGGTCCGTGACGTGGCTCTGCAACTCGGTGCCCACGATGCCCGGCTCGAGTGCCGAGACCCGGACGTTCTTCGGACCGAGCTCGGCCCGCAGGTGACGGGACAGGTGGCTGACGTAGGCCTTGGTCCCGGAGTACACCGCGAAGTTCGGGAAGATGTTCTGCGCCGCGATCGAGGAGGTGTTGATCAGGTCCGCGACACCGCGTTCGGCGGCGGCTGCGACCAACTGCGGCGTGAAGGCGCCGATGACGTTCATCAGGCCGGTGATGTTGAGGTCGATCTGCTGCTGCCACTGCTCGGTCGCGCGCTCCTCGACAGGTGCCGGGAGCATCACGCCGGCGTTGTTGAACAGCAGGTCGGCGCCGCCGAGTTCGGCTCCGACCCGATCGGCCGCGGCCTGCACGGCCGCCGCGTCGGTCACGTCGGCCGCCAGCGCCAGCGCGGTTCCGCCGTCCTTCTCGATGCGGGTCACGAGTTCGCGCAGGCGATCCGCCCGCCGGGCCAGGACGACGACGGTCGCGCCCAGTGCTGCCAGGTGTTCGGCTGCGGCCTCGCCGATGCCGCTCGAGGCTCCGGTGATCACCGCGACCCGACCTGCGAGCGGCTTGGAGACAGCGTGCACAGTCATGTTGATGACTACCTTCCGGTGTGAAGAAGTTCGTCGGCCGGCGATCGCCGGCCGCATCTCCAGAACACCAGCCACAGAAGGGTTTCGGGGCGCTCGAGCAGGCCCTGTCCAGGCAGGCACCGTCGAGGCTGGTACCGGCAGGGCCACCCAGCGGCGCGGATCGACCGCCTCCGTCGATCACACTGGAGCCATGGAACGCAGCACCGAGGTCGCCGACTTCCTGCGCTCGCGGCGGGCCGCGATCGCGCCCGATCGGGCAGGCCTGCCCGAGGACGGACGGACGCGACGGGTGCCCGGCCTCCGTCGGGACGAGGTCGCCCGGCTGGCGGGCGTCAGCACGGAGTACTACACCCGTCTCGAGCAAGGGCGGGCCGGCAACCCCTCGGCCGAGGTCCTCGACGCGCTCGCCCGCGCACTGCAACTGGACGCGACCGAACGCGAACACCTCAACGACCTGCTCAGCCGGCGTGCACCGGTACGACGGACGCCGGCCGGCCCGCAACGGGTCCGGCCCGGTCTCTACCTGATGCTGCAGACCCTCGACCACGTGCCCGCGTTCATCCTCGGACGACGGACCGACGTCCTGGCCACCAACCGGCTCGCACGCGCGGTGCTGACGGACTTCGACGCGATGCCGGCGACGCGCCGCAACCTCGCACGGTACTACCTGCTGGATCCCGAGGCCCGCGAGCGGGTCGGCGACTGGGAGCGGATCGCGGCCGAGACCGTGGCGATGCTCCGCCTCGAAGCCGGCCGCCACCCGAACGATCGGCAACTCGCGGATCTCGTCGGCGAGCTCACCCTGCGGTCGCCGGAGTTCACCGGCTGGTGGAACGACCACCGCGTCCTGCGCCGCACCCACGGCGCGAAGGTCTACCGCCACCCGATCGCCGGTGAGCTGCAGTTCGCCTACGAGTCCTTCCAGGTGCCCGGCGACGCCGAACAGACCCTCTGCGTCTACCAGGTCGAGCCGGGTTCGCCGACTGCCGACGGCCTGCGGCTGCTCGCCAGCTGGACCGCTCCGCAGCACGCGACCGACTGAATCACCCCCTGCCGCTCACCGCTACCAGCGGGTAATGTCGGGCGCATGGTGACTGGGAAGCGTCCGATCGGGTGGCCGTTGCTGGTCGCGCTCACCAACGGGCGCACCAGGATTTCCGACGAGCGGCTGGAAGCGGCCGTCCGGGGCCAGGTGGTGCTGGTCACCGGTTCGTCGTACGGGATCGGTGAGGCGACCGCGCGGCGGCTGGCCGCGGCTGGGGCGACGGTGCTGCTCGTGGCGCGGACGGCGGACCAGTTGCAGCTCGTCGCGGACGACATCCGGTCGCGGGGCGGGGCGGCGTACGTGTACCCGGCGAACCTCGCCGACCCGGCGGCGGTCGAGGAGCTAGCGCGGACCGTGCTGGCCGAGCACGAGCGGGTCGACGTACTCGTGAACAACGCCGGCAAGTCGATCCGGCGATCGATCGCGGACACGTACCAGCGTTTCCACGACATCGAGCGGACCAACGCGGTCAACTACCTCGGGCCGGCGAAGCTCGTGCTCGAACTGCTGCCGTCGATGCGCGAACGCGGGTCCGGCCACATCGTGAACGTGTCGACGGCCGGCGTCCGTACGCCGCCGATGGCGCGCTGGTCGGCGTACCTGGCGTCGAAGAGCGCGTTCGACGTGTGGCTGCGGTGCGTGGCGCAGGAGGTCCGCGGCGACGGGGTGACGACCTCGACGGTCTACATGGGGCTGGTGCACACGCGGATGAGTGAGCCGACGCCGCTGCTCAACAAGTTGCCGGGGCTGACGCCGGAGCAGGCGGCCGATCAGGTGTGTACGGCGGTGGCCGAGCGGCCGCACAACATCACGCCGCCGTTCGTCCGTCCGGCCGATGCCCTCGGCAACCTGTTGCGGGTGCCGACGGATCGGTTGCTCGAGCAGTACTTCCGGCGTACCGGAGGCGGGAAGAAGCGATGAGGACGATCCGCCCGATCCGGCCGCTGCGACCACCGGAGTGGCTGGTGCAGAGCGCGGCCGAGGTCGGCGGGTTGTCGGTCGCGTTGATCAGGTCCGGGGTGTGGCGGTCGGCCGGGCCGACGCAGCTCGTGCGGATCGAGCGGGCGTTGCGGACCTGGGGTCAGTCGATGGCGGCGCTCGGGGTGATCGCGGCGATCCGGTATCCGGAGCGGCCGGCGGTGATTTCCGGGGACGACGAGATCACGTACGCCGAGCTGGATCG
The DNA here is from genome assembly GCF_004362255.1 of Kribbella sp. VKM Ac-2571. Taxonomy (NCBI): domain Bacteria; kingdom Bacillati; phylum Actinomycetota; class Actinomycetes; order Propionibacteriales; family Kribbellaceae; genus Kribbella; species Kribbella sp. VKM Ac-2571. The sequence goes on from NZ_SNWS01000018.1 coordinate 95,613, forward strand.
GCGGTGCGAGCGGATCGCCGCCGGGATGCGGGCGCAGTACGGGATCGTTGCCGGGAGCAAGGTGGCGGTGCTGTGCCGCAACCACCGCGGATTCCTCGAGGCGACGCTGGCGGCGTCGCGGATCGGCGCGGACGTCCTGTTCGTGAACACCGAGTTCGCACCACCGCAACTGCGAGCGGTCCTCGAGCGGCACCGCTTGGATCTTCTGGTTCACGACTCCGAGTTCACACCACCGAACGACATCCCGGCCGTCCTGTCGAGTCTGGATGAGCTGGCTCGGAGTGTGGCGCCTGCAGCACCTCCACCCGAGACCGCCGGGCACATCACGACTCTCACTTCGGGAACCACTGGTACGCCGAAGGCCGCGCCTCGGGTGCCGACCGCGCTGGGGTTGGCGGGGTTGACCGGGAGCGCGCTCAGCCGGTTCGGGCTCCGGGCGGGCGAGCCGATGGTCGTGTGCCCACCCCTTTTCCACGGGCTCGGCCTGCTCACCTCGACGCTCGCGTTGTTCCTCGGCTCGCCACTCGTCCTGCGACCGCGCTTCGACGCCGCCACCGTGCTCGCCGACGTCGAGGCGACCCGCGCCGGCGCGATCGTCGCCGTACCGGTGATGCTGCGCCGGATGCTCGATCTCGGTCCGAATGCCACCGCTGAGTACGATCTGCGCTCGCTGCGGGCCGTCATCTCGGGCGCGTCCCAGCTCGGCGCGCCGCTGGCGGAGCGATTCATCGAACGGTTCGGGCCGGTGCTGTGTGACGCGTACGGGTCGAGTGAGGTCGGCATCGCCACGATCGCGACGTCCGCCGACCTGCTCGCCGCGCCCGGGACCGTCGGGCGGCCCTGTCTGGGCAGCACGATCCGGATCCTCGACGACCAGGACCGCACGGTGCCGATCGGCACGACCGGGCGGATCTTCGCGGGCGGCGGGCTGGTGTTCGGCGGCTACTCGGACGGTTCGAGCAAGACCGTCGTCGACGGGCGGATGAGCACCGGCGACCTCGGCCACGTCGATGCGGCCGGCCGCTTGTTCGTCGACGGCCGCGAGGACGACATGATCGTGTCCGGCGGCGAGAACGTGTATCCGGTCGAGGTCGAGCAGTGCCTCGCCGCACATCCCGCGGTCGCCGAAGCGGTCGTCGCCGGAGTCCCCGACGACGAGTTCGGCCAGCGGCTCATCGCGTACGTCGTACTCCACTCGCCGGCCACCGAGGACGAGCTGCTGACCCATGTGAAGGCCAACCTCGCGCGCTACAAAACGCCGCGCCAGATCGTGGTCCTCGACGAATTCCCGCGCAACGCGACGGGCAAGGTCCTGCGCGGCAAACTCACCCCGCCGTGAAGAGCTTCCGGAACCTCGTCATCCGGTCCAGCGCGCTGGACTCGTCCCCGAAGGACACCGCCACGGTCTCCGCCCCGGCGTCGACGAGCTCGTGAGCCATGGCGACGACCGGATCGGGATCACCGCCGGACCAGTCGAGCCGCGTCCCGACCTTGATCGGCCGGTCGCCGAACGACCTGAGCCGCGACACCGCCGCCGCAAACGCGGGACCGTCCAGGTTGAGCCCCTGCCACTCGTCGCCGTAGCGCGCGGCGCGGCGCAACGCGGGCAGCGTCGTACCGCCGATCATGAGCGGGAGCGGCGCCCGGAGCCTGGGCTCGAACACCCCGCCGCGGTCCCGGCCCTCGAAGAGATCGCGGATGATCCCGAGCGACTCGTCCGTCCGGCGGCCGCGCTCCTCGAACACGGCACCGACCGCCGCGAACTCGGCCTTCGCCCACCCCGCGCCGATCCCCAGTACGACGCGCTCGCCGGACAACCGGTGCAGTGTCGCCGCCTGCTTGGCGACCACGTACGGACTCCGCATCGGCAGCACGAGCACCGAGGTCCCGAACCGGATCCGGCTCGTGCGCGCCGCCAGGTACCCGATCGTGACGAGAGGTTCGTACACACCGCCGTACGTCGGGCCGAACTCAGCCGGCGGGAGGAGGTGATCGGGCAACCACGCCGTACCGTAGCCCAGATCCTCCGCGGCGATCGCCAGCTCGACCAGTCGCTCGGGCGGCATCGTCGCCGACTCGTCCGGGAGGACCACCTGGAGTTCGACCATATGCCCGACCCTAACCGGCGGCGAGGACGATTGATGGGAGAGTGGGCACGTGAAGATTCTCGTCGGATACGTACCAACGCCCGAGGGTGAGGCGGCGCTGACCGCCGCGGCGACCGAGGCCGAGCTGCGCGGGGCCTCGATCCTGCTGCTGAACACGAGCCGGGGCGACGCCTACATCGACGCCCGCTACGCCAACGCCGACGAGTTGGCCGCCGCCGAGGCCAAGCTGCGCGAGCACGGCGTCGAGGTGACGATCCAGCAGGCGGTCTCCGAGGGCGACGTGGCCGGCGCACTCCTGAAGGCGGCCGCCGCCGAGGACGTCGGCCTGATCGTCCTCGGCCTCCGCCGCCGCAGCCCGGTCGGCAAACTCATCCTCGGCAGCACCGCCCAACGGGTCCTCCTCGAGTCCCCGGTCCCGGTCCTCGCGGTGAAGGTCCCGTCCCCCCACGACTGAAATCCGGGTGAGGTGCTGGGGTCGGGCCTCTAAACTGGACTGGTTATGCCTGATGCCCGGACCGAGTCCACGAGTCCTTCCCCAGCCCCCTCGCAGGACCCGGCCAATCGCCGGCGCCGTCGGCGCGGCGGAAAGGGACGCCAAGCCACCGCCCCGACAGCCGTAACCGGTGCCTCCGAGGGCGAGCTGAATCTTGCGGACGTGCTCGCTCGGCTCGACGATCTGACGGCGTACGACCGGGAGCACCTCGGGCGGCGGCTCGAGCGGGTCCGGCGTACGACGGATGCTCGCAAGCGGGCCGCCGAGCTGCAGAGTGTGGCCGGGGCGGTCGAGCATGCCGAGCGGCGGGTCGACGTACGGCGCAACGCCGTGCCCGAGATCACGTACCCGGAAGAGCTGCCGGTCAGCCAGCTGAAGGACGAGATCGCCGCCGCGATCCGGGACCACCAGGTCGTGGTCGTCGCGGGTGAGACCGGATCCGGGAAGACCACCCAGATCCCGAAGATCTGCCTCGAGCTCGGCCGCGGCATCCACGGCATGATCGGCCACACCCAACCCCGCCGGCTCGCGGCGCGCACGGTCGCGGAACGGATCGCGGAGGAGCTCGGCACCGAGCTCGGTGAGACGATCGGTTTCGCCGTCCGGTTCACCGACAAGGTCAGCGAGCGGTCGCTGGTCAAGCTGATGACCGACGGCATCCTGCTGAACGAGCTCCAGCGCGACCGCGACCTCACGCGGTACGACACGCTCATCATCGACGAGGCGCACGAGCGCAGCCTGAACATCGACTTCATCCTCGGCTACCTCAAGCGCCTGCTTCCCCGCCGCCCGGACCTCAAGGTGATCATCACCTCGGCGACCATCGACCCGGAGCGGTTCGCCGCGCACTTCGCGGCCGCGGACGGCACCCCGGCGCCGATCGTCGAGGTGTCCGGCCGGACCTACCCGGTCGAGGTGCGGTACCGCCCGGTCAACGACCCCGAGGATCCGAGCACGATCGACCGCGACCAGACCCAGGCGATCCTGGACGCCGTCGACGAGCTCGAGTACGAGGCGGACGGCGACGTACTGGTGTTCCTGTCCGGCGAGCGCGAGATCCGCGACACCGCCGACGCGTTGAACGACAAGTTCCGCGGCGAACGCCGTACGACCGAGATCCTCCCCCTCTACGCCAGGCTCTCGAACGCGGAGCAGCACCGGGTCTTCCAGCCGCACTCGAACCGCCGGATCGTGCTCGCCACGAACGTCGCCGAGACCTCGCTGACCGTCCCGGGCATCAAGTACGTGATCGATCCCGGTACGGCGCGGATCTCGCGCTACAGCCACCGCACAAAGGTCCAGCACCTCCCGATCGAGCCGGTGTCGCAGGCCAGCGCGAACCAGCGCAAGGGCCGCAGTGGCCGGACCAGCGACGGCATCTGCATCCGGCTGTACTCCGAGGAGGACTTCACCAACCGGCCCGAGTTCACCGACCCGGAGATCCTGCGCACCAACCTCGCCTCGGTCATCCTGCAGATGACCGCGATCGGGCTCGGCGACATCGCCGCGTTCCCGTTCATCGACGAACCCGACAAGCGCAGCATCACCGACGGCCTGCAACTGCTCACCGAACTGGGAGCGATCGACACGCCGAAGGGCGGCCGGCTGACCCCGATCGGTAGGCAGCTCGCGCAGATCCCACTGGACCCGCGGCTGGCCCGGATGATCGTCGAGGCCGACAAGCACGCCTGTGTCCGCGAGGTCATGGTGATCGCGGCCGCGCTCTCGATCCAGGACCCGCGCGAACGGCCGACGGATGCCGAGGCACAGGCGCAGCAGGCGCATGCCCGGTTCCGCGACCCGAACAGCGACTTCCTCGGGTACCTGAACCTTTGGGGCTACCTGAAGAAGCAGCAGAAGGAGCTGTCCGGCAACCAGTTCCGCCGGATGTGCCGCAGCGAGTACCTGAACTATCTCCGGGTCCGGGAGTGGCAGGACATCTTCGCGCAGCTCCGCCAGGTCGCCACCCAGATCGGCGTGAAACTCAACAGCGGCGAGCCGGCCGACCCGCAGAGCGTGCACATCGCGCTGATGTCCGGTCTGCTCAGCCACCTCGGGATGAAGGATCCCGCGAACCAGCACCAGTACCTCGGCGCGCGCGGCACGAAGTTCGCGATCTTCCCCGGCTCCGGGCTGTTCAAGAAGCCGCCGCAGTTCGTGATGGCCGCCGAGCTGGTCGAGACGTCGAAGCTGTGGGCGCGGGTGAACGCGAAGATCGAGCCCGAGTGGGCCGAGGATCTCGCCCCGCACCTGATCAAGCGCTCGTACTCCGAGCCGCACTGGGAACGCAAGGCCGGTGCCGTGATGGCGTACGAGAAGGTGACGCTGTACGGCGTACCGATCGTTGCCCGGCGCAAGGTGAACTACGGGAAGGTCGACCCGGAGGTGTCGCGCGAGCTGTTCATCCGGCACGCGCTGGTCGAGGGCGACTGGGACACGCACCACAAGTTCTTCCACGAGAACCGCAAGCTGATCGAAGAGGTCGAAGAGCTCGAGGAGCGGACGCGGCGGCGCGACCTGCTGGTCGACGACGAGACGTTGTTCGCGTTCTACGACGAGCGTCTCGGTCCCGAGGTCGTCACGGGCCGGCACTTCGACACGTGGTGGAAGACGGCGCGGCAGCGCGATCCCGATCTGCTCGACTTCGAGCGCTCGCTGATCGTCCGCGAAGGCGCGGACGTCAAGGAGGATGAGTTCCCGCTCCACTGGACGCAGAACGGGATGACGTTCGACCTGACCTACGCGTTCGAGCCCGGCACGGACGCCGACGGCGTGACCGTGCACATTCCCCTGCTCGTCCTGAACCAGGTGACCGAGGACGGCTTCGAGTGGAGCGTTCCCGGGTTCCGCGAGGAGCTGGTCACGACGCTGATCAAGTCCCTTCCGAAGGCTGTACGGCGGAACATCGTGCCGGCGCCGGACCACGCGCGACAGATCCTCCCCGAGCTCGACCCGGCGTCCGGGCCGCTCACCGACGCGATGGCACGCGCCTTGCGGGAGCTGCGCGGCGTGGTGATCGAGCCGGAGGACTGGGACTGGACGCGGGTGCCCGAGCACCTGCGGATGACGTTCCGGGTCGAGGACGACAAACGTAAGACAGTGGCCGAAGGCAAGGATCTCGCCAAGCTGAAGGAGAAGCTGAAGCCGAAGACGAAGGCCGCGATCTCGCAGGTCGCGTCGAAGGCGGTCAGCGGGCTGGAGAAGGCCGGTCTGACCGACTGGACGTTCGGCGATCTCCCCCGCAGCTTCTCCGAGCACCGCAACGGGCTGACGGTCGCGGGCTACCCGGCGCTCGTCGACGAGGGCAAGAGCGTCGCGATCCGCCTGCAGGAGACCGAACGCGACCAGGCCGCGGCGATGTGGGCGGGCACGCGGCGGCTTCTGCTGCTGACCATGCCGTCGGTGATCGACGTCGTACAGAGGAATCTGACCAATCAGCAGAAGATGACTCTGATGGCGGGCCCGCATCGCAATGTCGGTGAACTGCTCGACGACGCGATCGCGGCTGCCGTCGACCAGCTGATGGCAGCGGCCGGTGGGCCGGCGTGGAACCTGACCGCGTTCTCGATCCTGCGGGACGCCGTACGGTCGGAACTCGCGGACACCGTGCTGACGATCCTGCAGCAGGTCGAGCAGGTGCTCGGGCATGCGCGGACCGTGGACAAGCAGATCTCCCGGGCCGCCAGCCCCGCGTTGCTCGCTGCGCTGTCGGATGTCCGCGGTCAGCTCGAGGGCCTCGTGCATCCGGGCTTCATCACCGAGACCGGGGCGAAGCGACTGCCCGATCTGGTGCGGTACCTGCGCGGTATGGAGCTGCGCCTGGACAAGCTCGGCGCCAACGCGGCGCGCGACCGCTCCGGCATGGCCGTCGTCGACATGCTCACCGACGAGTACCGCAAGAGACTCCGCGCGGTGCCGACAGGCAAGTACCCGAGCCCGGAACTGCTCGAGGTCCGCTGGATGCTCGAGGAACTCCGCATCAGCCTGTTCGCCCAAACCCTTGGCACGCCGTACCCAGTCTCCGAAAAGCGCATCCGCAGGGCCCTGGCCGACAGCTAGGACTCCAGCAGTCGACGGGCGTGCTCGTGGACGGCGGTGCGTAGTTCGGGTGGCTCGAGGATCTCGAACGGCCAATAGATCCGGCAGACCTGGGCGACCAGAGGGCCGAGTTCGTTGGCGGCGAAGCGGACCTCACAGGTCGTGGCGTCGAGCTCGTCGACCACGCCCTGACTCGGCGGGATCATCTTCGTCACGGTGCCGGCCGGAGCCTGGACGCGGATCCGGGCGACGATGTCCCACGGCGACACTCCGGTGCCCTCGGCAACGAGTGCGACCGGGTCCGGCGGGTCGTCGAAGCGGTACCGGGAGCCGGTGAGCACCGGCTGCTCGATGCGGTCGACCCGGAAGGTTCGCCAGGCCTGCCGATCACGGTCGCGGGCGACGAGATACCAGCGCCGGCCGGTGTGCACGATCTGCAACGGTTCGACGCTGCGCTCCGACTCGGTGCCGTCATGAGTGCGATAGCGGAACCGGATGCCTTCGACGTGCCGGCAGCCCGCCGCCAGCGTGACCAGCACGCTGCCGTCAACCGGCGGCAGTTCGCCCTGCGGCAACTGAGTCGTGTGTGCGCCGATCGCGTCGACCTGCTCCCGCAGCCGGACGGGCAGCACCTGATGGAGTTTCGCGAGCGCCGAGATCGCCGCCTCCTCGACGCCGGACACCGTCGTGGTCGTCGCGACCCGCAGACCGACCGCGATCGCCACGGCCTCGGAGTCCTCGAGCAGCAGCGGCGGCAGGCGTCCACCAGGTCCGAGGCGATAGCCACCGCCGATCCCGGCCTCGGCGTCGATCGGGTAGCCGAGCGACCGCAGCCTGGTGATGTCCCGCCGTACGGTGCGAGGCGTGATCTCGAGCCTTGCTGCCAACTCGGCGCCGTCCCACTGGGGACGCGAGTGCAGCAAGGACAGCAATCGGAGCAGCCGGGCCGCGGTATCCATCGCGGTTCTATTCTGCCTCGACCTGCGGACCGATCCTGTCCGCAGGTCACTCTACGGTGAGTTCATGACGACGCTCTCGCAGAACCTCTTGGACCTCTCGGACTTCGCGTGGCAACGCCTGCGGAACCGGGTCGAAGGCATGACCGACGACGAGTACTTCTGGGAACCGTTCGACGGCTGCTGGTCGGTCCGCGAGACAGCGGACGGGTACGCCGCCGACTGGGCCTGGATCCCGCCCGCTCCCCCGCCGTTCACCACTCTGGCCTGGCGGATCACGCACATCGCCGACCTGTTGCAGGCCGAACGCACGGCGACCTGGTTCGGCCACGAACCTGCCGCCACGGATGCCGCGCTTGAGGTCCCGGGATCCGCTGCGGCCGCGCTCGCTGCGCTGGACCGCGCCTACGACATCTGGCGCCGGCGCCTCGCAGCGCTCAGCCAGGAGGACCTTGACCGGCCGATGGGTGAGATCGCCGGCCCGTACGCCGAGAGCGACGGCACGTCCTTCGCCCTGCACATCCTCGACGAACTCATCCACCACGGCGCCGAGGTGGGCACCGTCCGCGACTTCTACCGCGGTGCGCACCCCGAAGACCCGTTCGCGGCTGCCCTCGCGGGTGAACTCACACCGACCGACCGCCCCGCATTGCTCGCCGAGGCCGCGGCCGCACAGCGCTGGGAGGTCGTCCCGACGCTCGCCGACCTGGGCTTCAGCGTCAACGAGCAGACGCCGGACGGCGCGACCGCAGCCCATCTGGCCGCAGGCACCGGCTCGCTGGACACCCTCCGGTTCCTGGTCGAGCGTGGCGCGGACCTGTCACTGACCGACAGGCAGTTCAACGCCGACGTACGTGGATGGGCGCAATGGTTCAAGCAGGCGGACGTTGCGGAGTACCTCGCGACGGTCCGATCAGCGCCCGAGACCCGTTAGGAACGGTGACCGAAGCTCGACGAGCGAGAACTGGGGCCGTGTCGATCGAGTTGCCAGCCCCCCGCAGTTGTCTACTCCCATGCAACGCGCTTCTCGCGCATACATGTGTTTGGTGACCGCTGACGCACCGGCACTGGTGCTGGTCTGAGGCGTGCTGGGGCATCGACAGCTGTGCGTGGTTGCTCGGGCTCGTTGTGGCGGTGACCGCGAGATCCGGGTTTCGCCGATACCGGAGCCGGCGATGGCGCTGCCCGTGCTGGCGCCCGTCATGGCGCCCGTGATGGTGTGCCTTCTGCCTTCAGAACGGTGGCGGGTCGTGAGCTGCCTGCCGGGGATCGGCGCTGGGATGCGCGTCGGGTTGTTGGGTGATCGGTCCGCGGGCGGGTGGGACGGTGGTGTACCGGTGGCCGGTGGGGGTGGTGAGCGTGACGGAGCCGTCGTGGTGGGCGGTGGTTTTCCATCCCCAGGCTTTGGTGTCCTTGATGACGTGGTGGTACTCGCAGTACGGCACGAGCCCGATCAGGGTTGTCTGCCCGGATTGTGCGAACGGGGTGGCGTGGTCGCGGTCGCAGTCGCGGGAGGTGCGGTTGCAGCCGGGCCAGGCGCAGACGGGGTGGCGGGCGAGCAGGGTTTCGGTGACGAGTACGCCGGGGTCGTGGCGGGTGGTGGAGGCCTCGAGCACGGTGCCGTTGGTGGGGTCGGTGAGGAGCCGTCGCCAGGTGCCGTCGGCGGCGATGCGGCGGGCTAGGTCGGCGGGGATGGGCCCGTAGCCGGTGAGTTCGGCCGGGTCGTCGTCGAGGCCGAGCAGGGTCGAGGCGGGGACGACGACCTCGATGTGCGGGCGGCGGCGGTGCTGGTCGGGCAGTCGCCGCCCGAGCCAGTCCAACCCGTTGCGCAAGATGTGCTCGAACAGATCCGCGGCCACATCCGCACGGCGCTGTTCCGCGGTGCGGACGTCCTTCCCCGCACCAGCACCCGCACCGACATCCGCAGCAGCCCTCGCATCGGCATCCGCGCCGCCATCGGCATCCGCACCGGCATCCGCACCGGCACCGGCATCTGCACTGGCGGCGGCGCCGGTGGCGGGGGCGTCGGTGGTAGGGGTGGGGGTGCCGCGTTTGGCGACGGTGGCCATGGCTTGGATGGTGACCCACATCTTCTGGATCCTGTCGGCGGTGTGCACGATCCACAACCCGGCCATGCCGTTGGCCAGCGCGACGATCTTGCAGGTCCGCTCGACCACCGCGGCGCGGTGATCCTCCGCCGTCTGCGGGCCGGTGTGTTTGGCGACCCGGCGGCGCAGCGACTCCAGCAGGTTGCGGTGGGTCTGCTTCGCGGCGCGCTTCAGCACATGCGCCTCCACCGCTCGGGCGGCCTCATCCGGCAGCGCGCTGGTCGCCTCGGAGATCGCCAGCGCCTTACCCCACGTCAACGCCCCACACCGCGACCCCGAATACGTGGCCGACAACGTCGAGGTCAACCGCAACGCCGTCTCCACCCGGCGCCCCACCGTGTTGGGGGACAACCCGAGCGCCAGCGCGATCTCACCGTGCCAGGACCGCTCCGGGTCCACCGGGCGACCCCTGGAGTCGATCTGGCTCGGGCGCGGCGACTCGCGATGCTCGGCGCGACGCTGCCGCATGAACGACGCCGTCGCACCGGCTGATCGCCTCCCCAAAGCCGATCAGCCGGTCCGCGGCCTTCATCAACTCGATCAACGCCATCGGCGACATCGCCTCCGGCCGCGTCTGCTCCAACGCGGCAGCCAACTCACCACCAGGCGGCAAGAACACCCACGCCGGCGCCTCCCGACGCAACATCTCCCGCTCTGCGGCGTCCAGCTCGACACCGTCCCACTCCTGCCACTCGAACTCATCCACCCGCGAGTAGCGCTTCCCGCCCAGCAACTCGTCCAGCTCGGCGTCCAACTGGTCCTGCTCACTGATCACCACCGGACCGACGGGCAGCTCGGGATCGGTCGGATACACCAGGTCATCCGGGACGTAATCGTCATTCGGCGGCGCATCGTCCCAACCGCACCATGGAGATCGCATGACGGCACGCCCATGAGTGGAATCGAGAGTCCCGTCCGGACCGGTCGACCGGTCCACCCCAAGCGCATTGGGCGCACCGTGTTCGGCCGGGACCTGGCGGTCGCCGCCGAGTTGAGTGCTCGAGATTCCTCTCAAACGCCCATATTAGAACATGTGTTCGCTTGAACTCAAGTTCTCAGATAGGCCACGATCTGGGGCGGCGGCTACGTCGTGGACCGTGTATTCACCAGGCACAAAACGGTCGGGCGAACGCAAGGTCGGCGTCCACTCGGCGCAACCCGTCGAAGCCCCACGTCTTGACGCCCTCTAGGTCGACCTCGTCGCAGATGCGGACTGCGAGGTCGCGCAGAGATCGGGCGAGCCGGGCGTACTCGAGGTGGGTGAGGTCGAGTCGCTCCGCGCCGTAGGCCTGCAGGAAGCGCACAGTGCCGGTCTCGCACAAGGCGGCGAAGAGGTCGTGCTCGCGCGGCGCCAGCATCGCGTGATCCCGGTCGAGCAGCGATGCGACGCGACCGTCGCGGTCGATGAGGACGTTGTGAGGGAACAGGTCGTGGTGACATAACACGTGGGGCACGTCGATCGCGCGTGCCCGTTCGATCAACGCCTCGAGCCGATCGACGCCGGCCAGGATCTCGCCTCGGCGATCGGCGAGCCAAGGGTGGTCGCGGCGGTCGCGCAGTGCCTCGATGCACCACTCGCGGATCTCGGCCCGAGGCAGGGCGATGTCTGTGTGTCGTGAACTGCGCGCATGGCCCGCGCGATCGCCTCGGTGTCGTTCTCCGTTGCCTGGCGGCCCTCGACGTACGGGAACAAGGCGTAACGCCCGGCCGAGGTGCTCGGCGGTGTACGAGCCGGCGAGCGTTCGCTGCGCGGCGGGAACGGGGATGCCCCGAGCCGCCAACTCAGCCGTGAGCGCCAGTGCGGCGTCGCTGTCAGGCTGCTGACGCCAGAGTTTTACGAACCAGCAACCGTCGGTGAAGGCATCCGCTTCGAACCCGCCCGGATGCGCCCACAGTTCGCCCACCTCAACACCGAAGGTGTCGCGGATCTGAGCTGTCGTCGGCGGTCGCACTTCGCTCCAAATCGAGCCAAGAGACTACTGGTGACGAGCAGAGCCGAGCGAGGGGTTTGTGGCACTGGCGCAATGCTGCTGTAGCTCAGCACGTCAGGACTGCGTCACAGCCGCGGGTGCGTTGGATCCGCCGCCGTTCACGACGGTGGCTTGGCGGATCGCGCATCTCGTCGACGTCCTGCAGGTGGAGCGCACGGCGACCTGGTTCGGTTCAGACGCCCGCCGCGCGCCCGGCCCTGCTGGCCGAGGCCGCGGCCGCACGCCACTGGGAGCTCGTCCCCCAGCTCGCGGACCAAGGCTTCGACCTCAACGCGAAGACCACCAGCGGCCGTACGGCGGCCCACCTGGCCGCGGGAACCGGGAATCTGGAGATCCTGCGGTTCCTGGCCGAACGCGGGGCCGATCTGTCGATCACCGACGGCCATTTCCAGGCCGACGTACTCGGCTGGGCGAAGTGGTTCCAGCAGCCCGAGGCAGTCAAGTACCTCGAGACGCTGTGATCAGCCCCGCGCTGAGCAGCCAGATGTGTTCGCAGGTCGAGGACGCCTGCTGCAACTGTACGGGCGACTCCTGCGAGGCGTGGTAGAAGGTTCGCTCGATCATCCAGCACAGGACACGAGCCATCGCCGACGCCTGATCCGGTGCGGTGCCGGCCGGTACGCCGGCGCGTTCGAGGACTGCGGTGATGGCGGTGATGAACAGGTCGGCGGTCCGGCTCCACAGCGTGCCGATCTCGGGGACGGTCAACGACAGGTCGATCGCCGTCCGCATCACCAGGCCGTGCTCGTTCCACAGCTCGACCGTGCGCTGCATGGCGGCCGCGATGGCCTCGCGCGGCTCGTCGGACTCGGCGGCGACGCGGGACCTTTCCCACAGGTGTTCGACGGTCCGAGCCACCAGTGCCGTGACGACTTCCTGTTTGGAGCCGAAGTAGAAGTACAGAGCGCCGCGCGTGATCCCGGCGCCTTGGGCGATGTCGCCGACCGACATAGCGTCGTACCCCTTGTCCGCCAGCAACGCCTCGCAGGTGTCCAGGATGGCTCGCTCACGGACATCGCCTTTGCGTTCGACAGCGCGCCGGCCGGTCATCAGAGCTGCGCACCTTCCGCGAAGTCGGTCGTCCGGGAGAGGGCATCCCACGCGCGGATGTCCGCATCGGTGGCGGAACGTGCGGCCGTGACCAGGCGCAGCGCGTCCGAGCCCAGGACGAGGTGCGCCGGAGGTTGATCGACCGCCGCGATGTGGACGACTGCTTCGCCGGCCTTCGCCGGGTTGCCCAATTGGTTCCCACTCGCCTTCTGCCGCGCCGCCCGGATCGGAACGAACAGTTCGTCGTAGTCGTCGATGGAGTGCCCGGCGCGTGTCATGGAGCGCCCGGCCCAGTCGGTGCGGAACGACCCGGGCTCGATCGCAGTCACGTGGATGCCGAACTGTGCGACCTCCTTGCCGAGCGCCTCGAGAATGCCTTCCATTGCGAACTTGCTCCCGCAGTACGCCGACATACCGGGCACGGCCATCAAGCCGCCCATCGACGTGACCGCCATCAGGTGTCCGCGGCGGCGGCGACGCATGAACGGGAGCGCCGCCTGCAGAGTGGCCGCTGCCCCGAAGACGTTGACCTCGAACTGCCGGCGTACGTCTGCCAACGGGGTTTCCTCGAAGGTGCCCTCCAGGCCGTAGCCGGCGTTGGCGACGACAACATCCAACGGGCCGACGCTCTGCTCCACGTCCGCCACCACGCGAGTGACTGCGTCGTCGTCGGTCACGTCGAGGATGCGGGCGTGCGCGCGCTCCAGTTGCTCGAATGCACGCAGGTCCTCCGCGGAGCGGACCGTCCCCACGACGGTGTGACCGGCGGTCAGGGCGGCCTGGGCGAACGCACGCCCGAGCCCCGTGCTGACGCCGGTGATGAGCCAGTTCTGCTTCTCCATGCGTCAAATTCTACATGGTGTCGATTTTTCTCAACGTGACGTAGATTACGGGACGAAGGCGCGTTGGGACTGGCGGCGGAAATCTCGTGGTGAGAGCCCGTGGGCGGTGGTGAAGCAGCGGGTGAAGTAGGACTGGCTGGTGAAGCCGCAGCGGGCTGCGATGGCGGCGATCGTGGCGTTGGTGGCTGCTAGCAAGGATGCGGCGTGTTCCAGGCGGAGGTCGGTGACGAAGGCGGTTGGAGTGACGCCGTACGCCGCGCGCATCGAGCGGGACAGGTGTGCGGCGCTGACCCCGGCGAGTTCGAGGAGGCGCGGTACGCCGCCGCGGAGGTTCTCCTCGGCGCGCATCGATGTACACGCCTTGGCCAGCCAGTCCGGGATCCCTGAGCCGCTGGGGTCTCCTGGTGCCAGCAGGTCGAGAAGGTCGGTCCAGAAGCGCAGGAGGTCGTAGGCGGTCGGGGCGTTCTGGAAGCGGTCGAGGGCGTGCTCGAAGACCGGTACGGCGGCCGGCTGATGGAAGCTGACTGGGCCCCGGGACCTCCAGGTCGGGGTGCGGGTCAGGTCCAGGAACCCTTGCCAGATCGAGCTCGGGAACGCCACGTTGACGAACTCCAGACCGTCGGGCGCCGCGCCGCGGATCGCATGGCGGTCGCTCGGCCGGACCAGGACGACGTCGCCGGCACGCAGCGGCGCGGCGCCGGTGGTCAGCAGGTGCTCGCCGCTGCCGGATACGACTCCCATGAACTCGTGGAAGTCGGCGTGCGTGTGCAGTTCGGTGTCGCGGGTTCGGGCCGGGATCCGTACCCGCGCCGCGTGGTACGGCCGGCCGAACGCGTGCGCCTCGAAGCGCAGGATCTGCTCCACATCAAGACAGTACAAATTCTCGTCGTACGGCTGCTAGTCCTCGGAAGCGTCACACCCGGACGCTGGAGGCATGTTCGAAACCGATGGATATGTCATCTTCCGCGACGTCATCGACCAAGACTTGATCAAGGAAGTGAACGATCATGTCGAGTGGCTGCAGGCCAGGCATCCCGACGTACGGCCCGAGCAGCTCGGCCACATCTACCTGAAGGACGACCCGTTCTGGGTCCGGCTGGTGAGCGACGACCGGCTCGTCGACATCGCCGAGAAGTTCGTCGGGCCGGACATCGCGCTGTTCGCGTCCCATTACATCTCCAAGCCGCCGTACTCCGGGCAGCCGGTGCTCTGGCATCAGGACGCCGCGTTCTGGCCGCTCGATCCGATGGAGGTGGTGACGCTCTGGCTGGCCGTCGACCACTCGACGCCGGAGAACGGGTGCGTCCGGGTGATCCCGGGAAGTCACCGCTCCGGGGTCGCCGGGATGCGTGACAACACCGACGTGGAGAGCGTGCTCGGCAAGGAGATCGCGGTCGAGGTCGACGAGTCGCAGGCCGTCGACATGGTGCTCGCGCCGGGCGACGTCGAGGTGCACCATCCGAACATCGTGCACGGCAGCAACGCGAACACGTCGCCGCATCGGCGCTGCGGGCTGACCATCCGCTACGTCCCGACGTCGACGCGGATCACCGATCCGGAGTCGCCGTACCCGAGCGCGTTCCATCTGCGCGGTGAGCTGGGGGTGAACAGCTACCAGCCGCGGCCGCGGTACGTCGAGGGCCGGCACTTCCCGTTCGCCGGTGCCTGAACAGGTGAAGAGCCCGCCCCGGGAAAGGGGCGGGCTCTTCGGTGACTCACTCGAGGCAGATCCGGAACGGATGCCCTGCGGGATCCGCGTAGATCCGCCAGCCGCGCGCGTTCTCGGCGGGCGGCGGGTCCAGCGGATCGAGCGGCTCGGCGCCGAGGGCAACCACCGTCGCATGCCCGCTGGAAAGGTCCTCGACGATCAGGTCGAGGTGGAGATCCTGCGCGTCGGTGCCGGGCCACGTGCCCGGCACGTACTCCTCCGAGCGCCGGAAGGCCAGCGTCGAGAACCCCAGCGAGGACCCCGGGCCGGTCAGGCTCCGCCAGTCCTCGTCACCGTTCTCGTCGATCTCCAGCCCCAGCAGCGCCGAGTAGAACTGGGCGAGCTCGAGTGGGTCCGGGCAATCCAGAACCACCGAGCCGAGCCGCCCGGCAGTACTGCCCGGCTGCTCTGCCACCTGCGTCATCTGTCCTCCACAATCAATCTTGTCAGCTTGGCCCACATCATTGGCGGTCCGGCCAGGGCCCTCTTGTCGGAAGGCCCGGCCGCCTACGATGACAGGTCGCGGGGACAATTCGCACCTTTCGACACGCGTTCTCGGCCAGTGAGCCGGTCGCTGACAGTGAAGGTTCGAGCGCGCTACCCCTCAAACCGCTGTACGCCGGTAGCACGCCGGCGCTCACCGAGCTTGCGGATCTTCGCCCGCGTCCCGCAGTCCTCCATCGCGCACCAGCGCCGCGAACCGTTCCGGCTACGGTCGAGGAACAGCCAGCCGCAGCCTCCGTCCTCGACCGGGCAGGCCCGCAGCTGACGCAGCTCGACGCCGCGCACCAGCTCGACCGCGGCCACCACCAGCCGATCCGGGATCAACTGCGCCGGCGACGTCCCGACCACCAGCTCCGCGATGCCGCGGTCCCGGCCCGGATCCGGGATCAGCATCGACCGCGCGGCCGCCGCCGCCCAGCGCAGCATCAACCGCTCGAACGCGGAGCCCTCGCTGTGCTTGACGCCGTTGCCCGCGACCACAGCACCGGCCGCTCGCGGCGCGAACACGTCGTACGCCGCCTCGCGGATCTCCAGCGTCGCGTTGAGGGCCTTCGCGGCCAGCTCCGGCGCCGAGCGCCAGGTGCCTTCGACGGCGCTGTGGTCCCGCAGATCGATCAGCCCGATCCGATGCGCCCAGGCGATCAGCTCGGACGGCGAGGTGAGGTAGTCGCGCTCCGGGTCGCCGCCCCGCAGCCGCGGGCTGACCGTGTTCACCAGGTCGAGAACGGGATGTCCGCCCACGATGCGATATTCCGCGTGAGAACTGTCGGTCATGGATGAGACGCTACCACTGTCCGAACCTTTACTGGGATCAGGTGACTCATGCCTCTCTCGTCCCGCCGAGCAACCGCCGCACTGGTGTTCCTCGGCGTTTCGACCTTCTCGTTCGTGACCGTCGAGGTGCTTCCGATCGGTCTGCTGACCGTGATCGCCGACGACCTCGAGCGGTCCCGCTCCCAGGTCGGCCTCCTCGTCACCGGGTACGCCGCGGTCGTCGTCCTCGCGTCCATCCCACTGGCCCGACTCACCCACCACCTGCCCCGCCGCCTCGTGCTGACCGGCACACTCGGGGTCCTGACCGCCGCCACGGCACTCTCCGCGGCCGCTCCGTCGTACGAGACGCTGTTCGCCGCGCGGCTGCTGATCGCACTCTCACAGGCGCTGTTCTGGTCGATCGCCCCGCCGATCGCGACCAGTCTGTTCGCGCCGGAGTTTCGCGGCCGGGTGGTCGCGCGGCTCGCGATCGGCACGGCGCTGGCGCCGATCCTCGGCATCCCGCTCGGCACCTGGCTCGGAGAGCAGGCCGGCTGGCGGGTGCCGTTCGTGGTGATGACGGTGCTCGGAGCGGCCGCCTGCGTCGGGATCGCCGTCCTGCTGCCGCGCACCGAGGTGCAGGACAGCCCGTCCCGCCGGGGCAGCTCCCCCGACCTGCGGCGGTACGTCGTCCTGCTGATCGCGTCCGCTGTCGGCGTGACCGGATTCCTGACGTTCAACACGTACGTCACGCCGTTCTTGCTGGACATCTCCGGGTTCTCGCCCGAGGTGCTCGGTCCGATGCTGCTGGCCAGCGGTGCGGGCGGACTGGCCGGCACGGTGATCGTCGGACGCGTCCTGGATCGGTACCCGTGGGGCGCGATCGTCCTGCCCCTCGGCCTCATCACGATCGGCCTGTTGGGGCTGTACGCGCTGGGAGAGGTGCAGGTCGTGACGGTCGCGCTGATCGCGGTGATCGGCCTGGCGTTCAGCGGACTCGCAGTCGCCGTGCAGAGCCGGACGCTGCAGATCGCCCCGGGCAGCACCGACATCGCGTCTGCCGGGACCAGCTCGGCGTTCAACGTCGGCATCGCCGCCGGAGCCTTCGTGGGCGGCGCGCTGATCGACACCACGACTGTGCGGGCGGTAGCACTCGTCGGCGGCTTGCTGACCGCAGCCGCAGCTCTTGTCATGCTCAGCGAGCCCTTGCTGGTCCGAGTGCGACGGACCGTGCCAGAGTGCCGGGATGACCACGCCGTTTGTGAAGAGCCGGTCTGACGCACCCGCGGGCTTCTTCGAGGTCGAGGCGGCCAGTCTGCGCTGGCTGGCCGTTCCTGGCGGAGTGCCGGTCGCTGAGCCGCTCCAAGTCTCCCCTACTCAGCTGGCGACGACCAGGTTGGATACGTCTCCCCCAACCGAATCCGCAGCCGAGGACTTCGGGCGGCGGTTGGCTGTCACGCATGACGCCGGCGCCCGCTACTTCGGCGTACCGCCGGACGGGTGGAGTGGCGACGGCTACATCGGCACCGCGCCATTGCCGCACGCGCTGGAGCCCGTGAAGTCGTGGGGCGAGTTCTATGCGAACCTGCGTCTGCGCCCGTACCTGCGGGCCGCCCACGACCAGGGCATCCACCTGGACGCCATCGAGCGCCTCTGCACTCGCCTGGAGGCAGGTGCGTACGACGACCCATCCGACGAGCCGTGCCGGATCCACGGCGACCTGTGGTCGGGCAACGTGCTCTGGACGCCGGACGGCGTACACCTGATCGATCCGGCTGCTCACGGCGGTCACCGAGAGACGGACCTCGCCATGCTCGCGCTCTTCGGGCTACCGCAGCTGGACCGCGTACTGCGCGCGTACGACGAAGCCCACCCCCTGCGAGACGGGTGGCGGGACCGGATCGGGCTGCACCAACTGCACCCCTTGCTGGTGCATGTCGTGCTGTTCGGCGGAGGCTACGTGACCCAGGCGATCGAGGCGGCCGAGCGGTATTGAAGCCTCTTGACGTAATGCCGGGAGCCGCGAACACTTTCGATCATGATTCCGCAGCCCACGGCGCAGCAGGCGCTCCCAGACGAGACCTTCACGCTGCAGCCCGATGCCACCATCGGCATCCCCGACTCCTCCGCCCGAACGATCGCGGACCGGTTCGCCACTCAGCTCCGCCGGTCGACCGGTTTCGAGCTGCCTGTCCAGGAAGGCACCGGCACGATCACGCTGTCCACCGACAGCACAGAGTCGCTGGGCGCTGAGGGCTACGAACTCCGCGCGGACGCCTCCGGCGTGACCGTCACCGCGGCGACCGCCGAGGGCCTGTTCCGCGGCGTCACCACGCTCCGCCAGCTCCTCCCCGCCAAGGCCGAGGCCGACACCGAGCAGGAGGGGCCGTGGGAGATCGCCGGTACGACGATCTCCGACTTCCCGCGGTACGGGTACCGCGGCGTGATGCTCGACGTGTCGCGGCACTTCTTCACCGTCGACCAGGTGAAGCACTTCATCGACCTGGTGTCGCTCTACAAGATCAACCGGCTGCACCTGCACCTCTCGGACGACCAGGGCTGGCGGATCCAGGTGGACTCCTGGCCGCGCCTCACGGAGTACGGCGGCAGTCTGCAGGTCGGCGGCGGCACGGGCGGCTACTACACGAAGGCGGGGTACGCCGAGCTCGTCCAATACGCCGCGGAGCACTACATCACTGTCGTACCGGAGATCGACACCCCAGGACACACCAATGCGGCTCTGGCGTCGTACCCCGAGCTGAACAAGGGTGACCAGGCGCCGGAGCTCTATACGGAGACCGAGGTCGGGTTCAGCTCGTTCGCCATCGACAAGGACGTGACGTACGAGTTCCTCGACGACGTGTTCCGGGAGGTGGCCGAGCAGACGCCCGGTGAGGTCCTGCACCTCGGTGGCGACGAGGCCCACTCGACCCCGCACTCGGAGTACCTCGCCTTCGTACCCCAGGCCGCCGAGCTGGTCGTGAAGCACGGCAAGCGGGTGATGGGGTGGCACGAGATCGCCGACGGGTCGCTGCCTGCCGGCACTGTCGTGCAGTACTGGGGCACGGAGGACCCCAAGGCTCAGGTGCTGGCGCAGAAGGCAGTGGAGCAGGGGGCGACGCTGGTGCTGTCTCCCGCGAACCGTGCGTACCTGGACATGAAGTACCACGAGGAGACGCCGCTCGGTCTGCAGTGGGCCGGACTGGTCAGCGTCGAGCAGTCCTACAGCTGGAACCCGGCCACGCTGGTCCCCAACGTGCCGGCGAGTGCGATCGACGGCGTCGAGGCGCCGCTGTGGACAGAGACGCTCGACGATCTGGAGAAGGTCGAGTTCATGACGTTCCCGCGGCTGCCGGGCATCGCCGAGCTCGGATGGTCGCAGGAGTCCGCGCTCGACTGGACGACGTACCGCGACCGGCTGGCCGAGCAGGGGCCGCGCTGGGAGGTGCTCGGCGTCAACTTCTACCGCTCGCCGGAGATCGACTGGCGCTAACTGAGGATGCGGTCCAGCAGCCAGGCTGTGGTCGCGTCCATGTCCTGCTCTGCGACCGTGTGGTGCGTGACGTTGGCGGCGTCACGCACCACCAGCCGGTACACGTACCGGTCCGGCTGCGGCCGGCCGGCACCCAGGTCCTTGGCCCCCAGCTCCCGGACCGCGGCCTCCAGCCGGTCGGCGTCCGGCTGGTCGCTGGTGTCGAGCTCGCCCTGCTTGGTCAGCCCGGCGAAACCACCGCTCCGAGTCACGCTGACGATCATCGTTGCCTCCTCGCTGTTGCTGCCGCGTTGCCTGTCGTGCAACTGTCCACAGCCGCGCGACACGCCGGGGACTCCGATCAGAATCTTGCGCCCATCACCCGGCGTACCGGGCCATTGTCCTTCGTTGCCAACGTCGCATCCCCACCCGCGGCCGCGAAACAGCAGGTCGGCGCGGGATTTCCGGTCCCGGACCGGCCCTGTGCCGCCCAGAATCGACCGCGCACGGAGGGTAGCGAGTCGCGACAATCAGCGACACGTGTTTGTGGTCACCTCTACCATCAGGCCGCAGAACGGCTACAGTTATGGCGTTGCAGTTTTGGACTCCCTGACTTTTGCTGTGCTGCATGGCCGGTCTGTCGTCTGGGGCCTTTCGGCGACGCGCGGCTCATGAGGTGTGAGTCGCGGATTGTTAATAGCCATCGAGGAGATAGACAAATGGCTGTCGGTACTGTCAAGTGGTTCAATGCTGACAAGGGCTTCGGCTTCATCACCCCGGATGACGGCGGCGCGGACGTGTTCGCGCACTACTCCGCCATCCAGATGTCGGGCTTCCGTTCGCTGGACGAGAACCAGCGCGTGGAGTTCGAGATCACCCAGGGCCAGAAGGGTCTGCAGGCGGAGAACATCCGCGCGATCGGTTCCTGATCGCCCTTCCAGCACACTGACGAGAGGGCCGCACACCACCAGGTGTGCGGCCCTTTCGCCGCCCCAGGACAATCAGGCTCGGCGCAACCGGGGTACGACGTCGCTCGCGACTTGCTCGAGGACGGTTTCGGAGCCGGCGTACACGCCCTCGGTGCGGGGCCAGTGGGTGATGACGTCGGTGAAGCCGAGGGCGGCGGCGCGGCCGACGGCGTCCTCGAAGGCGGACGGGCTGGAGAGCGCGTAGACCTTGGAGTCGAGGGACAGGTACCGGTCCAGGTGGCGGCCTTCGAGAAGGTCGTCGAGGCGGTGGCTGAGGTCGGCGACCGACGCCCACCACCCGTCCAGATCGTCCCCCGCTCCCCCGGTCGTCATCCAGCCGTCACCGTGCCGGGCGGCGAACTTGAGCGAGCGCGGCCCGTTGCCGGCCAGGATGAACGGGACACGTGGTTGCTGGACGCAACCAGGCAGCGTCCGGCCGTTGCGCGTCTCGAAATACTCGCCCTTGAAGTCGACGCCGTCCGTGGTGAGCAGCATGTCGAGGAGCTGCACGAACTCCTGATAGCGGTCCTGCTTCTGCCGTGGCGTCAGGTCGGGCCCGCCCTGGATCGTCGCGTCCAGGCTGCCGCCGGCCCCGATCCCGCACACGAACCGGCCGTCCGACACGTCGTCGATCGCGAGGATGTCGCGGGTCAGCGCCAGCGGGTGCCGGAAGTTCGGCGAGGTGACGAACGTGCCGAGCTTGATCGCCGACGTGACGAGCGCGGCCGCCGTCAAGGTCGGCGTCGTCCCGTACCACGGTGAGTCCTGGAGGCCGCTCCAGGTCAGGTGGTCGTACGTCCACGCATGGTCGAAGCCGTACTCCTCGGCTCGCCGCCACCGCGGCGCGGCGTCGTGCCAGCGGTACTCCGGCAGAATCGCGATCCCGAAACGCATGCCCGCACCCTACCGAGTGTGGCCGAAACCACGATTGTTGCGTTTTGCCACGATCTTCGACACGGTCGTAAGGCACTTTTCCCGACACAACAGAACGGAGGCGCGCCTAAGCGAGGCGTGACTTACCTGTGGCGATCGATATCGACAACCAGGCAGACACCCAAGCAAACACCCAGGACCCCGCACCCCATCCCGCGATTGCAACACCCCCAGCACCCGGCAGCCGAAGTCGCGGCTCCGGACTCGACCGCGTCACCTTCGGTGTCACCGCGGTCATCGCCCTGGCCTTCGTCGCCTGGGGCATCGCCGACGCCGCCGGTCTCGGGACGGCGTCCACCTCGGCCCTCGGATGGGTCGAGCAGAACACCGGCTGGCTGTTCGTCCTGCTGGCCTCCGGTTTCGTGGTCTACGTGATCTGGCTCGCCGCCGGACGGTACGGGCGGATCCCGCTCGGCCGGGACGACGAGGAGCCCGAGTTCAGGACCGTGTCGTGGGTGGCGATGATGTTCAGCGCCGGCATGGGCATCGGGCTGATGTTCTTCGGCGTCAGCGAGCCGCTCTCGCACTTCACCAGTCCCCCGCCCGGCACCGTCCAGGGCGGGTCGCCGGAGGCCCTCGAGACGGCGATGGCGACCACGTTGTTCCACTGGACCCTGCACCCGTGGGCGATCTACGCCGTCGTCGGCATCGCGATCGCGTACGGCACGTTCCGGCGCGGGCGGTCGCAGCTGATCAGCGCGGCGTTCGCTCCGCTGCTGGGACGCCGTACCGAAGGACCGATCGGCAAGATGATCGACGGGTTGGCGATCTTCGCGACCCTGTTCGGGTCGGCCGCGTCACTCGGGCTCGGCGCGTTGCAGATCGGTTCCGGTGTCCGGATCCTCGGCTGGCTGGACAACACCGGGAACGCCGTCATGGTCGGCGTGATCGCCGTACTCACCGCGGCCTTCGTGGCCTCGGCGGTTTCCGGTGTGGCCAAGGGCATCCAGTGGCTCTCGAACATCAACATGGTGCTGGCCGTCGTCCTGGCGGTCTTCGTGTTCGTGGTCGGCCCGACCGTGCTGATCCTGAACCTGGTACCGACCGCGATCGGCGACTACTTCCGCGACCTCGCCGACATGGCCGCGCGGACCGAGGCCAGCGGTGGCGACGCGATGGCCACCTGGCTGTCCGGCTGGACCGTCTTCTACTGGGCGTGGTGGATCTCGTGGACGCCGTTCGTCGGCATGTTCATCGCGCGGATCAGCCGCGGCCGCACGATCCGGCAGTTCGTCACCGGCGTCCTGCTGGTGCCGTCGCTGGTCAGCGTGCTGTGGTTCTGCATCTTCGGCGGTACGGCGATCGACATCCAGCGTGGCGGTACGGACATCGCCGGCGCGTCGACGACCGAAGGTCAGCTGTTCGGCATGCTCGACCACATCCCGCTGAGCGCGGTCACGACGGTCATCGTCGTCCTGCTGGTCGCGATCTTCTTCGTGTCCGGTGCGGACGCCGCGTCGATCGTCATGGGCACGCTGTCCGAGCGCGGGGCGATCGAGCCGAAGAAGCCGCTGGTGATCTTCTGGGGCGTGCTGACCGGTGCGGTGGCGGCGGTCATGCTGCTCGCCGGCGGAGGTGGCGCGGACGCCTTGCAAGGCCTGCAGAACCTCACGATTGTCGCGGCGTTGCCGTTCGCGGTCGTGATGGTCGGACTCGCGGTGGCGCTGGCCAAGGACCTGCGCACCGACCCCTTGATGTTGCGCAGCGAGATCGGCTCGGAGGCGGTCGAGGCTGCGGTCATCGAAGGAGTCAGCAACCACGGCGAGGCCTTCTCGCTCGTCGTCGCCGGTAACGGCCACGACGCCGGCACCGAGGTCCCGGAGTCACCGCAGCCGCGGGGCGAGGTCCCGCCGCCTAAGCCCTAACGGGCCGGCGTCGGGAACGTGGCTAGGGAGCTCGTGCCGATGCTTCCTAGCCACACTCTCCCGTCGCGTTCGCGGACGCCGGTGGGCATGTGGAAGTTCGGGTGCTTGGCGCGCAGGTCGTGGATCAGTTCGCCGGTCTCGTCGTACGCCTGGATCTCGATGATGTCCGCGGCCTTCGGCTTCAGCGCGTCCGGCAGCGACCAGACGACCTTGCGGAGCACCGGGTGCTTGGGCAGCAGCAGGTCGAGTACGGCGTTGCGCGGCGACCCGAGCGCGACCCAGATCAAGCCGTCGGAGCCGCGCGCGATGTTGTCCGGCAGCCCCGGGATCTCCGCGATTCGCACCGGCTCGGCGCCCTCGGTCGTGAGGTCGAGTTTGTAGAGCCCGTACATCGCGGTCTCGGCCCAGAAGAGGGTACGGCGATCGCTGCTGAGCGCCACGCCGTTCGGGAAGCCGCGACCGGTCGCCAGCCGGGTGACCTCGCCGTCGGGCGTACGGCGGTACACGCTGCCGGTCGTGGAGTGTTCGAGGAGGTCGGCCATCCACTCGTCGATGCCGAACCGGGTCGACGAGTCGGTGAAGTAGATCGTGCCGTCCTCGGTGACGTCCGCGTTGTTGCAGAACCGCATCGGGCGGCCGTCGATCTCGGACAGCAGGGTGGTGATCCGATTGTCGGCGTCGAGGCTTGGGTCGAGGGTCAGCAGGCCGCGGTTCGCGTCGCAGATCAGCACCTTGCCGTCCGGCATCCATTCCAGGCCGAGCGGCCGGCCGCCGGTGTCGGCGAGGGTGCTGATCGTCTTGCCGTCGGCGCTGACGCGCAGGATGCGGCCGTCGTACAGACCGGTGAGGACGCTGCCGTCGTCGTCGATCAGCGTGTCCTCGGGGCCGGCGCCGGGCAACGCGACGACCTCGACGTCGATGCCCTTGGGATGCCGCACCGGCGGTGCGGGCGGCGGGGTCCAGCGCAGCGGCGCAATCGAGCTCTTCATGGCGTCCGACCCTAGCGCGCTGCACCCGCCCGACCACAGGGAGTATAAACAGCGAAGCCCGGACCGGTTGGTCCGGGCTTCGTCGTGCCTGCTAGAAGATGACCTCGCCGCGGGCGCGGCGGGCGCGGAGCTTCTCGAGGGCTTCGTCGAGGATCTCCTGCGCCTCCTGCTCGGAGCGGCGCTCCTTCACATAGGCCAGGTGGGTCTTGTAGGGCTCGATCTTCGGCGGCGGGGGCGGGTTGTTCACATCGGTGCTGGTCGGCAGACCGCACCGTGGACAGTCCCACTCCTCCGGGATGGAGGCCTCGACCGCGAACCAGGTCGCGGTCTCGTGCCCGTTCGCACAGAAGAACACGATGCGCTGCCGGGGCGCGGTGTCGCCGCGCTCCGCCTCGCCCATCGGCCCGGCACCGACCCGGCTGCCACGAATCGCACTGCCACCGCCAGCCACGCGAACCTACTCCCCTCAGCCGAGCTTGTAGAGCAGGCCGAGCGCGACGATGGCGGCGAACCAGATCAGACCGACGCCGATCGTGATCCGGTCAAGGTTCCGCTCCGCGACCGACGAGCCGCCGAGGCTGGACGACACACCGCCGCCGAACAGGTCCGAGAGGCCGCCACCGCGGCCTTTGTGCAGCAGCACCAGCAGCGTCAGGAACAGGCTGCAGACGATCACGACGATCGAGAAAGCGAGAATCACGAGGAGTAGCCTAACTGAAGGTCCAGGTAACGGCAGATGCCGGCGAACTCGTCCACCTGAAGGCTCGCACCTCCGACCAGGCAGCCGTCGACATCCGGTTGGGCAATGATGCCACTTGCACTGGCCATCTTCACCGACCCACCGTAAAGAATCCGTACCGAGTCGGCGACCGAGGGTGAGATCGTCTCCTCGATCCGGCCCCGGATCGCGGCGATCACCTCCTGTGCGTCCTCCGGCGTCGCGACCTCGCCGGTGCCGATCGCCCAGACCGGCTCGTACGCGATGACGACCTTGCGGACGTCGTCCTGCTTCAGCCCGGCCAGCCCGGCGTCGATCTGACCCAGGCAGTGCTCGACGTGCCCGTCGGCCTTCCGGATCTCCAGGCCCTCGCCGACGCACATGATCGGGACCAGCCCGGCCTCGAGCGCCTTCGCGGTCTTGGCGTTGACGACCTCGTCGGTCTCGTTGTGGTACTGCCGGCGCTCGGAGTGCCCGGTCAGCACATAGGTGCAGCCGAGCTTGGTGAGCATCGCCGCCGAGATCTCGCCGGTGTACGCGCCGGCGTCGCGCGTGGACACGTCCTGCGCGCCGTACTTGATCTTCATCCGGTCACCGTCGACCAGCGTCTGCACGCTGCGGATGTCGGTGAACGGCGGCAGCACCGCCACCTCGACCCGCTCGAAGTCGTGCTTCTTGTCCTGCAGCGTCCAGCTCAGCTTCTGCAGCAGGTGCACGGCCTCGACGTGGTTCAGGTTCATCTTCCAGTTGCCCGCCATCAACGGCGTACGGGCAGCTGAGTTGTCGCCTGCCATCTCAGTCCTCTTCCAGTACCGCGAGACCCGGGAGCTCCTTGCCCTCCAGGTATTCGAGCGACGCGCCGCCACCGGTGGAGATGTGGCCGAACGCGTCGTCGGCGAAGCCTAGCTGCCGTACCGCGGCCGCGGAGTCACCGCCGCCGACGACACTCAGCCCGTCCACCTCGGTCAACGCCTGCGCGACGGCCTTGGTTCCGCCGGCGAACGCCGCCATCTCGAACACGCCCATCGGGCCGTTCCAGAAGACCGTCCTCGCCGCGGCGACCTCGGCGGCGAAGGCCTTGCCGGACTCCGGGCCGATGTCCAGGCCGAGCTGGTCGGCCGGGATCGCGTCCGCGGCCACCACGGTGGCCGGCGAGTCGGCCTTGAACTCGGGCGCGACCACGATGTCGGTCGGCAGCACGATCTTGTCGCCGGCGTCCTCCAGGTAGCCGCGGACGACGTCCAGCTGGTCGTCCTCGAGCAGGCTCTTGCCGACCTCGTGGCCCTGCGCCTTGAGGAACGTGAAGACCATGCCGCCGCCGATCAGCAGCTTGTCGGCCTTGGCGATCAGGTTGTCGATCACCGCGAGCTTGTCCGACACCTTGGCGCCGCCGAGCACGACGACGTACGGCCGGGCCGGGTCCTCGGTGAGCTTCTTCAGTACGTCGACCTCGGCGAGCACCAGGCCACCCGCGGCGTGCGGGAGCTTGCGCGCGACGTCGTACACACTGGCCTGCTTGCGGTGCACTACACCGAAGCCGTCGCTGACGAACACGTCGGCCAGCGCCGCGAGCTCATCGGCCAGCGCGCCGCGCTCGGCCTCGTCCTTGCTCTCCTCGCGCGGGTCATAGCGCACGTTCTCCAGCAGCAGGACCTCACCCTCGTCGAGATCCTGTACGGCGGTCTGCGCCGCGTCACCGGTGACGTCGGAGGCGAACCGCACGGTGATGCCCTCGGGCTGCAGCAGCTCACCGAGCCGCTTGGCCACCGGGGCCAGCGTGTACTTCGGGTTCGGCTCGCCCTTGGGACGACCGAGGTGCGCGGTCACGATCACCTTCGCGCCCGCCTTGGCCAGCTTCACCAGAGTCGGCAGCGACGCGCGGATCCGGCCGTCGTCGCCGATCACCTCGTCCTTGATCGGCACGTTCAGGTCGGACCGGACCAGCACCCGCTGCCCGGCCAGGTCGCCGAGGTCTTCGATGGTCTTCACAGTTCAGCTTCCTCGTGAGAACGAGCTTTGCGCCCGAAGAAGCACCAGGGCTGCCTTCGGACGCAAAGCTTGGGGAATGTCAGAGCGAGGCGCCGACGTGGTTCACCAGGTCGACGAGGCGGTTCGAGTAACCCCACTCGTTGTCGTACCAGCCGACGACCTTCACCTGGTTGCCGATCACCTTGGTCAGGCCCGCGTCGAAGATGCAGGACGCCGGGTCGGTGACGATGTCGGTCGAGACGATCTCGTCCTCGGTGTAGGTCAGGTAGCCCTTCAGCGAACCCTCCGCCGCGGCCGCCTTGTAGGCCTCCTTGACCTCGTCCACGGTGACCTCGCGGCCGACGGTGACGGTGAGGTCGGTCGCCGAGCCGGTCGGGACCGGGACGCGCAGCGCGTAGCCGTCCAGCTTGCCCTTGAGCTCCGGCAGCACCAGGCCGATCGCCTTCGCGGCGCCGGTGGAGGTCGGGACGATGTTCAGGGCGGCGGCGCGGGCGCGGCGCAGGTCCTTGTGCGGACCGTCCTGCAGGTTCTGGTCCTGGGTGTACGCGTGGATCGTGGTCATCAGACCCTTCTCGATCGTGAACGCGTCGTTCAGAACCTTGGCCAGCGGGGCGATGCAGTTCGTGGTGCAGG
Source organism: Kribbella sp. VKM Ac-2571 (assembly GCF_004362255.1). Classification (NCBI taxonomy): domain Bacteria; kingdom Bacillati; phylum Actinomycetota; class Actinomycetes; order Propionibacteriales; family Kribbellaceae; genus Kribbella; species Kribbella sp. VKM Ac-2571. The sequence goes on from NZ_SNWS01000018.1 coordinate 123,731, forward strand.
ACGCGTTCGAGATCACGGTGTGCTTCTCGGCGTCGTACAGGTCGTGGTTCACGCCCATCACCACGGTCAGGTCCTCGTTCTTCGCCGGGGCGGAGATGATGACCTTCTTGGCGCCGTTGTCGGCGTGCGTCTTGGCCTTGGTGGCGTCGGTGAAGAAGCCGGTGGACTCGATCACCACGTCGGCGCCGACGTCCGACCACTTCAGGTTGGCCGGGTCGCGCTCCGCGAACGCCTTGAAGCTCTTGCCGCCGACGGTGATGTCGTCCTCGGTGGCGGAGACCTCACCCGGGAAACGGCCCAGGATCGAGTCGTACTTCAGCAGGTGGGCGAGGGTCTGGTTGTCGGTCAGGTCGTTGACGGCGACGACCTCGATGTCGGCACCGGACGCCTGCACGGCGCGGAAGAAGTTACGGCCGATGCGGCCGAAGCCGTTGATACCTACGCGTACGGTCACGGATCTGCGTCTCCTCAGAACTAGCTTTGGCACTGCCGCTACAGCCCGAAGACTAGCCCAACAGCCCACTCGATCAACTGGTAGCGTCCAGATGAGACCACCGGTTATTTTTCACGGCTTCAGACCAGACCACTGGCTGGTACGACGAACGGCGATTTCCGGAACATCCCTCCGGAAACCGCCGTTCGACCTTGGTCAGCCGAGGCCGAGCGCCGGTTTCGCGGCCCGTGACCCAGCGCTTTCCTTCGCGCCGTCGGCGGCCTCGTCAGGCTTGGCCACACCACCGAGGGGTGCCTGGCCGCTGTTCAGCAGATCCCGCGCGAACGCCACGTCGCCCGCATGTCCGACGCCGAGGGCTCCGGCGACCTTGTCGAGACCGGTCTGCGGCGCAGCCTGCACCTCGTTGTCCGGCCAGCCTGCACCGCCCGCACCCGGGTCAGCGACCATCTGCCCCTGCCCTTTGGCGGCCTCTTCAGCAGCCTTGCGATTTATTTCAGCGATCTCACGCGCGATCTCACGCTGGATTCCCTCTTGCTGGATCTTGGCCAGCGCAGCCGCTTCCTCTTCAGCAGTACCCATCGGGTGTCCTCACATGTTCATCGGATGGAAACCCCCGCCAGAGGCAATCCAACCAATCGCGCAAGGCCTTCGTGGGCCGGCGAAGATAACGATCCGGTCAGGCCGGGTCGAGCATCTCCGGGGTGAGGTTGGCTTCGGTGTTCGGGACGCCGAGGTCGCTGGCGCGCTTGTCGGCCATCGCGAGCAGCCGCCGGATCCGGCCGGCCACGGCGTCCTTGGTCAGGGCCGGCTCATGCAGCTGGCCGAGCTCTTCGAGGCTGGCCTGCTTGTGCTCCAGCCGCAGCTTGCCCGCGACCTGCAGGTGGTCCGGTACGTCGTCGCCGAGGATCTCCAGCGCCCGCTCGACGCGCGCTCCCGCGGCCACCGCGGCTCGTGCGGAGCGACGCAGGTTCGCGTCGTCGAAGTTGGCCAGCCGGTTCGCGGTCGCACGGACCTCGCGACGCATCCGCCGCTCTTCCCACGCCAGCACCGACTCATGTGCACCAAGGCGCGTGAGCAGAGCGCCGATCGCGTCACCGTCGCGGATCACCACGCGGTCCACGTTCCGCACCTCGCGGGCCTTCGAACCGATCCCGAGCCGCCGGGCCGCACCGACCAGTGCGAGCGCCGCCTCCGGACCGGGGCAGGTCACCTCGAGCGAGGACGACCGACCAGGCTCGGTCAGCGAGCCGTGCGCGAGGAACGCACCGCGCCAGGCCGCCACAGCGTCACAGGACGCACCGGACACGACCGCGGGCGGGAGCCCCCGGACCGGACGGCCACGGTTGTCCACGAGTCCGGTCTGCCGCGCCAGCGCGTCACCGTCCCGGACCACGCGGACGACGTACTTCGTCTGCTTGCGGATGCCCGACGGGGAGATCACCACGACGTCCGACGGGTGACCGAAGATCTCGGCGATGTCCTTGCGCAGTCGCCGGGCCGCCGCGCCGCTGTCCAGTTCGGCCTCGACGACGATACGTCCGGACACCAGGTGCAGCCCGCCGGCGAACCGCAGGATCGACGAGACCTCGGCCTTGCGGCAACACGGTTTCGTCACCTGAATACTGGTCAACTCGGACTTCACCTGTGCTGTCATCGCCATGAAGGCCATCCTCCCACCCGTGTCAAAGACCGTTGCCTGCTGGTAATGCGAACGTCGGTTTGCTCCATCAGGCAGCCTCGCCTTGCGGTGAGGCAGTCCCCGTCTGATCCAGCGGGTGCTGGGGCGGGGTTGACGTTTCACGGCCTGCTGCGTCGCCCGCTGGCGCGGACTCGGTCTCCTGCATGGCTCCACGTCCGGCCACCGGACCACTCCCGGCGGGACTCCGTTCACTCACGGTGTGAGTCTCGCCGAGTCGCGCGAGGTTGATTGCAGCATTCAGGTCTCGGTCGATGACCAGGCCGCAGTGTTCGCAGACGTAACTGCGCTCGGCCAGCAGAAGCCTTGGCTTTCGGCTTCCGCATCCCGAGCAGGTCTTGCTGGACGGGTACCAGCGGTCGGCTTCGACCAGCCTGGACCCGTACCAGATCGTCTTGTAGGCGAGCATGCGCCGTACCTGCGCGAGAGCGGCATCCGCCAACGCGCGGTTCAAACCGCGCTTGCGCGCACCGCCAGCCGTCCGCATGCCCGAGACGTTGAGGGTCTCCACAGTGATGGTCAGGTGCTGCTGGGCGAGTCGGGTGGTGGCCTTTTGCACAGTGTCCCGCCTGATGCTCGCGGCTCGTGCGTGGGCTTTACCGATCAGGGCCTGGGTGCGTCGCCATCGCTTGGAAGGCAACCGTTTGTGCTTCGACTGAGGATCGTACGGGGCCTGCTGGCGTGAGGCCTTGCGTTGCAGCGCTCGCCGGACCTGTGCCCTGGCGAGGCTCCGGGGCGCAGGCACCCGCTCGACCTCGGCGCCGTCCGGAGTAGCGACCACCAGCAGATCCTTCACACCGACATCCACACCCACCACGGCGTGCCGTATACCCGCGTGCGCCGGACGGGTAGTGGTGCGTTGTACGAGAGTCTGGAAGGACACGTGCCAACGCCCATCACTGTCCTTGGCAACCGTGGCGGAAAGCACCCGCGCGGTCGCGTTCTCGATGCGGAGTGCGAGTTTCCGTGTGGACTCGTGCGTGCGGATCCTGCCGAGCCTGGGGAGGGTGACGTGATGCCGGTCGGGCTCGAGCCGGATGGGACCGGTGGTGAACCGCACGCTCGCGCGGGCACGCTTGGTGTGGAAGCGGGGGAACCCAACTGGCCGCCCGGCACGCCTGCCTCCGCGGGACTTCCACCACGACTCCAGTGATCTAGCGAGCGAATCCAGGCCGCTGTTGTATGCCTCCTTGGAGTTCTCCTTCCACCACGGCGCCGCCGAGTCCTTTCGCGCGTTCCAGACCCTGCGCAGCGCCGGTAGCGACCACCCCAGGACTGGCGTCAGGTCAGCCTCAGCCTGCACCACCCAACCGTCAGGGATCTTGAACCTCGCCATCTCACTACCCTCCCATCGACCGCCGACAACTACCTGCGGCTCGAAGACCGGTCGCTTCATCACCCTCGCAACGAAGCCTCAAGCCCTTCGGGGTCGATCACTCCAACGGAAGCGACGAGGATCCGTTACGCGGATTGCAACCTTTCCGCGGGGTGAGTGCGTTACTCCGGCGAAGTTGTCAGAGGAGGGGGTATGAAGGCACCGGACGACGCCGAGTTCACCGAGTTCGCCGCGACCACGATCCGGCGGCTGCGCAGAACGGCGTACCTGATGTGTGGCGACTGGCACCGGGCGGAGGACGCGGCGCAGGACGCGCTGGTGAAGGTGTACCGCCGCTGGCACCGGATCGACCGCACCCAAGGGCTGAACGGGTACGCGCACCAATGCCTGGTCACGGCCGTGTTCGACCAGTCCAGGAAACCGTGGCGGCGGGAGCGGCTCGTCGACGCCGACGAGAACACCGGGCCGCGGCCAGATCCGGTCGGCACCGTCGACGACCGGCTGCTCGTCGTCCAGGCACTCGGAGCGTTGCCGCCGAGTCAACGGACGTGCGTCGTACTGCGGCACTACGCCGACCTCAGCCTCGAACAGACCGCCGACATCCTCGGCATCGGCGTCGGCGGCGTGAAGAGCCAGACATCCCGCGGCCTCACCCGCCTCCGCGAACTTCTCGACCAGACTGAAAGGAGCGCCTCATGACCACGGACATCGAACGCTTGCTGGCCGCTGCCGCCGACGACTCCGAGCAGCCGCTGACCACCGGCGTCGACGATCTGCTCGTCCGTGCCCGGCGCTCCGTGCGGAAGACCCGGATCGCAACGATCTCCACGGCGGTCCTCACCACGGGCGTCATCATCGCCGGTGTCGCCACGTGGTCCGCGAACCGCAACGAGACCACCGGTCCGGCCGACGGCCCGAGGCTGACGCTGGATCCGGCTACCGGTCGCGTCATCAAGGACGAGGCCGGCGCGCAGGTCCAGGCGCCTCCGCCGGTCAGCCAGCTCAGCGACGCCGACCTGCGCGTCCAGTGCAAGCAGGCCGACAAGGAGTACGTCGACTTCTTGCGTGAGCACGGCGCCAACCCCCTCGACAAAGGTCAGCCGCTCGACGCCCGCTGGAAGGTCGTCGTGAAGGCCGGCACCGGCAACCGGGTGCAGGCGATGTTCCTGTCGCCGGACCAGTCCATCGTCAGCACCTGCACGTTGATGAGCGTCGGGCAGGCGCAGTCCTACGGCCGGGTCAGCACAAAGGCGGGCGCTTCGATCAAGGCCTCCGGCGGGGTGGCGAACCGGGTTCCGGACGGTGTCCGCGAGGTCCTGGTCGACGTCGACGGACAGACGGGGCCACGGCAGGCGCTCCTCGGCGAGAACGGCTTCTACTCGGTGGGATTCGACGCCTCGACCAGCGGACGGGTGCGGCAGGTCCGCGGGTACGACGAGCAAGGCCGCAAGGTCTTCGAGTACACGCGCCCCTCGCTCCCGACCGCGGCGACCGAAAGGCCCGTCCCGGACAGCGTCACGGTCAAGACCGCTGAGCCGATCACGCCGAACGTCGTACTCACCAAAGACCCGTTGACGGGGAAGGCTCTCGCTCCCCCGCCGCCGGTCAGTCCGCTGACCGACGAGCAGATCACCACGCGCTGCCGTCAAGTGGACGACATCTACTTCAATGGCAGCAGCGGAGCGCAGGATCCGCGGATCAAGGCGGCCGGCCCGGTCACGAAGGAGTGGCAGGTCGCGCTCAAGACGGGCATCGGCAACAAGCTCACCGCCGTACTGATCTCACCGGACAAGAAGGTGTACGCGTGGTGCCACATGCTGGCGTCGACGGCGAAGGGCGCGTACGACTACACGCGGAGCGCCGTACAGGCGAACGGGAAGTTCGCCGACGACTTCAGCTTCGGGATGGTGCCGGACGGGGTCGCGCAGATCGTCGTCGACCTGCCGAAGCAGGGCCCGACCCGCGCGCTGATCTCCAACGGTTACTACATCTGGGGCCTCACCGGCGGGAACTCAGACATCAAGAACGTCCGGGTTCGCGGGTACGACGCCCAGGGCAAGCAGGTGTACACCGCCAAGAAGGATGTGGACGCCGACTTCGACTAAGGCCTCAAGAAGATCTCCCGGTACACCTTGGCGAGTTTGTCCGGGGCGTGGTGGAGGTCGCGGTCCTCGTCGGCGATGTCGGCGATCACCAGCTCGGCCCCGAGGGCTTCCGCCGTACGGCGCAGCGACTCGGGGTCGGGCACGTGACCGGCGTCGGCGAGTACGACGTCGATCCGGAGATCCGGCGCGTGCCCGGCGAGCACCTCCAGATGCGTCTCGGGCGAGAACCCGTCGGTCTCCCCCTTCTGCTCTCCCAGATTCAGTGTCAGGAGCCGGCGGGCGCTGGTCTGCTCGAGACCGCGGCACAATGCCGGCACCAGCAGATTCGGGATGACGGACGTGAACCAGGACCCCGGGCCGACCACGACCCAGTCCGCTTCCGCGATCGCCACCAGGGCCTCGGGACAAGCCGGCGGGTCGGCCGGGTCCAGCGCGACGTCGACGACGTGCCCCTCGGTCGACGCCACCTCGGCCTGACCGCGGATCTCCGTGATCACCTCCGGATGCTCGGGATCCAGCCCGAGCACCCGCGCAGTGATGTCCAGCGGTACGGCGGACATCGGCAGCACCCGGCCCTCCGCGCCGAGCAGCCGGCCGACCCAATCGAGTCCTTCGACCGCCTCGCCGAGCAGCTCCCACAAAGCGACGATCAGCAGGTTGCCGACCGCGTGGTCGTGCAGCTCACCGTTGCTGCGGAAGCGATGCTGCAGTACGTCGGCCCACGTCCGGCCCCACTCGTCGTCACGGCACAGCGCGGCCAGCGCCATCCTCAGATCACCCGGCGGCAGTACGCCGAGCTCCTGGCGCAACCGCCCGGACGAGCCGCCGTTGTCGGCAACCGTGACGACCGCGGTCAGCTGATCGGTTACATGACGAAGCGCGGAAAGGGATGCGGCCAGGCCATGTCCCCCACCCAGTGCGACGACCCGGGGTGATCTTGTCACTCGCGTCCCAGATCCCGGTGTACCACTAACGTCGGTGACCCCTTCTCGCGCAGCCTGCGGGCGATCTCCTCCGCCATCGCGACACTGCGGTGCTTACCCCCGGTGCAGCCGATCGCGACGGTGACGAAGCGCTTGCCCTCGTTCAGGTAGCCGGTCCGCAGGGTGTCCAGCACGTCCACGTAGTTCTGCAGGAACTGCTGGGCCAGCGGATGGCCGAGCACGAAGTCTGACACAGGCTTGTCCTGCCCGGTCATCGGGCGCAGGTCGGGCTGCCAGTACGGGTTCGGGATGAAGCGCATGTCGGCCACCACGTCGGCGTCCACCGGGATGCCGTACTTGAACCCGAACGACACCACGGTCGCCCGCAGCTCCGCGTTCTCCTCGTCGCCGAAGGCATTCACGATCTTCGCGGCGAGCTGGTGGATGTTCAGGCTCGAGGTGTCGATCACCAGGTCGGCGCCGGCGCGGATGTCGCCGAGCAGCTCGCGCTCGCGCTGGATGCCGTCGAGCAACCGGCCCTCGCCCTGCAGCGGGTGCGGCCGGCGGACGCTCTCCTGCCGGCGCACGATGACGTCGTCGGACGCCTCGAGGAACAACGTCAGCGGCCGGTACCCCTTCAGCCGCAGGTCGTGGATCGCAGAGCTCAGCTCCTCGAAGAACAGGCCGGTCCGGACGTCGACGACGACCGCGAGCCGCGGCGCCGCGCCGGTCCCGACGACCTGCTCGACGAGCGTGGTCAGGAACATCGGCGGCAGGTTGTCCACCACGAACCAGCCGAGGTCCTCCAGTACGTCGGCGACCGAGCTCCGTCCCGCGCCCGACATACCGGACACGATGATGAGGTTGCCGCCTGTGTCGTCCATCAGTTCTCAGTTCTCCCTGGGTCCCCGTCAGCCAAGTCGGTCGAACGCTGTCCGGCCGGCGCCGGGACGTCGTCCCCCAGTATCTCGCCTGTGGCCGTGTTCACCGACGGAGCCCGGCCGGTTTCCGCCTTCGTTGCGGCAGCGTTAACCGCGAGTACGACGGACTCCGCCGTACGGCGCCCGAAACCGGGCAGCTCCGCCACCTCGTCGATCGTGGCCAGCCGCAACTTCTTCAGCGACCCGAAGTGCCGCAGCAGCGTCTTGCGACGGACCTCGCCGAGGCCCGGCACCTCGTCGAGGACGCTCTCGACCATCGACTTCGAACGCCGGTTGCGGTGGTGCGTGATCGCGAACCGGTGTGCCTCGTCCCGGAGCCGCTGCAGCAGGTAGAGGCCTTCCGACGTCCGCGAGAAGATCACCGGGTCTTCCTCGTCGGGCAACCACACCTCCTCGAGGCGCTTCGCCAGGCCGCAGACCGGGATGTCGCCGAGGCCGAGCTCGTCCATCGCCTGCCGGGCCGCCGCGACCTGCGGAGGACCACCATCGACGACCACGAGGCCCGGTGCGTACGAGAACTTCTTCGCCCGCCCGGTCTCCGGGTCGATCAGCGTGCCGCTCGGATCCTCGTCACCGGTCATCGTCGCGCGCTCGTCGAGCAGCCGCTTGAACCGGCGCGTCAGGACCTCGGCGATCGAGGCGACGTCGTTCTGCCCGTCGACGCCCTTGATCACGAACCGCCGGTACTCGCTCTTGCGCGGCAGGCCGTCCTCGAACACGACCATCGAGGCGACGACCTCGGTGCCCTGCAGGTTCGAGACGTCGTAGCACTCCAGCCGCAGCGGCGCTTCGGGCAGGTCGAGCGCGGCCTGGATCTCCTCGAGCGCCTGGTTGCGCGTGGTCAGGTCGCTGGCCCGCTTGGTCTTGTGCATCGTCAGCGTCTGCAGCGCGTTCCGCTCGACAGTCTCCATCAGCGCCTTCTTGTCGCCGCGCTGCGGGACCCGGATGTCCACCCGCGCGCCGCGCGTCGCCTCGAGCCACTCGGTCAGCGCGGCCGCGTCCTCGGGCATCGTCGGAACCAGGATCTCCCGCGGGATCGCTTCGGCCGAGTCCCCGGCGTACGTCTGCTGGATGAACCGGGACACCAGGTCGCCGGTGGACGCCGTACCGTCGGCCTTGTCCGCGATGAAGCCGCGTTCACCGCGGATCCGCCCGCCGCGGACGTAGAAGATCTGCACCGCGACCTCGAGCGGATCCTCGCTGAGCGCGATCACGTCCGTGTCGGTGCCGTCGCCGAGGACCACCGCGTTCTTGGCCAGCGCCTTCTCGAGGGCGGCCAGGTCGTCGCGGATCTTCGCGGCCCGCTCGTACTCGAGCTCGGCGGCCGCGGCCTGCATCTCCTTCTGCAGCCGACGCACGTACGTCGCGGTCTGGCCGGAGAGGAACGCGGCGAAATCGTCGACGATCTGCCGGTGCTCCTCCTGGGTCACTTGCCCCGTGCAGGGCGCGGCGCACTTGCCGATGTACCCGAGCAGACAGGGCCGGCCGATCTGGCGGTGCCGGTTGAACACGCCCTTGCTGCACGAGCGCATCGGGAACACCCGGAGCAGCAGGTCGACGGTCTCCCGGATCGCCCACGCGTGGCTGTACGGACCGAAGTACCGCACGCCCTTCTTCTTCTGGCCGCGGCCGACCATCACCCGCGGATACTCCTCGTTGAGGGTGATCGCGAGCCACGGGTACGACTTGTCGTCGCGGTACTTCACGTTGAAGCGCGGGTCGTACTCCTTGATCCAGGAGTACTCCAGTTGCAGCGACTCGACCTCGCTGCCGACCACGGTCCACTCGACCTTCGCGGCCGTCGTCACCATCGCCTGCGTGCGCGGGTGCAGGTTCACCAGATCCTGGAAGTACGACGACAGGCGCGCGCGCAGGTTCTTCGCCTTGCCGACGTAGATCACCCGGCCGCCGGAGTCGCTGAAACGGTAGACACCGGGCGAGTCGGGGATCGATCCCGGAGCAGGACGGTACGAGGACGGATCAGCCACCCAACCACCCTAGTTCGGCCCGCCGACAAATCCGGAATCGCGCGAAAGTTTCTACTGCTCATTCAATGACAGACTTGAAGGTATGAGAATCGAAGAACTGGATCGACTGATTCGCGCGTACGACGGTGTCCGGGTGCTCGAGGCCCAGGACGACCTGTTCTACCTGTACGACCCGGCTGCCGACCTTCCCCCGGAGCGGCAGCAACCGTTCGCCACCATTGTCACCGGTGACCACTACGAGAAAGTGTCCCGCCTCGACGAGCCCGGATCCTGGCGTCTCAACCTCGGGCTCACCAAGACGACGTACACCTCGCTGTTCGGACCGGTGCCGACCGAGCGCGACGCCGACTGGGTGCTCGAGTCGGGCCACGACTACGCCGCCCGTGACGTGTTGATGCCGCATCCGTTCTACGCCGCTCAGCACTGGGTCGCGATCGTAGACCCGACCGGTCTGGACCAGCTACTCCCGTTGATCGTGGAGGCGTACGAGTTCGCAGCGCGCAAGTATTCCAATCACCAGGCACGCGCTGTACCCCATTCCTAGGCAGCTGAAGTTTGCGGTCGTATTGCGGGTTGACCCATAAGGCTGAGTTGACCCCCGGCTGGGATGGGCGCGCTCCTTAGCGTGTGGACCAGGGTAGATGCGCAGGTCCTTTGCGTGAGGCAACAAGGCCTTGCGCTGACTCGAGGGAGTTCCGCCCATGTTCCCACCCCTTCGCAGATCACGCGCCTTATTCGGAGCCGCTGCTGCGTCCGCGCTCGCCGTCACCGGGATCGCCGCCACCGCGGCCGGTAGTGACGCGACGCAAACCGCTCCCGTGACGATCCGCGGCGCCGGCAGCTCGAACGCGATCCCCGGCAGCTACATCGTCGTTCTGGCCGGCCAGAACTCGCGGGCCCAGACCCGGGCCGCGACGCAGAGCCTGGCCTCGAGCTACGACGTCAAGATCAACAAGCAGTTCGACTCGTCGATCAAGGGCTTCTCCGCCGGCATGACCGAGGATCAGGCGAAGAAGTTGGCCGGTGACCAGCGGGTCGCGTTCGTCCAGCAGAACCAGAAGATCACGGTCAGCCAGGACAACCCGCCGTGGGGTCTGGACCGCGCCGACCAGCGCGACCTGCCGCTGGACAAGAAGTACGAGGCGTCGACCACCGCCGAGAACGTGAACGTCTACGTGATCGACACCGGGATCTACGCCGCCCACAAGGACTTCGGCGACCGCGCGTCGGTCGGCACCGACACGGTCGGCGACGGCCAGAACGGCGTCGACTGCATGGGCCACGGCAGCCACGTGGCCGGCACCATCGCGGGCACGACGTACGGCCTGGCCAAGGGCGCGAAGGTGGTCGGCGTCCGGGTGCTCGACTGCAAGGGCTCGGGCTCGACCGAGTCCGTGGTGGCCGGTATCGACTGGGTGACCAAGAACGCCAAGAAGCCGGCGGTCGCGAACATGAGCCTCGGCGGCGGCGCCGACGATGCGCTCGACGCGGCGGTCAAGGCCTCGATCGACTCCGGTGTCACGTACGCCGTTGCCGCCGGCAATGAAAGCGCGGACGCCTGCCAGAGCTCGCCGGCGCGGGAGCCCTCGGCGATCACCGTCGGCGCCACCGACGACCAGGACAAGCGCGCGGAGTTCTCGAACTTCGGCAAATGCGTGGACCTGTTCGCACCCGGCGTCGACATCACCTCGGTCGGCATCACCGACCCGGACGCCACCGCGAAGATGAGCGGTACGTCGATGGCCACGCCGCACGTCGCCGGCGGGGTCGCGCTGTACCTGGCCGACCACCCGGACGCCACCCCGGCCGACGTCGCCAAGGCGCTGGTCGACACCTCGACCGCCGACAAGGTCGGCGACCCGGGCACAGGCTCGCCGAACAAGCTCCTGTTCGTCGGGGCCGCCGACCAGTCCTGACCCTCTTCATGGGTTGACCCATGAGATGGGGGGTTCTCCACCCTGATTCCGGGTGGGGAACCCCCCATTTGCCTGGTGGACCCACCAATTTGACTGGTCAGCCCAGCAAATCGGTCAGGCGGACTCGACGATGTTGCCGCCCTCGACCTTCACGTTCACGGCCGGCAGCGCCGTCTGCGCCGGACCGCTGACCGGGCTGCCGTCGGTGATGCTGAAGTGGCTGTTGTGGAACGGGCAGACGATCTGACCGCCCTCCACCGAGCCGATCGGGTTGCCCTGGTGCGTGCACACCGCGGAGAAGCCCTTGTACTGCCCCGCGGTCGGCTGCGTCACCACGACCTTCGCGTCGGTGAACACCTTCCCGCCGCCGACCGGTACGTCGGACGCCGGGCCGAGCACCGCACCGCCACCGGCCGGCGCACTCGACGAAGGGGCACTCGACGAGGCGCTCGGCGCCGAGCTCGAGCCGCTTGCGGACGGCGTCGTACCGCCACCCGAGGCGTCGTCGCTGCCACCGCAGGCCGCGAGGATCGGCGCGCTGGCACCCGCGAGCGCGACCATCGCCGCGCAACGGAGCACCGACCTCCGGTCGCGCAGACCGTCGGCCGCCTTGGCCGTTCCATCGGCCTGTGGCGGGGTGGTGGCCGGTGCCATCGTGTCATCGCTCATGAACTGGACCTCCAGGAGCCTGCTGATCGAAGTAGTTGAACGCTATATACCGAGTCAAACGACCGGATAGGCCGAACGGTTCAACGCCGCCGGGATTGAACCGCGGTTTGAAGGTTCGCTGTGAATCAGCTGGCAATCCGCGTCACGATCCCAACCATGACCGGCTTCAGTCCGCAGGCGGCTGTTGCTGGTGGGGGTGCTGCTGGTGGGGTGCTGTTGCTGGTCTGACTGGGGCTGGAGCGGAGGCTGATCTGCCCGCCCGGCACACTTTAGTGGTGGGAGAGGCCTGGAGATGACTGGTGCGACGGACGACTCGACGGTTCTGAAGGCGATCGCGGACCTGGCGCCGATGTGGATGCCGGGATGTGTCGTCGACACCGCCGAGCGCACGGTCGAGGTCGGTTGGGGCCGCGGCGCGTTGCAGATGTCGGCCGTCGTCGGCCTCGGCGAGATCATCGATCGATGCCGTCAGCTTCCCCAGCAGCTCTGGGCGGAGCAGATCGAGGCCTGGCTGCGCGCGGTCGTCGCGGAGGGCGAGCTGGCCACGGAGGAACACCGGTTCGGCGACGTCGCCGTACGTCAGCGTGCGATGCTGCTGCAGCGCGGCTGGTCGGCGCGAACCTCCGGTCCGGTGGCCGACGCGTTGATCCCGTTCGGCGACCATTTCGAGGTCGTGGTGTTCATCGGCACCGGTGCGGACTACCGTCGGCTGACCGTCGTACGGCGCTCCATGCTCGGGCTCGGTGATCCCGACGTACCGTCGCCGGTGCAGTTGACGCTCGAGCACATCTCGGACCTGCGGCCCGTCGAGCACGACGGCTTCTCGGTGCTCTCCCGCGACGACGACCCGCTTGTGTCGATGGCGATCGTCGACCGCGAGAAGTTGTTGCCCCAGGCCTCCATCGGGCTGGGCGTCCTGGTCGGCGTACCGAGGTTGAGCAGTGTCGCGTTCTGCGCAGCCGATGCGGGACAGCAGGTCGCCGACCGGTTGGCGCAGTTCGTCGCCGACACCTACCGCGATGCGCCGGACCAGTGCAGCCCCGACCTGTACTGGTTGCAGGGCGACCGCATGGTTCAGGTGCCGGTCACGCTCGCGAAGCCGCCGGCAGTCATGCTGCCGGCGGCGTTGCTGCCGTCACCGCGCCGCACCTGGGTCCGGCACCTCTGGCAGCAACTCTTCCGCCGCTGACTCCCTGGTCAGCCTCGTCAGCCCGCGACGCGCTTCCTGGCAGCTGTCTTCTTCGCCGGCGCAGCCTTCTTGGCCGCGGTGCTCTTCTTGGCCCCGCCGTTCTTCGCGCCGGTGGTCTTCGCGACAGCGGTCTTCTTCGCGGCGGTGGTCTTCTTCGCAACCGCCTTCTTCGCCGGCACCGACTTCGCCGCTGCCTGCTTGGCGCTCGGCTTGGCCGCACGACCCCTGAGGATCTCGGCGAGGAACTGCCCGGTGTACGACGCGGGGTTGGCCGCGACATGCTCCGGCGTACCTTCCGCAACCAGGGTGCCGCCGCGACGTCCGCCGTCGGGGCCGAGGTCGATGATCCAGTCGGCGGTCTTGATGACGTCGAGGTTGTGCTCGATCACCAGCACCGAGTTGCCCTTGTCGACCAGACCGTTGAGAACGCCGAGCAGCTTGCGGATGTCCTCGAAGTGCAGACCCGTCGTCGGCTCGTCCAGCACGTACACCGTCCGGCCCGTCGACCGGCGCTGCAGCTCGGACGCCAGCTTGACGCGCTGCGCCTCACCACCGGACAGCGTCGGCGCGGGCTGACCGAGCCGCACATACCCGAGCCCGACCTCGACCAGCGTCTTCAAGTGCCGCGAGATCGCCGGGATCGCCGCGAAGAACTCCGCCGCCTCCTCGATCGGCATGTCCAGCACGTCCGCGACCGTCTTGCTCTTGTAGTGCACTTCGAGCGTCTCGCGGTTGTACCGGGCGCCGTGGCACACCTCGCACGGGACATACACGTCCGGCAGGAAGTTCATCTCGATCTTCAGCGTGCCGTCACCCGAGCAGGCCTCGCAGCGGCCGCCCTTCACGTTGAACGAGAAGCGACCCTGCTGGTACCCGCGGACCTTCGCCTCGGGCGTCTCCGCGAACAGCTTCCGGATGTGGTCCCACACGCCGGTGTACGTCGCCGGGTTGGACCGCGGCGTGCGGCCGATCGGCGACTGGTCGACGTGGATGACCTTGTCGACGAGCTCCATCCCGGAGATCTTCGTGTGCCGTCCGGGCACCGCCCGGGCGCCGTAGATCTGCCGCGCCAGTGACGTGTAGAGGATGTCGTTCACGAGCGTCGACTTACCCGACCCGGACACCCCGGTGACCGCGACGAACACCCCGAGCGGGATGGTCACGTCGAGATCCTTCAGGTTGTTCTGGCGCGCGCCGTACACGGTCAGCTCGCGGCCCTCGGTGAGCGGCCGCCGTACCGCCGGGATCGGGATCTCCCGGCGGCCCGACACGTAGGCGCCGGTGATCGAGTCCGGGTGGTTGCGCAGGTCCTCGACCGTGCCGGACACGACGACCTGGCCGCCGTGCTCACCGGCGCCCGGGCCGATGTCGACGACCCAGTCCGCGTGGTCGATGGTGTCCTCGTCGTGCTCGACGACGATCAGCGTGTTACCGAGCTCCTTGAGCCGAACCAGCGTGTCGATCAGCCGCCGGTTGTCCCGCTGGTGCAGGCCGATCGACGGCTCGTCGAGCACATACAGTACGCCGACCAGTCCCGAACCGATCTGCGTCGCCAGCCGGATCCGCTGCGCCTCACCGCCGGACAGCGAACCCGCCGGCCGGCTCAGCGCCAGGTAGTCTAGGCCGACGTCGAGCAGGAACCGCAGCCGCTCGCCGATCTCCTTGACCACGCGCTCCGCGATCTGCTTCTCGCGCGGGCTCAGCTCCATCTGCGACAGGAAGCCGTGCACCTCGTCGATCGACATCGCGCTGATCTCGGCGATGTTCTTCCCGCCGAGCGTGACCGCCAGCGAGATCGGCTTCAGTCGCGCGCCGTTGCAGGCCAGGCACGGCACCTCGCGCATGTACTCCTCGAAGCGCTCCCGCCCGGTGTCGCTCGACGCCTCCGCGTGCCGTCGCTCGACGTACGGGATGACGCCTTCGAAGCTCGTGTAGTACGACCGCTCGCGGCCGTAGCGGTTCTGGTACGAGACGTGGACCTGCTTGTCGTGACCGGTGAGCAGCGCCTTCTTCGCCTTCGCCGGCAGCTCCCCGAACGGCGTGCTGGTCTTGAACTTCAGGTCCTTCGCCAGCGCCTCCAGCAACCGCTCGAAGTACTGCGAGACGTTCTGCCCCGCCCACGGCTGGATCGCGCCCTCGTCGAGTGACTTCGACGGGTCCGGGACCAGCAGCTCCGGGTCGACCTCCATCCGGGTCCCGAGACCGGTGCAGACCGGGCAGGCGCCGTACGGCGAGTTGAACGAGAACGACCGCGGCTCGAGCTCGTCGATCGCGAGCGGGTGATCGTTCGGGCAGGCGAGCTTCTCGGAGAACCGGCGCTCGCGGTGCGGGTCGTCCTCCGGCAGGTCGACGAAGTCCAGCACGAGGAGCCCGCCGGCCAGACCGAGCGCGGTCTCGACCGAGTCGGTGAGCCGCTGCTTGGCGGAGCTCTTCACCGCCAGCCGGTCGACGACGACGTCGATGTTGTGTTTCTTCTGCTTGTCGAGCTTCGGCGGGTCGGTGAGCTGGATCGTCTCCCCGTCGACCCGGGCCCGGGACAGGCCCTGACCGGTCAGCTGGCGGAAGAGGTCCAGGTACTCCCCCTTGCGGCCGCGGACGACCGGCGCGAGCACCTGGAACCGGGTGCCCTCCTCCAGCTCGAGCACCCGGTCGACGATCTGCTGCGGCGTCTGGCGCGCGATCGGCTCACCGCACTCCGGGCAGTGCGGCCGCCCGGCGCGGGCGAACAGCAGCCGGAGATAGTCGTACACCTCGGTGATCGTGCCGACGGTGGACCGCGGGTTCCGCGAGGTGGACTTCTGGTCGATCGAGACGGCCGGCGACAGCCCCTCGATGAAGTCGACGTCCGGCTTGTCCATCTGGCCGAGGAACTGCCGCGCGTACGCCGAGAGCGACTCGACGTACCGCCGCTGGCCCTCGGCGAAGATCGTGTCGAAGGCCAGGCTGGACTTCCCGGACCCGGACAGGCCGGTGAAGACGATCATGGCGTCCCGCGGCAGGTCGACCGAGACGTCTTTCAGGTTGTGCTCACGCGCTCCGCGCACGATCAGACGGTCAGACACAAGCTCACTCTCAGCCGTTCTCGAGGGGTTCCGGGTGCAGCTCTGGATGGATCTCTGGCATGCCCGGTCATGCTAACGAGGCCCACCGACAAAAACTTCCGCCTGCTGGATCCGGAAGCCTCTTCGAAAGTATATTCGATCGCCGCGGGTGGTCGCTGCACCGGTGGTCAGGAGGTGCGAGGATCGGCGTGTCACCGAGATCAGGGAGAGGCGAGATGCCGGAGTACCACGGGAACGTGAAGGTCGGCGGGGCAGCGCAGACGCACGAGCTGGCCCACTTGATGATCACCAAGGTCGCGGTCGGGCCGATGGACAACAACGCGTACCTGTTGCGCTGCCGGCACACCGACGAGCAGGTGCTGATCGACGCCGCGAACGAAGCGGACACCCTGCTGCGGCTGATCGGTGACGGCGGCCTCGCGCGGGTGATCACCACGCACCGCCACCAGGACCACTGGGAGGCGCTCGCCGAGGTCGTCGCCCGCACCGGCGCCACCACGGTCGCCGGCCGGTACGACGCCGAGGGCATCCCCGTCCCCACCGACGAGCCCGTCGACGACGGCGACCACATCGCCGTCGGTCAGTGCAGCCTCCGCGTCATCCACCTCGTCGGCCACACCCCCGGGTCGATCGCACTCCTGTACGACGACCCCGACGGCGCACCCCACCTCTTCACCGGCGACTCCCTGTTCCCCGGCGGCGTCGGCAACACCCAGGGCGACGCCGAGCGCTTCACCTCACTCCTGAACGACGTCGAGACCAAACTCTTCGCCGACCTCCCCGACGAAACCTGGGTCTACCCCGGCCACGGCTCCGACACCACCCTCGGCACCGAACGCCCCAACCTCCCCGAATGGCGCACCCGCGGCTGGTAACCACCCGACCTGCTCGCGGTGGGGCAGTGCACCTGAACTGGTGGCGTTGAACAGGAAATAGCAGGTCTCCACCCACCACTTCCTGTCTCCACCCATATCAGATCTGGGAGCGGGCTGCTTCGATCTGTTCGGTGATCTTTCGGGCGCCGGATGTGGTGGCGAGGGTGGTGGCTTCGGTGGCGAGGGTGCGGGCGTCTTCGGGGCGGTTCTGGGCTATTGCCAGGTAGATGAGGCCGACCAGGTTGGCGGCGACGCCGGCGGTGAAGTTGAGGGTGCGGCGGAGTGCGGTGGACTCCTCCAACAGGTCGCGGGCCTTGGCGTAGTCGTCGGCCATGTGGGCGGCGATGCCCAGGTGGCGGAGGGCGTAGGAGAGGGTTAGTGGGTCGCCGGTCTTGCGGGACAGGTCGGCGGCCTGGGTGAGGAAGGGGACGGCGGTCGGGTTGTCGTCGCGGACGACCTGGTGAAAGCAGCCGATCCAGAACAAGGCCTCGGCCTCACCGCGCTCGTCGCCGACGATGCGGAACAGGTCGGCCGCACGCTGGAAGTACGCCAACTCCTCCACCGGCTCGACCTGCGATTGCAGGAAGCGGCAGTGCAGGATCCGGCCACGTTGCACGAACAGCCGGGCCTCGACCGCGTCCAGCGCACGATCCGCGTCGGGCAGACCGTCGTACTCGCCGTTGAAGACCGCCAGCTCGTACAGTCCGTCGACCTGCCGCATGAGTTCGTCCATCCGCCGATCCTAGGATGCCTGCATGACCGGCTTCGCGGAGTATGAGCCCGGGGCCGCCCGAAAGACAACCGACGTTGTGGTGCGACCGGCCGCGGCGGCGGATCTCACGACCTGCGCCGAGCTGATCGTCACGCGAACCGGCGGGTCGGTCGACGAACGACGGAGCAAGCTCCAGGCCGACCTCCAGAACCCCGATCGGTACACCGCCGTCGCAGAGATCGATGGTGAAGTCGTCGGGTACGGCGCCGTGATCCGGCACCAGATCTCCCCCGCCGACCCGCCCACAACGGCCCCGGACGGGTACTACCTGATCGGGCTCATCGTCTCGAACGAGTGGCGGCGCCACGGTATCGGCGACCTGCTCACCCAGGACCGCATCCGCTGGACCACCGACCGCGCAGACGAGATCTACACCTTCGTCAACCTCGCCAACGGCGCCATTCTCGACCTCACCCGCCGCTTCGGGTTCACCGAGGTCACCCGCGACTTCACCTTCCCGAACGCGCCCCTCAAACCAGGCACCTGCGTCCTCCTGCGCGCCGAGCTCAATCGGTGAGTTCGGCCGGGTAGGCGATCACGTCCACGAGCGCGTTGTTCCGGATCGCGGTGATCTCGGTACGGCGTGCGATCGCGTCCTCGAACAACTGACGCTGCAGAGACTGAGCATCCCGAAGCGGTACGCCGTTCACGGCCAGGACGAGATCGCCCTGCCGTAGACCCGCTGCCGCCGCCGGACTGGCCGGAATCACCTCGACGACCCGCAGAGCCGAGCGCTGATCGAACCGTTCCGCGAGCGCCGGCTGCAGCGGGGCGGGCTTGGTCACGAGCCCGAGGTACGCGCGTCGCACGCGGCCGTCGTGCAGCAGCGAGTAGATGATCCGGCGCGTGGTCTGGTTGACCGGCACCGCGAGACCCAGTCCGATCCCGGCCACCGCGGTGTTGATCCCGATCACCCGCCCGTTGCCGTCGGCAAGCGCCCCGCCGGAGTTGCCCGGGTTCAGCGCGGCGTCGGTCTGGATCACGTCCTCGATGATGCGCTGAGCCGAGCCACTCCGCACCGGCAACGACCGGCCCAGCGCACTCACCACGCCGGCCGTCACGCTCCCGGCCAGGCCGAGCGGATTACCGACGGCAACCACCAGGTTCCCGACCTTCAGCACGTCCGCGTCGCCGTACTCCGGCGGATCAGGAATCTCCCGGTCGGCCCGCAGTACGGCGAGGTCGGACAGCCGGTCCACCCCGACCACCCGGGCCTGCGCCGTCGTACCGTCCGCGAACTCGGCCGACGCCTCGACGCCGTCGCCGACCACGTGCGCGTTCGTGAGCAGGTGCCCGTCGCCGGTCAGGACGACGGCGGAGCCGGACGAGTCGCCGCGCCGGCTGTGGATCCGCAGGCTCGCGACCCGCGGGATCAAGTGTGCGGCCACGCCCGAGACCACCCGGGAGTAGGCGTCCAGTACGTCGTCCCCGGCCACCCCGTCGGCAATCTCGTCAGCCATCGCTCTCGCCTCCTGAATTACATCATTACACCGAAGACAACCACGTGAACCCGACCACAGAACTGACCGATCGGTTGAAAACTGGCCGATCGGTCAGTCATGATGCATGACATGGCAGCTACCACCCCGGCACGGGAACGGACCAGGCGCGAGATCGTGCGTCAGGCAATGGACCTGTTCCAGGCCGGCGGCTACAACGCGACGTCACTGCAGGACATCGCGACCGCGGCCGGTTGCTCCAAGGCCACCGTGCTGTACCACTTCAGCGGCAAGCCCGCCGTCCTGGCCGCCGTCCTCGAGCCGGCCGCCGCCGACGTGGCCGCACTCGTCAAGGCCGCCGCCGAGCTGTCCCGCGCCGACGCACAGGAGCTCGCCATCCAGAGCTTCATCGATCTCGCCGTCGTCCATCGCGGCGTGGTCGACGTCCTCCAGGACATCCTCCCGGTGATCGAGCAGATGCCCGAGGTCGCGCAACTCGTTGCCGACGGCATGCAACTCTCGAACTACCTCGCCGGGTCCGACGACCCGCTCGAGCAGGACCTGGCGAAGTTCGCCATCAACGGCCTGCTCGGCGAGTGCCGGCACGCGCAGGAACGCACCGACGACGACCTCCGAAGACTCTGCGACATCGCCCTGCGGAGAATCCTCCGCCGCGCCTGAGCCCCGACCCGACTCCCCCGCCGCCACGGGGCGATCACTTCTGCCCGTACGCCGTACCGATCTGAACGGACGCTCTTCACGATGGCCAATCTGCTGTACCGGCTCGGCCGGTTCTCCTATCAGCGCAGGCGCCTGGTCGCCGCTCTCTGGGCACTGTTCCTCGTCGTTCTCGGCGTCGGTGCGCTGACGCTGGGCGGCAAGACCGCGAACACGTTCTCGATCCCGGGCACCGAATCGCAGCGCGCGCTCGACGCCCTGAAGCAGGAGCTGCCAGCCGCCAGCGGTGCGTCCGCCACGGTCGTGGTGAAGGCGCCCGACGGCAAGACGCTCGCCGACCCGACCGTGAAGGCCGCTGTCGGCGCCACCGTCGCCAAGGTCGCGAAGGTGCCCGAGGTGATCGCCGCGATCGACCCTTTCACCAGCAAGGCGATCAGCCCGGACGGTACGACGGGATTGATCAGCGTCCAGTTCGACAAGCCGGCCGACGAGCTGTCGCACGAGAGCAGCGACGGGTACGACGGATTGAGCGGACTCAGCTCGGGTGATCTCAAGGTGGTGCCGGGCGGACAGATCAAGGCCGGCGTACCGGAGATCGGTGCGACCGAGGTGCTCGGTGTGGCGGTCGCGGCCGTGGTACTGGTCGTCACGTTCGGATCGCTCGTGGCAGCCGGGATGACGCTGGTGACGGCGCTGCTCGGCGTCCTGGCCGGGATGGCCGGGTTGTTCATCGTGACCGCGTTCACCGACGTGTCGTCGACGGCGCCGATCCTGGCGCTGATGCTCGGACTCGCGGTGGGGATCGACTACTCGCTGTTCATCAGCTCGCGGCACCGGTCGCAGCTCGGCGAAGGCATGGAACCGGAGGAGTCGGTCGCACGAGCGACGGCGACGGCCGGGTCGGCGGTGTTGTTCGCCGGCGCGACCGTGGTGATCGCGCTCGCCGGCTTGTCCGTGGTCGGCGTACCGTTCCTGACCGCGATGGGCCTGGCAGCAGCGGCAACCGTGCTGACCGCCGTACTGGTGGCGCTGACGTTGCTGCCGGCACTGCTCGGGTTCGTGGGTAACCGGGTGCTGCCGCGGAAGCTGCGCAAGTCACCGGCCGCCGCGACTCACACGGAGGGCTTCGGTTTCCGGTGGGGCCGGTTGGTGACCCGGCTGCGAGTGCCGATCGTTGCTGTCGGCATCATCGGCTTGGGCTTGCTCGCGATCCCGGCGAAGGACATGCAGCTCGCACTCCCGGACGGCGCTTCGGCAGCGGCCGGGAGCAACCAGCGGGTCGCATACGACCTGACGGCCGCGGCGTTCGGCCCGGGCGCCAACGGGCCGCTCGTGGTTGTTGTGAAGAGCAACGACGCGGCGACGTCCAACGCCCTGGTGCAGCAGGTGCTGGGGAAGACGCAGGGCCTGCCGGATGTGGTGGCGGCGCAGCCGGCCGCGGCGAGTCAGGACGGTACGACGCGCTTGCTGCAGGTGATCCCGAAGAGCGGCCCGGCCAGCGAGGAAACCGCTGATCTCGTGAAGAACCTGCGGTCCGCGGTGCAGCCGCTCGCCAAGGGCGACGCGAGTATCTCGGTGACCGGGAACACGGCGGTCGGCGTGGACGTGTCGAACAAGTTGTCCGACGCGTTGCCGACATACCTGTTCGTCGTGATCGGGCTGTCGTTCCTGCTGTTGCTGCTGGCGTTCCGGTCGGTGCTGGTGCCGTTGAAGGCGACGCTCGGGTTCGTGCTGACGATCGGGGCGACGTTCGGGATCACGATCGCGGTGTTCCAGGAAGGGCATCTGGCGAGCCTGGTCGGGATCGACTCCCCCGGCCCGCTGGTGAGCTTCCTGCCGATCATCATGATGGGCATCCTGTTCGGGCTGGCGATGGACTACGAGGTGTTCATCGTGTCCCGGGTCCGGGAGGAGTTCGTGCACGGGCGGCACGCGAACGACGCCACCGTCCAGGGCCTCGGTCACGGTGCCCGCGTCGTCACCGCCGCGGCCCTGATCATGGCGTCGGTCTTCGCCGGCTTCATCCTCGTCGAGGACCCGATCATCAAGGCGATCGGCTTCGGCCTCACCATCGGCGTCCTGATCGACGCCTTCGTCGTCCGCATGACCCTGGTCCCCGCCATCCTCAGCCTCCTCGGCGACCGAGCCTGGTGGTTCCCGAAGTGGCTAGACCGGATCACCCCGCGCGTCGACATCGAGGGCGAGTCCCTGAAGGTCGCGGACGAACCCGAGCCCAGGCAACTGGCCGACGTCTCCTGAAATGCAACAGAGGGGCACCGGATCGGTGCCCCTCCAATGTCGGGCTG
Source organism: Kribbella sp. VKM Ac-2571 (assembly GCF_004362255.1). Classification (NCBI taxonomy): domain Bacteria; kingdom Bacillati; phylum Actinomycetota; class Actinomycetes; order Propionibacteriales; family Kribbellaceae; genus Kribbella; species Kribbella sp. VKM Ac-2571. Next base: position 146,080 of record NZ_SNWS01000018.1, read on the forward strand.
ACAGGATTTGAACCTGCGGTCTTCTGGCCCCCAGCCAGACGCGTTACCAAACTACGCCACAGCCCGATGGACGCTCCGAAGAGCGAGCCGGGGTAAACCTTACCTCATCCGATCGGGTGTTTCGGACCGGGTTCGGTCAGCGTTTCTTGTTCTTCTGGCGGGCTCGGATCTGGACGTGGATCGGGCTGCCGACGAAGCCGAAGTCCTCGCGCAGGCGGCGTTCGATGAAGCGCTGGTACGACGCCTCGATCTGGCCGGAGGTGAAGATGGCGAAGGTTGGGGGCATCGTGGTCGCCTGCGTGCCGAAGAGGATCTTCGGCTGCTTGCCGGAGCGGACCGGGTGCGGATGGGCGGCGACCAGGCGGCCGAGGAAGGCGTTGAGCTGCCCGGTCGGGACGCGGGTCTGCCAGCCTTCCAGCGCGGCCTCGATGGCGGGCACCAGCCTGTCCATGTGCCAGCCGGTGAGCGCGCTGATGTTCACCCGCGGCGCCCAGCGGAACTGCACCAGGTCGCGGTCGATCTCGCGCTCCAGGTAGTAGCGGCGCTCCTCGTCCATCAGGTCCCACTTGTTGTACGCGATCACCAGCGCCTTGCCGGCTTCCTCGACCGCGTTCATGATCCGCAGGTCCTGCTCGGTGAGCGACTCCGAGGCGTCGATCACGACGACCACGACCTCGGCCCGCTCGATCGCCGCGTTGGTCCGCAGCGAGGCGTAGTACTCGTGCCCCTGGACGTTCTTCACCTTGCGCCGGATGCCCGCGGTGTCGATGAAGCGCCACTCCTGGCCGCCGAGCGTGATCAGCTCGTCGACCGGGTCCACCGTCGTACCGGCGACGTCGCTCACGACGACCCGGTCCTCCTTGGCGACCTTGTTGAGCAGCGAGGACTTGCCCACGTTCGGCTTGCCGACGATCGCGACCCGGCGCGGTCCGCCGACCTCGCCGTCGCGCTCGGCCGGTGCCTCCGGAAGTGCCGCGAGTACGGCGTCCAGCAAGTCGCCCGTACCGCGGCCGTGCATCCCGGACACCGGGTACGGCTCACCGATACCGAGGCTCCACAGGTTCATCGCCTCGGACTCGATGCGCTGGTCGTCGACCTTGTTCGCGGCCAGTACGACGGGCTTGCCGGACTTCCGCAGCACCCGGACGACGGCTTCGTCCGCGTCGGTGATACCGACCACGGCGTCGACCACGAACAGCACCGCGTCGGCCGCGTTGATCGCGACCTCCGCCTGGGCGGCGACCAGGGCGGCCATGCCGACCGCGTCCGGGTCCCAACCGCCGGTGTCGACGACCGTGAACTCGCGGCCGGCCCAGTTGGCGTCGTACGAGACGCGGTCCCGGGTGACGCCCGGGGTGTCCTCGACGACCGCCTCGCGGCGGCCGATGATGCGGTTGACCAGCGTGGACTTGCCCACGTTCGGCCGCCCGACGATCGCGAGCACGGGCAGCGGCCCGGTGTCTTCGCGGTCATGCGTCGGTGCTTCGGTGGGCAGGTCAGTCATCAGGGTCCTTCTGGTCTCGCCAGCCCGGAAGCGGGTGGCCGGTTTCGTCGACGGCCGCCTTCACATGGGCGCGCAACACGTCGCCGATGTGACCGGCGACCGCCTGTACGTCGGATTGTCTCCTGGGAAAGGGTACGCGCTCGACGGCGAAAGGCTCGCCGTACACCACGTCGACCCGGCTCCCGGCCGGCGGAAAGCCCTCCACGTCGCCCCCTGGGAGCCGCGTTCCGATCAGCGCGACGGGCAGGATCGGGGCCCCGGTCACCATCGCCAGGTACGCCACGCCGGTCCGGATCCGGCTGAAGTCGCCCGGGCCGCGGGTGCCCTCCGGGTAGATGTTCAGCACCCGGCCGTCCCGCAGTACCTGGATAGACTGCCGGATCGCGAGCACGTCGTACGTCGATCGGTCGACCGGGATCTGGCCGACCCGGCGCAGGATCGCCCCCTGGAGGCCGCCGAACGCCTCGATCTTGCCGAGCTGGTGCAGCATCCGCGGCGCGATCGCCCCGAGCAGCGGCCCGTCCAGCAGGCTCAGGTGGTTCGGCGCCATCAGCAGCGGACCGGTCCGCGGGAACCGGTCCTCGTGGTGGATGGTCAGCTTGTACTTACGGCGGAAGTAATACCTGGCAACCGCCCGCATCGGAAGCGCCAACCGGTACGGCAGCGCCGGGAGATCGTCCGTGCGGGGCAGGTCCTTGTGTCCGGTGACGTTCGCCGTCATGACTCCCGGCCCTGGGGAACGGTCTCCTTTGCGAGTCGGCTGATCACGTCGACGACCTCCTCCAGGCTCAAATGGGTGGAGTCGACGGTCACCGCGCCGTCCGAGGCGACCAGGAACTGCGAAACGGTGGCGTCGTCGGCGTCGCGGCGGACGATCTGGTCCCGCAGCTGCTCGGCGGTCACCGAACCGGACTCGAGCTCGGCGCCGCGCCGGGACATCCGCGCGTCCTGGTCGGCGGTCAGGTGGACCTTGAGCTCGGCATCGGTGGCGACCACGGTGGCGATGTCGCGGCCCTCGACCACGATCCCGCCGCCCGGCTGTCCGGGGTTCTGGGCCGAGTTCTGGGCGTCGTCGATGATCTCCCGCTGGCGCCGGATCAGCTCCTTGCGGACGTCCAGGTTGGTGGCGATCTTCGACACCACCGCGCTGATCCGCGGCTCCCGGATCGCGGCCGTCACGTCGGTCCCGTCGGCGATCACGAACTGATGGCCGGGGTCGGTGCTGATCTCCAGCTCGAGCTCCCGGGCACGCTGCGCGACCGCCGCCGTGTCGTCCAGGTCCAGCCCGCGGTCGACGGCCGACCAGGTCACCGCGCGGTACGTCGCACCGGTGTCCAGGTACCGCAGACCGAGGCGCGTGGCCACTCCACGCGCGGTGCTCGACTTACCGGAGCCGCTCGGCCCGTCAACAGCGATGATCATGCCCGAAGATTACCTTCGGCCGGGGACAACCTACCGGTGGACTACCCACCCGCGGTCGGTCAGGACCTCGACCAACTGGTCGACGGATCCCGGTTTCACGGCGAGCTCGACCTCACCGACCGGGCGACCCGGGCTGTGGTCGATGCGAAGGTCCTCGACGTTCGCGCCCGATTCGGCCGCGTCGGCGAACAGCCGGGCCAGCTGACCGGGCCGGTCCGGGATCGTGACGAGGACCGTGACCAGGTCGATGTGCGGCGTACCGTGCTTGCCCGGGACGCGGACCGCGCCAGACACGCCCTGGCCCAGGATGGCGGTCAGTTCGTCGGCCGCCTCTTCCTTGCCGAGGGCAACGAGCAGCCGGTCGAGCTCGCCGCGGATCTGCTCCAGCAGGCCGGTGAGCGCGGTCGAGTTCGCGGACACGATCTGGGTCCACAACCGGGGGTCGCCGGCCGCGATCCGGGTCACGTCGCGAACACCCTGGCCGGACAGTTCGAGATGGGAGGACGGCGCGTCCGCCAGCGTGCCCGCGGCGAGCGCCGACATCAGGTGCGGAAGGTGCGACACCCGGGCGACACCGAGGTCGTGATCCTCCACCGACAGCTCCACCGTCCGGGCACCACAGGCCTCGGCGAGCCGGCGTACGAGATCGACCGCTTCCGGAGCGCTCGTCGCGTGCGGGGTGATCGCCCAGGTCGCGCCGTCGAACAGGTCCGCGCGTGCGGCCAGTGGGCCGTTGCGCTCGGAGCCGGCCATCGGGTGACTACCGACGTACCGGCTGACGTCACCGGTCAGCCGGCGCGCATCGGTCAGGGGCTTGGACTTCACGCTCGCGGCATCGGTCACGACGGCGTTGGTCTGTGCGAGTTGCTCGGCCACCACGGCGCCGACGTGGTCCGGCGGTACGGCGACCACGACCAGCTGCGGTTCGATCTCGACCAGCCGCGAGCCGGCGCCGATCCGCTCGGCCATCAGCGCGTTGTCCAGGTTCCCGTCGACGAGCTCCACGACCACACCGAGCCGCGCCAGCGCCAGACCGATCGACGTACCGATCAAACCGGTGCCGACAACGCGAACCGGCCCGCGCAACTCACTCACTGCGCCACCCCCACTGCGCCACCCTCACTGCGCCGCGCTCACTGGGCGCCGGTCAAGTCCGGGCGGAGCGCGACGGCTCCGTGCAGGTAGACGTGCTGGATCTTGTCCCGGGACCGCGGCGTCTCGGTGTGCACCATCAGCCGCACCACCCGCGGCAGCGCATGCGGCACCGGGATCTCCTGCATGCACATCAGCGGTACGTCGGTCAGCCCGATCTGCCGGCCCGCGACCGCGGGAAACTCCGAACGCAGGTCCGACGTGACGGTGAACAGGATGCTGATCAGGTCCTCGTTCTCCAGATCGTTCGCCTCCAGGACCGCCTTCACCAGCTCCGCGGACCGCTCGAGCAGGTGCTCGCGCTCGTCCACGTCCAGCTGGGTGGCACCCCGGATCGCCCGTACCGCCACGTCCGCCTCCTTAGATCTTGTCCCCCAACCCTAGGCCAGAGTAGTCAAAGAGTGGACAGCCGTCTCAGCGGCGTCGACCGTCTGCTCCAGCAGCAGCGCGATCGTCATCGGCCCGACCCCGCCCGGGACGGGCGTGATCAGCCGGGCCACCTCGGCCGCCTCCGCGAAGTGCACGTCGCCGACGTTGCCCTCGTTGTACCCGGCGTCGACCACGACCGCGCCCGGCTTCAGCCAGTCGCCGCGGACGAAGTTCGCCTTGCCGACCGCGGCGATCACCACATCCGCGGTCCGGACCAGCTCGGGCAGGTCCCGGGTCCGGGAGTGCGCGTACGTGACGGTGGCGTTCGATGCCAGCAGCAACATGCCGGCCGGCTTACCGAGGATCGGGCTGCGGCCGATCACGACGGCGTGCGCCCCTTCGAGCGGTACGTCGTACGCCGCCAGCAGCCGCATGATCCCGCCGGGGGTGGCCGAGCGGAACCCGGGATCCCCGAACGCCATCGCCGCGAACGACCGCATCGTGACGCCGTCGACGTCCTTCGCGGGGTCGATCGCCTCGAACGCGGCCCGCTCGTCGATCTGCGCCGGTACCGGGTGCTGGAGCAGTATCCCGTGCACGGCCGGGTCGGCGGAGAGCTTGGTGATCTCCGCGACCAGCTCCTCCGTGGTCGTCTCGGCCGGAAGTACGACGCTCAGCGACGCGATCCCGGCCTTCTTCGAGCGGTTCTGCTTCATCCGCACGTACGTCGCCGACGCCGGGTCGTCACCGACCAGGACGGTCGCCAGACACGGCTGCACGCCGTACTGCTCCTGCAGGACCCGTGCCCGTTCGGCCGCCTTGGCGACCATGTCGGCGGCGAGGTCGGTCCCGATCATCAGTTCTGCGCTCATCGGCGCACTCCTCTGCGTCAGAAGTGTGCCCAGGCGCGCGGCGAAGCCGGATGGCAGACCGTTCCCCGGTGGTCGTCCACCTCAGCGCCAGTCGCGGTCCGCTGCCAGGATACCGGCCCGACCAGCTCGCCTGGATCCTTATGCGCGCTTGAGCTCGAGCACAGGGATGGTGCGGATACCCGCCGTACTGCGCTCGTAGTCGGCGAAGCCGGGATACCGCCGGGCCTGCTCGGCGTAGATCCGGTCGCGGTCGGCGCCGGTCACTTCCTTGACAATCACCTCGTAGGTCTCGGTCCCGCGTTCGACCGTGCCCTTGCCGGCGGCGGTGAGGTTGCGGTACCACTCCGGGTTCGTGGGGGCGCCACCCTTGCTCGCGAAAACGTAGATCAGGTCCGGATCGTTGTCGTCTGCGAGGTACATCGTCGGGGCGACGTACTCCTGCCCGCTCCGACGGCCGTAGTGGTGCAGCAGGACCATCGGCGCGCCCTCGAACTGGCCACCGACCTTGCCCTCGTTGTCCCGGAACTCGGTGATGATGTTGGCGTTCCAGTCGCTCATATCGATTCCTCCACAGATTGCTGGTTGCTAGAGCAAGCCTGCGTGGTCCAACGCGAGATAGGCGGCGTCGATTCCCGTCATCGCACCGGGTGTGCGCAGCTCGGCACGGAACGCGTCAAGGGACAGCTCCACCGGGACGCAGTCCTCGGTCTCGTCCAGTTGTTGTTTCCCGTCGGGGCGGCAGCCGCGGGCGATCGCGACGTACTTGCGGTACGTCGACGAGGCCGCCGACCACTGCCAGCCGACGACATCGAGCGACTCGCAGACGTAGCCGGTCTCTTCCTCGAGCTCCCGGACACCGGCCACCGCCGGGTCTTCGCCGGGCTCGACGTACCCACCCGGCAGGTTCGTGACGACGCGGTCCGGTCCGGCCCGGAACATCCGCACCGTGACGATCCGGCCCTCGGGTGTCAACGGCAGCACGGTCACACCGGACGTGATGCCGGCATCGGACTTCGGGCCGAGCACGTCCCAATCGACCTCGCGCCCGTCAGGCATCCGGTACCGGCGCAGGTTCACGCTCAGGAACCGGTGAAAGCCCGGCTCCTCCCCCAGCAGTTCCCAGGGCGCCGGGTCGGCCGGCCGAGACGGCTCAGCCGCCACCTTGTCGGTAGCGGCTGAGTTCTCGATCTGGTCCGTCACAGCGGACGGTCGTCGTCCGAGTCTTCCGGCGGCGCCACCGGTGCGTCGTCCGCCGGCGGCGCGACTGGAGTGTCAGCCGTCGACGACTCACCGGAGTCACTCGCGTCACTCGCGTCCGAACCCGGGTCCGGCTCCGATTTCGCGTCCACCGCCGGGCTGGACTCGCTCAGGATGCCGGCCAAGGACTCCTCGGAGATGCGCTTGAACTTGCGCATCTGGGTCCGGGTCCGGTCCAGGACCGCGACCTCGAGCTGGTCCGGGGTGAGCTCCCGGATCTCGGTGCTGTCGTGGCCGAGCGCGTCCACTGCCAGCCGGACCGCGCCGGCCAGCGAGATGCCGTCGTTGTAGTGCTCGCCGATGTATTCCGCGACCGTGTCCGCGGCGCCGCCCATCACGGCGTAACCGCGGACGTCCGCGATCGAGCCGTCGTAGGTGAGCCGGTAGATCTGGTCGTCGGCCGGGCCGGCGCCGATCTCGGCGACCAGGATCTCCACCTCGAGCGGCTTCTCGCCGCCGGAGGAGAAGATCGCGCCGAGGGTCTGCGCATACGCGTTGGCCAGCGCCCGGCCGGTGACGTCGCGCCGGTCGTAGGAGTACCCGCGCATGTCGGCGAGCCGGACGCCGGCGATCCGCAGGTTCTCGAACTCGTTGTACCGGCCGACGGCGGCGAACGCCATCCGGTCGTAGATCTCGGCCACCTTGTGCAGGGCGGGCGAGCGGTTCTCGGCCACGAACAGGATGCCGTCGGCGTACTGCAGCGCGATCGCGCTGCGGCCCTTGGCGATGCCCTTCCGGGCGAAGTCGGCCCGGTCCCGCATCAGCTGCTCGGGCGAGACGTAGAACGGAACGCTCATCGAAGGTGTCGTCCTCTAATCAGTCGATCGGGCATGATCATCGAGATGGTCAGGTCAGGGACGCCGCGGCCGGGCCGTCGGGACGCTCGTGGCGCTGGGCCCAGGCGGCGTCGACGAGCGCCGCCACCTCGTCCGCCGGCAGCCGCCGGTAGCCGTCCGCGGTGACCACGCCGATCACCGGGAAGATCCGGCGCAACATGTCCGGACCGCCGGTCGCCGAGTCGTCGTCGGCCGCGTCGATCAGCGACTGGATCGCCACCGTCGCGCAGTCGGTCTCGGACAGGTCCTCGCGGTACAGCTTCTTCAGCGCGCCGCGGGCGAACAGCGAGCCCGAACCGACGCTGTAGAAGTGGGTCTCCTCGTACCGCCCGCCGGTCGGGTCGTAGGAGAAGATCCGGCCGCCCTTGATGTCGGGGTCGTAGCCCGCGAACAGCGGCACCACGGTCAGGCCCTGCATGGCCATCGGCAGGTTGCCGCGGATCAGCGCGCTGAGCCGGTTGGCCTTGCCGTCGAGGCTGAGGGTGGCGCCCTCGAGCTTCTCGTAGTGCTCCAGCTCGACCTGGAACAGCCGGACCATCTCGATCCCGAAGCCGGCCGATCCGGCGAACGCGACCGCCGAGTACTCGTCGGCGGGGAACACCTTCTCGATGTCACGCTGGGCGATGATGTTGCCCATCGTGGCCCGCCGGTCGCCGGCCATGATCACGCCACCGGGGAAGGTGGCGGCCACGATCGTCGTACCGTGCGGGACTTCGCTGGACAGGTCGCCCTGCCCCAGGGACCGTCGTCCGGGCAACAGGTCGGGCGCGTGCCCGGCCAGGAAGTCCATGAACGACGAGCCGCCTGGGGTCAGGAAGGCTTCCGGCAGCCGGCCGGAGGCATCAGATGTCATCGAGCGGTTCACTCCCCACCCTTTTGCACGAATCCGCGGACGAACTCCTCGGCGTTCTCCTCGAGGACCTCGTCGATCTCGTCCAGGATCGAGTCGACGTCCTCGTCGAGCCGCTCTTTCCGCTCCTGGACGTCCTCCGACGCCTCGACCTGCTCGACCTCTTCCTCGGTCGACGAACGCTTCGGCTGCTTGTGCTGCTGACCGCCGTCCTTCGCCATGGCACACCTCCTAGAACCGCTGGGAGGGCCGCCCAACCGACCCTCACTAGCGACCCTACCCGGCGGCACCCCCAGTAATGGTGCGAACCAGGTCACTTGCGGTGTCGCATTGGTCAAGAAGTGCCCCGACATGCGCTTTCGTGCCCCGCAGCGGGTCCAGTGTCGGGATCCGCTGGAGCGACTCCTTACCGGGCAGATCGAAGATCACGGAGTCCCAGGAGGCGGCCGCGACCTGCGGCGCGTACTGCTGCATGCAGCGGCCGCGGAAGTACGCCCGGGTGTCGGTCGGCGGGTGCGCGACGGCCATCCGGATCTCCTCGTCGGAGACGATCCGCTGCATCCTGCCGGTTTTCACCAACTTGTAATACAGGCCCTTGTCCGGGCGCAGGTCGGCGTACTGCAGGTCGATCAGGTGCAGCTTCGAGTCGTCCCACTCGAGGCCGTCGCGGTCGCGGTACGACTGGAGCAGTTTGTACTTCGCGACCCAGTCGAGCTGGTCGGACAGCTTCATCGGGTCGATGGCGAGCTGGTCGAGCACCTGCTCCCAGCGGTGCAGCACGTCCTTGGTCTGCCGGTCCGCGTCGTCGCCGTACTTGTCCTCGACGTACTTGCGGGCCTGCGCCAGGTACTCCGTCTGCAGCTGGACGGCGGTGATCTTGCGGCCGTCCTTGAGCGTCAGCAGGTGCGTGCAGGAGGGGTCGTGGCTGACCTCGTGCAGCGCGGTCACCGGCCGGTCGACGCTGAGATCGTCGGTCAGCCAGCCGTCCTCGATCATTGCCAGCACCAGCGACGTCGTCCCGACCTTCAGGTACGTCGAGATCTCGGACAGGTTCGCGTCGCCGATGATCACGTGCAGCCGGCGGTAGCGGTCCGGGTTCGCGTGCGGTTCGTCGCGGGTGTTGATGATCGGCCGCTTCAGCGTCGTCTCCAGGCCGACCTCGACCTCGAAGTAGTCGGCCCGCTGGCTGATCTGGAAGCCGTGCGCCGCGCCGTCCTGGCCGATCCCGACCCGGCCGGCGCCGGTCACCACCTGACGGCTCACGAAGAACGGCGTCAGGTGCCGCACGATCGACGCGAACGGCGTCGACCGCCGCATCAGGTAGTTCTCGTGCGAACCGTACGACGCGCCCTTGTTGTCGGTGTTGTTCTTGTAGAGGTTCAGCTGCGGCGCCCCGGGAATCAGCCGGGCCTGCCGCGCGCCCTCCATGATCACCAGCTCGCCGGCCTTGTCCCACACCACCGCGTCCCGCGGGTTCGTCGTCTCGGGCGCGGAGTACTCCGGGTGGGCGTGGTCGACGTACAGCCGGGCGCCGTTGGTGAGGATCACGTTCGCCAGGCCGGTCTCCTCGTCGGTGAGCTGGCTGGAGTCGGCCACCTCCCGGCTGAGATCGAACCCGCGCGCGTCCCGCAGCGGGTGCTCCTCGTCGAAGTCCCACCGGGTCTTGCGCGCGAGCGGCTGTGTCTGCGCGTACCCGTTCACCACCTGGCTCGAGGTCAGCATCGGGTTCGCCCCGGGCTGCCCCGGCACCGAGATCCCGAACTCGGTCTCGGTACCCATGATCCGCCGAACACTCATGCAGCCGAGCCTACGCGGTACCAGCGACTAAAGGGGGTTGCTGTATCCACAGGGTTATCTGTGAGACTGCGCGGGTGGACGAGATGGTGGCGATTCTGGACGAGGACAACCAGGTCACGGGGGCGGTGCCACGGTCTGTGATGCGGCGCGACAACCTGCGTCACTCCGCGACGGGTGTCGTCGTCCTCAACTCCGCCGGGCAGCTCTACGTGCATCGGCGGACGCCGACGAAGGACGTCTATCCGGGACGGTACGACTTCGCTGCGGGTGGGGTCGTCGCGGCCGGTGAGGACCCGTTCCATGCCGTCGTACGGGAACTGGACGAGGAGCTCGGGATCTCCGGCGTGGAGCTGACCCGGTTACCGGAGGACGACTACGCCGACGAGAACACGCGGTACCACGCGTACCTGTACACGTGTGTCTGGGACGGCCCCGTGCGGCATCAGCCGGAAGAGGTCGCCTGGGGCGCGTGGATGTCGCCGGCCGAGCTCGTGGCCAAGTTCGACGAGTGGTTGTTCATGCCGGACACCGTGGCGTTGCTCGGGCCGTACGTCCGGAGCTTGGTATGACAATCGTCGAGGGGTGGGACAGCCACGCCTGGATGGACGGACCGTGGATCCACCGGGCACCGCGTCGCCCGGAGGTGCGCCCGCGGCTGCTCGCCGAGGCGACGCTGCTCCCCTGGCTCGCGCCCCAGCTCCCGCTACCGATCCCGGTACCTGAGCTGACAACCGACGGCGTACGCCACCTGCTGCTCCCCGGCGAACCGTTCACCGACGGCAGCATCGAGACCGGCCGGGCGCTGGGTGCCTTCCTGAAGGCGTTGCACGCGGTCGACAGCACAGAAGCCGTGGCGTACGGCGCATTGGACGCAGCGACCGCTACAGCCGAGAAGACCGCCTTTCTGGGCGAGTGCCGCGACCAGATCGTGCCGTTGCTCCCGCCAGAGGCGCGGACCACAGCGGTCGAGCTGCTGGACCGCGTCGCGAACGTCAGAACGGCCTTGGTGCACTGCGACTTCGGTCCGGACCACATCCTGATGACCGACGAACAGATCACCGGGATCATCGACTGGACCGACGCCGTCATCGGCGACCCTGCCCTCGACCTCTGCTGGCCCCTCAACGGCGCACCTGCCCCGGTCGCCGCCGGCCTCGTCGAGGTCTACCAACCCAGCCCCGACCAGGTCGAACGCGCCCACGACTGGGCCCGCCTCTCCCCCTGGTACGGCGCCCACCGCGGCCTGCTACTGGACGTTCCCGACGACGTCAGCGACGGATTGCGCGACATACTCCAAGCGCTCTGATGCAACCATCGGGCCGGTGACCGGTCATTAGCCGATGTGAAGATCACCCTGATTGACGAAACGGAGCCGTCGATGGCTACGGGATCCGGAGGCCTCGATCCCGGCCGGGGGCCGGACGAGGAGCTGTGGGAGCGGTTGCGCGTCGGGGACCATTTCGCGCTCGGTGAGCTGTTCGACCGGTACGCGGACGAGGTGCGCGCCTTCGCGTTCCGGCGGACCGCCTCCTGGACTGCCGCCGACGACGTGGTCCAGGCGACGTTCCTGAGTACCTGGCGGCGCTTCCAGCGCAACCCGCCGGGGCCGCTCACCGCACCGACCGCCCGTGGATGGCTGCTCATGGTGGCGCGCCACGAGTGCAGCTCCCTCTTCCGTACGGCGAACCGGTTGCGCAAGCTGGTCGATCGCCTGCCCGAGCCGGCACCTGACGAAGACCATGCCCCCGACGTCGCCCGCCGGCTGGACGACGAACGCCGGATGTCGGCGATCCGTCGCGCCGTGGCCAAGCTTCCCCGGCACGAACGCGAGACGCTCGAGCTCGTCGTCTGGTCCGGGCTCACCACCGCCGAGGCAGCGGACGCGCTCGGCGTACCGGTCGGAACCGTCAAGGCCCGCCTGCACCGCACTCGTCGCCGCTTCCCCGACCTGCTGACCCGGGTCGACCTCACCGAGGAGCTCTCATGAACACCGAACTCGAACCGCCGCCGGTCGCCCCACTGACCACCGCCGAGCGGGCCCGGCTCCGCAACCGCGTGATGGACAAGACGCGACCCGCCGGTCCCCACCCCGCCCGCCGCTGGATCGCCCCGGCTGTCGGGGTCGCGGCCATCACCGCAGTGGCGGCCGGCACGCTCGTCGTCACCAACCGGCCGTCCGACGATTCCGGAGTCGCCGGTCGCGCTACGGCAGCAGCGCCGACTGCGGCCCGAACCGGCCTCGAAGTCGTGCCCGACGCCGAGGCGACCGTCGCGTTCGTGAAGTCGTGCGAGCGCCGCCTGCACGTCGAGGAGATGAAGCAACCGTTCACGGTTGTCTGGGCGCGGCGGGTACCGGGTAAGACGTCGAAGGCCACCGACATCCTCATGATCGTCAAGGGCTCCGGAGCCTCAGGCATCGCATCCTGCCTCACCCCCTCCGGAGGAGGCATCTGGCAGAAGGATCCGTCGGGGTGGACCAAGCCGCCGACGCAGAAGCAAGGCCTCGCGGGCCTGACCGGAGGCACCTACTCGACTTCGGAGCCGAAGCCGGAGTCCCGGATCTGGATGCTCTACCGGGCCCGTCCGGAGATCGCCCGGGTCGAGTCCCGCTACGTCTCGAACGGAGCCGTGGGCCCCTGGCAACGAGGGTACGTCGACAGCGGCTACGCCTACGCGGACAACCGGACGAACTCGGACCTCGGTGCCGGCGACCTGCGCCAGGAGGTGCGGGCGTACGACGCCCAGGGCCGGGTGGTCCCGATCCAGGCGAAATAGCCGCTGGTCAGCCGCGGCGGGCGATGGTGCGGGCGAAGTTGATGGCGACCAGGCCGGCCCAGCAGATGACGACGCCGAAGGGGCCGATCATGCCGGCTGCGATCGCGGTGATCGGGATCGCGGCGACGATCGAGACGATCGCCAATGCCAGCCCGCCAGGGTCGGTCTCGCGGCTCGGGCGCCGCCGAGGCGCAGGCTCCGGCAGCAGCCCGGCGCTACGGTACCGGTCGCGCGCGTCGAGCTTCTCGAGGAAGCCGTCGATGATCTCGGCCTCGTACTCCGGTCCCAGCTCCTGGCGTGCCGCCACCGCAGCACGCAGGTCCTTCCGCACCTCGTCCGTCGCCATACCAGCACGCTAGGCCCGCGAAACCGCCGTACCAATCGGGGAAACCCCCCGATCCCACCGGGTGTTAGACCTACCCCACAGAGGCGGAACCGCCCCCGGACGCTCGGTCCGGGGGCGGTTCGCCGTACAGCGTGTTACAGGTACTGACCCGTGTTGGTCGCGGTGTCGATGGAGCGACCCGGCTCGGTGCCCTGCTTGCCGGAGATGAGCGTCCGGATGTAGACGATCCGCTCGCCCTTCTTGCCGGAGATCCGGGCCCAGTCGTCCGGGTTTGTGGTGTTCGGCAGGTCCTCGTTCTCCTTGAACTCGTCCACGCAGGCCTGCAGCAGGTGCTGCACCCGCAGACCCTTCTGGTTCTCGTCCAGGAACGCCTTGATCGCCATCTTCTTCGCCCGGTCGACGATGTTCTGGATCATCGCGCCCGAGTTGAAGTCCTTGAAGTACAGGACCTCCTTGTCACCGTTGGCGTAGGTGACCTCGAGGAAGCGGTTCTCGTCGGCCTCGGTGTACATCCGCTCGACCGTGCGCTGGATCATGCCGTCCACGCAGCCCTGCCGGTCGCCGCCGAACTCGCCCAGGTCGTCGTCGTGCAGCGGCAGGTTCGCGGTCAGGTACTTCGAGAAGATGTCCCGCGCCGCCTCCGCGTCGGGGCGCTCGATCTTGATCTTCACGTCCAGCCGGCCGGGCCGCAGGATCGCCGGGTCGATCATGTCCTCGCGGTTGGAGGCGCCGATGACGAGGACGTTCTCCAGCCCCTCGACACCGTCGATCTCGCTCAGCAACTGCGGGACGATGGTGTTCTCCACGTCCGACGACACACCGGATCCGCGGGTGCGGAACAGCGAGTCCATCTCGTCGAAGAACACGATCACCGGCATGCCCTCGGAAGCCTTCTCCCGGGCCCGCTGGAAGACCAGACGGATGTGCCGCTCGGTCTCGCCGACGTACTTGTTCAGCAGCTCGGGGCCCTTGATGTTCAGGAAGAACGACTTCTGGCCCTCGGTCCCGGTCCGCTCGGCGACCTTCTTGGCCAGCGAGTTCGCCACCGCCTTCGCGATCAGCGTCTTGCCGCACCCCGGCGGGCCGTAGAGCAGCACGCCCTTCGGCGGCTTGAGCTCGTGCTCCAGGAACAGGTCCTTGTGCAGGTACGGCAGCTCGACCGCGTCCCGGATCTGCTCGATCTGGCCGGACAGGCCGCCGATCTGGGTGTAGTCGATGTCCGGGACCTCTTCGAGGATCAGCTCCTCGACCTCGGACTTCGGGATCTTCTCGTACACGTATCCGGAGCGCGGCTCCAGCAGCAGCGAGTCGCCGGCCCGCAGGGGTACGTCGAGCAGCGGCGACGCGAGTCGCACCACGCGCTCCTCGTCGGCCTGCGCGATCACCAGCGCCCGCTCACCGTCGGCGAGCAGCTCCTTGAGCATCACCACGTCCCCGACGACCTCGTACTCGCAGGCCTCGACCACGTTGAGTGCTTCGTTCAGCATCAGTTCCTGGCCGAGCTTGAGCGCGTCCAGGTCCACCGACGGGCTCGCCGCAACCCGGAGCTTCCGGCCGCCGGTGAACACGTCGAGGGTGTCATCTTCGTTCCGTCCGAGGAAGGTGCCGAAACCGGACGGCGGTTGCGCCAGCCGGTCGACCTCCTCCTTCAGGGCGATGATCTTCTCTCGCGCCTCCCGCAGCGTGTCGGCCAGCCGCTCGTTCTGAGCGGTGACACTCGCCAAGGAGGCCTGGGTTTCGGACAGTCTGCTCTCGAGCGACCGGCTGTCCGCCGGGTGCTCGAGCAGCCGACGTCGCAACGCCGCGACTTCGGCTTCCAGGTACCGGACCTGGTTACGCAGTTCTGCCGCGGTAGGACTCTCGTCTCCAGCCACGATCATCACCTCACCATGTGGGGCTCGACCCTATGGACCTTACCCAGAAAACCTCGCCGGGCAAGCTGAATCCCATCACGTGTCGGTTGCGGATGGAGTCCGTTGCCTACGGCATGTCGCCGGAAGTTTGTGCGGATGCCTCGGACGACGGCGCACCGGCTGCGTCAGGGCGGCGCGGTCCGGCGTAGTCGTCGCCGTACGCGCCCGGTGCCGGACGGCGCTTCTTGCGGGGTGCCTGCACCCCGTGCGCCATCCTCCGGGCGGTGACCAGGAAGGCCGTGTGTCCTTGCATCCGGTGACCCGGACGGACGGCGAGACCCTCTACATGCCAGTCTCGCACGAGTGACTCCCAGGCGCGCGGCTCGGTGAACTCGCCGTGTGCCCTCAGCGTCTCCACAACGCGGCTCAGCTGCGTTGTGGTGGCCACATAGGCACAGAACACGCCGCCGGGTGAAAGTGCCTCAGCGACCGCGTCAACGCACTCCCACGGCGCGAGCATGTCGAGGACGACGCGGTCGACGTCCTGCTCGTTCAGCTTCTCGACCAGGTCGCCGACCTCGAGCCGCCAGGCGGGGTGCTCGCCGCCGAAGAAGCCGGTCACGTTCTTGCGCGCGACCTCGGCGAAGTCCTCGCGGCGCTCGAACGAGATGACCTGGCCGTGGATGCCGACCGCCCGCAGCAGCGCGGTGGTCAGCGCGCCGGACCCGGCGCCGGCCTCGACCACCTTCGCGCCCGGGAAGATGTCGGCCATCGTGACGATCTGCGCGGTGTCCTTCGGGTAGATCACGGCAGCGCCGCGCGGCATCGAGACCGAGTAGTCGGCCATCAGCGGCCGCAGCGCGAGGTACTCGACGTTGCCCTTGGACCTGATCACCACGGCGTCCGGGCCGTCGATCAACTGGTCGTGCTCGATCCCGCCCTTGGTGGTGTGGAAGGTCTTCCCGCGCTCCAGCTTGACCGAGTGCCGGCGGCCCTTGGAGTCCTGCAGGGTGATCCACTCGCCCTCCTGCAGCGGTCCGTGATGGACGCCGGAGTACGCCTGGTCGGGAAAGTCGCGCAAGTCAGCCATAAGGCGCTCACCTTAACTTTCGGTCACCTGAACCGAAGAATCAGCGGCTGTTCAACGACCGCGGAAAGCGCGTTCAACGTCGGCGGTCGCGAGTACGCCGTACACGCCGCCGTCGGCGCCCAGGACCAGGTAC
The DNA here is from genome assembly GCF_004362255.1 of Kribbella sp. VKM Ac-2571. Taxonomy (NCBI): domain Bacteria; kingdom Bacillati; phylum Actinomycetota; class Actinomycetes; order Propionibacteriales; family Kribbellaceae; genus Kribbella; species Kribbella sp. VKM Ac-2571. The sequence continues at coordinate 162,336 of NZ_SNWS01000018.1, forward strand.
TCCGAGGCGGGGTGCGCGCGCAGTGTGCTGAGGATCTCTTCGCCGGTGTCGTTGACGCCGATGATGTGGCCCGCGCCGATCCGGGTGGAGACCTCGCTGACCGTGGTCCACGGGCGCTGGTTCGGGGCGACCGCGGCGACCGCGGTCTCGGACACCAGGGCGTGCGGTTTGCCGTCGCCGTCGATCACCACGACCGCCCCGGCGTGCGCCTCTGCGGCGAGCCGGACGGCTTCCGCGAGCGGCGTACCGGAATGTACGGCGATGGCGCGGCGGGCCATCGTCCGGACCTGGAGGGCGGGCAGCTTGCGCCGCAGCCGGGCCTGCATCAGGGACGCGGTCGAGCCGGACCAGAGGAAGAAGCCGACCAGCAGGGCGATCAGGAAGTCGATCATCGACGGGTGCCGGCCCCAGATCTCCTCGAGCAGCACCGGCAGCGCCAGCACCGCCATCGCGAGGATCCGTCCGGCCCACGCGGCGGCGATCGTGCCGGTGTGCATGTTGCCGGTGAACTTCCACACGATCGCCCGCAGCACCCAGCCGCCGTCCAGCGGCAGGCCGGGCAGCAGGTTCGTGACGCCGACGATCAGGTTCGCCACGCCGAGTTCCCACAGGGCGACGTACCCGACGCCCTCGTCGAAGGCGCGGGAACCGAGGTACGCCAGGCCGCCGACGATCAGGGACGCGATCGGGCCGACGACCGAGACCGCGAACTCCTCGAACGGTGACTTCCGCTCCCCTTCGATGTGCGTGCCGGCCGCGAAGAAACCGAGGTTGATCTCCGAGACGCCGATGCCGAACCGCATCGCCATCAGCGCGTGCGCGAGCTCGTGGATCAGGATCGACACCGTGAAGGCGACCACGAACGCGAACGCCGCGACGTACCGCCAGCCGCCGAGCTCGGGGAACTGCTGCCCGATGATCGCGGCGAACCCGATCGCGAGCAGCATCGCCACCGGCAACCAGGTGAAACGCATGGTCAGCCGGATCCCGCGGACGCGCCCCAGCACCCACGTTCCGGGCGGTGGTTGGCCGACCGGCTGGGCGGGGTTCTGAGGGTCAGGCGAGTCTGGCATCAAGCCAACGCTACTTGGCCGGTGTTAACTCGCTGCTACACACCCACCGTCAGCGTGGCGACGTACCCACCGGACACGTCCCCGGCGACGGTCGCGAGCTGGTGTACGCCGTCGTCGTCGCCGAACACGTTGTCGTTCTCCAGCGACGTCTGGCTGAGGTTCTGCGCACTGCCGTCGTACCCGTCGGTGGCGTAGACGGTGCTGCAGACGTCCTTGGGGAGGGCGAGCTGCGACGTACGGGTGATCTGGCCGGCCTTGGTCGCCTCGGCGGCGCTGGCGTAGACCTCGAAGTGGATGTGCGGCCAGCGACCCATGTACGCGGCCGGGAAGATCGTCTTGAAGGTGACCTTGCCGGAGCCGTCCGCGGCCTGGACGCCGCGGAGGTAGTTCTCGTTCGTCACGCCGTCGGAGTACAGCGAGTAGCGGCCCTGGGCGTCGCAGTGCCAGAGGTAGACGGCGGCGCCTTCGAGGGCTTCGTCCTGGTTGGCGTCGACGATGGTGAGCTCGACGGTCAGCGGTACGCCGGTGGCGACGCCGGATGCGGATCCGAACGACTTGGTGATGTCGCTGCGGACGATGCCGGACTGGGTGAGGACGTTGGGCCCGTTCGAGCCGTCGCCCGGGTACGGTCCGCCGGTCTCCTGCGGGATCTCGTCCACGTCCGTGGAGGCATCGGTCGTCGTGCTCGGCGTACTCGAGCTGGCCGACGGCGTGGTGCTCGTCGGGGAGCTGCTCGGCGTGCTGGTCATCGTACTGTCGTCACTTGCGCAGCCGGCGACGGCGGCGAGGCCGGCGGCTGTGAACAGGCCGAGGAAGCGACGGCGGTGGAGTGTCGCGAGGTCGTACTCGAGACCGCGGTCGTGGTTCGGCGGAGGCTGCTTCGGTGGCGTCATGGTTCGAGCATGACAACGCCTCCCGGTGGTCGGCCGTGAGTTGGCTGGGAGATTCCTGTGAAGCGGTTTTCCACAGGGTCGGGGTGGGGTGCGGGCGAACTGTCGGTGGTTGTGCCTAGGGTTCGGGGCATGAGCATTGCAGCTGTTGTCGATCCGCACGTGCATCCGCGTGGGGCGTTGTCGCCGTCCCGGGCCGCGGACTTCATGAGCTGCCCGCTGAAGTACCGGTTCCGGGTGGTCGACCGCCTGCCGGAGAAGCCGTCGGCGGCCGCAGTTCGCGGGACTGTCGTGCATGCAGTGCTCGAGAGGCTGTTCGATCTGCCGCGCGGCGAGCGGACGCTGGAGCAGGCGGCGCAGATGCTCGAGCCGCAGTGGCAACGGCTGCTGGAGGAGGAGCCGGAGGTCGCGGAGCTGTTCGCGGAGGACGCGGACGGCGAGGAGCTGGCGAAGTGGCTGGCCGAGGCGCACCAACTGCTCGGCAAGTACTTCGCACTCGAGGACCCCAACGCGCTGGAGCCCGCCGAGCGGGAGCTGTACGTCGAGACCGCGCTGGACTCCGGTCTGGTGCTGCGGGGGTACGTCGACCGCCTGGACGTGGCGCCGACCGGAGAGATCCGGGTGGTCGACTACAAGACCGGTCGCTCGCCGTCGGAGTTCTTCGAGGCGAAGGCGCTGTTCCAGATGAAGTTCTACGCGCTGGTGCTGTGGAAGCTGCGCGGCGTGGTGCCGGCGATGCTGCAACTGGTCTATCTGGGCAACGGCGAGATCGTCCGCTACATCCCGGACGAGGCCGACCTGCGCGCCTGTGAACGCAAGGTCTCAGCGCTGTGGGTCGCGATCACCAGAGCCCTCGACTCCGGCGACTGGCGCCCCAGCCCGGGGCCGCTGTGCGACTGGTGCGACCACAAGCCCATCTGCCCGGCCTGGGGCGGCACGCCCCCGCCGCTGCCCACCCGCTCGGTGGAGGAAGTCGCCGCCGAGTCGGCGGGCATAGACCTGATCACAGTCGACGGCTAGAGCTGACCTCGCCCCCGGGAGAGGAACCCTGGGTGGATACGGTTCGTCGCATGAGTGTGGGCGATGTGGCGGTGCGGGCGACCGGCGTCTGGAAGCGGTATGGCGTCGGCCTCACGCAGGTGGATGCGCTGGCCGGCGTGAGCGCGGACTTCGGGAAGGGTCGGTTCACCGCGATCATGGGGCCATCGGGCTCCGGTAAGTCGACGCTCCTGCACTGTCTCGCGGGCCTGGACAAGCCGTCCGACGGCAAGGTGTTCCTCGGTGACGTCGACCTGACCTCGCTGCCGGAGAAGCAGCTCACGCATCTGCGCCGGGACCGGATCGGCTTCGTGTTCCAGGCGTTCAACCTGGTCCCGACGCTGTCCGCGCTGGAGAACATCACGCTCCCCCTCGACCTGGCCGGCCGCAAACCCGACCAGGACTGGCTGACCACGGTTGTCGACACGGTCGGCCTGATGGACCGCCTCGCCCACAAGCCGTCCGAGCTGTCCGGCGGCCAGCAGCAGCGCGTCGCCTGCGCCCGCGCGCTGGTCTCCCGCCCGGACGTGGTGTTCGCCGACGAGCCGACCGGCAACCTCGACTCGCGGTCCTCCGGGGACGTCCTCGACTTCCTGCATCGCTCGGTCCGGGAGTTCAACCAGACGGTCGTGATGGTCACCCACGACCCGACGGCCGCGTCGTACGCCGACCGCGTCCTGTTCCTGGCCGACGGACAGCTGCGGTCCGAACTGGTCGACCCGACGGCGGAGTCCGTGCTCGACGCGATGAAGCAGCTGGAGAGCCGGCCCGACACCGCCGACGAGCTGGCCGGCTGATGTTCAAGCTCGGCCTCCGTTCGGTGCTCGCGCACCGGCTCCGCTTCGTGCTGTGCACGCTCGCCGTCACCCTCGGCGTCGCGTTCGCCGGCGGCGCGATGGTCTTCACCGACACCTTGTCCTCGGCGCTGAAGAAGAACTTCGCGGTGAGTACGGCGGACGTCACGGTCACGCCGGCGTCCCCGATCGAGACCGGCACGGACCGCCCCGCGACCTTCCAGATCGAGCTCGTCGACCGCATCGCCGCCGTACCCGGTGTCGCTGCCGCGGTCCCGCAGCTCCTGGTCGGCAACGTGCAGATCCTCGGCCTGGACGGCAAACCGCTGGAGAACTACGGTTTGACGTCCTTCGGCGCCGCCTGGCCGCGGGACCCCGGTGCGGCGCCGTTCAAGCTCGTCGACGGTACGGCGCCCTGGAGCAGCGACCAGCTCGCACTCGACGAGTCGACCGCGAGCCGCGCGGGCTACCACGTCGGTGACCAGGTCCGGATCGTCACACCGACCCGAGCCGTCACCGCGACACTCACCGCGACCACGACCCCCGCGCAGGCCGGGGCGGCGGCCGGGGCACCGCTGGTCAGCTTCGACGGCGCGACGGCTCAGCTCCTGCTGCTCGGCAGACCAGGCTGGACTTCGATCACCGTCTCGCTCAAACCGGGTTCCGACCCGAACGCGGTCAGCAAGGCGATCGCGGACACCATCGGCGACTCGGTCAAGGTCAGGACCGCGAAGCAGGTCGCGACCGACGGCGAGAACGATCTCGACAACACCTTCGGCGGGTTCGGCACCGTGCTGCTGCTGTTCGCCGGCCTCGCGCTCTTCGTCGGCGGGTTCCTGATCGTCAACACGTTCGCGATGGTCGTCGCGCAACGGTCCCGGGAGCTCGCGATGCTCCGCGCGATCGGCGCGTCCCGCGGCCAGATCACCGGGACTGTGCTCGCCGAGAGCGTCATCATCGGCTTCGTCGGAGCAACGCTCGGCCTGCTGGTGGGCGTCGGCGTGGCTGCCGGCATCCGGTTCGGCTACGAACTGCTCGACCTGCGCATCCCGACCGCGTCGCTGCAGGTCACACCGACCACGATCATCGCCTGCTACCTGATCGGCATCGGTGTGACGGTCGCCGCCGCGGCCCCCGCCGCCCGCCGGGCCGGGAAACTCCCACCGGTCGCGGCGATGCGCGACGACGTCCACGTCCCGGAACGCTCGCTGCTCGCCCGGCTGGTGATCGGCGCCTTCATGCTGCTGATGGCCGTCCTCTTCTTCGGGATCGGTGTCGGCGCCGGCGGACTCCCCGGCGCCGTCCTGATCACGCTCGGCACCGGCACCGCCGTCCTCGCGGTCGTGATGCTCAACCCGCTCATCAGCCGGTACGTCGTCCGGGCCCTGATGTACCCGTTCGGCCGCAAGGCGCCGGTCACCCTCGGCCGCCGCAACGCCGAGCGGAATCCACGCCGTACGTCGGCCACCGCGTCCGCGCTGATGATCTCCGTGGGGCTGATCAGCGGCCTGCTGGTGATCGGCGCCTCCGTGAAGGCGTCGATCGACAAGAGCCTGGTCGACGCGCTGGGCACTGCCGAGATCCTCATCACCAACGACGGCACCCCGAGTTTCGGCACCGAGGTCGGCGACCGGACCGCGAAGATCCCGGGTGTCCAGGCGGTGCAGCGGGTCCGGCAGCAATCCGGTGAGGTCGGTAGCGCGAACGTCCAGGTCACCGGAGTCAGCGACGGCACGCTCGCCGGGCCGGTCACGACCGTGTTCGACGCCGGCTCGGCCGCGGCGCTCGCGGCCGGTCAGGCGATCCTCCCCCGCAACCTCGCCAAGACGCTGAAGCTCACCGTCGGCAAGCCGTTCGACCTGAAGACCGCGAACGGCACCCATCGCCTGACCGTCGGCGGGGTGCTCGCCCCGAACCGGCAGTTGAACGCGATCGTCGTGTCGCTGCCGACGTACGCGACGCTCGGCGGGTCGCCGAGCGACAACCTGCTGTACGTCGAGGTTGCCAAGGGCAATCAGGTGGCGCAGGTCCGGACCGCGATCCTCGACCAGCTCCGCAAGGACTACCCGACGATCGAGGTCCGCGACCAGGAGGCGTACGCCGCGGTCGCGCGGGAGCCCGTGAACGGCGTACTGGTGGCGGTCGGGTTCCTGCTCGCGATGGCGATCCTGATCGCGCTGCTCGGTATCGTGAACACGCTCGCGCTCGGCGTGGTCGAGCGGACCCGGGAGATCGGCCTGCTGCGCGCGATCGGGATGGACCGGCCGCAGCTCAGCCGGATGCTCCGGGTCGAGTCGATCGCGATCACCCTGCTCGGCGCGTTCCTCGGCCTGGCCATCGGCGTCGCGTTCGCCGTCGCGGTGCAATCGGCGATGGTGGACGACGGTCTCGCGGTCCGCGACATCCCGGTGCTGCAGCTGCTGATCGCTGTCGCGCTCGCGATCGTGTTCGGCGTACTGGCCGCGGTCTGGCCGTCCCGTCGCGCGGCCCGGCTGGACGTCCTGCAAGCGATCGCTTCAGAATGACCGGTTCAGGTGATCGGTTCAGGTGATGGCTCGGCGTGACGCGTGAGGTGGAGCCAGACCAGTGATTCACAGGTAGCCTGCCGGTGTGCCGGGGACCGTGCAGTCGATCGAGCGGGCCGCGGCGGTGCTGCGACTGCTCGCCGCCGCGCCTGACGGGTTGGGGGTGGCCGACCTCGCCAACGCGCTCGGCCTGGCGAAGACGACCGTGCACGGGATCGTCCGAACGCTCCATCAGGTCGGGTTCGTGGAACAGGACCACAGCGGCGCGCACTACCACCTGAGCGACGCGTTCGGTCGGCTCGGCGAGAGCTATCTCGACCCGAACGAGCTGCGCAGCCGCGCGATCAACTGGGCCGACTCGCTCGCCTCCCGCAGCGGCGAGGTGGTGCGCGTCGGCCGCCTCGTCGAGGGCAAGGTCGAGGTCGTGCACCATGTGTTCCGGCCGGACGACAGCGACCAGGACCTCGACGTCGGTACGACGCTGCCTCCGCACGCGACCGCACTCGGCAAGGCTGTGCTCGCGTACGACACCAGCGCCCGACCGAGGAGCCTGGAGGCGTACACGACACGGACGATCACCGATCCGGTCCAGCTGGGCGAAGAGCTCGCGACGGTCCGGTCGCGCGGGTGGGCGACCGAGTTCGAGGAGCACACGGTCGAACTGGCCAGCATCGCGGCGCCGATCCGGGGCCTCGGCGGCCTCGTCGTCGGCGCGGTCGGGCTGGCCGGCCGGATCGAGCGCATCTGCGACAGCAGGCTCCGGCATCGCGGTGATCTGGTCAGCATGGTCCGCGCCACCGCCGACGCCATCGCCCGCGACCTCCGGGAGGACCCGTGAGGTGGATCGATGGCTGAGCAGTATGTGGCAGCAGTGGATCAGGGGACGAACTCGACCCGATGCATCCTGTTCGATCGGCGCGGGCGGTTGGTGTCCGTGGCTCAAAGGGAGCACCATCAGTTGTTCCCCCGGCCGGGCTGGGTGGAGCACGACGCCGGGGAGATCTGGAACAACGTCACCCGGGTGGTGCCGGCCGCCATCAAGCAGATCGGCGCCACACCGTCCCAGATCGTTGCCATCGGCATCGCGAACCAGCGCGAGACCAGTCTGCTCTGGGATCGCGTCACCGGCCGGCCGATCGGGCGCGCGGTGACCTGGCAGGACACCCGGACGGACCGCCTCGTCACCGAACTGGCCGGCAGCGAGGGCCCGGACCGGTTCGCGGAGCTGTGCGGTCTCCCGCTGACGACCTACTTCTCCGCGCCGCGGATCCGGTGGCTGCTCGATCACACCCCGGGTCTACGGCAACGCGCAGAGCGCGGCGAGATCCTGTTCGGCACGATGGAAAGCTGGCTGATCTGGAACTTCACCGGCGGTGCGAACGGCGGTCTGCACGCCACCGACGTGACGAACGCGAGCCGGACGATGCTGATGAACATCGAGACGCTCGAATGGGACGACAGACTGCTCGAGGCGTTCGACGTACCGCGCGCGATCCTCCCCGAGATCCGCCCGTCGTCCGGGGTGTTCGCGACCGCGACCGAAGTCCTTCCGGGGGTTCAGATCGGTGCGGCGCTCGGCGACCAGCAGGCGGCGCTGTTCGGGCAGACGTGCTTCAGTGCGGGCGAGGCGAAGTGCACGTACGGCACGGGGTCGTTCCTGCTGCTGCACACGGGGCACGAGATCGTCCGGTCCAAGCACGGGATGCTCACGACGGTCGCGTACCAGATCGGCGACCAGCCGGCGTCGTACGCGCTCGAAGGCTCCATGGCGGTCACCGGGTCGCTCGTGCAATGGTTCCGCGACGGGCTCGGGATGATCCACACCGCGGCCGAGATCGAGACGCTGGCGCGAACGGTCGAGGACAACGGCGGCGCGTACATCGTGCCCGCGTTCTCCGGGCTGTTCGCGCCGCACTGGCGCAGCGAGGCGCGGGGCGTGATCGCCGGGCTCACCGGCTACATCACCAAGGGACACCTGGCCCGCGCCGTCCTCGAGGCGACCGGGTTCCAGACCCTCGAGGTCGTCGACGCGATGAACGCCGACTCCGGGATCGCGCTGACCGCGTTGAAGGTGGACGGCGGGATGACGGCCAACAACCTGCTGATGCAGTTCCTCGCCGACCTGCTCGACGTCCCCGTGGTCCGCCCGATGGTGACCGAGACGGTGTCGCTCGGAGCGGCGTACGCCGCCGGACTGGCCGTCGGTTACTGGCCCGACCTGGAGGGCCTGCGCAGCAACTGGCACCGCGCCGGCCAGTGGATGCCGCACATGGATCCGGCCCGCCGCGCCACCGAGTACACGAACTGGCAGGCCGCCGTCCAACGCACCTTCAACTGGATCCGCCCCGAGGACCACGAGGCCTAGCGTCCCGCACCGGAGTTCGCGACCCCTGTCCGGAGTGGGTGCCCTTCCCAGCCATGTCCAACTGGGTGGGGCGTTGTGGGGAGTTTCACCCTCCCGAATCGGGCAGCAGCCCACCCCGGTCCCGGTGCAAAACCTCCCCAAACCGGTTTGGGGCAGACGCGCTCCCCGATCCCGGTGCAGAGCCCTCCCCAAACCGGTTTGGGGCAGACGCGCTCCCCGATCCCGGTGCAGAGCCCTCCCCAAACCGGTTTGGGGAGGGCTCTCTGCGTGAACTGGGGAGCCGTACTGCCCGATTCGGGAGGGCAGGACTCCCCAAACCGGTTTGGGGAGGAGCGGGGCGTCACGAGGGGGGCCGGTTCGGGCCGGCGATTTCGGAGGGTGTCAGCGCGCGCAACGCGAGCCCGGACTATGCCGCGAACTTCCGGTGCGGACACTGATCATGGTTCATGGTCCTCGCGACGGTTATGCCGGGGAGACGATGTCCGGTGCTTCGAGGCGGACCTTGTCGGCCGACTCGTCGTCGGGCTGGTCCTGCGAGTCGCGTTCGGACTGGACCCGCTGGGTGTAGAACGAGACCTCGCGCTCGATCGTGGCCTCGTCCCAGCCGAGGATCGGGGCGACCAGCCGGGCGGCCGGCTCGGCGGCGCCGACGCCGCGGTCCCAGGCCTCGATCGAGATCCGGGTCCGCCGGGCCAGGATGTCGTCGAGGTGACGGGCGCCTTCGGCCTTGGCGCCGTACACGATCTCGGCCTTCAGGTAGTCCTGCGTGCCGGGCAGCTGCTCGCCCAGCGACGGATCCTCGGCGACGAGCTCGAGGACCTCGTCGATCAGCGCGCCGTACCGGTTCAGCAGATGCTCGATCCGGGCGACGTGCAGGCCGGAGCGTCGCGCGATCAGGTGCCGCTGGTTCCACAGCGCCTGGTAGCCGTCCGCGCCGACCAGCGGGATGTTCTTCGTGACGCTGCGCGGCACCCGGCCGTCGAGCGCGTCCGCGGCCGCGTCGATGGCGTCCTTGGCCATCACCCGGTACGTCGTGTATTTGCCACCGGCAACCACTACGAGACCCGGCGCCGCGTGGGCGACGACGTGCTCGCGGGACAGCTTCGACGTACTCTCCGACTCACCGGCGAGCAGCGGCCGCAGACCGGCGTACACGCCCTCGACGTCCTCACGGGTGAGCGGTGTGGTGAGGACGGCGTTGACGTGGTCGAGCAGGTACTCGATGTCCTTGCTGGTCGCGGCCGGGTGCGCCTTGTCCAGTTGCCAGTCCGTGTCCGTGGTGCCGATCAGCCAGTGCCGGCCCCAGGGGATGATGAACAGCACCGACTTCTCGGTCCGCAGGATCATCCCGGTGCTGGACTGGATCCGGTCCTTCGGTACGACGAGGTGGATGCCCTTCGACGCGCGGACGTGGTACTGCCCGCGTTCCCCCACCATCGCCTGTGTGTCGTCGGTCCAGACACCGGTCGCGTTCACGACCTGCTTGGCGCGGACCTCGAACTCGCGCCCGCTCTCCAGGTCCTTCGCCTGGACGCCGGTGACCCGCTCGCCCTGCCGCAGGAACCCGGTCACCTTCACCCGGTTCGCGACCAAGGCGCCGTACGACGCCGCGGTCCGGGCGAGCTCCATCGTGTGCCGCGCGTCGTCGACCTGCGCGTCGTAGTACTGCAACGCGCCGACCAGTGCGGACTTCTTCAGCGACGGCACGAGCCGCATCGCCCCGCGCCGGGTCAGGTGCCGGTGGATGGGCAGTCCGGCGCCGAGGCCGGAGCTGACCGCCATACCGTCGTACAGCGCGACACCGGCGCCGGCGTAGAACCGCTCCCACCAACGGTGCTGCAGCGGGTACAGGAACGGCACCGGCTTCACCAGGTGCGGCGCCAGGCGTTGCAGGAGCAGGCCGCGCTCCTGCAGCGCCTCGTGCACGAGCCGGAAATCGAGCATTTCCAGGTAGCGCAGGCCACCGTGAATCAACTTGCTGGACCTGCTGGAGGTGCCGCTCGCGAAGTCGCGCGCCTCCAGCAGTCCGGTGGTCAAGCCGCGGGTCGCAGCGTCGAGCGCCGCGCCGGTGCCGACCACCCCGCCACCGATCACCAGGACGTCCAGTTCGCGCCCGTCGGCCATCGCGTCGATCGCGTCGGCCCTTGCTTGCGGTGACAGAGCCACTACAGCCACTGTGTTCGTCCTTCCGATTCCGTAGGTCGTGCTGGATCAGTCGACGTCGACCCAATCAAGGGTGCGCTGGACGGCCTTCTGCCATCCGGCGTACCCCTTCTCGCGCTGCTCGTCGTTCCACTGCGGCTCCCACCGCTTGTCCTCGTTCCAGTTCTGGACGAGCTCTTCCTTGTTCTTCCAGAACCCGACGGCCAGGCCGGCCGCGTACGCCGCTCCGAGCGCGGTGGTCTCCGCGACGACCGGCTTGCTCACCGGTACGCCGAGGATGTCCGCCTGCATCTGCATGCAGAGCTCGTTCGCGGTCACACCGCCGTCCACCTTCAGTACGTCGAGCTTCACGCCCGAGTCCTTCTCCATCGCGTCGGCGACGTCCTTGCTCTGGTAGCAGATCGCTTCCAGTGTTGCGCGCGCCAGGTGGGCGTTGGTGTTGAACCGGGACAGACCCACGATCGCGCCGCGGGCGTCGGACCGCCAGTACGGCGCGAACAGGCCGGAGAACGCGGGCACGAAGTACACGCCGCCGTTGTCCTCGACCTGGCGGGCGAGCGTCTCGGTCTCACTCGCACCGGAGATGATGCCGAGCTGGTCCCGCAGCCACTGCACCGCGGAGCCGGTGACCGCGATCGAGCCCTCCAGCGCGTACACCGGGGCCTCGTCGCCGAACTTGTAGCACATCGTGCTCAGCAGGCCGGCCTTCGAACGAACCAGCTCGGTGCCGGTGTTGAGCAGCATGAAGTTACCGGTGCCGTAGGTGTTCTTGGCCTCGCCCGGGTTGAAGCAGACCTGGCCGACGGTCGCCGCCTGCTGGTCGCCGAGGTCGCCGGTCAGCGGTACGACGCCGCCGAGCGGACCGTGCGCGAGGGTTTCGCCGTACTTGTTCGGGTCCGACGACGGCCGGATCTCCGGCAGCATCTGCCGCGGGATGTTGAAGAAGCTGATCAGCTCGTCGTCCCAGTCGAGGGTCTCGAGGTTCATCAGCATCGTGCGGCTGGCATTCGTCACATCGGTGATGTGCACGCCGCCGTTCACGCCACCGGTCAGGTTCCACAGCAGCCACGTGTCGGTGTTCCCGAACACCGCGTCCCCGGCCTCGGCCGCTGCCCGCACGCCGTCGACGTTGTCGAGGATCCACTGCACCTTGCCGGCCGAGAAGTACGTCGCCGGCGGGAGGCCGGCCTTCTGCCGGATGACGTCGCCCTTGCCCTCGCGCTCAAGCGCGGAGGCGATCCGGTCGGTCCGGGTGTCCTGCCAGACGATCGCGTTGTAGTAGGGCCGGCCGGTCTTGCGGTTCCAGACCACGGCCGTCTCGCGCTGGTTGGTGATGCCGAGCGCCGCCAGGTCGCTCGCCTGCAGACCCTTCGCGCCCAGCGCGGTCTGGATCACCGAGCTGGTCCGCTCCCAGATCTCGACCGGGTTGTGCTCGACCCAGCCGGCCTGCGGCAGGATCTGGTCGTGCTCCAACTGGTGCTTGCCCACCTCGTTGCCGGAGTGGTCGAAGATCATGAAACGGGTGCTCGTGGTGCCCTGGTCGACGGCGCCGACGAAGTCAGCCATGGATAGTCCTCTCCTCACACTGCTCGCACTGCCTGCTCATGCTGTGGTGTTCTCCTCCGGGATCCGGCCCGGCTCCTCGTCCTCGTCCGCGATCGGAAGGTTCCGGCCGACCAGCAGGTCGTACAGGAACGCACCCACCAGCGCGCCGATGATCGGTGCCACGATCGGCACCCAGAAATAGACGTCCCCGAACTGATCCTTGAGTGCTCCGCCGTATCCGGTGATCAACGAGGCGACCCGGGGACCGAAGTCACGGGCCGGGTTGATCGCGTACCCGGCGTTGGTGCCCCATGCCATCCCGATCCCGACCACCAGCAGGCCGACGATCAGCGGCGCCAGGTTCGCCGCCGGGGAGGTGTTGCGCAGGTCGGTGATCGCGAGGATCACGAACATCAGGATCGCCGTACCGATGATCTGGTCCCGGAAGCCGCCCCACATGTGCACGCCGAGATCCAGGCTGCCGTTGCCGGGCAGGGTGGAGAAGATGCCCTGGGTCTTGATCGTGTGCCCCGGGTCGACCTTGCCGATCGCCTCGGTGTAGTTCCAGCGAACCACGAGCGCCGCCAGGAACGCCCCGAGGAACTGTGCCACCGAGTACGGCAGCACCTTCTTCCAGCTGAACCCGCGGAACGCCGCCAGCGCGATCGTCACCGCCGGATTCAGATGCGCTCCGGTCATCCGGCCCGCGGTGTAGATGCCCAGGGTCACGCCGAGACCCCACGCCCACGCGATCGAGTCGTGGTTCCCGATCCCACCCGCCACCACCTGCGCCACCACACCGACGCCGAACAGGATCAGAATGAACGTGCCCGCCAGTTCCGCCGAACACTCCCCCAGAAGGGTCTTCGCTTTGACCGCTTCGGTCGTAGCCATACCGAACCTCCCTTCCCCGCCGTGACGACCACGGCTGGCTGGAATGTAGGAGCGATCCCGACCCGGCACAACGCCCCCCGTTCGACATTGTCGAACGCCACCCCCGGCCTCCCGGCTGCGACACCCAGCGACGGCGGTAGGTTGTTCTTCCGCGTCCGATCCACTCCGAGGAGCTTCCGCCTGTGGCTCTGTCGCCGTACACCTTCCGGGGTGCGCTGTCCGTCCTCGACATCGACGCCCGGAACCGATCCGCCTTCGAGAGATTCTTCGGTACGGCGATCTTCGTCGGAGCCGGTGCCGCGACGCTTGCGGGTGGACCTGTTGCCGGGCTCACCGCAGCGGCCTGGCTGTCGCTGGTCGACCCGAAGAACGAGGCGGTGAGCCTGCTCGACGCCCTCGTGACGAACGTGACCAAGCGCCTCCGCGGCACCAAGGACAAGAACCAGCTTGACCTCGTCGTAGCCGCGCACACGATCACGGCCGTCTCGTCGTTCTTCGACGCGCTGCCCCAGATCATCGGCCCGAAGTATCGCGAACTCGGGCTCACCGACCAGGAGCGCCGCCACCTGCTCGCGGTACCTGGAACCGGATCCGACGACCTGTTCGATGTCGTTGTACCACTGTCGTCACCGGAGCTCGGGCTCGAGGAGAACATCGACCGCAATCTCAAGCCGTACTACCAGCGGCTCGGGCGACGTTGCCTCGATTTCTTCACTGGACTCGAGGCCTGGAGCCGGCTGGAACCAGTGCCATCTGCGGGGCTGAAGGAGGCAATCGTCGAACGGGCGGCCTCGCTGTACAGGAGCCGGCTGCTCGAGCTCAGCAACTCCGCGCCGTTCAGTCTGTGGGTGACGCTGAACGAATTCTCCGGCACTCGCGAGCTGATCCGCGCGCAGGCCGGCGTACAGGAAGCGGCGCTCGGTGAGCTTCGGACGATGCTCGCGATGGTGATGCCGGGCCGACCCGCAGCGCGGAACAGCTACCGCGAGAAGCTGGCGCTGGCGGCCCGTGAGGTCCTGGACGAGCCGCTGCTGCGCTCCCGTACACAGTCCGTCGCGTCACCTCCGGTGCGGGATGGGTTCGTCGAGCCGACCTTCCACTACGCGGTTGCGGACGATCGATCGCGACCCTCCGACGAGGCCTGGTGGTCGGAACAGCCGGAGCATTCGTCGCTGGTCGAGTACCTCGCGAGCTACCTGGCGAGCCCCGAAGGCGCCCGGCGGCCGTTGCTCCTGCTCGGCCACCCCGGCGCCGGTAAGTCGTTGCTCACGGAGGTCCTGGCGGCACAGCTGCCGGAAGACGCGTTCGCGGTCGTCCGCGTACCGCTCCGATCAGTCAATCCTGACGACGACCTGACGCTTCAGATCAACAAGGAGCTGCAGCGGACGCTCCAACGGCCGAACGCCGACCTCGACGAACTGCGGCAGGAATGCGGCGCCTGCGAGTTCTGCGGCGATGCGAGTGTGTGCCCGCACCGGTGTCATCTCGTCGTACTGCTCGACGGCTTCGACGAACTCGTCCAGGCCACCGGTGTCACCCAGTCGGCGTACCTGTCGAAGGTCGAGGACTTCCAGAAACGGGCCAGAACCCTGGGTACGCCGACCTCGGTCATCGTCACGTCCCGGACCGTCGTCGCGGACCGCGCCGAGATCGCCGCGGACACCCCGATGATCAAGCTGCGGGAGTTCGACAGGCCGAGGATCGAGCAGTGGCTCACCGCCTGGAACGCGGCGCACGCCGGGGCCGCCACGTTCGTCCCGCTGGAGATCGAGGAGATGACGGTCTCCGACGAGATCGCCGAGCTGAGCAGCCAGCCGCTGCTGTTGCTCATGCTCGCGGTCTACCTGGCCGAGCTCGGCACCAATCAGCTGGGCGGCGCCGACCTGACGCAGAGCGAGCTCTACCAGCGGATCATGGACCGCTTCATCACCCGCCAGATCACCGAGAAGACCGCACCGGAGGCTTCCGAGCCCGAGCAGAAGCTGCTGCAGCGTCAGCAACGCCGGCAGCTGCAATACGCCGCGATCGGCATGTTCAACCGCGGGCGGCAACACATCACCGATATCGAACTGAACGCTGACCTGGCCGCCCTCGAACCGCCCGCCGTCGCGCCGCCGGGAATCCAGCCGTTGACCGCGGCCGACCGCGTCCTCGGCGATTTCATGTTCGTCCACAACCCTCGAGCCGACCGCGAACAACGCAGCGCCTACGAGTTCCTCCACGCCACCTTCGGCGAGTTCCTGGTCGCCGAACTCGTCGTCGAACTCCTCGTCCAGCTCATGCGCCACCGCGACCTCGAAACCGCCTCGCTCAGCCCACAGCCAACCGCCCTCGACGACACCCTCCTGCGCCGCCTCCTGAGCCATCAGCCCCTCAGCACCCGCGGCCCCGTCCGACTCTTCATCGCCGAGCTGGCAGAGCGACTCCCCGAGGAACAACACCCTTCACTCCGAGCCACCATCAGCGAACTGCTACGCCGCGAACTCACCCGCCCGGACACCGGCGACCAGCTCTACGTGCCACTCCCCTACGACCCCGTACGCCACCGAGCCAGCTACACCGCCAACCTCACGATGCTCCGCATTCTCCTCGACGCCGAACCGGTCCCCGTACATGACCTCGTCGGCTCCGATGCAGCCGACCGCTGGCGCCCGCTGGTACATCTCTGGCGCGCCGGCCTCGACAATGCGGCCTGGTTCAGCGTGATGAGCACACTGGGCGTGGAGGCCTCTGAGGAGCCGCCTCCCTGGTGGAATTTGAGGCTGTGTCTCCGCCTCGACTCCACGCACGACGTCCTCGTCAACGAGGCGGAGCTACTGGGTGACCAAACGCACAAGGCGAGACTCGTGGTCGGCGCCCTCGCGACTCAGGTTGTCGACGACCCGTGGGATCCGTGGCGGGAGGCAGATCTCGCTGCCATCCAGCAGGTGGCGGTCATTCATTTCGCAGCCTCGGGTACGCCGCATTTCGGTCGTCCACTCCCGTACGACCACGCGTGGTACCAGAACCTGCTCACCATCTTGTCGGGCCGAACAGACGTGAACAGCAACGTCAAGCGAGCGATCTCGATCTTGCTCTCCCGGGCCGCTGGGGATCTGCCGGTCGAGGAGGTCACGGAGTTGCTCACCCACGCGTTCCCACCGCCCGAGAACACCGGCTACCAGGTCGAGTTTGCAGCCACTGCGGTCTGCCACCCGAGCGTGCTCAACGCGATACCCGGGCTCGAGGACCACATTCGCGCAGTTCCATCGCCCATCGCGCCGACAGTCGTCGCCATGCTCTGGTATGCCGAGCAGCGGGCCTCCGGCGCCGTGCAGGAGCAACTGCGAGAGATGCGACTCGACATCGACCGCGAATTGGCGCAAACGCCGGCCTCCTGTGCGCACACCTACTTCGCGCCGGAGTTCGTCACCTACCTGCGACTCGAGCAGCCTCCGCACTGGACGCCCCGACAGCCCGTCCTGAGGATCTTCGACAACCTCGAAGGATCGATTCTCGCCAGCATTGCTCCCGAGGACATGCTTTTCCTTGTGGAAACGTGGCCGGAGGACGTGGACGACTTCATCGGGCTCTATCTGGAGGGCCGGGCAGTGCCCCTGAAACAAGGCGACGATCCGCTCGAGGTCCTGCGGGCTCTCGTCCGAACCTGAGTAGCCGCTGAGAGGGCCTGGGGCGGCGTGCCAACCATCCGCCGTGGTTGGGCGTCTGCGGTTTGGGTCTGCTCAGGTTCGGAGGGTTGGATGAGGGTATCGCTGCTTGGGGGATGGTTTCCGGTGGTGCTGGATGCGGTTGCCGTCGGGATGGTGCTGGTTGCGGTGGGGTGGCGGGATCGGCGGTGGCGGGGGCAGGTGGTGCCGCTGGCGGTGGTCGGGGCCGCGTTGGTGACGCTCGTGGCGGCGTACCCGGGGGCGAAGCTCGTCGGGCTGACGGATCCGTTGCCGTTTGTGGTGTGGTTGTGGTTCGGGGTGGCTGTGGGGGCGCTGATCGTGCTGGGGGTGGGGTGGCGAAGTGCTCGGTGGTGGCGGCGGGGTACGGCGGTGGTCGCCGCGGCGCTGGCAGCCCTGGTGTGTGCCAACGGGATCAACCAGTTCGTCGGGTACTACCCCACGATCGACTCCGCGGTGAACGACTGGCGTAACGCTCCGCTGCCGGGTCAGGTGTCGATGTCGGGGCTGGCGCACGATGCACGCTCGGCGAAGGTTCCCTCGGCCGGGCGGCTGGTCGCGGTGGACATTCCCGCGACGTACAGCCACTTCGCTCATCGGCAAGAATTGGTGTACCTGCCGCCGATCTGGTTCGCGCACCGGCAGGCGCTCCCGGTGGTCGAGTTGATCGGTGGCGAGCGCGGCGGCCCGGGTGACTGGGTGCGGCTCGGCAACGCCGTCCAGGTGTCCGACGCGTACGCGCACCGGCACCACGGGTACGCGCCGATCCTGGTCTTCACCGACCCGATCGCGAAGTTCGACAACGACACCGAGTGCGTGAACGGGCCGCGGGGCAACTCCGCCGACCATCTCGACGAGGACATCCCGCGGTACGTCGAGAAGACGTTCGGCGCCTCCACCAACCCGAGCCAGTGGGCCGTCGCCGGCTTCTCGATGGGCGGCACCTGCGCCCTCGACCTGGTCGTCGAGCACCCGGGCGTGTTCGACCACTTCATCGACATCTCCGGGGACCTCGCGCCGTACACGACGACGCCCGCCGGCAGCCTGCACGATCTGTACGGCGGCAACGTGGCGCTCGAGAAGGCCAACGAACCGCTGCTGGTGATGCGTGCCCACGGCAAGTACCGAGGCGTCAACGGCCTGTTCCTGACCAGCACCGCGGAGCTGCGTCACCAGCACGAGGCGGAGGAACTGTCCACGGCCGGCGCCAAGGTGGGCATCTGGTCCCGGGTCGAGATCTCCCCCGGCACGCACGTGTGGCAGTTCGCCGCGCCCGCGTTCGCGTCGGCCTATCCTTGGCTCGTGAACCAGCTCGTCCTTCCGCAGCACGACGGGAGCCACACCAAACCGGCGTGATCCACACACTCCGACGGCTCGCCGCCGGCCTGCTCGTGCTCGCGTTCGTCAGCGCGGTCACCGGCGCCGCGATGGTCAGCGAGGTCCTCCCACCACCTGCCGCAGGCCCGGTCCGGGTGGTGGCCCTCGGCGACTCGGTCACCTCCGGTTCCAACTGCGACTGCACCGCCTTCCCTCAGCTGTACGGCGACCTGCTCCACAACCGCTCCGCCGTACCGGTCACGGTCGACAACCAAGGCGTCGCGGGCCTCGACTCGACCGGTCTGCTCCAGGAGCTCGACCTGCGCAACTCCCCCGTCGAGCAGGCCACGAAAACCGCGAACGTCGTACTGCTCACGATCGGCGCGAACGACTTCGGCGACCATCACGACGACGTCACCAGCGGGCAGTGCACCGGCGACTGCGTGTCCGACGAGTACGAGCAGCTGACCACCAATCTCGGCCGGATCCTGAGCCGCGTGCACGCTCTCCGCGGCGATCTGCCGACGACGATCCTGGTGACCGGCTACTGGAACGTCTTCAAGGACGGCGACGTGGCCAAGCAGCAGTACACCCCCAGCGGGAGGATCGCCAGCGACCAGCTCACGATCCGCACGAACACCGCGATCGCCGCCGCGGCACGGGCCGACGACGCGACGTACGTCGACATCTACACGCCGTTCGAGAACAGCACCGACATCACCGCGCTGCTGGCCTCCGACGGTGACCACCCGGACTCGGCCGGTCACGCGCTCATCGCCCGGCTGCTTCTTGCTGCAACGCCCAACCCTTTGCCTACGTCCCCACGTCAGGGAGGGTAGGGGGTGTCTGATGGTTCCACGCCGCACCGAGCACCTCCTCGCTACGGCGTGGAACCATCAGACACCCCCTCAACAGACCCAAAGGGGGACAGATGGCCGAGGCGACTGCGTTCGCCGAGTTCGCGACCAGCAGGCACGGCGCGCTCTTCCGGTACGCGTACCTGCTGACGAGCGAGCGCGGCCTCGCCGAGGATCTCGTCCAGGAGGCGCTGGTCAAGACGTACGTCGGCTGGCACCGCCTGCGCGATCCGAACAACGCCGAGGCTTACACGCGCCGCGTGATCACGACCACCGCGATCGGCTGGTGGCGCCGCAAGTCCTGGCGGGCGGAGCGGCCGTACGACGACGTACCCGATCAGCCCGTCAGCACCGACGACGCGACCGCCCGGGTCTGGCTGTGGCGCGAACTGCAGAAGCTCCCGCCGCGGCAGCGCGCCGCACTGGTGCTGCGGTACTACGAAGACCTCACCGAACCGCAAACCGCCGAGATCCTCGGCTGCAGCGTCGGGACCGTGAAGAGCCAGGTCTCCGACGCACTGAAGAAGCTCCGGACCCGCCTGGGCTCCGACGTCGTGCTGAAGGCAGGGATCACCGAATGAACGACCTCCTCAGGGACACGCTGGCCGAACGTGCCGCCGGCACCGAGCCGCCGCCGCTCGACCTCGACGGCATCATTGCGGCCGGCAACCACCGGGCCGCGCGCCGCCGTACGCTCGGCATCCTCGGCGGTGCCGTCGCGACCGCGGCCGTGGCCGTCGGCGGAGCGAGTGTGCTGAGGCCCCGCAACGAACAACCCCAGCCGGCCCGGCCCGGGCCGTTCACACAACGCCGCGCGACCTATGCACTGGGCAACGAGATCCACTACGGCTCCGAGGTCATCTCGGTGGCCCCGCACACGGTGACCGCATTCGTCCAGACCGACGCGGGCTTCGTGTTCCTCAACGCCGAGAACGCGATCCACGTGGCCGACCGGTCCGGCGTGCGGAGCCTGGGCAAGAGCAGCTGGGAGCTGGCCGCCGACTTCCGCGGCAACCTGGTCGGATGGGTCGAGGGTTTCAACGACCACAACGAGTCAGTGGTGTACGACGTCGCCACGGGCCGGGAACTCGTGCGGACGGCAGTCGGTAACAAGATCCCGCCGAACATCAGCCTCGTGTTCCGCTCGCGGATCATCGCGATCGACGGCGGGACGGCGTACTTCGACACGGTCGACGGCCCGTACCGCTGGGACATCCGGGCGAACCGGGGCGAGCTGCTCGCGAAGGTGCCGACGAACGCGGTCCGCGCGGTGGCGGCCGGGCAGATCGTGTTCCAGCAACCGCTCGAGCAGCGTCCACCCGCCGTGAGCCTGGCCGTCGCGAAGACGGTGTCCGCAACCGCGCCCGCGAGGTTCTCCGGCCAGCAGGCGTTCCTGTCACCCGACGGCAGGTACCTCGTGACCCAGCCCGACGACGCGCAGCCGGGCGCCTGGCCGCGCTGGGCCGGAATGAATCTGTTCGGTGTGACCGCCACCCGCGCCGCGGCAATGCCCCGCCAGTACGGGGTCTACCGCTTCGGCCAATGGCTCGACGAAACGACCTTCAGCGCTGTCGGTGTCCGACCCGGAAGCCTCGTGGACGTGGTCAGTCTGATCACCTACAACGCACGGACGAGCGCCCTCACCGTCGTCGCGCGAAACTTCTCCACCTGGACCTTCAGCAAGACCGCACCACGAACAACGCCGTTCGCCCTACCCACCGGCACGCCGATCATCGACCTGGCCGAGTGATCAGCCGGCCGAATCCGCCGTGGCGGCAGGCTGGTCCACGTTTTCCGGGAAGTGGCAGGCGGTCTGGTGGCCCGGCTTCAGTTCGACCAGCGGGGGTTCCTGGGTCTTGCAGATCTCCTGCGCCTTCCAGCAGCGGGTGTGGAAGCGGCACGCGGGCGGCGGGTTGATCGGGCTGGGGACGTCGCCCTGCAGCCGGATCCGCTCCTGCTTGCCCTTCCGCTTGGTGTCCGGCACCGGTACGGCGGACAACAGCGCGACCGTGTACGGGTGCATCGGCTTCTCGTACAGGTCGACCCGGTCGGCCAGCTCGACGATCTTGCCGAGGTACATGACCGCGACCCGGTCCGACACATGCCGTACGACGGACAGGTCGTGCGCGATCATCACGTACGTCAGGTCGAACTCTTCCTGCAGGTCCTCCAGCAGGTTCACGACCTGGGCCTGGATCGACACGTCCAGCGCGGACACCGGCTCGTCGGCGACGATCAGCTTCGGCCGCAGCGCCAGCGTGCGCGCGATCCCGATGCGCTGCCGCTGACCGCCGGAGAACTCGTGCGGATACCGGTTGTAGTGCTCCGGGCTCAGACCGACCAGCTCGAGCAGCTCCTGCACTGCCCGCTTGACGCCGTGCTCGGTCTTCACGTGCTGCAGCCGGAACGGCGCGCCGACGATCTTGCCGACCGTGTGCCGCGGGTTCAGCGAACCGTAGGGGTCCTGGAAGATCATCTGTACGTCGCGACGCAGCGGACGCATCCGCCCCTCGCTGAGGTGACTGATGTCCCGCCCCTCGAACACGATCTTGCCCGAGGTGGGGGCGAGCAGCCGGGTCAGCAACCGTCCGGTCGTGGTCTTGCCGCAGCCGGACTCCCCCACCAGCGACAGGGTCTCGCCGCGGGTCACGTTGAACGTCAGGCCGTCGACCGCCTGCACCGCGCCGACCTGGCGCTGCAGGACGCCCTTGCGGATCGGGAAGTGCTTGACGAGGCCGTCGACCGACAGGATCTCCTCGCCGATCTTGGGAACGACGGGAGTCGATTCGGTGTCAGCAGTAGTCACAGTCCGCGTCCCATTTCCGGTCCCGTTCACAGCTTCGGCTTGATGTCGGTCTCCCACGCCTGCCGGCGGTTCTGCGGGGAGAGATGGCAGGCGACCAGGTGGCCGTTACCGGTGTCGAGCAGCTCGGGCCGCTCGGTCTGGCTGAGCCCGTCGTTCAGGTGCGCGTAGTTGCAGCGCGGGTTGAACGCGCAGCCGCTCGGCACGTTGATCAGGCTCGGCGGTGTGCCCTTGATCGGGATCAGCCGCTCGGAGCGCTCCCGGTCGATCCTCGGCATCGAGCCGAGCAGACCCCAGGTGTACGGGTGCTGCGGGCGGTCGAAGATGTCCTCCGCGGTGCCGTACTCGGCCGCGCGGCCGGCGTACATCACCTGGATGTCGTCGGCCAGCTCGGCGACCACACCGAGGTCGTGGGTGATGATGATGACCGCGGAGTTGAACTCGCGCTGCAGGTCCCGGATCAGGTCCAGGATCTGCGCCTGCACGGTGACGTCGAGGGCCGTGGTCGGCTCGTCGGCGATCAGCAGGTCCGGGTCGCAGGACAGCGCCATCGCGATCATCGCGCGCTGCCGCATACCGCCGGAGAACTGGTGCGGGTACGCGTCCACCCGGCGGTCGGGCTGCGGGATGCCGACCCGGTCGAGCATCTCGATCGCGTGCTTGCGCGCGACCTGTTTGCTCACCTGGTTGTGCACCTGGTAGGCCTCGATGATCTGCCGCCCGACGGTGTAGAACGGGTGCATCGCGGACAGCGGGTCCTGGAAGATCATCGCCATCCGCTTGCCGCGGAGCAGCCGCACCTCTTCACGGCTCGACGACACCAGGTCCTGGCCGTCGAGGAAGATCTGGCCGCTGATCCTGGCCACACCCGGCGGGTGCAGACCCATGATCGACAGACTCGTCACGCTCTTCCCCGAGCCCGACTCGCCCACGATACCGAGGGTCTTGCCACGCTCGAGTTTGAACGAGACGCCGTCGACGGACTTCACCACACCGTCGTCGGTCGGGAAGTGCACCTTCAGGTCGCGAACGTCGAGGAACGCCTCGCCGCGCTCCACCCGCTGCCCCGGGGCGTCCTGGACTTCTTCGATCGGCTCACTCACGAGATTCGCACCCTCGGGTCGACGACGGCGTACAGGAGGTCAACGACAAGGTTCGCCAGCACGATGAAGAACGCGGCGACCAGGGTCACGCCGAGCACCTTCGGCAGGTCGTTGGCCCGCAGCGCGATCACGGCGTACTGACCGATGCCGGGCAGCGAGAACGTGGTCTCGGTGAGGATCGCGCCGCCCATCAGCAGGCCGAGGTCGAGGCCGAAGATCGTCAGGATCGGCGTCAGCGCCGACCGCAGCCCGTGCCGCAGCACCACGGTCCGCTCGGTGAGTCCCTTGGCGCGGGCGGTCCGGACGTAGTCCTCGTTCATCGTCTCGAGCATGCCGGCCCGGGTGAGTCGCGCGTACGCCGCGGCGTACAGGAAGGCCAACGTGACCCACGGGAGGATCAGGTCGTACGCCCACCACAACGGGTTCGTCTCGTCGAGCGGGTTGATGCCGCCCTGCTGGGTCCAGCCGAGGCCGTAACTGAAGATCGACAGCGACAGCAGGCCGGTGAAGAAGATCGGCAGCGAGACACCCGCCAGCGCCACCGACATGAGTGATCGGTCCAGCACCGACCCACGTCTCAGTGCCGAGACGACACCGGTCCCGACACCGGTCAGGAGCCAGATGAAGGCCGCCCCGCCCGCGAGCGAGGCTGTCACCGGTATTCGCGCGACCAGGTCCGGCCAGACCGGCTGCTGGGTCAGGAACGAGTAGCCGAAGCACGGCGCCGGGCAACGCTCGGTTCCGGTGCCGTAGTTGTAGTCCTGGCCGACCACGATGCCTTTCACGAATCGGCCGTACTGCACGTAGAGAGGGTCGGTGAAGCCGAGCCGGACCGCCGTGTTGTGGATCTGCTCCTGCCCCGCGCTCTTGCCGACGTAGCGCCCGGCCAGGTCGTCGGCGGTGGCACCGCCGAGTCTCGGGACGAGGAAGAAGATCGCGAACGTGACGGCCGTGACGATGAGGAGCAGGAGTACTGCTCCGATCACCCGGCGAACTAGATATGCGAACACCGTGCTCGGCGTGGTGGCCGGTGATCATCGCTGATCACCGGCCACCCTCAGCCTTCACCTACCTCTACTGGTGATTGTTGGTCAGGGCAACTGACTGCCGACTACTACTTCTGTGCGAGTCCGATGCTCGCGTAGTCGTACATGTTCTGACCGTCGTTGCTGAACACGTTCGCGAGCGTGTCCGGGCGGTACAGCAGACCCTTGGCCCAGATACCCGGCAGCACGCCGGCCTGCTCCATGACCTTCTTGTCGACGTCCACCCAGATCTGGTTGCGGGCCGCGTCGTCGGTGGTCGCCAGCGCCTTGTCGATCAGCTGGTCGACCTCCGGGATCCGGATCCCCAGGTTGGTGTTGCCACCCGCGGCCCGGATGACCCGGCTGTCGACGATCTGGCTGAGGAAGCCGAAACCGTCCGGCCAGTCCGCACCCCAGCTGTAGACGATCATGCCCAGGCCGTTGGCCTTCGCGTAGTCCGGCTTGCCGGCGTACAGCTTGGTGTAGTCACCGGTCGGGAAGCCCTTCGGCGTCAGCTTGATGCCGACCTTGGCCAGCGACTGCTGCAGCGACTCGGCGACCGCCTTCTCCTTCGGCCGGTCCGCACGGTAGGCGATGTTGGTGCTGAAGCCGTTCGGCATACCGCACTTCGTCAGCGCTTCCTTGGCCTTCGCCGGATTGCCGTTCTTGTCCTGCTCGAAGCCGTAGTCGTCGAACTTCTGCGCGCCCACGACCGTCGGCGGCATCAGATTCGTCGCGATGTCGCCACCGATCGGACCGCCGTACGCGCGCTGGTAGCCCTCGTGGTCGGCGGCGTACAGGATCGCCTTGCGGCAGTCGACGTTGTCCAGCGGCTTGACCTGGCTGTTGAACACAGTGAAGTTCAGGCGCGTGGACAGCACGTTGTCGGTGTGCGCCTTCAGCTTCGGGTCGGCCAGGACCTTGGCCTGGGTCTCGGCCAGCACGCCGGTACCGGCGATGTCGACGTCGAGGTCACCGGCCTGCAGCCGGTTGTCGATGTCCGCGCCGTTCACGTTGTAGGCGACGGTGATCTTGTCCGGCAGCGCCTTGCGGCCCGAGTCCGGGTCGGTCGCCGGGTCGTACTGGTCGTTGCGGACCAGCGTGAAGCCCTTGTTCGCGTCGTTGCTCTCGAACTTGTACGGGCCGCTCGAGATCGGGTGCAGCTGGTACTTCGTGCCGGTGTCCTTCGCCTGCGGGACCCCCGCCGTCGACGGCAGCTGCGCGAAGTAGTCGAAGCCGGCGAACGTCTTGTTCAGGTGGAAGACGATGGTGTAGTCGTCCGGCGTCGTCATCGCCTTGGACAACTGCTTCATCTGCGGGTCCTTGGCGACGCTGTAGTCCTTCGGGACGTCCAGCAGGAAGTCGTTGAAGTACGTCGGCCCGTTCGGCAGCGTGGTCTTGTCCAGGGACCGGGCGACGCCGTACATGACGTCCTTGGCCTTGACCTCGGTGCCGTCCTCGTACTTGACGCCCTTGCGGAGGTGATACGTCCAGGTCTTGGCGTCGTCGCTCGGCTCGCCCGGCTTCTCGGCAAGGTCCGGCACGACCTTTGCGCCTTCCTTGCCCGGGGCCGACTTGAAGGTCATCAGCGGCCGGACGTAGTTCCGCACGAGGTTCCAGGACAGGCCGTAGTAGGTGTCACCGGGGTCGGTGGAGTCCCACTTCTCCGTGATCGCCATCCGGAGCGTGCCGCCCTTTTTGTCGCTCGGATTGAAGATCTTGTTGTTCGCCGCGTCGAACTCGGGCGTCGCCGCGCTGCTGCCGCCACCCGACCCTCCGGAGGAAGCCTTCGGTCCCCCGCAGGCCACCAGGCTCAAGGCGACGGCCGCACTGACGGCTGTTACCGTCGTGATGCGATTCCATCTCATCTCTTGTTGCACCCCTTCAATCGTTGAGAGCCAGGCTCCCTGGTTGATGCGAAACGCCTACCGGGATCGCGGGTCGAGCGCGTCGCGCAATCCGTCACCGAACAGGTTGAACGCAAGCACGGTGACGAAGATCGCCAAACCGGGCGGAATCATGTACATCGGGTCGACCTGGTACCAGTTCGCCGCGCCGGACAGCATGTCGCCCCAGCTCGACGTGGGCGGGCGGACACCGAAGCCCAGGTAGGACAGGCCGGCCTCGAAGAGGACGTTGGTCGGGATCAGCAAGGTCGCGTACACCAGGATCGGCGCGATCAGGTTCGGCAACAGTTCGGTGAACAGGATGTACGGGCGGCGCGCACCGAGACTCCGGGCCGCGTCGACGAACTCCCGCTCCCGCAGCGACAGTGTCTGGCCGCGGATGATCCGGCCGATGTACGGCCAGCTGAAGAAGCCGATGATGAACACGATCAGCGCGACCCGCAGGGTGTTGCCCTTCAGCCCGAAGATCTGGTCCGGGATCGCACCGACCATCGCCAGCGCGAACAGCACCAGCGGAAACGCCAGGAAGATGTCCATCAAGCGGCTGATCAGCGAGTCCACCCAGCCGCCGAAGTACCCGGCGACGATCCCCATCGCGACACCGATCACGACCGACAGCAGCGTCGCCAGGAAGGCGATCAGCAGCGAGATGCGGGCGCCGTACACGATCCGGGCGAAGATGTCCCGGCCGTTCACCGGCTCGATTCCGAACGGGTGGTCCCAGCTGACGCCGCCGAGCTTGCCGATCGGGGTCTGCAGCGACGGGTCCACCAGATCCTGGTGGAAATCGTTCGGGGTGACACCGACCAGTTTGCAGACCACCGGCGCGAAGATCGCGACCAGGATCAGCAGCGCCACGACGGCGCCGCCGGCCAGCGCGACCTTGTCACGCTTCAGCCGCATCCAGGAGATCTGCCACAGCGACCGGCCCTCGATCTTGCCCGCGCCTTTGAGGATCGCCTCGGGTTGCGCTGAGGATGATCCCGGCTCGACCTCGAGTGGTGCGCTCACGCCCTCACCTCGCTTCGCTCGGCTCGCGCGTGAGCATGATGCTGCTGAACTCTTTGGTTCACTCGCTCCGCTCGCTCACGTGATGAGTTCCCCTGCCTGATTCGGATGAACCGGAACAAAATCCGGAATGGCTGCCGCCTTAACCTGCCGCCATTACAGCCCGGAGTCAAACGCGGAAAGTGCTGCGTTGCCCGATCGTGATCGTCAGGAAATCGTCCCGTATCGTGGACTTTCCGCAGTAAACCACGGCGTCGCACCCACGGTCGTCAGCACCTTGCGAACCGTTACTGCCATGGCATCTTTGTGTCACTTTCGAAGGCCGGACAGATAAAGGAACGAAAGCGGATCGAGAGCCGTCCTGAGGTTCTCCAGATCCTTCCCGGCGACCACCGCGAGGCGTCCCTGCCAGCTCGGGATCACCGGCGCCTCTCGCGCGATTACTCCCTGTAGCTGCCCGATCAGGTCGTCGCGTTTCAGGCCGTTCTGCTCGGTCCGTTCCTGCTGCAGCAACTTCGTCGCGGCCGCCGACCGGTAGCCGTTCACGAACTCCCCGTCGATCGCCACGAACGGGCTCAGGTAGTCGTCCGCATCCGGGTACGACGGAGTCCAGCCGGCCTGGTACAGGTCGTACGCCCCGGTCTTCGTCAGCTCCTGGTACTGCGGCCATTCCGCACCCCGCAGCGTCACCCGGAACAAGCCGGACGCCTCCAGCTGCCGCTTCAGCTCCAGCACCTCGGCCTTCGCGCCGACGCCGTACTGCGAGGGCGTCCAGCCGACCGTCAGCGGCACGGGTACGGCGATGTTCGCCTCCTTGAGGATCGCCGCGGCCGCCGTCCTGCTCGGCTGCTTGTACTCCGTCTTGAACGCGTCGGCCTGTCCGCCGTAGCCGGGCGGCACCACCGAGTACAGCGGCGACACGTGGTCGCCGTACGCCTTCTTCGCGATCGCCGGGCGGTCGATCAGTTGCGCCACGGCCCGCCGTACGGCCGGATTGCGGGCCAGGAGCGACTTCATCTGGAAGGTGAACAGCCGGATCTCCGCGGAGCCCGTCTCGACGACCTGGACCTGGTCGGACTTGCGCAGCTTGTCCAGCAGACCCGGGCCGAACCCGTGGAACGCGAGGTCCGCCTTGCCGGTCGTGACCGCCTGGTAGAGCGCGTTCGAGTCCTTCATTAGGCTGATCGTCACGCCGTCGTTCTGCGCCGCCCGCGGACCGTGGTACCCGGGGAACTTGGTCAGCGTGACCTCGGTACCCGGTTTGTATCCCGCCAGCTGGTACGGCCCGCTGCCGATCGCCTTCGTGTCGAGCAGCTTGTTCGCCGGGTACGACTCCTCGTCGACGATCGAGGCGGCGGTCGTCGTCAGCAGGTACGGCAGGCGCGCGTCCGGGCTGGTCAGGTTGAACACCGCGGTCAGCTCGTCCGGCGTACTCACCGACTTCACCGAGGAGAACAGTGCGGCCGCTCCCCCGGGCGTCCTGAGCCGCACCAACCGGTCGAAGCTGAACTTCACGTCCGACGAGGTCAGCTCGTGCCCGTTCGGGAAGGCCAGGTGCTCCTTCAGGCTGCAGGTGTACGTCGTCGGCGAGTCGAACTGGCAGTCCGCGGCGTCCGGCACCGGGGTCGGCTTGTCCGGCAGGATCGTCAGCAGCGTCTGGTACAGGTTCGCCTGGACGGTCCGCGAGCCCTCGTCGGACGGCCCGGCCGGGTCGAGCGTCGAGATCGCGTCCGTGGTCGCGAGCCGCAGCAGCATCAGCTTCGCCGTCGGCTCCCCCGGGTGCGGGGCGTTGTCGTCCGGCTCACCGCAGGCCGCCAGGGACACGCCCAGCGCGCCTACCGCCACGGCCGCCGACACCCGGCGCACCCACTCACTCACCGTCTCACCTTTCCCCAGCCCGCGACCCCACCACAAGACAACGCCCCCGAGGGCACCAAGTGACGGTACTTCCTCAACGGAGCAGCGACCGCAGGGACTCCGGGGTGAGCGGCTCCAGCGACTTCACCACGAGCCGTCGCGGCGCGTCCGGGATCGACACCCACTGCGGCACGGCGACGACGTACATGCCGGCCGCCGTCCCGGCCTGGGTGCCGGTCATCGAGTCCTCGATCACGACGCAGTTCGCCGGGTCGACACCCAGCCTGGCCGCACCGGTCAGGTACGGCTCCGGGTTCGGCTTGCCCAGCGTCACCTCGTCACCGGCCACGATCACGGCGAACGGGTCCGGCGGCAGGTGTTCGAGCACCGCGTCGATCATCACCCGGTACGACGCCGACACCAGCGCGCACGGGATCTCTTCCTTGCGCAGCGCCTGGAGCAGCTCGAGCGCACCCGGCTGGAAGGTCACCTCCTTGCGGAGCGCCTCCACCACCGCCGAGAACATCCGGTCGGCCAGCTCCTCGGCGGTGATCACGCCTTCCGGGATCCGCGCCATCCAGACCTGGACGGCGTCGCGCAGGTCGCTCCCGATCAAGGTCATACAGTCCTCGACCGTCCAGGTCGCACCCAGCTCGGCCAGCAGCTCGAGCTGCACCTCCGCCCAGACCTTCTCGGAGTCGACCAACGTCCCGTCCATGTCCCACAGCACCGCTTGCAGGGCCGGCAACTACAGCTCCTCTACCTCATCACCTCACTTTGAGAACCCACCAACCACTTGCGCGCTCGGAAAATGGTTGGTGGGTTCTCAAAGTCTCGGTGCTCATTCTCCCCGGTGGGGTTGGGACAGGGTGCGGCGGGTGCGGCGACACGTTCCGCCTGGGGTGAAACCGGGCACACGCTCACAGCGGAGCACGTAGGCTGGGCAGTCCGGTTTCCGGTGACCCACCGGATTGGCTACAGAGCCGACTACAGAGACGACAGGGGGCCTGCGAGTGGTAGACCTCGCGAACCTGAGGGACCCGGTCGTGATCGCCGCGTTCGAGGGCTGGAACGACGCGGCCGAGGCGGCCACCGGAGCGGTCGACCACCTGATCGACGAGTGGGAGGCCGAGCTCGTCACGGCGATCGACCCCGAGGACTACTACGACTACCAGGTGAACCGGCCCCGGGTCGGCCTCGACGAGGAGGGCGGACGGCACCTGACCTGGCCGACCACCCGGATCTACCTGGCCCGCCCGGAGGACACCGGCCGCGACGTGCTGCTGATCCGCGGCGTCGAGCCGAACATGCGCTGGCGGGCGTTCTCCCGGGAGCTGCTGGAGATCGTCGACGAGTCGAACGCACAGCTCGTCGTCGTCCTCGGCGCCCTGCTCGCGGACTCCCCGCACACCCGTCCGATCCCGGTCTCCGCGACCTCGTCCGACGAGGAACTCAGCGCGGCGTGGAGCCTGGAGCCGTCGACGTACGAAGGCCCCACCGGCATCACCGGTGTGTTCGCGGACCTGTGCACCACCCTCGGCGTGCCGGCCGTGTCGATCTGGTCCGCGATCCCGCACTACATCGCGGGTACGCCGTGCCCGAAGGCGTCACTGGCGTTGCTCAGCAAGATCGAGGCGCTCCTCGACCTCGCGATGCCCGAAGGCGACCTGCCGGAGCTCGCGCGGGCCTGGCAGCGCGGCGCGGACGAGCTCAGCGAAGAGGACCCCGAGGTCGCGGAGTACGTGCAGTCCCTGGAGGAGCAGCGCGACACCGCCGACCTCCCGGAGGCCACCGGTGAGGCGATCGCCGCCGAGTTCGAGCGCTACCTCAAACGCCGCAACAAGAACCACCCGGGCGATTAGAGTTCACGGGCCGCGGTGGCGATGACGTCGTCGAGGACGGCCCGGGACGTGGCGAGGTCGGCGATCATCTGGTCGATGCGGTCCCGCTCGGCGGTCAGTTCGACGACCAGCTCCGGCGTGGCCCGCTCGTTCGGGCCGCCGTCCGGGTCCCGCATACACGGCAGCAGCTGAGCGATCTTCTTGCTGTGCAGCCCGGCCGCGAACAACTCCTGGATCAGGATCACCCGGTCGACGGCACGCTCGGCGTACTCACGCTGCCCACCCGCGGTCCGCTCCGACACGAGCAGCCCCTGCGCCTCGTAGTACCGCAACGACCGCTCGCTGACGCCGGTGCGACGCGCCAGCTCCCCGATCCGCACGACAGACCTCCGGACTTGAACCTGACATTGATGTCAGACTTTACCGTCCAATCATGACGCTCTACGACTACAGCCCGCTTCCCGAACGACCCCGCCTGACCTGGCCCGACGGCAAGCGCGTCGCCTTCTACGTCGGCCTCAACATCGAGCACTTCCTGCCCGACCAGCCGTCCACCAGCATCTGGCCGCTCGACCTCAAGCCCGATCCGTTGAACCACGGCTGGCGCGAGTACGGCGCCCGCGTCGGCATCTGGCGCACCATCGACATCCTCGACCGGTACGACGTCCGCGCGAGCGTGCTGCTCAACTCGGACGTTGCCGAGCACAACCCGCAGATCATCAAGGCCGGCGTCGAACGGGACTGGTCCTGGCTCGCGCACGGCTCGACCAACTCCACCCTGCACACCGGCTACGAGCCCGACGACGAACGACGCATCCTCACCGAGATCACCGACACCATCGAGACCGCCACCGGCAAGCGTCCGAAGGGCTGGATGGGTCCCGCCCTCACCGAGACCCACAACACACCGCAACTGCTGTCGGAGCTCGGCTACCGCTACGTCCTCGACTGGACCAACGACGACCAGCCGTACCACCTCAACGTCCCCGGCATGCTGAGCGTCCCGTACACCGTCGAGCTCAACGACCTGGGCCTCTTCCTCCGCGGTCTGACCGGCCCGGACTTGCTGCAGATGGTGAAGGACCAGTACGACGTACTGCGTGACGAGTCGGCCGGCACCGGACGGGTGATGGCGCTCGCGCTGCACCCGTTCGTCATCGGGCAGGCGTTCCGCGCGAAGTACCTGGACCTCGCACTGGAATACATCAGCGCGCAGCCGGACGTCTGGATGACCACCAGCGACGCGATCGCGGAGCACTACGCGGCGTTGTAACCTCGCGAGGTGTGGCGCGTTGTTACCAGTGGGTTTATATTCGTCCGGACTACTGGGGGGGTGACGGCGTGCCGTCACCGGGACCACGGGGAGCAATCGGATGCGCGACGAGCGAGGCGGTAGCTCGGTTCCTGCGCTGGCCGTGCTCGTGCTGCTCGGCGTGGTCGCCGCGGTCGGGATCCTCGGCAACAAGAAGCACGAGACCGTCGACCTCACCACGCTGACCGCCTCGACGACCGCGACGACGATCACCACCGCGCCGCTCGACGCCGAGCCGTTCGCCGGCACCACCGGGCTCGTCGTGCACCCGCGCGCCGAGGCGGCGCTCTACAGCTCCCCCGACGCGGACGCGTTCGGCAAGATCGGCCCGACCCAGTTCGGGCCGACCTGGCTACCGGTAGTGGAGCAGACCGACGGCTGGGTCCGGGTCCTGCTGCCCTCCAAGCCCAACCGGTCCACCGGCTGGCTCCAGGACGAAGGGCTCGATCGGGCCACCTCGTCGTACCTGATCCGCGTGCACACCAGCTCGCGGACGCTCGAGCTCTTCGAGAACAACAGGAGTCTGGGCACCTGGAAGGCCGGGGTCGGCGCGACGAAGACGCCGACACCGCCCGGGCGGACGTTCTTACTCGGCTCGATCATCGATCACAAGCGCTCGGCGTCGCCGATTGTGCTGCCGTTGGGTGCACACAGTCCCACCTTGGACACGTTCGGTGGCGGACCTGGTACGGTCGCGATCCACGGCTGGCCGAATCCGCACGTGTTCGGCGCCGCGATCAGCGCGGGCTGCGTCCGGGTGCCGAAAACCGCCCTCGCCCACCTGCAGAAGGTTCCGCTCGGGACGCTCGTCCTGATCGACAGCAAATAAGGAGAATCCGATGCGACGACAGTTGACTCCGACCGTGCTGACGGCTGCGGCCGTGGCGGGCGTCGTGACGTTCAGCCTGGTCGCGAGCGCCCCCGTCGGTAACGCGGCGGCCCGCCCGTCCTCGGCGTACGCCGTGAGCGCCGAAGGCCAGGTGCCGATCCCGAAGACGCCGTACGCCGAATCGCTGGACGGCAAGCGGCAGACGACGTCCGCGCTCGAGCTCCCGAAGAACCCGCTGATCTCGGTCCGGGCCGGTACGGCGACCGCGGGCAACGACTCGGCCTCCGTCGAACTGTTCGACGTCGTGGTCGGCCCGGACATCCTGAGCCAGGTGACGATCCCGCCGGAGCTGAAGCAGCAGTGCTCCACGCTGCCGAAGACCGGCGCGGACAACCTGCCGCTCCCGGACATCGCGCTGCCCGACCTCGGCCTGCCGTTGCCGAAGCTGAGCACCAAGGACCTGCCGGTGAAGAACCTGCCGGACCTCTGCAACCTGCTCCTGAACCCGCCGAAGTCGCTGCTCGGCATCGACTCGCTGAACGTCTGGTGCTCCGGGGACACCGGCGGCGTCGACATCGGCTCGCTGACGCTCCTCGGCCAGACCGTCAAGCTGCCGAGCACGAAGCAGAGCGCGTCCTTGCCGTCCAACCCGCTGGCGAGCATCACGGTCAACAGTCAGGGCAAGCACTCGGACGGTGCGTTCACCATCACCGGCCTGAGCATCAACCTGGGCGGCGGGGCCGAGGTCATCAACCTGGCGTCGGCGACCTGTGCCAAGCCGGCTGCGAAGCCGAAGCCCAAGCCGCAACCGCAGCCGCCCCACGAGGCGCCCGCCCAGGTCGACACCCCGCCGGCCGCGCCGGTCCCGACCCCGGTCAAGACCCACCACCCGGTCACGGGCTGAGTAGCTACTTCGACCTGAAAAAGTGTCGGTCGTCGTGAGGGTGGGTGCGGCTGGTGCTTGGTTTGGGTGCGGGTGACCGGATCGGGTGGGCAGGGTCCGCCTCGGCGTGGTTT
>NZ_SNWS01000019.1:0-194262 GCF_004362255.1 Kribbella sp. VKM Ac-2571
TACTGCGGCTTCATCGCGAACATGCCCGCCGCCTCCGACGCACTCCTGCCCTGAACCGACGCCAGCACGATCCCGGCCCGGCGAAGCCGAACCCGGTCCCTCGTGGTCCGAGTGATCTTCACCAGACGTTGCGCTTCCTCGGGCTCCAGCGAGCGCACGAACACCTCAGGCTGTCGAGCCATCACCACCTCCGACGGCAAGCCTTCAGACTCACCATCGGACCGGTCAACCCGACACGGTTACAACCCCAACGTTTCTTGGAGAGGCACTAGCAGCGGAGAGGCTGCGAGCCCTCCGGGCTCAATGGCTTTGATCGGTCTTCTCTGCTCCATGGCTGCTATGTGAGACGCTGGCAGGCGCCAACTATTGATGACAATCGATGAGCAAGGCTGCAGGTCACGGTCTGAAGAGAATTTCGTCGCTAACGTCGGAAATCCAGGCCGCAAAATCGCCCGGCCATCTCCGGTATGCGCACCAGGCAACTGCTGACCGGGGGAATGTGATCGACCCATCGCGCTACGCGTGCGTGCTCAGCCGCCACGCCCGGAGTTCGCGCTGGAGCATCAACTTCCAGCTGGCGCCGCACGCTGCGGGCTCCCCGTTAGGGCCGACTTAGTGAGGTGGCCTGGTGACGCTCCCGGTGGAACGGCGCAACGAACGCGGGGTGTGGGGGACCTGACGAGTATGAGGGAGGGATGTCCCTCAACACGTCTGCTCCGCCGGCTTGATGGCGATCTGGACCTCGTGGGTGCGATGGCGAAGGTCGTCTCTGATCTGTGCGGGGCCGCCAGATCGTTCGAGTGAGCAATCGACATCCAGGGACAACGTTCACCACCGGCACCGCCTGTGACTGGGCGACTCGCCTTCACCCCGTGCGCTCGTCCCGCTCTTGCGGGCGCTCGCGATCCACTACAAGCTGTAACGGATCACTGCAGGGCAGCGATAGACGCTTGAGTAGCCACACCGGGCGGCGTAGCGGCTGTGTCCTTCGATCAATCGGGGTACGGCTGTGGCCAAGTCGAGGGCTCAGCTCGGGACATTTGGGGAGTGTTCGAACCTATGAGTGAGATTGTCGAAGGTCGCTTTGCTCTGTTGAAAGCAGAGCCACGCAGCGGAGGCGGCGGCGAGGTGTTCAAGGCTGTCGATCTTGAGCAAAGCGGCGATCACGTCGCCATAAAGTTCATCAAGGGGCATCCCGACGATCCGACGACCCGTCTTCTTTTCGACCGCGAGGTTCTGACTCTTGACCGCCTGAGCCATCCGAATATAGTCCGCTTGCTAGATGCGGGGTGGCACCCAGAGCGGGGTCAGTTTTACATAGCCCTCGAGTGGGTCGAGGAGAACCTAGGCGATCTGTTGAAGGATAAGCCATGGCAGGATTGGGATGATTTCGCTGATCGCTTCGCGCTGCCGATCTCCGAAGGTCTTTCCTATGCACATCTCCGCAACGTCGAGCACCGCGATATTAAGCCAGAGAACATACTCATTCAAGGCGCGATGCCCAAATTAGG
The DNA here is from genome assembly GCF_004362255.1 of Kribbella sp. VKM Ac-2571. Classification (NCBI taxonomy): domain Bacteria; kingdom Bacillati; phylum Actinomycetota; class Actinomycetes; order Propionibacteriales; family Kribbellaceae; genus Kribbella; species Kribbella sp. VKM Ac-2571. The sequence continues at coordinate 1,512 of NZ_SNWS01000019.1, forward strand.
AGACTTCGGCATCGCCAAACTCCGTGACAAAGTCGACCCATTCGGCCACACACTTCGCGCTTGGCATACTCCTCCGTATGTCCCTCCGGACAATTCAGTCGGTTACGAGTTTACGCGCGATGTATGGGCAGTGGCCGTAGTTTTTATAGAGGCCATGTCAACTTCGCGGGTGTTGGACTACCCCGACATACAGAAACAATTGCATGAGATAGATGTGCCCTCCGAGATCCGCAATTTGTTGCAGCGTTGTGTCGACTCGGACCCGGAGCTCAGACCACAGAATGCGTCCGTGTTCTTAAAAGATTTATCCGGTATTCAAGGCTTGAGGCGGGCGCGACGAGTACGTGCCGAGGCGTCGCTTTGGCTCGAACTGTCGAAGCGTGCTGTGGCAGAACTTGCGGGAGTTGAATCAACGCCCGATCGGCAGATCGCGCAATCAGTGGCGACTTCAGATCTGATCAATCAGATTCATGCCGAGTTCCGATTCGATCCAGAACAACAAGCGTTGGATCGAGAGACAATATTCCTGTACGGCAGCGAGTGGCGATTTGTGCTTAAGATGAGTCAATCTGGCCACTCATTCGTAGTTGTCGGTGCACGGAAGGCGGATTCGGCGCTCGACCGGAAGAAGAGAGCCGACGCCTGCCCGGTCGGCGAGTTATTCGGCATTTGCTTCTGGGACCCCGGCCCGACTCGGTCGACTCTAGCCGCAGAGGCGCTCCATGAGCGCCTCGACAATCATTACGCGGCGCTCGCAATAAAGCGAGAAGAAGAGCGTCTCCTGAAGGTGGAGAACGCTCTCTTCGATCGATATTTGGACCTGCTGGATGCCCGAGAGGAGCTCGATCGAGGTGATAGGCGACCCATCTCCTACTCAGCGAGGGATGTTCGCGGCAAGGAGGTTGAATTCACATTCCGAGCACCGGTTGAGCACGACTACACGGGCCAGGAATGGGACATTCGAATTGGAAACGGCCGGATGCTTGCAAGAGGGGAATTCTTACGGCAGTCGGGCGAGAAGGCCGTTCTCCGTTTTCGCCGCCTACCGAAGAATCTCCCAACGAGTGGCGAGCTAACTCCATTTCTTGGGCCCGGCCAAAGGGCGCATGAACGCCAAGTGGAAGCGGTCAAGGTTATTCGCGATGGCTCCGGGCCGCGACCGGATCTCCGTGAGTTGCTCGTCGACCCATCACGAATCAGGCGTCCGGATCCCGCGTTGCCGGAGCGGTGGTTACAGGAGAATCTGGATAGGGACAAACGGTCCGCGGTCGCGTCAGCCCTCGGGGCCAAAGATTTTGTGCTAGTTGAGGGCCCACCGGGAACGGGCAAGACGAGTTTCATTACCGAGACAGTTGCGCAACATCTGCTCACTAACCCGTCCGCACAGATTTTGATTGTCAGTCAAACGCACGTCGCTGTGGACAACGCCTTAGAGCGTTTAGAAGCGGCTGGACTGACTCGGTTAGTGAGGCTTGGCAAGCCAGAGGATCCGCGCGTGTCTGTTACCGTTAAGCATCTCTTGCTCGACAATCAGATGCGCGAATGGGCGATTAATGTTGAACGTCGGGCTGAGCGATACATGGCGAACTTGGCGGAGGCCCAGGGACTGTCCATCAGACACCTAAAGGCCGCATTGGCGCTCCAGCGCCTCCGACTAGTGATTGGTGATATCGCTCATCTTGAAAGTCGAATCAGTGATGGGGATGTGTCGAGGGACACCGTCACGGGTGTCGAGCAACTCCGGGACCGGGTCGATGTACAGGAGCGACTGGACTTCCTGCGAGAACAGAGCCTGGAACTGCGGCAAGAGGCCCAACTTCACCTAGAGTCCGATCTCACGCTGCCAGACGAGCTTGACAAGGACAGCGCGGGCGCGGCAGCGGAGGCTCTACTCGGGTCGTCGCCGGCTAACGCGAAGCTGCTAATGCTCGTCAAACTCCAGGGCGAGTGGATCCAGCGAGTTTCCTCGGACCGGAAGTTGGTGAATGCCTTCCTGCAAACGACCAGCGTCCTCGCGGGTACGTGTGTCGGCTTCCTCGGGCACCCTGCTGTCCGCGACCTTGAGTTTGATCTCTGCATCCTGGATGAGGCCTCGAAAGCCACCGCGACTGAAGCGCTCGTGCCCTTGGCTAGGGCCAAGAAGTGGATCCTTGTTGGGGATACCCGCCAGCTTCCCCCAATGGATGAGGAGGTCCTTCGGAATAGGGCGCTAATGCAGAGCCATGGCTTGGACGAAGACTTCGTGACGTCGACCCTGTTTGATCGCCTGGTGGCAGGTACGGCGCCGCCAGTGAGGCATCTCTTGCGACAGCAGTACCGCATGATACGACCGATCGGCGATCTAATCTCTGCGTGCTTCTATGGGGGCGGTCTTGTCTCGCCAATCTCCGACGGGGTCCCCGGCCTCGACCTTCTCGGCAAGCCGGCGCTGTGGATCTCGACAAGCAGGCTGGGCAAGGAGCGCTTCGAAGAGCAGTTCGAGTCGGGAACAAAGAGTCGTTTGAACCGTGTCGAGGCAAGGGTAGTCATAAAACGGTTGAAGGATATCGACACCGCCATTGACAAGCAGTTCGTTAAGCCAGGGCGAACATTATCGGTTCTTTTGATATCGCCTTACCGTCTACAGATCGAAGAACTGGAACGTCGCCTAGCCACCTACAGACCAAAGAACTTGGAGGTCGACGTTCTTAGCGTTGACGCGGTTCAGGGGCGGGAGGCCGACATAGGGATATTTTCGGTGACACGTAGCAACCCACGTGGAGACCTGGGCTTCCTGGGGGAGTCATATTGGCGTCGCATTAATGTGGCACTCTCCCGGGCGCGATTCTCACTCACTATTGTAGGCGACATGGAATTCTGCCTGTCGCAGCCCGGTGCCTTGCGGGATGTCTCTCTGCATATGCGCGCTAATCCCTTGGATTGCGAGATTCGGGAGTTGGACCATGCTTGATCCGGACGTTCTTCTGGCTGAGACCTTCTCGCGCGACCGACCTGGCCTGACACTGCTGGATATAGAGGACGCAGCCTTGCCAATGTCCTGGATGCTCGTGGAAGTGCTTGCACAGGAGCGCAAGAGGTTGGCCCTCCTCGATGAATTTGTGCTTCGCTTCGTCGACGCTGGAATCAGTCGCGAGACGGAGCTGTCGCAAATTTTGGGAATTGAGCCGCTAATAGTACGGTCGGCGATAGCAGATGGGATGTCACGAGATTACGTTGATCGCCGTGCTGCCCAGGATGGAGATTGGAGAGTCGCGCTGACACCGGAAGGGCACAATGCCGCGACTGATCTGGCATCCGTCTCGCCAAAAGAACTTACATTGGGTTACGCGTACGATCGGATAACTTGGTCCGTCACCGCTTTCCCCAGGAGCGCACTCATCGGCCGAGACGAAGTCAAGGAGCGTGGTATTCGAACGCTGATTTCTAGATCTAATGAGGTAAGTGAATCCGATATCACCGCTGCGGCGCTGAATAGACTCCTCGAGCAACAGAACGACGACGAGATTCGCGTTGAGATCCTGGCAGTGAAGCGAGTTGTTGCAAAGGCCCATCTGTTCCTGCCTATCAAGCTGCTTGTCTACGCGGATAGTGAGGGTCGTGAGGTTCAAGTCGGCGTTGTGATCGACGGTGAGCTGAGCCGCAGTCACGAGCTCGAGCTCAATAAGGCAGGTGGGGCCGAGGCTCTTGGGATCCACGTCGATGTTGCCGCGCTGCCAGATGAGGCGCCGATTCCATCCGGACTCGTGCGCGACCGCGTCAGTGCGGCAGAGGTCGAGCAGCTAAGGTCGATGGCGCTTCTATCGGATGTTAAGCAAGCGCGCGCCGAAATAGTTCCTGATGAAAGCAAGGCCGAGAGTGAGCAAGCTATTGCTGAATTGGATGCGATCTCGGTGCGAAGCGTCGGAGTATTTGAACATCGAGATCTTTTGCTAGACGCCCTAACGAACAGCAATCAGCGATTGCTGATAGTCTCGCCATGGATTAAGCGAGCGATCGTAAACGACGAATTCATAGCGCTCCTTGAAAGGAGGCTGAATTCCGGCGTTAGGATTCACATCGCACACGGGTATGGGAGTGACGATCGCGGGTCGGACCTCAGCGCGTTGCGTAGACTGGCGGATCTTCGGAAACGATTCCCTCAGTTGTTCTTCCTTGTCCGACTTTCCAATACTCACGCAAAGATCCTCATCTGGGATGAAAATTGGATAACTACGAGCTTCAACTGGCTTTCATTCAAGGGTGATCGAGAGCGTACATATCGGATGGAGGAGGGAACCCTCGTTCGTATACCCGAGCAGGTGAATGAGGCCTATTCTCGATATTGTCGCTTGATTGAAGATGGTCTGACTTGATCGCCGTTGCCGATGGTGGTCCACTCCGGGTGCCGAGATCAACCATAAGCTGTGCGGTGGCCGATGTGGCCGCGTGATCCGCTGGCCGCCAGTAGCGGCGGGCCGGATGATGATTCGAGCGTGCTCCTGTCGTGGTCCCCTAGAATCCTCGTATGTGGGAGCATTGGAATCAGGTCGCCGAGGAATCTCGGGCCGTCAAAGGAGACTATCGGTTGGATGCGCGCGCTCTAGGTGAAGGTGGGCAGGCGATCGTGACGGCCGGCGTCCATAAGTCCACCGGACTAGAGATCGCCTTCAAACGACTAAGACCTGGGCTGATGGGCGATCGAGAGTCCCGGGCCCGGATGCGTCGTGAGATTGACTACGGCCGCACCCTGCTGCACGAGAACGTTACCCCTGTCCTTGATGCGGATACCAAGTGCTCATGGCTTGTAATGCCTCTCGCGCGCGCAGACCTAAAAGACCAGCGCGGAAAGATCGCGGACAATCAAGCACGGCTCGCACTTCTAGTGGGTGACGTCTGCGCTGGCCTGCGGGCGGCACACGAGCGCGGCTGGGTTCATCGGGACATCAAACCTTCGAACATCTTACGGTTCAGTCTCGGCGGCAAAGGTCGGTGGGTAGTCGCGGACTGGGGTCTCGGCCGAGGGCCAACTGGAAAGACGACACTTCCTGGCCGTACGAGGGCCGGCGTCCTATATGGAAGCGTCGGCTTCGCGGCGCCTGAACTTAGCGTTGACGCCCATGCTGCTTCTGCGTCTGCGGATATTTATAGCCTTGGCCAGCTAATCGGCTGGCTCGTGAGCGGACGCTTTCCTCTCGCTAACGTTCCCAACTTGCCTCCCGATGGCCCGTGGCGCTCAGTTGTTGCCGCGGCGACGGAGGCCGCAGCTGTGGACCGCCCTCAATCGATACGCGATTTTCTGGATCTGGTCTACGCCCGTGTTGGCGTCCAGCTGAGCCGCTAGCCGAGATCGTGCTGCAGACCTGATGGTCAGTTGCCTCCGTGGGCAGTTCGCATCCAGAAAGGTGCTCGCCGCTCCCCGTCGCGATGCAGTACATGCCTCACCCGTCTGGCTGGACGAGGCTGGCCAACTCATGAAGTCGCTGAGCGGTTCCAGGACTACAGATGAAGAGGTGCAGCATGCACCGTTCGTCATACGTGGCGACCCGCTCGCGGCCGGCAGTTCCGCCTCGCCGTGCACGGGATGTGCCACGCTGCGTCCGCTCCGCATGGCGTGCGGCGCACGCGGCGGGCTCTATACCGCACGCCTGGCTGTCAACGCCTGGGATGTGCCTCGCAGCCTGATGTTGACACAAGTCGGCGACCGCGAAAATGTTGCTGCAGGCAAGTACCTGCTCTGTCGCAGCTCCGTGAGACGCTGACAAACGATGATCATTGCCGAGCATCGGTGATAGGTAACGCCGCAGGTCAGAGGACACTTTCGGTTCTCCGCCGGGTCATGGGTCGTGGTTGGAAGAGATCATCTACACGATTTTCGAGGTACGCAGAAGTCCAGCGCCTCGTCATCGCCCGAGCCACCTCAGGCATGCGCATCAGGTAACTGCCGACGGGGGAGGAGTGTGATCGACTCACGCGCGCTACGTCGCTCTGCTCCTCCCGCGCCCGCAACGCCCGCTGCCGCCCCCTCCGGCTAGCGCTGGAACTCAGTTTCCGGCTGCCACCGGGGGGCTGCGCGCTGCCGCGCGCCTGCGATCCCTCGTGGTGCCGGCCAACCGGTATGAGGAGTCGGACTCGCCCTGGGGCGACCGCCCACCGACCTGTCGCGACTGCGGCGAAGGCTCGCCGGCCGCCGCTCAACCGCATGCGCTCCGGAGCGCGAGCGCCAGGGGCAACGCCAGTGCGGCATCGCCGGTACACGGCGGATGGGGCTCGAACTCACCTGGCCCGAACAGAACCCGAACACCCGCTTCACGTAGGGCCTCAACGCTTCGGACAAAGGGGAGATTGCTCGCCAAAGTCTGGTTCACGAACGGGAGTACGGCGATCCGCACATCCAGGCTCGTGAGCTCGGCAAGTTGCGTCAGCACGTAGTTGTCGGCGATCCCGGCGGCCCACTTGTTGATCGTGTTGAGGCGTCGAGCGCCTCCAGTTCCGCCTCGTCGTACGCCGAACTGAGGTGCTCGAGCCGGCGCGAACCGCCCCGTGTCGAGTGCATAATCTGCACCGGGGTCGCCCTCGCCGCACTCCTTGCCCTGCGAACGTACGCCACGGACGAGCAGCCTGCGCGCCCGCTCAGCATGCACAATCCGGCAGTCCGAACAGCAAAACCCCAGGTCACAGGCTGCCGCACCTGCCAACCTGCCGGTGTGGCTGCGGTCAGAGCCTCGGTGCTGGGCGGAAGTTTGCCAGCCAGAGTCACTACAACGCCTGGCGAGCCCAACGCCGTCGCCAGAACAAGAGACATCTGTCAGCTGACGCGAGTGGACCGGCTGAGCCTGGCCCGGCATCGTTCGTGCCCGAGAACTCGAGACCGCACAGCGATCCGGCCAGGCCGATCTCTGTCAGAGGTCGCCGGATACGGCGCGCGTTGCCGGTAGGTGAGCCGAGCGCAAGAGGTTGAGGCTGCGTGAAAAGAGTGAATCCCATTTGCAGAATAGAAAATCCCCCGTATCGCGAAACGCGAACCGTGGGGATTTTCTATTGAATGGCGCTCAAATGAGCGCTCGTTTAGCTTCCGTCCATGTCCTGTGCGGCCCTCCTTCCTTAGGTTATTCTACAGCGTGGATGCAAGGAGGCTAACTCTCATCTGGGGGCCATTGCCAGACAATTCCATAGGAGTGAAATAGCTTCGGTTTCTCTACTACAAGCAAGTAGTCAACCGTCTTCGCATCTTGGTTCACTCTGCGGATCGGATCGTGATAGTCCACCGGCTTGCTGTGTCGAGGAGGTAGATTTGTATTCCATTCCATCCCCTTGACCTCTCCGAGCGCTTGCGGGTCTTCCTCTCGGTTGAACCGCACAGTCACTGACATCTTCCGAGTCCGATGCTGGCTGCCGCTTTCCCGGAAGTACGGGAGCTGCCGCTCGATGTCGTCCTCATGGATTTGTCGAATGCCGACCTCGACTTCTCGTCCCTTGCTGATCGCGCGACGCGGGTAGATCCAGCGGCGGACTCTGCCGTCTTCTTCCTGACGCCTCCCGTCGAGGAGAGCATGGTCGCTAATCAGCGATTCGACGTGCAACTTATCTCTGGTTCCGGCTCCGGTCCAGTGTGCATTGAATTCAATCAGCCGCACTTCATCCCGGTTGGCGCGGACGCGCTGACGTCTCTCATACTGATAACGGTGATGATCCCCCAATGGCTGAACAATGAGTAAGCTCTCAAACTCGAGGATCTCGTAGTAAGCCGGGTTGTATACATGCTGGAGGTAAAGCCAGAAGCCAACAATGAAGGCCAGCAGAGCGAGCAAAGCAGCGGCAATAACAATTGCAACACTCGGGCTCACCTTGTCTTTCCAAAGGGACAAATAGAGAACCACCAGAGCCGCCGCCAGGGTCGCAACCACGGTACCTAAGGCCCGAATGGTTGCCACCGCGTTGCGAAGGATTCTGAGGACAGGCTTATCCAAGAACTGATCAAGGTCCATGGCAACTACCTCTGCCAAGGAGTGCCGTGTCTACGAATATCACCTCGCGGAACGTGGCCGCACGGAACTCGCCGCCATGCACGTATTACGAAATGGTAACTGTAATGTTTTGCCATGTTTGCCCTTCCCCCCACTGATGTTGGCTGACGAGGCTAGCGGTAATCAGTCGACCACGCTAGGCCGTGGTGACCTATCGGGGGGAGCCATCGATCGGCAGTTGCCCGACGCGTTGGGCAACTGGGCAAACACGCAGATCGTCGCTGAAGGGTCGGCCCAGCTCGCCGCCAGCGACACGCCGCAGACTAGTGGCCTTCAGTCAATTTGCTCGCTCTTCTCGCCGCTCCGGCCTGTCGGGTTCCACAAACGAGGTCCAGCTGGCTCCGGAGGAGGGGAACGACTCGGGAAGCTCCACGGTGTCGTAGTACCACTGCGACGGTGGCGCACCGACAGCGCCTATGCCATACACATCCCGATGAGGGCTGTTCGGTAGGCATACCAGGCCTGGGCGTCTTCACGGACCTTCAGGACGATCTGGTGGTCACCTGGTCTTGGCAAACTCCGGCCGTATGCCCCTGCAGCGTTCGCCGCATTGTCGGTCTCAGCAGGTCGACGCTGGGCCGAGGGTTCGCAAACGGCAGCCCGCCCGCAGGCGACCACTGCGACTTGAGGCCCGGGACAATCGAGTGCGTTCAGTGATGGAGCGTCTCTGCCATCCCATCTCGTCGAGCAGTTGAGGGGCGGTCTGCCCGTCGTACGGTCGAAAGTGGACTTCTCGTTGCCAACACACTCTTTCCTAGTCGACCTCTGAGCCGAGCCGAGACACAGTCCAAATCGTTGCATTTGGCAATCACCTGCTCCGTCACAGCTCCGTGGAACGCCGACAATCCACCATCAGAGTTGATCATCGATGAGAGACAAAACCGCAGGTCAGAGGCTATGCCTGACCTCTGTCGCCTAAGACCTCGCGCGCCTGGAAGAGATCTACACCATCTTCGAAGGCACGCCGAGATCCAGCGCCTCGTCATCGCCCGCGCGATCTCCGGCATGCGGATTAGGTGAGCCGACGCTCCTGGCGCCCAGTCCGGCGCCAGGAGAGAGGGCGGTCAGAGGGGTTGGGGGACTCGTAGGTGTTGTCGTTCGGCTAGTTCCTGGGCGGTGACGAGGGTTAGGACTGGGGTGCCGGGTGGGGCGAACATGGTGACTACCAGTTGGGACTGGGCGTCGGGCAGGTTGTTGGCGCCCTGGATGTGGATTACGTCGCCGCCTGGCTCGAATAGGGCGTCGCCGGCTTTGAGTACCCGGGGAGCTTGGCCTTCCAGTTCGAAGAGGATCTCGCCCTGGGTTACGTAGCCGAAGATCGGTCCGGGATGGCGGTGTGGGGGCGCGCCGGCGTCGCCCGGTGGAAGTGTGATGCGGATGGTCCTGGCTTCGGCGCCGGGTGGGATCCGGTCGGCTGCGTCCGCGAGGGTCGTGATCACCTCGACGCCAGGCGGCAGGTTTGCATGTTCTGTGCTCATGTTTCCTCCGAACGGTTTCCTGTCAACAAGAAGACCAGGTGCCCGGCCTGTCTGTGACGAGGCACGGGGGCAGGTATCACCTGTCGCTGGCGGGTCCAGCGCCGCAGGGCGATACCCGCGACGGCGACCCAGCGGACAGTGGTGACGGCGAACGAGGTGCCGACCATCACCCGGAACGGCTTCGACTGCTCGATAGATGGCCGCACCGCGGGCGGCGCGAAAGCGAGCGCGTTGGTCCAACAGCCGATGGCCAGCGGCACGGCGACGGCACGTGGGAGGCGTGGCAGAGCGGCGCCGGTAGCGGTCACGAGACCGCCCATCATCACCAGGTCGAGGTGTAGCTGACGGATGCGGCGTGGGGCCTCGATCCCCAGCTGCCTGGCGAGCCCCGGCTTGTAGGTGGCTGCCGCGTAAGGAAATCCGGTCAATGCGCCGACGGCGATCTGCACGAGCCCGGACACCACCAACCCGTTGACGACCCGCTTCTCGTGCGGTGCGGCCGTGTCTGTCATCGCGCCTCCTCTTGTCTTCTGTACCGGGGTAGGGTATCAAATAACCTATACACGGATGTCAAAGTTAGGGAGAGCGTGATGAGCCATCCGCAGATGCATGTGGAGAGTTCGGAGGGGGCGCACGCGCGGCGGTGGCTGACGTTGGTGCTGCTGGCGTTCGCGCAGTTCATGCTGATCGTGGACATCACGGTGGTTCAGGTCGCGCTGCCGAGCATCGGTGATGACCTCCGCCTGCAACGGGCTGCGCTGACCTGGGTCGTGACGACGTACACGCTGGTGTTCGGTGGCCTGATGATCTTCGGTGGCCGGCTGGCCGATCTGCTCGGTGCTCGGCGGGCCCTGCTGACCGGGCTCGCGATCTTCACGCTCGCGTCGCTGACCTCCGGGCTCGCGCAGAACGCGGCCGTGCTGATCACCGGGCGCGCCGGCCAGGGGATAGGGGCGGCGTTGATGTCACCGGCCGCGTTGTCGATACTCACGACGACGTTCCACGGCCGTGAGCGCAATCGCGCGCTGGGCATCTGGGCCGCGATCGGTGGCGCCGGCGCGGCGATCGGCGTACTGCTGAGTGGGCTTCTGACGGCCGGCCCCGGCTGGCAGTGGGTGTTCTTCGTAAACGTGCCGATCGGTGTCGTGATCGTCGTACTCATCCCGCGCCTGGTGGGCCCGGACCGGTCGCGAGAGCGGCAGAGCCTCGACGTACCAGGTGCGCTGTTGGTGACTGCTTCCACGGCGGCACTGATCTACGGCTTGGTCCACGCTGGCGATGCGGGCTGGGGGTCCACAGGAACTCTGGCTGCCATCGGGGGAGCGGTCATCGGGTACGGCGCGTTCGCGCTGACCGAGGCGAAGGTTGACGTCCCGCTGATGCGACCGCAGACGCTCGCCGGTCGACCGGTCGTATCGGGGACGTTCCTGATGCTGCTGGCGACCGGACTGCTGCTCGGGCTGTTCTTCGTCACCTCGCTGTACTTCCAGCACATGCTGCGCTTCAGTGCGCTGAAGACCGGTCTGCTGTTCTTGCCGGTCGCGATCGCGATCACGATCGGAGCACAGATCGGTGCCCACTTGATCAGCCGTGTGGGCGGTCGGATCATCGCGGTGGCGAGCTTCGCGCTGGTCGGGGCCGGTGCGGCGATGCTGACTCAGGTCTCACCGGGCGACAGCGTGGCGACATCGGTTCTGCCCGGATTCGTGATCGCCGCGCTGGGCGTCGGGCCGGTGTTCGTGACGGCTACCACGACAACGCTGGCGAACGTGCCGGCAGCTGAGTCCGGCGTCGCGTCCGGGGTGGTGAACACTTTCCACGAACTCGGCGGCAGCATCGGTGTCGCGGTCGTCTCGACGATTGCCGCCGCCAGCCTGTCGTCCGCGGGAACACCGGATATTGGCGGCTTCACCGACGCGTACCTGGCCAGCGCGATCGCTGCGGCCGGCGCTGCGCTCGTCGCGCTGGTGCTGGTCCCGGCGGGCAAGCCGCAGCCGGTGGCCGGTCACGGGCATGGCCATGCTCACTGATTCGTCGTTGTGGAGCAGAGGTTCGTAGGCTTCGAAGATGGCCACTGACCACCGTCGCCGCCGCGCGGACGCCGAGCGCAATGCGGAGACCGTCCTCAGCGCCGCCCGCGACCTCCTCGTCGGCGGCAGCGTGCCGACGATGAGCGAGGTCGCGACGGCTGCCGGCATCACCCGGATGACGCTGTACGCGCACTTCGCGACCCGTGAGTTGCTGGTCGAGGCCGTCGTACGGCGTGCCGTCGCCGAGACCGACGATGCGCTGGCGGCGCTCGACCTCGACGCGCTCGATGTCGACGAAGCCCTGGACCGGCTCGTCCGTACGTCGTGGCCGATGCTCGATCGCCACCGCAAGGTGCGGCTCGCGGCGGTCGACCTGCTGGGCCCCGCCGCGCTCCGCGAGCAGCATGATGCTGCGTTCCGTCATGTCGAGCACTTGATCGCACGTGGTCAGCAGGACGGTGTCTTCCGTACCGATCTGGCCCGCGACTGGCTGGTCGCCACGTTCTACGCCGTGCTGCACGCAGCCGCCGACGAGGTCGACGCAGGCCGCCTCACGTCGGAAGCCGCACCATCCACGTTGGTCTCCACTCTGCGCTCACTGCTTCACGCCCACTGAGGACGGGTTCAGGCGGCGCGGTCAGCGGCGTACCTGATAGCGCAGGTGGAGCACTCGGTTGCCCTGGATGGCCACGTCGGGATCCTCCAATAGGTACTGGGCGTCGACTGATCCGAAGTACCGCTTGCCGGAGCCGAGGATGACGGGTACTACGTCCATGCGGATCTCGTCGATCAGGCCTGCGGCGAGGATTTGGCCGCCGACGTTGCCGGTGGCGACCTCGACTGTGCGGTCGCCTGATAGGTCCTGTGCCTTGGCCACGGCTGCTTCGACGCCGTCGACGAAGTAGAACGGTGCCTCGGGGTCCCAGCCCTCGGGGGCCGGCCGGTGTGTCACGACGACTACGTGGTCGATGCCGCTTGGAGGTTTGCCGTCCCAGCCGTTTGTCAGGTCGAAGACGTGGCGGCCGGTGATTGTCACCCCGATCTGGTCCCAGTACGTCCGGGTGTAGTCGTAGGACGCTTGCGACACCTTGAGTACGCCGCTCTCGTCCAACGGGATGTCACCGCCGGTCAACCAGTCGAACAGCGGTCCGGGCTGGTCATTGTCGTCCGCGATGAAGCCGTCGACCGACACCGAGCTGTACATGACCACCTTGCCCACGGGACTCTCCTCTGATTCGGGGTGTCCCCAAATTAGCGTTTCGTGAGCTGTCGCTCTTGTAAGAAATCAATCGGCCGGCAGTGGCCAGCCTTCGAACACGTGGCCGGGATGTTCGCGCAGGAACCGCCGCCGGACTTCGACGTACCGGGTCGGCGTGAGCCCGGTGAACTCTCGGAACTCGTGGCCGAAGTGGGCCTGGTCGAAGTAGCCTGCGCGACCGGCGAGGTCGCTCCAGTCGATCGGTCCGGCGAGGTTGATCGAGAACACGGTGGCGGCGAAGCGGTAGGTGCGGGCCAGCCGCTTCGGCGTGATGCCGATGAGCTCCTTGAACCGCTGTGTCAGATGAGTGCTGCTGACACCGGCCGCCACGGTGAGGTCGCCGATCGCTACCGCCCCAGCGGTCGCCGCGATGAGACTGCTCGTATGGCGGACCAGGCCCAGGCCGGCCGCCTCGCACAGCCGTCGTATGAGCTCCTCCTCGAGGAGGGTCAGCATCTCGTGCGGTCCCTCCGCCGTGGCCAGCTTGTCCCGCAGCTGAGCAACGGCGGGCCGGCCCCAAACCTGCTCTATCGTCACCGGCCGGTCACACAGCTCGGCCGCAGGCATCGGCAGGAACGGCGCCAGCCCCCATGGCTTGATGTGTACGCCGACGGACCGGGTCGGGAGTGGATAGCCGAACTCCAGCGCGCGTGTGGGCATGGTGACCACGCAGCCGTCGGCGTACTCGGTCGTCTCGATGTCGGTGCCGGCGCGGATGCGGAACGGCGCCCCGAGGTTGACGATGAGCAACGCCGCCGGCATCGGCGGCAGCGTCAGCCGGGCGTACGGCGGCGCTCCCTCCAGGTAGTAGAGGTCGTCGATCAGCCCGTCCAGCGGCGGCCGCGGCACTCTGGACACGTACTCCATACCCACAGCATCGCCGACGCTCCGCCGGTATCGCGAGCCGGGATGGCCCAGCGAGAAGCGGGGCTCTTACTCATCTTCGCAGCGGATGCCGTGGCTTCTGAGGAACGTGCGGATCTGGGTGGAGTGGAGTTGGAGGTGGACGACGCCCTGGATGAGGACGGCCGCCAGCGACGTTCCGCCGTTTCGGTGCGGGTCGGCGAGGGGCGCGGCGGCCTGGTCGTCGGTGAGGTGGCTGAAGAGCGTGTCGACCTTCCGCCGGCAGTGGTCGAGGTAGGCGGAAACTTGGTCGCGAGAGTACGTCGGTGGTACGACGTAGCCGTCCTCGTCATCTGGTGAGAACGGGGCCGGCGGTGCCCAATCAGTCTCGGTGGTGGACAAGTCGAGGTCGGTGAACCAGAGAGCGTGGGAGGCGGTTCGCCATACGGCAGAGGAGGCCTGGAGCTTCCGTTCGCGGACCGCTGGGTCGTCGAACGGTTGCCCATCACGATCGGTCGGAGGCCACGCCCACTGGTCTGTCTTCTTGACCTCGTAGATGCTTGCCTCCCAGAGGTCATCCGGACAACCGCGCAGGACGATCGCCAAGTCATCGAGGGTCGACCTGTACTGTGCCGCGACCGCAGAGCACCAAGCCGTAGCCATTTCTGACCCCTCCGACTTGTCCGTTGTCCCCGGGCTGGCCATCCTGGTCTCCCTTGCGCCGTCATCCGAACTCCTCGGCGACGCTACAGGAGACGGGCGGGTGGTTGGGCCGATGACGGAGAGCGTCTTGCTCACGCTGGCGGCGGCTTCGGCTGCGGCGTTTGGGCTTGCGTTGTTGTCGGCGGTCGCTGGGTTCGGTGGCGGGGTTTTGCTGCTTCCGGTGTTCACCGTGCTGTTCGGGTTGCGAGCCGCCGTACCGATGCTCACCTTGACGCAGTTGTCCAGCAACGGTTCGCGGGTCTGGCTCAACCGGCGTGAGCTGCGGGGGTCGATCATCGGCTGGTTCGCACTTGGCGCCGTACCGTGTGCGGTGATCGGTGGGGTGTTGCTGACCCACGCGCCGCTGCCGGTGCTGAAGCGGCTGCTCGGTGTGTTCCTGATCGGGGTGGTCGTATGGCGACGAGTCCGGCGTCGACCGCGACCACCCTCGCAGCCGGCTTTCGCCGTTGTCGGTGCCGCGTCTGGTCTCGGGTCTGCGCTGCTGGGCTCGGTCGGTCCGCTCACTGCGCCGTTCTTCCTCGCCGCTGGACTCACTCGTGCCGCGTACATCGGCACGGAGGCCGCCAGCGCGCTCACGATGCATGTCACCAAGATCGCGACGTACGGCGCTGGGGATCTGCTCACCACGCGAGTTCTGCTGTACGGCGCTGCACTCACGCCGTCCACGCTCCTCGGCGCGTGGACGGGCAAGAAGATCGTCGGCCGCATCAGTGACCGCGTCTTCGTCCTGCTGGTCGAGATCGGATTGCTCGCCGCAGGCGCACTGTTCCTGACTGGCCTGTGATGCCGGCTATTCGTGCACTATCACCACGTTGCGGCGCATGAGGATTGTTGTGCCGTCTGGGCCGCTGTTGACGTCGACCGAGTCTGTGAGGCCGCGGATCAGGGTCAGGCCCAGACTGCTGCTGCGGTCCGGGGGAGTCCGCCGGCGACCGTGGTCGCGCACGGTCAGCTCGACTGTGCCGTCCACAATTCGCGCCTCGACGTGCATGTCGCCGGGGGAGGCGCCGTACGCGTGTCGGACGACGTTGCTGCAGGCCGCTCCGCAGGCGTCGACGAGCTCGCCGGCCCCGCGTTCGTCGACGCCTGATTCGCGCAGCCAGCGGCTTACCGCGTGCCGGACCGGAAGGAGCATGCGCGCATCGGCTGGTACGTCGAGTGACAGCGGCACTCCGGCCAACACCAACGGCCGGAGCGCGACCAGTGCGATGTCGTCGGCAACCTCGCCGTTCTCGGGGAGTACCGACAGGACGTGGTCGCAGAGAGCCTCGAGGTCGGCCTGGCTGCCGGACGCTTCGGCTTGCAGCCGATCGAGTCCGTCCTGAATCGACAGCGTGCGCTCCTCGACCAGGCCGTCGGTGTAGAGCAGAAGAGTGGCTCCAGGCCGCAATTGCTGGGCTGCCTCGGCATAGGACCATTGCGCGAGTACGCCGAGCGGCGGGGCGAGCCCATCCTCGAGGTACCGCGTGTCTGCGCCGTCGATCAGCAGGGCGGGCGGGTGTCCGGCGTTCGTGAACCGTATCGTGCCGGCGTCGGGGTCATAGAGGACGTAGAGCAAGGTCACCAGCTCGGCCATCGGCAGCTCGTGGACCAGTTCGTGCAGGCCGTTCATCACCGCTACCGGTGAAGGATCGTGTACGGCGTACGCCCGGACCGCCATCCTCAGCTGTGCCATGGCGGCCGCGGCCTGCAGACCGTGCCCGGCAACATCGCCGATGACGAGACCGACCAGGCCGCCGCGGAGGGGGATCACGTCGTACCAGTCGCCGCCGACGTGCAGGTCTGCGGTCGCCGGTATGTAGCGGGCGGCCACGGCCACGCCAGGGATGTCCGGCATCCGGTCGGGGAGCAGATTGCGTTGCAGCGTTTCCGCGATCAGGTGCTCGCGCCGGGTCCGTGCCTCTTCGAGGGTCAACTGCTGTTCGGTCTCGTACCGCTGGTGGATCTCGCGGCGTAGGCGGTCGTTGGTTGCCGTCAGCTGCGCAGTGCGAGTCTTGACGCGCTCCTCCAGGTCCGCGGCTGCTGACGTCAGCGCGCGAGCGAACCGCATCCGCTCGGTCACGAGCGCGGCGAGGAAGAACGACATGAGCGCGACGGTGGCGTTGAACGCCTGAAGGGTCAGCATCTTTTCCAGCAGCGACGTACCCGCGAAGGGGCCGAATTCGTGTGTCGCCGACCAGGTCGCGATCAGTGAGGCTGTGAGCGCGGCTGGTGCGGCTCCGCGCAACTGGAGACGCCACGAGGCCCAGCCCAGGGACGGCAGCACCAGGAACAGCAGTGACAGGCCTGAAAGCGCAGTCCACAGCGCAAGCGCAACAGTCAGCACGAGGATTGCCGCGGCCTCGAGCCAGCGCGCTGTGGGCCACGGCTCGAGCTCCCAGAACAGAGGGATGCACAGAAGGAACGGCGCGACGGCGAGGACGCCCATCGCGTCACCTGTCCACCACACTGCCCATGCACCGGCCAGCTGATCGATGCCGATCGCTTTCGAGGCGACGAGCGTGGTCGCGCCGATGGTCGCGCTGATCGTCATGCTCGCGAGCGCACCCAGGAAGACGATCGCCAACGCATCACGCCGGCTGGCGAGCTGACGCCGGAAGCCGACGCGCTCGAGGACGATCGCCGCGACGAGTGGTGCAAGGGTGTTGCCCACGGCGGTGAACAGCGCGGGCACCGGACCGGCGCTGATCGGCAGATTGACGGCCAGAGCTGCCAGCGCGACCGCCGGCCACATCGACCTACCCAGAACGAGGAACGCCGCGAGCGCGATGCCGCTGGGCGGCCACAGCGGCGTGACGTTTCGCTCGACCAGCGACAGGCTCAGACCCAGACGCGCACCGAGATAATAGGCCGCTCCGACCAGGACAATGGCCGCGGCAGTTCGGCCCAGCTCCGCTGGCAGACGCAGCCCGACCGGCCTCGAGACCCAAGAAGCTCGCGTGCGCTCAGCCATGGCTTCTACGGGGTCACTATCCGCGACAGAGTCACCCTGTCCACCCCCCGGGCCGAGCGCCTCGTTGCCTTAGCTCATGGGACGCTGGAAATCGGGCCACGTCAAGCCACTGAGCTGGCCGGTTGTGAGAGGGGCACTGGCAGTACCTGGAACGGCAGTGACTCCCTGGCCGCGGCGTGCGGGCCTACGGTGGCGGCATGAGCGTTCCGACGATCAAGCTGAACAACGGCGTCGGGCGATCTACCTGCTGATCCTGCGCCAGGCGGTTCCGAGCGACTTCGAGCGCACGCTCACCCGCCTATCAGGCGTCGGAAAGTTGGTTGCCGATGGCAAGGTCAGGCCGTCGGTTCGGCGGTATCGAAATCTCTGAGCCCTGAGGGGGCATCATGCACACACGCACGCTCGGTCAAGGTCTGGAGGTCTCCGCGGTCGGTCTCGGCTGTATGGGGATGTCGCAGAGCTACGGGCCGAACCCTGGTGACCGGGACGACATGATCGGTGTGATCCGGTACGCCGTGGAGTCCGCCGGGGTGACGTTCTTCGACACGGCCGAGGTGTATGGGCCGTACGTCAACGAGGAGCTGGTCGGTGAGGCGCTCGCGCCGCTGCGCGACCAGGTCGTGATCGCGACCAAGTTCGGGTGGAACATCCAGGACGGCCGGATGACCGGGACGAACTCGCGTCCCGAGCAGATCAGACGGGTCGCGGACGAGTCGTTGCAGCGGCTCGGGATCGATGTGATCGACCTGTTCTACCAGCACCGGGTGGATCCCGACGTACCGATCGAGGATGTCGCCGGGGCGGTGGCTGAACTCGTCAAGGCCGGCAAGGTCCGGCATTTCGGGCTGTCCGAGGCCGGTGCGGACACGATCCGCCGGGCACACGCCGTACACCCCGTCACGGCTGTGCAGAGCGAGTACTCGCTGTGGACGCGGGACCCGGAGCCGGAAGTGCTGCCGGCGTGCGCCGAGCTCGGGATCGGGTTTGTGCCGTTCAGCCCGCTGGGCAAGGGGTTCCTGACCGGTACCGTGAGTACGTCGACGGAATTCACCGCCGATGACATCCGCTCGCGGGTCCCGCGCTTCGAGGCCGGCAACCTGAGCGCCAACGAGGCCTTGGTCGCCTACGTCCGCGCCCTCGCCGAGCCGAAGGGCTGTACGCCCGGCCAGATCGCCCTTGCCTGGCTGCTGGCCCAGCAGCCGTGGATCGTCCCCATTCCCGGAACCCGCCGCCGGCCGCGGATCGACGAGAACACCGGCGCGACCCAGGTCGCGTTGTCGGCCGACGAGATCGCCGATCTCGACGCGCTCGCGGCTCGGATCGGTGTCCAGGGGGACCGTTACAACCCGGCCGGGATGGCGATGGTCGGCCTCTGAGTTGCCGCGAGCTCGTTTGGGGTACTAGCGGGTAGTTAGGAGTGCCCAGGCGAGGAGGGATACCCGTGACGGCTACGACGCGGCAGGTCGGTGAGCGTGAAGCGCGAGAGGTCGCCGAGGCGGCCCGGGAGACCGAGTGGACCCGGCCGAGCTTCGCGAAGAAGCTGTACCTCGGCGACTTCGACCTGTCGCTGATCCATCCGCAACCGCACGCGATCGCGGCGGACGACGCAGCCCGCGGCGACGAGTTCATCGCCCGGCTGGCGGCGTACTGCGCGACCCTCGACGGCCTGCTGATCGAGCGGGAGGCGAAGATCCCGGACGAGTACCTGCGGGGGCTCGCGGAGCTCGGGACCTTCGGCATCAAGATCCCTACCCAGTACGGCGGTCTGGGCCTGCCGATGTCGCACTACGGCAAGGCGCTGATGCTGGTCGCGTCGGTGCATCCGAGCCTGAGCGCGCTCGTCTCCGCGCATCAGTCGATCGGCGTGCCGGAGCCGGTGAAGATGTTCGGCACCGACGAGCAGAAGGAGCGGTTCCTGCCCCGCTGCGCTGCCGGTGCGGTCACCGCGTTCCTGCTCACGGAGCCTGATGTGGGCTCGGATCCGGCCCGGATGGCGTCGACCGCAACCCCGACCGACGACGGTACGGCGTACCTCCTCGACGGAGTGAAGCTCTGGACGACGAACGGCGTCATCGCCGAGTTGGTCGTGGTGATGGCGCGCGTACCTGAACATGACGGGGAGCCGGGTGGCATCAGCGCGTTCGTGGTCGAGGCCGACTCGCCGGGGATCACGGTGGAGAACCGCAATGCGTTCATGGGGTTGCGCGGGATCGAGAACGGCGTGACCCGTTTCCACAAGGTCCGGGTGCCGGCCGAGAACCGGTTGGGACGGGAAGGCGCCGGCCTGCGGATCGCGCTCACCACGCTGAACACCGGTCGCTTGTCCATTCCGGCGACTACCACGGCGGCCGCCAAGTGGTGCCTGAAGATCGCGCGGGAATGGTCCGCCGAGCGTGTCCAGTGGGGTCGGCCGATCGGGGCCCACGCGGCCGTGGCCGAGAAGATCTCGTTCATCGCGGCCACGACGTTCGCGCTCGAGGCCGTGCTGGACCTGTCGGCGAACCTGGCCGACGCGGGCACCAAGGACATCCGGATCGAGGCGGCGCTGGCCAAGCTGTGGTCCAGCGAGATGGCCTGGCGGATCGCCGACGAGCTGGTGCAGATCCGCGGTGGGCGCGGGTACGAGACCGCCGACTCGCTCGCGGCCCGGGGCGAACGCGCGGTGCCCGCGGAGCAGATCCTGCGCGATCTGCGGATCAACCGGATCTTCGAGGGTTCGACCGAGATCATGCATCTGCTGATCGCCCGGGAGGCGGTCGACGCTCACCTGTCCGCGGCCGGCGATCTGGCCTCAGCGGACGCCGATCTGCAAGCCAAGGCGAAGGCGGCGGTGAACGCGAGCGGGTTCTACGCCAAATGGTTGCCTCAGCTCGCCGTGGGCAAGGGGTCGGATCCCAGGTCGTACCGAGAGTTCGGGCCGCTCGCGAAGCACTTGCGGTACGTCGAGCGATCGTCCCGCAAGCTCGCGCGGCAGACGTTCTACGGGATGGGTCGATGGCAGGCGAAGCTCGAGTACAGGCAAGGCTTCCTGGCCAGGATCGTGGACATCGGCGCCGAACTGTTCGCGATGGCCGCATCCTGTTCGCGGGCCGAAACGCTACGGGGCGGCGCTGAGGGTGAGTCGGCGTACCAGTTGGCAGCGGTGTTCTGCGAGCAGGCGCGGCTCCGGGTCGACCACCTGTTCGAGCAGCTGTGGAGCAACACTGATGACTCCGATCGAAGGCTGGCTCGGCAGGTGCTCGACGGGAAACACCGGTGGCTCGAGGACGGGATCGTGGATCCTTCGGAGGGAACCGGCCCGTGGATCGCCGAATGGCAGCCCGGCGAATCAAAGACTGAGAACAAGTCGCGCCGTTACCGATAACCGCTCGCTAGGCTGCCTGGGGTGGATTTCGAAGGGTGGCCGCGGGGTGCTTTCGATGTGCTGTTGCAGCTTGAGGGTGAGCCTTCGGCTGCGGTGAGGTGGCAGTGTCGACGGGATCGGGAGGAACTGGTTCGGCGGCCGATGATCGAGCTGCTCAACATGGTGGCTGATGCGGATTCGGCGTACGACGACTTTTCGGTCTGGGGGTACGGCGACGTCCTGGTGCGGGCCTGGCAGCGGCAGAGTGCGATTGTGCGGCTCGGTCGGAACGTTGAGCTTGGGGTTCGGTTCGATCTGGATGGGCTGGAGGTCAGCTTGGCGTGGTGGTACGCGCCGTCGGTGCAGATCGAGCGCTATCGCGCTGCGGTGGCGGACGACGGTTCTGGCCGGCGTTTGGCTGCCATTGTGCGGAAGCTTGCGGGGGAGGGGTACGTCGTCTCAGGCGACCTGTTGAAGGGGCCGCTGCGCGGCTATCCCGTTGATCATCCGCGGGCAGGGCTGTTGCGGCACAGGTCGTTCATCGCGACACGGCCGCTCGGTTGTGAGGAATGGATTCACACCCCCGCCGCAGCGGATCAGGTGCTCGCAGCGTTCTCCCAGTTGCGCCCGCTGGCCCGATGGATGGTCGAGAACGTGGCCCAGACGAGGCCGTGACGCGGGAGGTTCAGGTGAGGTCGTGGTGGGTGATGGAGCGGAGTCCGGCGGTGGTGGCGAGTAGTGCGTAGGTCGCGAGTGCTGCGCCGCCTTGCCAAGGGGACAGGAAGGTTTGATTGGTGAGGGTGGTGTGGGTCAGGGCGTTGGCTGCCGGGCCGGGGAGGTAGATCGTCCAGTCTTGGAGGGCGGGGATGCGGGTGACGATGGGCTCGGCGACGAACAGGTAGATCAGGAGCCCGGCGACGACGGCGATCTGGTCGCGTAGGCAAGCCCCGAGGCCGATGCCGAGGAGTGCGAAGAGGGAGACGGCGAGGACGACGCCGGTGAGCGTGGCGGGGATGCCGTCGCCGGTGAGTGTGAGATTGATGCCACGGGAGTCGAGCCACGGTCGGCTGATGACGTACACGGTCGCGATGCAGGCGAGCGCGTACGCCGCACCGGTCGCGGCGTACGTGATGAGTTTGGCAAGCAGGACGCGGCGTCGAGCCGGCGCGATCAGGAAGGTGGTGGCCGCCGTTCGGTGCCGGTACTCGCTGGTGATGCCGATCGCTGCGAGGACCGCGACCAGTGGTTGTGCGCCACCGGCGCTGGTGGCGAACAACAGTTGTTGTCCCGCGGCGGTGGCCAGGGGTGGTGCGAGAGTGTCAGGGCTGTCGTTGAAGGCGATATTGAGACTCGCGAAGAGCGCGGTGAGCGCGATGGTCGCGAGCAGGATCGCGAGCCAGAGCCGGGTGGCGAACAGCTTGGCGATCTCGGATCGGATCAGGTGATTCATCAGCGTTCCGCCGCGGTCAGGGCGAAGAAGAGGTTCTCGAGGTTCCCGGTTCGTTCGGCGAGCCAGGCAAGTTCGATGCCGGCTTCGAACGCGGTGCGGCCGACGGCAGTCGCGTCGAGTCCGGTGACGAGGAGCCGGTCCGGTGCGGGCTGGTCGATGGTGACACCGTCTCGGTGGGCGAGTGAGACGCGCAGCACGTCGGCTTGTGGCGTCCGGACGTCGATCACCGGTGCCTGGTTGACGGGGCCTTGGTACAGCAGCCGGCCGCGGTCGATGATGACCACGTTGTCGGCGAGGTGCTGCATCTCGGTGAGTACGTGGCTGGACACGAGGACGGTCCGTCCTTCGTCGGCGAACTGGCGCAGGAGGGTGCGCATCCAGACGATGCCTTCGGGATCGAGTCCGTTGGCAGGTTCGTCCAGGATCAGGGTCCGTGGATCGCCGAGCAATGCGACTGCGAGCGCGAGTCGCTGCCGCATGCCGAGCGAGTACCCGCCGATCCTTCGGTGTGCGGCGTTGGCGAGACCGACCATGTCGAGTACGTCGTCAGCGCGTTGCAGCGGCACGCCGCTGGTGTGGCAGTAGATGCGTAGATGGGTTCGGCCTGCTCGTCCTGGGTGGAAACCTTCTGCGTCGAGCGCAGCTCCTGCAACGGCCGCCGGAACGGGCAGTTCGTGGTAGCTCTGTCCGTCGATCGTGGACGTTCCGCAGTCCGGCCGGATCAGTCCGAGCACCATTCGCAACGTGGTGGACTTGCCGGCTCCGTTCGGGCCGAGGAATCCGGTGACGGTCCCGGGGGCCGCGTCGAATGTCAGGTTGTCCACCGCCGGTACCGCACCGAACGACTTGGACAGACCGCGGACGGCGATGCCTTCGGTCAAGCGATGGGCGCTCATGGCAACCACGATGCGGGTGTTAACATCAAAGTGTCAACACGCGGGTAAACAGTTTGGAGTGAATCGGGTGCCGGAACCTGGAAGGTTGCTGAAGCGGCCGGAGCGACGGGCGGCGTTGATCGCGGCTGCGGCGCGGGCGTTCGTCCGCGGTGGTTTCGCGGCGACCGGTCTGGACGAGGTGGCTACCGAGGCAGGCATCAGCCGGGTGTTGATCTATCGGCACTTCGAGTCGAAGGCGGAGTTGTACGAGGCAGTGCTCGCCGACGTCAGCGACCGGCTCCGGGTCGCTACCGGACACCCTGATCATTTGACACCTGGCAGCCTCGAAGCGCTCGTCGCAGCTGCTCAGCAGGACCCGGACGGCTTCCGGCTGTTCTTCCGTCAGTCAGGCAGGGAGCCTGAGTTCCGCAGACATGCCGACGAGCTCAGGGAGGCCATGAAAGCCACTGCGGCGCCGTACCTGCGTGATGCGATCGCCGATCCGCAGCGTCTCCAGTGGGCGACCGAGCTGATCCCGACGATCGCCGTCGAGGGCGTGATGGCGTGGCTTGACGCCGGGCAACCGGAACCGGACGCGGCGGCCGCCAGGATCACTCAGGTCATTGCCGCAGCTGTCACCGCGATCAGTGGGTGACCGGCAGGCGGGCTCTCTGCCAGGCCTGGAACCCCCCGATGACGTCGGCACTACGGAACAGGCCGAGTTCTCGCAGTGAGCGAGCTGCGAGGCTCGAAGAGTACCCGCCTTCGCAGATGACGATCCATTGGATGTCGTGCGTGACGGCCTCGGGAATTCTCGCGGTGCTCGTGGGGTCGAGCCGCCGTTCCAGGTGGTTTCGTGGGCGGATGGGTCTCGTACATTCGGACCGCGACCACGAGACCTGACAATGCGGTGATGACTGCGACGACCCAGACCGCGGCCCGCAGTCCCCAGACATCCGCGACCAGACCGGCCAGAATCGCGCCGACCGCGAACCCGCCGTCGCGCCACAGCCGGTAGACGCCGACGGCTCGCGCGCGCCAGGCGGGATGGGCGACGTCGCCGACTGCGGCGAGCAGTGTCGGATAGACCATCGCGGTGCCGACGCCCAGCAGTACTGCGGCCGCCGCCCACAGCGGGAAGCCGTCGCCCGCGGCGACCGTTGCGAGGGCAACGGCTTGGACGAGCATGCCCGCGACAATCAGCCTCTTGCGTCCCCAGCGATCCGACAGCGGACCGGTGACAAGTTGCCCAAGGCCCCAAACGGCGGGGTAGAGTGCGGCGAGGATCCCGATCCGGGCGATGGACAACCCCGCGGTGGAGAACAGGATCGGGAACAGTCCCCAGGCGAGTCCGTCGTTCAGGTTGTTCACCATCCCGGCCTGGCTGGCCGCCGACAGCGCCGGTTCGCGCAAGCTCGTCCGGCTGAACACCTGGCGATTGGTCAACTCGCCCCGGGTGTAATGGCCGGAGGCCTCCAGCTGTGCGTGTCCTCGGGTTTCGCGTACGACGAACGCGGACAGGCCGAGCCCGAGAGCGGCGTACGACAGTCCGAGCAGGAACGGGGCCGGACGCAGGCCGTAGCGCGCGGCGAGATAGCCCGTCGCCAGGGCGGTCACCGCGACGGCCACATAACCGGCGGCCTCGTTCAGACCCATCGCCAGGCCTCGCCGGTGTGGGCCGGCCAGATCGATCTTCATGATCACCGTCGTCGACCAGGTCAGGCCCTGGTTGATGCCCAGAAGAACGTTGGTGGCGACGACCCAACCCCAGGACGGTGCCCAGATGAGGAGCAGTGGAACCGGCACGGCGATCAGCCAGCCGATCACCAGCACGGGTTTGCGCCCGAACCGGTCCGACCAGGTGCCCGCGAAGTAGTTCGTCGCTGCCTTGGTGAGGCCGAACGCGAGGACGTAGGTGAGCAGGAACGTGTACCCGGTGAGGTGGAACGTGTGGTCGGCCAGCAGCGGCAGGACGGTACGTTCTTGCCCGAGCGTCCCGCCGACGAGTGCGTTGACCGCGATCAGCAGGCTGAACTGGGCGAGATTGGCGCGGATCCCGAGTCGCATCAGCCGGTCTCCAGCTCCCGCCCGGTCGCCGCGGTCCAGTCCTCCGCTCCGCCCACGAGTACGGCGAGATCGCGGTGCCCGGCGCGTTCGAGCAAACTCGCGGCGCTCATCGCGCGCTCGCCGTGGCCGCACATCACGACGAGCGGTTCGCGTCGTACCTCATCGGTGCGGTGCACGAGCGCGCCGAGTTCGATGTGCTGGGCGTGGGGGAGGTGGCCGCTGTCGAACTCGGACTCCTGCCGGACGTCGAGCACCGCGCCGTGGACGTCGTCCGGGTGGATCAGCTGGGTGTGCACGGTCTCGCCGTCCCACGCGTCCATCCCGCCGCGCAGTTCGCCGACGACGTTGCAGCCGATCTTGGCCGCTTGCCACGCGATCTCGTCGGCGTCCTGGTCGGGGCGCCGTACGACGATCACCGGCCGGCCGTCCGGCACCAGCCAGCCCAGCCACGGCGCGAACGCCGGCCGCAGCGGGATCGACAATGCGTCCGGGATGTGCCTGGCCGCGAAGTCTCTCGTCGGTCGGACGTCGACCAATTCGGCGTCCGTGCTCCGGAGTGCCACGGCATCGAGGGGTCGTAGGGACGGGGCGCGGTCGAGGACGGCCGGACCTCGGCGGTTGATCTCAGGCAACCGCAGGAAGTACGGCGGGAAGCTGCCGAGCGACCCGAGCAGTTCCTTCACGAACGCGTCCTCGCTGCCGACCTGGAGCAGCGGATTCGTTGCCCGTTCGCGGCCGATCGTGCTGACCCGGTCCGCACCCGGTGGAGCAGAGCAGAACGACCCGGCACCATGGGTCGGCCAGACCGCCACGTCGCCGGGCAGCTCGGCGAGACGCCGGAGCGAGGCGTACTGCGCACGGGCGAGCGCCTCGGTCTGATCCGGGGAGACGAGGTCGGTACGGGCGGCCGCACCGACGAGCAGCGATCCGCCGCTGAAGACGCCGAGCGGGCGCGCACCATCGAGGAGAACGAAGGACAGGTGCTCATGCGTGTGGCCCGGCGTACCGAGTGCTCGCAGCCGCAACCCGCCGAGGTCGAGCTCGTCGCCGTCCTGCAGACCGCGGTGGCCGAACTCGCGATGACCAGCGGCGGACGCGAGGATCTCGGTGCCCTGGCTCGCGGCGAGTTGTCGCGCGCCGGAGAGGAAGTCGGCATGCAGATGCGTGTCCGCGGCGAACGCGACGGTCAGTCCACGCCGCTCAACTGTCGCTGTCGCGGCCCGTAGGTCGACGCTGACGTCCACCACCAACGCGCGGCCGTCGTCCAGGTCGACCAGGTACGCCGAGTTGCCCAGACCCTCGTCCACCAGCGGAACTACCGTCATCGCACCCGCCATCCTGTTCAAGGCACTCCTTGAATAAGAGCGCTAGACCCGGGGTATTGTCAAGAAATCACTTGAATACGCTGCTCAGGAGGCTGATCGATGCGGGATCGCGCGGCGAAGACAGCACTGTTCGACGCCCTGACCGAGGGCGCGAAGGCGCTGGCGAACGGTCGCCGGGCGGAGCTGATCGACGTACTGGCCCAAGGGGAGCGGTCGGTCGAGGACCTCGCCACCGAGATCGGCCAGTCGGTCGCGAACACCTCGCACCACTTGCAGCGCTTGCTCCGGTCCGGCCTGGTCCGGACCCGCCGGTCGGGAACCCACATCTACTACGCGATCGCCGGCCCCGCGGTGACGGATCTGTGGCGGGCGATGCGGGCGGCCGCCGAGGAGCATGCCTCGGGTCTCGATCGGCTCGCGCAGGACTACCTCGGCGACCGCGGTTCGCTCGACAGCATGACCCGCGATGAATTGGTGAAGCGACTGCGCGCCGGGGACGTCGTCGTACTGGATGTCCGGCCGGTGGCGGAGTACGACGCAGGGCACCTGCCCGGTGCGATCTCGCTGCCGATCGCCCAACTGCAGGACCGGTTGGGTGAGGTGACCAGTGGTGCTCAGGTCGTGGCGTATTGCCGGGGTCCCTACTGCGTGTACGCCGACGACGCCGTCAGGCAACTGACCAGCGAAGGGCATATCGCGTCCCGGCTGGAGGACGGGTTCCCGGAGTGGGCGATGGCCGGTCTGCCGGTCGAGCATTAGGACGAGTGCCACCCGGCCCGGCGGTTGTCGTATGCGCCGTGTCTCCGATCGTCCTACTGATAGAGGGCGGTATTCGAGCTGCCCGGATGACGGAGGAAGACCAGATGGCACCGGCAGCAAAGCCCAACCCGATTCCCGATTCGTACCGCCGGGTGACGCCCATCCTCACCGTTGCGGGCGCCGTCAAGGCGCTCGAGTTCTACAGTTCGGTGTTCGGCGCGACCGAGCGGATGAACTTCCCAGGTCCGCAAGGGACCATCGCCCACGCGGAGATCCAGATCGGCGACTCCGTCGTCATCGTGGAGGACGAGAATCCCCAGCGGGGCACCACCGCGCCGCCGCCCGAGGGGTTGCCGGGCTCGCCCGCTTCGCTCTTCATCTACGTCGAGGACGTCGACGCGGTCATCGCACGGGCCGTGGAGCTCGGTGCGACGCTGCAGCGTCCGGCGGAGGACCAGTTCTACGGCGACCGCGACGGCCACATCATCGACCCGTTCGGCCACGGCTGGACAGTAGCGTCACACATCGAGGACGTGACCCCCGACGAACTGACACGCCGAATGACCGAACTGTTCGGCTCGGCCGGCTCTTAGCCTGCGGACGGCGGCTGGGGCGGTTAGTGGTGGTGGCTGGTGAGGGCGTGGGCTGCGGTTGCGTCGTGGGGGAGGGGTTCGGCGTGGATGGTGGCGGTGGTCAGGCGACGTACGCCGTGGACGAGCTCGTGTTCGACCTGGTGGCTGAGATGGTGGGCTTCGATCAGCGACAGGTGCGAGTCCACGGCGATGCGGGCTTCGGCGCGGAGGGCGTGGCCGACCCAGCGGAGCTGGACGCCGGTGACCTCGACGACACCCGGGGTTGAGCGGATGACCGCTTCGGCCTGGTCGACCAGTGCGGGGTCGACGGCGTCCATCAGGCGCCGGTACACCTCACGGGCGGCGTCACGCAGTACGAACAGGATCGCGATCGTGATCAGTAGACCGACAATTGGATCGGCCAACGGAAAGCCGAGCCAGGCGCCGACTGCGCTGAGGACCACGGCCAGACTGGTGAAGCCGTCCGTGCGGGCGTGCAACCCGTCGGCGACCAAGGCGGCGGATCCGATCCGCCGGCCGGCGCGGATCCGGTACTGCGCGACGATCTCGTTGCCCAGGAACCCGACCACGCCGGCGGCGATCAGCACGCCGACGTTGCGCACGTCGCTGGGGTGGATGAAGCGCCTGACGGCCTCATAGCCGGCGTACGCCGACGACGCGGCGATCAGCACGACCACCACGATGCCGGCGAGGTCCTCGGCGCGGCCGAAGCCGTAGGTGTACGCGCGGGTCGCGACCCGGCGGCCGAGGATGAAGGCGATCGCGAGGGGGATGGCGGTGAGGGCGTCGGCGTAGTTGTGCAGGGTGTCGCCGAGCAGTGCGACCGAGTTGGTGAGGAACACGACCACGGTCTGGATCAGCGCGGTCGCGATCAGACCGACGAAGCTGATCTTCAGGCAGCGCATGCCTTCTTTGCTCGCCTCGAGCGCGGAGTCGATCTTGTCGCTGCTGTCGTGCGAGTGCGGAACAAAGATCTCCTTCAGCCTGCCGATCAAGCCGTCGCGGTGGGTATGGCCGTGCCCGTGACCATGACCATGACCATGACCATGGCCGTGTCCGTGGGCGGCGGCGTCTGGCTTCGCGTCGTGTGCCGCGTGGCTATGTCCGGCTGGTGGCGTCTGGGCGTTGGGTTTGCGGTGGGGGTGCTTGTGGTCGTGGTCCGCCGTACTCATCGGATGTTCGTCCTTCGGGTCGGTCGGGCGACTGCGGCGGACTCGGGGGCAGGTGCCGCGCCGGCGGGGCGGTGGTGGTCGGGGAAACCTCCGCTGGAGTGTTCGGCGTGGTAGATCGCGTCCTCGACCAGTTGGCCGACGTGTGAGTTCTCGATTCGGTAGAAGACCTGGTTGCCTTGTTTGCGCGTCCGGACCAGTCGTGCCAGGCGCAACTTGGCGAGGTGCTGCGATACGCCGGCCGGTGACTTCCCGACCGCGTCGGCCAGTTCGTTGACCGACTTCTCACCGTCCAGCAGTGCCCAGACCAGCCGCACCCGGGTGGCATCGGACAGCATCCGGAACACCTCCACGGCCAGCGCCACGTGATCGTCGTCCGGCGCCTGCTTACGCGATTGCGTATCTGCGCGCATACGCAGATACTAAGCCTGCAGCTTTCCCGCCGCAAAGCGCTAGCGGGTGCCTTCGGAATCGGTGGCGGCGAGGGTCGCGGCCCACTCTGCGGACCATCGGACGAGCGGGCGGAGCGCGCGGCGGGCGCCGTGGCCCAGCTCGGTGAGGGCGTAGGTGGTGTCCGGACGCTGCTCGACGAGGGCGGCATCGAGCAGCTCGGTCAGCCGTTGCCGCAGCACGCTGGAAGACATGTTGTCGCAGCGCTCCTGTAACGCGCGAAACCCGACCGGCCCGTGTTGCAGTTCCCAGACGATCCGCAGGTTCCACCTACGGCCGAACAGGTCGAGGGCGGCCATCAGTGGCCGGCCCGTGCTCGATCCTCGGACCGCCCGTCCCGGCCTGGGTGCCGCCATCCGTCGTACCGTCCCGTCTTGCGGCTTCGATATCCGACACACTATCGTGCGCCTCATTGATTCGATTTCCGAAGCGCTCCGAGAGCGTCGACAGCTCTCGTCCCAACACCTGGAGGTTCCATGCCCAAGGGCTACTGGGTCAGCTCCTACCGCACCATTTCAGACCCTCAGAAGCTGGCTGCTTACAACGAGCTGGCCCGTCCGGCCGTCCAGGCCTTTGGCGGACGGACCCTCATCCGTGGCGGTCGGGTCGTCGCCCACGACGCCGGAATCGCCGAACGCACCGTCCTGGTCGAGTTCGACAACTTCGAGCAGGCGGTCGCAGCGCACGAGAGTGCGGCCTACCAGGAAGCGTTGGTCGCCCTCGCCGACGGCGTCGAGCGCGACTTCCGCATCGTCGAAGGCATCGACTGACCGAGGTGCGTACGTCGCCGCTAGCCCTGACCCTCGGCGGGTTTGACCAGGGAGGTTCTTACTGCGCGGCAGTAGGCGGTGACGAGGGGTGGTGTGGTGGCGGCGCTGTGGGCGGCGCGGGAGAGTTCAGCGACAGCCCAGTGGCCATCACAGGCCTTCTCTTTCAGCACCTTGCTGAGAAGAACGGGGTCGGTGATGAGGAGCAGCTCATCCAGGGCCTCCTGAAGTTTGTCGCGCGCCAGCAGGATCTGGCGGGCGTTGTAACGACCGAAGTTGCGGTAGGCAACGAAGCTCGCGGTGTCGAAGAACTGGTTCAGGGTCGACTCGCGCGGATAGGTCGGGTATCGCTCGTGGAATGCGAGCAACGCCGCGGGCATCTCCTTGGCCAGGCCGGGTTTGGCATACCAGAGGACACCGACCGGGGTCTGGTCGGTGAACGATCCCGCTCCCTTGGTGAAGAACCCCAGGTTGACGGTCCGGGGCGAGTACGCCGGGACGCGCGAGGTGCTCGGTGTGGCCCGGAGCGGGTCGAGGCTGATGTCGATCCGGATGTCGCACTCGCTCGGGGCGATCGCGATGGCCTTGCCGAGCGAGCTCGTCGCGTCACCCGGTCCGGAGTCGGCGTCGACACAGACGATCTCGGTGATCTCGGGGATCCGGAGCAGCTCGACGAGTCCGGTGTTCTCCCAATGGCCGCCGTCGGTCAGGTAGAGGTAAGGATCGTCGAGGTCGTGGATCCCGAAGAACTCCTTGAACAGGTACCCCAGGCCGGTCCGTGGGTACGACAGCTCGTTCTCCTTGTCCAGGCCGGCAGCCTCGAGCTGGGTGATGAACCGCGGGTTGGCGATCCACACGCCGAGCCGGATGTTGAAGAAGGCCAGCAGCATGCTGGTCGGCCCGATCTGGTAGCGGCCCATCGCGGGGGAGACCGCCGCGCTGGAGATGGCGACCGCCATCATCGTCGTGATCCGCTTGTGCAGCTTCTTGCCGAGTCGGTCGAGCACCCGGGTGGACGCGGCGAACTGCAAGGTGTTGCCGCGTCCGTCCTGCGGCAGATGCAGGATCGTCCGCTCGGGGTCGAACGTCACGCTCAGGGCCGGAGTGCCGTAGCGGGTGCGGACCGCACGCGAGGTCACGGTGCTGGTCGTGCACACCACCAACGGCGTACGCACCGCTGCGTTGTCGTGGTTGAAGGCGAACAGGCCGGGTTCATGGTTCGCCTCGTTCGTACCCGGCGCATCGTTCTCGTACGGGTGCACACGGACGTCTTCCCCGCCGTTCTTGGTCCGGTACGTCGCGTAGGCCAGACGCAGCTTGCCTCGGTAGAAGGGCGCCAGCGACCAGCTTTCCGAGCTCGGCCCGAGGAGCACAACAGTCAGGATCGCCAGGGCGAGAACCCAGTTCCAGCCGGATTGCCAGCTGACCAGATCGTGCCTGGACCAGGTCACATCGTGCTTGGCAGCGTTCCAGGTCGCCAGCGCTGTCAGACCCAGCGCGACCAGGACGAACGCAAAGCCGCCGAGCATGGGCGCGAAGCGCGCTGCCGGCTTCCTGAGGATGCGGACGACTGAGCCGACCACACCGGCACTCGCACCGACCGTAGCGATCAACGTGGGCAACGTCAGATGGGCGACCGCGCCGACCAGTTCGACGAAGCCCCACAACGTCAGTGCAAGCAACGCGCCGAGGCCGAGCGCGCTGTACGACGCCCTCTTCAGCGTCTGCAGCATGACGCGCGCAGCCAGATTGTTCTGGGCGTAGCCGACGAGAAACTGACCGGCGAGGACCCAGAGCATCAGGACGGCGAATCCGGCGGCGAGGAAAATGATCCCGGGCAGCGCGAGCGAATGGCTCTTGACGAGGTGGTGCATCGCGCCGTTGGGCAGCTTGCCGCCCTGGCCCGTGAGGCCGCGCAATGCCCAGCCCACAGGCCGTGCGATTGCCCACCCCATGCTCAGCAGCACCACCAGGTTGACTGTCAGCCCGGCGATCACCGTTGCGAACACGGCTGGGCGGTACGACGCCTTGGCGGACGTCTGGCTGCCCTCCGGTCCGGCTTGCCTGGTCGCCTTCGCGGCTGCCGGATCGGTGTCGGATCCTCGAGGCTGGTTCGATCCGAGGTACCCGAGGTTGTCGACCAGGTGGCGCTCCTCCGGGGTGAGCCAGCCGTTCTCCTGCTGCCGCCACGGGCGAGGTGCCACCTGGCGGAGGCGCTCTCGTTCACGGGTCTCGTCGTCCGTCGCCTGGAGGCTGGATCGCGAAATGCTCCAGCCGGCCGCCATGTTCGATCCACCCGACACGGCGGTGACCGCGCGTGCGCCGGACCAGCTCAGGATCTCACCGTCGAGCGCCTGGAGTGCGCCGAGGCTGATCGAGGACGCCCGGATGCCGCCGCCGGAAAGCGCAATGCCGTACTTCGCCTCTCCGCGCGGGGGTTCGGCGCGTTTCATCTGGGTGCCCTCCGGAGCCTGGGCGACCTCCTCCGAAGGCTTCATGCCGGCGGCCTTCTGGGCGTACGTCGGCAGCTTCAAAGAGGCGAGCCTGACCCAGCGTGGCGTCGACCACCAGGCGAAGGCGCCAGCCGCGGTGTAGGCGATGGCGACGAGGAGCAAGGTGAACTTGGCCCAGGCGCAGACCGCGACGAACCGCCAAGGCCCGTCCGACGATCCCGCGGTGAGCATCAAAATGTTCTCGGCGACATCGAAGACGCCCGCGACGACGACAGCGATGACGACTGTGGTTCGCGCCTGCCGTAGCGCCGGCAGCCGGAAGTAGTTGCCGGCCCACCACACCAGTAGACCGAGCAGGAGGACATAGGAGGCGATGAACCAGAAGTCCTGGTGAACGGCCCTCGTGAAGTCACCGCCGCACCCGCAGGCCGTCCATGCCTCGCTGCTGCCGGCGAGTTCGATGTCGACGATCGACCTCGCCGTGCCCTTCAGGCTCGCCGCGTCACCGAAGTGTGCCGCGGCAAGAGCACTCAGGATCAGAGCGAGCCAGCGCAGTACGGCACGCAGGTGGCGCTGCAGGTCGGTGGCGAGCAGAACAACCACCATGAGGATGGCGAGCCCGAGGATTACGACCCAGACCACCTGCGGCAAACCGTCGACGCGGTCTCCGAGGAGCACTGACCCAACCGCGAGGACGCCGACGCCCACAAGCAGCAACACCACCCGCAGCCGGTAGTGAAACGAGACATCCGTGTCCGAGGTGAGCCCGTCGGCCGGCGGCTTCAGGAGAATCGTCATTTGCTCCACCCCCTCTCACCTATAAGAGGGCTGAGAACGGCGACTGATACGCGATCGGTCGCGAAAGCCGCGAGTCTGGGCTACGCGGAGTTACTGACCTGGGAGGGTCAGGGGCAGCGGGAGTGGATCAGGCGTCGGCTTGCCCGAGGGAGTGGAGTTTGGAGAAGGGGGCGACGACTCGAAGGAGACGTCCGGCGCCGAAGTCGATGATGACGGTGCCGTCACCTTCGACCGAGTGGACGCGGCCGAGTCCTTCCCTGTCGTGAGAGACCCGCTCACCGACTTCGTAACTCTTGAGCGAGTCAGAAACCTGGGCCTTGAAAGGACTGGTGGAGAGGTGACGACGCGTCGTCGCGCGATAGGGCAGCATCAGAACTCAAGTATGCGCCGTTTTCGCGGACTCTGCGACACGGGACCCCCTCGGAGCCGCCGGCCGCCGTGGTTTGATGAAGTACTCGCCGCCCCGAGGGAGTCCGATGATGCGCAAATTGCTGGTCCTGTTGCTGGGCCTGTCGCTGGCCGGACTGAGCGGGGTGAGTGCGCAGTCGGCGCCGGTGGGGGACCGGGACGTCATCGTCCAGTTGTTTGAATGGAACTGGACATCGGTCGGGCGGGAGTGCGAGCAGGTGCTCGGCCCGAAGGGGTACGGCGCGGTGCAGGTCTCGCCGCCGCAGGAGCATGTCGTGCTGCCGGGGTCCGGGTATCCGTGGTGGCAGGACTACCAGCCGGTGAGCTACAAGCTGGACAGCACACGCCGCGGCACGCGCAGCCAGTTCGTCGCCATGGTCAACAGTTGCCACGCAGCCGGTGTCAAGGTGTACGTCGATGCCGTGATCAACCACATGACCGGCGGTTCGTCGGGCGGTACCGGCAGCGCGGGGTCGTCGTACACGCACTACGACTACCCGGGGACGTACCAGACGCAGGACTTCCATCATTGCGGACGCAACGGGAACGACGACATCGTCAACTACGGCGACCGGTACGAGGTGCAGAACTGTGAGCTCGTCGACCTGGCCGATCTGGCAACCGGTACCGACTACGTTCGCGGCCGGATCGCGGCATACCTGAACGACCTGCTGTCGATCGGCGTCGACGGGTTCCGGCTGGACGCCTCGAAGCACATGCCCGCCGAGGACATCGCCGCGATCAAGTCCCGCTTGTCGCGTCCGGCGTACCTGTACCAGGAGGTCATCTACGGCGCCGGCGAGCCGATCACCCCCGACGAGTACGTCGGGAACGGCGACGTACTCGAGTTCCGGTACGGGAAGGATCTCGCCAAGATCTTCAACAGCGAGCGCCTCGCCTACCTGCGCACGTTCGCGGAGCCGCTCGCGTCGGATCGTGCCGTGGTGTTCACCGACAACCACGACACCCAGCGCGGCGGCGGCGTACTGACGTTCCGTGACAACGGCCGCTATGCGATGGCGAACGCGTTCATGCTGGCCTGGACGTACGGGACGCCGAAGGTGATGTCGAGCTACGAGTACACGTCGAACGACGAGGGACCGCCGTCGACCGGTAACGGGCAGACGGTCGACACGACGTGCTTCAGCAACCGTTGGCGGTGCGAGCACGAGTGGCGGGTGATCGCCAACATGGTCGGCTTCCACAACGCCGTACGGGGGACCGCCGTGACCGAGTGGTGGGACAACGGGAACGACGCGATCGCGTTCGGCCGTGGCGACAGGGGCTACCTCGTCCTGAACGACGAGAGTTCGGCGCTGACCGGCCGGAGTTTCCACACCCAGCTTCCGGCCGGCGTGTACTGCGACGTCTTCCACGGCGACTACTCGGCCGGCAGCTGCACCGGACCGACGTACACGGTCGACTCAGCAGGCTGGTTCCGCGCCGACATCGCAGCCACCGACGGTCTCGCGCTCCACGCTGCCGCCAGGATCTCGTAGCGCCTCGAGCCTGTCGGTAGGCACGCGCTCGATGCGGGTCCAGCCCTTCCAGCCTCGTTCCTCCAGGATCGTGAGCAGCCGCGCCGCCTCGGGCGCGGACTCGAGCATGACCGCGTCCAGCAGCTCGACGAGCTGGTCGTCGAAGGGCTCGTCACCCAGCTGGCCGGCCTCGAAGGCGCGGAGGTACATACGTTCCAGGATGTCGGCGATCTCGAACAGCAAGGCCTCGCCACCCGGATTGTCGACTGCCTGACTCACCAGGCTGTAGAGCTTCTGGGCATCGGGATCGTCCAGTTGCTCGTGCTTCGCGGCGATCACGGTGTCGATCACCTCCGGTACCTGGGCGGCGATCATGATCCAGGCGTCGCGCTCCATGACGATGTAGCGCTCGCTGACGCCGTAACCGCGCAGCCGGTCGAGATAGTCCACAACGGCCTGCGGAAGCGCGAGGTGGTCGCCGGCCGCAAGTCTGGCGAGCCGGCGGCGGCTCACCTGCAACCGCCGGATCTCGGCGCGCAGCGACTTGTCGATCTGCTGTACGCCGTCCTCGAACTTCGCGGGAGTGGCGTCGAGGAGTTCCTGCACACGGGCCAGCGGTACGCCGGCATCAGCGAGCGTGTGGATCCGGATCAGGCGTACGACGGCGGCGGAGTTGTACGACCGGTACCCGGAGCGGTCGCGTGCGGGCTCCGGCAGCAGCCCGATCTTGTGATAGTGGCGCACTGCCCGCACCGTCACGCCGGCGTACGCCGCCAGCTGGCTGATCGTGAGCATGGGTCCATGTTCCCTCAGGGATGCCTCAGGCGATCTTGCGGCGATAGGCGACCATCGCGAGCACGTAAGCCGCGACGAGGACGCCGACGCACCAGGCGAGCGCGGCCCAGATGCTGCTGCCGACGGGTTGTTGCGCGAGCAGGTTGCGGATCGTGTCGACGATGGACGTCACCGGCTGGTTCTCGGCGAACCAGCGCACCGGGCCGGGCATGGTCTGGGTGGGGACGAACGCCGAGCTGACGAACGGCAGGAAGATCAGCGGGTACCCGAACGCGCCCGCGCCCTCGACCGACGACGCGGTGAGCCCGGGGATCACCGCGGCCCAGGTCAGCGCCAGGGTGAACAGGAACAGAATGCCGGTCACCGCGAGCCAGGCCAGGACGCCGGCACCCGAGCGGAAGCCCATCACGAGCGCGACGCCCACCACGACGACCAGTGAGATCAGGTTGGCGACAAGTGAGGTGAAGACATGCGCCCACAGCACGCCCGAGCGGGCGATCGGCATCGATTGGAACCGCTCGAAGATCCCGGTCGCCAGGTCCATGAACAGCCGGTACGCCGTGTACGCCACGCCCGACGCGATCGTGATCAGCAGGATGCCGGGCAGCATGTAGTTCACGTACGCCGTGGACCCGGTGTCGATCGCACCGCCGAAGACATAGACGAACATCAGCATCAACGCGATCGGCGTGAGGACGGTCGTGATGATGGTGTCCAGGCTGCGGGTGACGTGGCGCAGGGTGCGAGCAGTCAGGGCGACGGTGTCGCCGACGAAGTACGACGTACTCATGGTCATCGCTGGTCTCCAATGACTGACAGGAAGATCTCCTCGAGGGTCGGTTGCTTCTCGACGTACTCGACCTTGGCGGGTGGGAGGAGCTGCTTGAGTTCGGTGAGGGTGCCGTTGACGATGATCCGGCCCTGGTGCAGGATCGCGATCCGGTCGGCGAGCTGTTCGGCTTCTTCCAGGTACTGCGTGGTGAGCAGCACCGTCGTACCGTGACCGGCCAGCTCCTTGACGGTCTGCCACACCTCGATCCGCGCCTCGGGATCGAGCCCCGAGGTCGGCTCGTCGAGGAAGATCACCGGCGAGTTCCCGATCAGACTCATCGCGATGTCCAGGCGGCGGCGCATTCCGCCCGAGTATGTCGCTGTCCGCTGGGCGGCCGCCTCGGTCAGCGAGAAGCGGTCGAGCAGGTCGTCGGCGACCGCGCCGGGGTCCTTGACGTGCCGCAGCTTGCCGACCAGTACGAGGTTCTCGCGGCCGCTGAGGATCTCGTCGACGGCGGCGAACTGCCCGGTCAGGCTGATGGATTCCCGTACGTCGGCCGGCTGCGTGGCCACGTCGAACCCGTTGACGGCGGCCGTTCCCGCGTCCGCCTTGAGGAGCGTGGAGAGGATCCTGATCGTCGTGGTCTTGCCCGCCCCGTTGGAGCCGAGCAGCGCGAAGATGCTGCCCCGCGCGACGTCGAACTCCACACCACGCAGTACGGCCTTCTTCCCGTACGCCTTCTCCAGCCCCTGGACCCGAATCGCCGGCTCACCGGCGGATTGAACTGTCATGAAGCCAACCCTGCGGGGTTGACCCTGCGTCAAGGTCAAGCCGGACCCCGGCCGTTAATTGTTTGACGGTGCTCGAGGCGGGCTGGTCTGCTGTGGGGACGTGCGCCGGATCAGCCGGTGCGGACCGGGAGGAGGGAAGCGTATGTCTGCTCTGTCCTGCAGCTTTGCTCTGAAAGGTTCTTCGGTTTGGCATTCGTACGTTCGTTCAGCTGTGAACATTGCGGCGTAGAGGTCTCCCTCGACGCCCCCGGAACCACCCATCGCAATCACTGCCCGAGTTGCTTGTGGTCGCGTCATCTCGACCGCAACGTGCCGGGTGATCGCAAGGCCGACTGTGCCGGCGGCATGGAGCCGATCGCGGTCACGGTCCGCGGCGAGGGCCGCTGGGTCCTCATCCACCGGTGCACCAACTGTGGGCGTCTCCGCCTCAACAAGACCGCCGGCGACGACAACGTCCTGCTCCTGATGCGACTGGCAGCGCTCCCGCTGACCATGCCGTTCGTCCCGTTCGCGCCCGACCCCGAGCCCTCAGGCAACGGCAACCGTCGCAAGCCCCGGGGGCGCAAGAACGCGACCGCGCTCAGAGAGGAGTGAGGAGGCAGAACTCGTTGTCCTCGGGATCTGCCAGAACGGTCCAGGGGACCTCACCTTGACCGATGTCCAGGTCGGTGGCGCCGAGCGAGCGCAGCCGGTCCGCCTCCGCCGCGTGGTCGTCGGCGGGGTACGGGCGGAGGTCGAGGTGGATGCGGTTCAGGCCGGCCTTCGCGTCGGGGGTGCGGATGAACTCGAGGTACGGCCCGACGCCCTTAGCGGAACGCAGTACGGCGGAGTTGTCGGTCGACTCGTGGAGCGTCCAGTCCATGGCCTCGGACCAGAACCGGGCCATCGTTCGCGGGTCGGCACAGTCCACGACGACCGCGGCGATCGGGCCGGTGTCGTTGTAGACCGGTCGCGGCTCGAGTACGCAGAACTCGTTACCTTCCGGGTCGGCGAGGACCGTCCACGGGACGTTGCCCTGGCCGATGTCGGCGGGGGTCGCGCCGAGGCTCTGGAGGCGGTCGATCAGGTCCGCCTGGTGGGCCGCGGAGGTGGTGGCGAGGTCGAGGTGGACGCGGTTCTTCGCCGTCTTGGGATCGGGGACGGGAAGGATGTCGATGCAGACGGCGCTCGGGTCGGGGTAGCTGAAGCCCTCGGGCTCGAGGTTGGTTTCCTGGGCGTTGTCCGCGGTGACCTCCCAGCCGAGCGCCTCCGCCCAGAACCTGCCGAGCGCGGAGCTGTCGTGAGCCTTCATCGAGACCTGTACCAGCCGCGTCGCCATACCGCCGATCCTATGCCCGGCTGCTCGCAACCCTGAGAGCCTGGTTCAACACCGCGACCTGGCTCGTCGCGTCGGGCGTCGGGATCCGGGGCGTGGTGGGACACTGCCAAAGAGGGCGTCTGTGGCGGTCAGGTTCCTAGTGGCGTCCGGAGAGCGGTGAAATTGTGAGTCTCGCTTACGAAGCCGGTCTGGTTCCGCTGGTCGCTGAGGCGGACGTTCATGCGCCCTGGAACGGGCACGACACCCGGGTGCTGATCGTCGCCGTGCTGGGGATCGCGGTGATCGTGGCGCTGATCGTCGCGTTCAAGGTGCATGCGTTCCTGTCGCTCACGATCGGCGCGTTGTTCGTCGGCGTCGCGTCCGGGATCGGCGCCGGGGCGGTCACGAAGTCGTACGAGAACGGCGTCGGCAGTGTCCTCGGGTACGTCGGCGTACTGATCGCCCTCGGCGCGATGGTGGGCAAGCTGCTCGCCGACTCCGGCGGCGCGGATCAGGTGGTCGACACGATCCTGCGCGGCCGAACCGGCGCGCTCCCGTGGAAGATGGCGCTGATCGCCTTCATCATCGGTATCCCGATGTTCTTCGAGATCGGCCTCGTACTGCTGATTCCCGTGGTGGTGCTCGCGGTACGGCGTACCGGCGCGCGAGCCATGCTGCTCGGTATCCCCGCGCTCGCGGGCCTGTCCGTCCTGCACGGTTTCGTACCGCCGCACCCCGGGCCGTTGGCCGCGATCGGCGTACTCGGGGGCAACGTGGGCATCACGCTGGCGCTCGGTCTGCTGGTGGCGATTCCGACGGTGATCGTCGCCGGTCCGCTGTTCGGCCGGCTCGCGGCGAAGTGGGTCCCGATCGGGGCCGCGGGCGCGGCGCTCGAGGTCGGTGCCGGCCACCACGAGATCGAAGGCGAAGGGCACCACGAGAGCGAAGGCGAACACAGCAGGCCCCAGGACCCGCCGCCAGGCACCGTCCGGACCCGGACACCGAGCTTCACCGCGACGATCGTGACGGTCCTGCTGCCGGTGGCGCTGATGCTGATCAAGGCCGCGTCCGACGTCTGGATGAGCAAGAAGAACGCGCTCTATCCGTTCCTCCAGTTCATCGGCGACCCGGTCGTCGCGCTGTTGATCGCCGTACTGCTCGCAATGTTCACGTTCGGCACTGCGGTGGGTTTCGGCATCCCGGAGCTGAGCAGGAAGATCGGAGAGAGCCTGCTCCCGATTTCGGGCGTGATGCTCATCGTCGGTGCTGGCGGCGGTTTCAAGCAGGTCCTGGTCGACGGCGGGACCGGTACCGCGATCGCCAAGATCGCCATCGCGGCGAACCTGTCGGCGTTGCTGCTCGGCTGGATCGTCGCGGTTCTGATCCGGCTGGCGACCGGTTCCGCGACGGTCGCGACGGTGACCGCGGCCGGGATCGTCGCGCCGCTGGCGACCGGCGAGAGTACGACCTATCTCGCGCTGGTGGTGCTGGCGATCGGTGCCGGTTCGCTGTTCTTCTCGCACGTCAACGACGCCGGCTTCTGGCTGGTCAAGGAGTACTTCGGCATGACCGTTGGCGAGACCATCAAGACCTGGTCGGTGATGGAGACCCTCATCTCGATCATGGGCCTGGCCATGACGTTACTGCTCTCGATCTTCATCTAGCTCGCGGCGGCTGGGCGGTTCAGGGTGCTCTGGTGCTGTTCGTGGACCAGTCGGCGAGCGATCGAGCCGGGGCCCTCGAGTTGCAGGGTTTGCGGGTCGTCGGGGAGCCGGAAGCCGAGTGTGGTCACGGTGTCGAGGCAACGGTTCGTGCCCAGGACTGCCCAGCCGGCGCGGGGTTCGGGGGAGAGGTCGAGATCCTCGGCGAGGAGCATGTTCTCGCCGAGCCAGGCGCGGGTCGCGGTGTGCAGTACGCCGCCGGTCTCGCCGTGGCGGCCCAGGACGAGTGACTCGCGAAGATGTGCGGTGCAGCCGGTCGCGAGGCGTACGGTCGTCGTACGGGTGACGTCGGCGTCGGCGGAGACGACGAACGGTTCGGCGTACCACTGAAGGCTCGCGCCGTCGGTGAGGCGGATGTCGATGTCCCAGCGCGCCGTGCCGCCACGCATGCCGTAGGCAACGGTTCCGGCGGTCTCCACGATCTCGAGCCGTACGGCGCCGGAGACCGCGATCTCGATGCGTACGTCGTCGCCGGCGAGCAACAGTGCGCCTGCCGCGACGAGAGCGACGCGCACCACGCCGTCGGCACTGGGCAGTTGCCGCGGCGACAGGTGGTCGGTTGTCAGCAGGCAGCGATCGCGGACCGGGTCGGCGACGACGTCAATGCGTGTGGGCATGGGTGTGCGTGGTCAGTTCGCCGTCGTCGCCGATGTGCGAATGCGGAGCCATCGGTCCGGGATCGACGGGCGTGTGGTCGCCCGCGCGTACGGCGTGGGCCATCGAGCGCACCCATTCGGTCAAGAGGGCGATCGAGGCGGGATCCGTGCGAGAGAGCGCGATCACCGGTTTCCCGTCGCGGGCCGTCTCGGCGTCCTTCACCATCTGCTCGACGTCCACTCCGACGTACGGCGCGAGGTCGGTCTTGTTCACGATCAGGAGATCGGCGCGGGCGATACCGGGACCGCCCTTGCGTGCCACGTCGCCGCCGCCGGCCACGTCGAGTACGAAGATCTGCGCGTCGACGAGCGCGGGGGAGAACGTGGCGGTCAGGTTGTCGCCGCCGGACTCGACAAGGACGACATCCAGTGGCGCGAAGTC
This sequence comes from Kribbella sp. VKM Ac-2571, assembly GCF_004362255.1. Classification (NCBI taxonomy): domain Bacteria; kingdom Bacillati; phylum Actinomycetota; class Actinomycetes; order Propionibacteriales; family Kribbellaceae; genus Kribbella; species Kribbella sp. VKM Ac-2571. The sequence goes on from NZ_SNWS01000019.1 coordinate 43,149, forward strand.
GCGTTCGAGGTCCTCGACCGCGATCAGGTTCGGCGTGACGTCGTCGCGGATCGCGGTGTGCGGGCAGGCTCCGGTCTCGACGGCGCGAATGCGTTCCGGGTCGAGGACGCCGGCTGCTTTGAGCATCCGGGCGTCCTCGTCGGTGTAGATGTCGTTGGTGATGACGCCGAGCTGGAGTTCGCCGGCGAGCTCGCGGCAGACGGTCGCGATCAGTGAGCTCTTGCCGGTGCCGACCGGTCCGGCGACACCGAGGCGGAAGGAGCGGGTCTCAGGCATGGAACAACCTCATTCTCTCGATGGCATGGTTGTGCGCGAACACGTCGATCAGCGGCGCACCGTCGGCCGGGATGTCGTCGATTCGGGTCAGGGGCGCGACGTCCTTGACGAGCCACTCGATGTCGTCGTGCAGACCGGCCAGCCAGGTCGCGGCGTCTGCCGGGTCCACGGGCAGCAACTTCAACGACGCGGAGATGACGGTCTGCGCATCGTCGTACGCGATGGTGCGCGCCACTTGCTCCGCCGACAGTCCGGTCACCGCTCCGACGACCCCGAGTACTACGGGTCTCGCGATCTCGCCGTCGTTCGGAAGGTACGTCGACACATCGGGCCAGACGCGACATGCCAGCCGCAACAACAGCCGCCCCTGCCGCCGGGACACCCCTCGCACGACGTGACTGGGCGTCCGCGCCGCCCACGCCGCCTCGACGTATCCCACCCCTTGCCCCACTCCGCCCTGAGCCGCGTGGCCTTCGAGTCCGAACCAATCCGCACGACTCGGCGAGTTGGGGGTCTGCGTGTCGGGCTGGCCCGTGGTTTGCGGAACATTTTCGTCGCCTGGTGCAACATTTGTTCCGGAAAGGGCGAGGTGGCGGGTGAGTACGGCGACAGCGGCCTCGACGCGGGTCGTCGTACGGAGGCGATCCCGGGCATAGGACGCGACGTCGGCGAGTTGCTTGCCGTCGGCACCTAGGCCCGCGCGTACGGCAGGTTCCAGTCCGCCGGACTGGGTGTGCCCGCCGGTCGGCAGTCGGCCGTCGGCGAGCATCATCGCGACCAGTTCCGCGTTGCCCATCAGAACATCGCGTACAGCTGAGCAAGTGGGAGGACCGGCGCCGGCGCCGGCTCGACCAGGTCGCCGTCGACCTTGATCGCGAACGTCTCCGGGTCGATGTCGATCGCCGGCAGCGCGTCGTTGTTCTTCAGGTCCGCCTTGGTGAGCTCACGCGTCGGCCGTACGCCGAGCAGTCCCCGGCGCAGCCCGAGCCGCTCGGCCAGCCCGTTCTCGAGCGCGGCCGGGGACACGAACGTGTACGAGAGATCCGCCCCGATCGCATCGCCGAACGCGGGCCGCATCAGCACCGGCTGCGGCGTCGGAATCGACGCGTTCGGATCGCCGAGGGCGGCCCAGGCGATCGCGCCGCCCTTGATCACCAGGCTCGGGCGGACCCCGAAGTACCGCGGGTCCCAGAGCGTGAGGTCGGCGAGTTTGCCGGGTTCGACCGAGCCGACGACGTGATCGATGCCGTGGGCAATGGCCGGGTTGATCGTGTACTTCGCGACGTACCGGCGTACCCGCTCGTTGTCGGCGACCGCGCCGAGCGGGCCGCGGCGGTGCTTCATCACGTGGGCGACCTGCCAGGTGCGGGTGATGACCTCGCCGATCCGGCCCATCGCCTGCGCGTCCGACGAGGTGATCGAGAGCGCACCGAGGTCGTGCAGGATGTCCTCGGCCGCGATCGTTGTGGCCCGGATCCGGGACTCGGCGAACGCGAGATCCTCGGGAACGTCGGGGCTCAGGTGGTGGCAGACCATGAGCATGTCGAGATGCTCGGCGACGGTGTTCACGGTGTGCGGCAACGTGGGGTTCGTGGAGCCCGGGATGACATGCGGGTACGACGCGATCGTGAGGATGTCGGGCGCGTGACCACCGCCCGCGCCCTCGACGTGGAACGCGTGGATGCCGCGGCCCGCGATCGCCCCGAGCGTCGACTCGACGTACCCGGCCTCGTTCAGGCTGTCCGCGTGCAGCGCGACCTGAAGACCCCACTCGTCCGCGGCACGCAGGGACGCATCGATCGCGGCCGGGGTCGACCCCCAGTCCTCGTGCACCTTGTACCCGGCGGCGCCGGCGAGCGCCTGTTCGGCGAGGGCCTCGGCGCTGACGGTGTTCCCCTTGCCGAGCAGGAGGATGTTGAGCGGTACGGCGTCCAGCGCGCGATGCATCTGCTCGAGATGCCACGCGCCGGGGGTGACCGTGGTCGCCTTCGACCCCTCGCTCGGGCCGGTGCCGCCGCCGACGATCGTGGTGATCCCGGTCGCCAGCGCCTCGTGGAGCTGCGACGGCGACAGCAGGTGGACGTGCGAGTCGATCGCACCGGCGGTGAGGATGCGCCCCTCGCCGGCGATCACGTCGGTGGAGGGCCCGATCTGGAGGTCGGGGTGTACGCCGTCCGCGATGTCGGTGTTGCCCGCGCGGCCGAGGGCGACGATCCGGCCGTCGCGAATGCCCACGTCGGCGCGCACTATGCCCCACCAGTCCACGACCAGCACGTTGGTGATGACCGTGTCCGGCGCACCCTCCGCGCGGGTCGTCGTACCTTGCGCCATCGACTCGCGGATGGACTTGCCGCCGCCGAAGACGACCTCCTCGCCGCCGACGGTGAAGTCCTGCTCGACCTCGACCCACAGATCGGTGTCGCCGAGGCGCACCTGGTCGCCGACGGTCGGCCCGTACAGGGCGGCGTACGCCGCACGCGAGATCTCAACCACGATCCACCTCATCGGACTCAGCCGGCTTCAGCTGGATCCCAGGCACCCGCCGCCTGCCGCGGAGCGCGACCAGCGCCACCTCACGGGAGGCGCCGGGCTCGAAGCGCTGCGACGTACCCGACGGGATGTCCAGCCGAAACCCCTGGGCGGCCTCGCGGTCGAAGCTGAGGGACGTGTTGGCGTCCGGCAGGTGCAGGTGCGAGCCGATCTGGATCGGCCGGTCGCCGGCGTTCACGATCACCAGCCGTAAACGTTCGTCGTCGGAGCGGTCGGCGTTCAGTTGGATGGTGCCGGGTCGTACACGGATTGCCCCGGGTGCGTTCGTTGGTGCCGTGGTGGGGGCCGTTGTGTCCGCGCCCTGTCTTTCCTTGCTAAGTCTATCGTCGTCGGCCATGGATTCTGCCTTCAAATGATCGGGCTGTGGATAGTCACGAGTTTGCGGCCGTCGGGGAAGGTGGCTTCGACCTGGACGTCGTGCAGGAGTTCGGCGACGCCGGGCATGACCTGGTCGCGGCTCAGGACGGTGCGACCGGACTCCATCAGGTCGGCGACGCGGGCGCCTTCGCGGGCGCGTTCGATCACCCAGGTGCTGAGCAGGGCGACGGCTTCGGGGTGGTTGAGAAGCACTCCCCGGGCCAGCCGGTCGCGGGCGACCATGCCGGCCACGGAGAGCAGCAGCTTCTCGACGTCAGCGGGAGTGAAGTTCATGGTGTGGTGTTGCGGGGCCGCCCTGTTGTCGACGCAGGAAGCAACCGCCGCTGACTCCCTTCGCAGGTCGGGGGCTGCAGAGACAGCAGCCTGGATGGAGCCAGAGCCAAGCTCCCGCTCCACACGCCGGGTTGGGGAGGATTTTCTACCCGATATGGGAGGTAACTCTCCCCAAAGTGCATCATGGCAGCCGTCACGAGGTGCGGCAGCGGGTTGGGTTGCCGAACTAGGTGGTTTCTCCGCGGAACGGTGGAGGATTTTCCGCACGGGGAGCGAGAAGCCCTCCAGGTACTCGGCGCAGAGGGGATGACGGGGCGGGAGGTTGCGATGGGGCGAGAGGTCGGGACTTCGATGTGCCTTGGCCCCGCGGCGCTCCACGAGGAAGTCATGCTTGTGACGGTAGGACGTGGTCGGCGACCTTGTCCGTGCTCAGGCACAGCGAGCAGACGGCGGCATCATGCGTCTCGCAGGCGGTCATGTCGGGACGCTCGTACTGCTGCCGGCACACGTGGCACGTCAGCACCTCGCCGGACGGGTTCCCGTGCTCGTCGTACATCGGCAGGTCCAGCCCGTCGTCGGACCGGCGCAGGTAGTACTTCCCGCGCGTGAGGACGGCGAGCACCGGCGGCAGGACGAGGGCCAGCCCGATCGCGACGAGCGGTGAGTACGGCTTGATCCCCGAGCCGAGGCCACCGAAGAACACGACGATCGACACGCCCGCGGCCGCCGCCATCGATCCGAAGCCGACCGGGTTGACGGCGTACAGCATGCCGCGGCGGAACTCAGGCGCCTTCGGGGACAACCCCAGCAGGTACTTGTTGAACACGATGTCCGAGGCAACGACCACGATCCACGCCATCCCGCAGTTCGCGTAGAACCCGAGAATGGTGTTCAGGAAGTCGAACATGTTCGCCTCCATCAGCACCAGCGCGATCACCAGGTTGAACCCGAGGAACACCAGCCGCCCGGGGTAGTGCCGGGTCAGCCGGGTGTACGAGTTCGTCCAGGCCAGCGATCCGGAGTACGCGTTCGTCACGTTGATCTTCACCTGGCTGATGACGACCAGTACGACGGCCAGCGTCATCGCCAGCCACCCGGGCAGGAACCCGCGGTAGATCTCCAGGAACTGGTGCACCGGCTGGTTGGCGATCGCGGTTCTGTCGGTGACCTGAGCGATGATGTAAACAGCCAGGAACAGGCCGATCACCTGCTTCAGGGCGCCGAAGATCACCCAGCCCGGTCCGGCCAGCAGCACCGCGGTCCACCACCGGCGCGAGTTCTCGGGGGTCTTCGGCGGCATGAACCGCAGGTAGTCGATCTGTTCGGCGATCTGCGCGATCAGCGACAGGCACACCCCGGCAGCCAGCAGCATCGAGCCGAAGTCGGCGTCCGGGCCGTAGTCGAAGAACGTCTGCACCGACGACGGGTGCGACACGAGCAGGTAGCAGAACGGCAGCACCATCAGGATCAGCCACAGCGGCGTCGTCCACACCTGGAGCGTGGACAGCACCTTCATCCCGTAGATGACCAGCGGGAAGATCACCAGTGTCGAGACGGCGTACCCGAGCCACAGCGGCACGTGCAGCCCCAACTGCAGGCCCTGCGCCATGATCGAGCCTTCGAGCGCGAAGAAGATGAACGTGAACGACGCGAAGATCACGTTGGTGACGACCGAGCCGTAGTACCCGAAGCCGCTGCCGCGGGTGATCAGGTCGAGGTCGATGTTGTAGCGGGCGGCGTAGTACGCGAGCGGCAGGCCGGTCGCGAAGATCACCACGGCGAAGATCGCGATACCCCACAGCGCGTTCGTGGTCCCGTACGAGATCCCGATGTTCGCGCCGATCGCGAAGTCGGCGAGGTAGGCGATCCCGCCGAGGGCCGAGACGGCGACGACGCCGGTCGACCACTTCCGGTAGCTGCGCGGCGCAAACCGGAGGGTGTAGTCCTCCAGCGTCTCGCGGGTCGCGGTGGTGGGGGCGGGGGTCTCAGCGGTGGTGCGGTGGTCGAGCGAGGGCTCCACAGACATGGGCGAACTCCTGGCGGCACCTTCGGGCGAGCGGTGCTCCGGCGGCCCGGCGACGTTGCCGGCGGGGGATGCACCCGAATGGAAGGAACCTAGGAACGCCGTGTTACCGGCGTGTTGCCGAGCTGCTACGTTCGTGTATTTCCATCTGGAAGTACTTCGCTACCTCCGCCTCGAGCTCGCGCTGCGCCGAGGCGAGGCGATCGGCGACCGTGCCGCCGACGGGGGAGAGGGCCGTGACGATCCGGCGCTTGTCGTCCGGATGGATGCGCCGCAGCACCAGCCCGCGCTCGACCAGCTTGTCGACGTGCCGGGTCAGGCTCGCGGCCGGCAGGACGGCGGACTCGGCGAGCATCGACATCGGCTGCCCGGGCTCCTCGTGGAGCGCGGCCATGATCCGCCACTGCTCGATCGTCAGGCCGAACTCGTCGAGCAACGGCTGCAGACCCAGCTCGAGCTGCCGCTCGATGCGCTTCAGCACCAGGAGCACGCCGCACCACCCCGCTTCGGTTCAGGTGGTGGGAAATATAGCCGTTCGGTCGATGTTCCGCCTCCGGTTCGTCCACACTTGAGCGCATGTCCGGCGGGAGGAGGTGACGATGCGGCGCTCCGACGTACTGCCGATCGCCTTCGTCGTGCCGCTGCAGGGCCCGACCGGGATCTACGGACCGTCCTGTCTCGCCTGCGGCCAGCTCGCGGTCGAGCAGCTGAACGCCCGCAACGGCATCGCCGGCCGCCGGGTCGAGCTCGTCCAGGTCGATGCCGGGCGCCCGCCCGAGGATGTGGGGCGGCTCGTCGACGAGGGTCGCGTCGAGGCCGTGGCCGGCTGGCACATCTCCGCGGTCCGGGTCGCGCTGACCCGACGGATCGGCGGGCGGGTCGTGTACGCGTTCGCGGCGATGCATGAGGGCGGCGACGACACGCCCGGCGTGTTCATGCTCGGCGAGCGTCCGGTCAACCAGTTGCTGCCCGCGGCGCACTGGTTGCGCGAGCACCTCGGCGCCCGGCGGTGGGTTGTCGTAGGCAACGACTACGTCTATCCGAGGGTGACCGGCTCGGTGGCCCAGGAGGCCTTGCAGGGAACGGGATCCGAGATCGTGCACTCGGCCTATGTCCCTCTCGGTACGGCGGACTTCCGGGACGTGATCGACGGCCTCCGGGCAACCGACGCGGACGGCGTGATCATGCTCCTGATGGGGCAGGACGCGGTGCATTTCAACCGGCAGTTCGCGGCCGGCGGACTGAGCGAGAAACTGCTCCGGCTGAGCCCGGCGATCGAGGAGAACACGCTGCTCGGCGCGGGATCGGGCGCGAATCACGGCGTCTACGCGGCCGCGGCGTACTTCGACAAGCTCACGACCGTCGAGAGCAGCGAGTTCGCCCAGCAGTACTACGCCCGTTTCGGGGCCTTCGCGCCCGCGCTGAACGCGGTGGGCGAGTCCTGCTACGAGGCGATTCGCTTCCTGGCCCGGCTCGGCGAGATCAGCGGCTCGATCACCATGTCGGCCGCCCTCCCGAGCGGCCACTTCTACGACAGCCCGCGCGGACTGCTGCGCCTCGACGGCAACCTCGTCGACCAGGACGTGTACCTGGCGGTCGCCGACGGCCTCGAATTCCGGATCCAGGAGCAGATCGCCCACACCGCCTAACCGTCATGAACCGCATTGATGGTTAGCTTGGGGGATGGACGTGAAGGAGCGGTTCAGCTGGGAAGGCCGATCGATCGCATGGGGACGGGCGGGCAGCGGTCCGCCGCTGGTGTTCTGCCACGGGACACCGTTCTCGTCGCGGGTGTGGTCGCGGTACGCCGATGCGCTGAGCGCCGACTTCACCGTGTATCTGTGGGACATGCCGGGGTACGGCGAGTCCTCGAAGGACCCCGAACACGCGGTCGACTTCGGCACGCAGGCGAAGGCGTTCGCGGCGTTGCTCGAGCACTGGGAGTTGGAGCGGCCGCGGGTCGTGGCGCACGACTTCGGCGGTGCCGTCTCGTTGCTAGCAACGCTAGCCGAGGGTGCGGCGTACGAGTCGTTGATGCTGGTCGACGTGGTAGCGATCCCGCCGAGCGGGTCGGCGTTCTTCCAGTTCGTGAAGCGCCACCCGACGACGCTCGACGAGCTGCCGGCGTACATCCACGAGGCGATCCTGCGGGCGTACGTGAGCGCGGCGAGTCATCGCGGGCTGCGGGACGAGGAGCTAGCAGCGCTAGTTTCTCCGTGGTGCTCGGAGGTGGGGCAGCCGGCGTTCTATCGGCAGATCGCGCAGTACGACAAGGAGTTCCTGGTCCAGAACGAGCGGACGATCGGCAACCTCACGATCCCCGTGAAGGTGGTCTGGGGGAGCGAGGACGCATGGATCCCGTCCGCGACCGGGCGCCGGCTGGCCGGGCTGATCCCGGGGGCGACGTACGTCGAAGTACCGGACGCCGGCCACCTGATGCAGTACGACGCCCCGGTCGCGCTGGCGACGGAGCTGCGCAAGTGGCTGTATTTATGACCATGTGTCGAGCCTCTTTTCACAGGTGACGAGATCTGCGGTGGTGGTCGGTGGCGGGATCGTGGGGCTGGCTGTGGCGCGAAGCCTGCAGCGGCTCGATCCCGGTACGCCGGTCGTCGTACTGGAGAAGGAGCCGGCCGTCGGGGCGCACCAGACCGGGCACAACTCGGGCGTGGTGCACTCGGGGCTGTACTACCGTCCGGGCTCGCTGAAGGCGCGGTTCGCGGTGGCGGGCGGTACGGCGTTGCGCGAGTACTGCGAGGAGAAGGGCATCCCGCTCGACGTGCCGGGCAAGCTGGTCGTCGCGACAACCGAGGCCGAACTGCCGCAGCTCGATCGCCTGTTCGGGATCGGCCGCGAGAACGGTGTCCCGGTACGTCGGCTGACCCTGGACGAGGTCGCCGAACGCGAACCGCATCTGCGGGTCAAGGGTGCGCTCGCGGTCGACTCGACGGGACGCGTGGACTTCAAGCTCGTCGCCGTCGCGCTCGCCGACGACGTACGGGCGGCAGGCGGCGAGATCCGGACCGGTGTATCCGTCACGGCGGTCGAGAACGCGGGCTCCATCGTGCGCGTGCGGACGACCGACGACGTGATCGAAGCAGACCGCGTGGCCGTGTGCGCGGGCCTGCACAGCGACCGGCTCGCGCGCGCGTCCGGTCTTGAGCCGGGGGTCCGCATTCTCCCGTTCCGCGGCGAGTACAGCGAGCTCGTCCCCGAGCGGGAGTACCTGGTGAAAGGGCTCGTGTATCCGGTGCCCGATCCCGACCTGCCGTTCCTCGGCGTCCACCTGACCCGCGGCATCGATGGCAGCGTCCACCTCGGCCCGAACGCGGTCCCTGCGCTGTCCCGCGAGGGCTACTCATGGTCGAAGATCGTCGTACGGGACGTGTGGGAGTCGGTGACCTACCGCGGTTCCTGGAAGCTCGCGCGCCGGTACGCACGCACCGGCGCGAAGGAGATCGTCCGCTCGCTCGCCGGTCGTGCGTTGGTCCGCGAGGCGCGGCGGATGCTGCCGGAGTTGCAGGTTTCCGACGTACGACGGTCCGGGGCCGGCGTCCGCGCCCAGGCCGTGACCCGCGACGGCAAACTGGTCGACGACTTCCTGTTCCTCCGCGACGGCCGCGCCCTGCACGTACTGAACGCGCCGTCACCCGCCGCCACCGCCTGTCTCGTCATCGGCAACCGCATCGCCGAGGAACTGTCCGCCGACCGAGCCTGAGCACGCCTATCTTGGTCGGCATGACAACGTTCGGGGTGCCAGGGGTGCGGGTGGGGCATTGGAGTGACTTCGAGGGGCGGACCGGCTGCACGGTCGTGGATCTGCCGGCCGGTACCGTCGCGTCGTACGAAGCGCGTGGCGGCGCGCCGGCCTCCCGGGAGCTGGAGCTGCTGGAGCCGGGGAAGGCCGTGAACGCGGTCGACGGCGTCGTCCTGACCGGGGGATCGGCCTTCGGTCTGGCGGCTGCCGATGGCGTCATGCGGTTCTACCGTGAGCAGGGACGCGGCGTGCAGACCCCTGCGGGCGCGGTGCCGATCGTGCCGACACTGGCGCTCTTCGACCTCACCGCGGGCGATCCCGCCGCGGCACCGGACTCCGCCGCCGGGTACGCGGCCGCGCAGGCGTGCACAGCGGAACAGGTCCTCCAGGGCCAGGTGGGGGCAGGGACCGGGGCATACGTCGGTCATTGGCGCGGGCCGGACGGTCGACGGCCCGGCGGGCTCGGGTACGCCGAACATCGTCTTGGTGAGCTCGTGGTTGCCTGCCTCGCCGTGGTGAATGCCTTCGGTGACGTCGACGACGGCGGCAAGGACGTGTCGTTCGACGCGGTACGGATCCTCGCGGAGCCGTTTGCCTTCGGCGAGGGACGCGCGCACACCACGATCGGCATCGTCGTGACGAACGCCCGCCTCGACAAGGTCGGCTGCCGGACCGTTGCCCAGGGCGCCCATGACGGCCTCGCGCGGTCCATCACGCCACCGCACACCCAGTTCGACGGGGACGGGTTCGTCGCCGCGGCGACCGGGCAGGTCGACATGCACGTCGACATCGTCAGGCTGCTCGCCCTCGCCTGCGTCGCCGACGCCGTACGGAGCGTTGGGTCGGCCTGATCGAACCCTCGCGAACTTCACGCCGGCGCAACAGCTGGGCAATCTGGGTCGAGGACGCTTTCAGGTATGGACTCGTTGCGTACGACGCTCACGGGTGGAACCGCCTGTGATGTGTGTGGACGGCTGCCGCATCCCCGGCGGCTCCGGCTGACGCTGGCGAAGCTGGTGGCGATCGCTCCGGTGGAGCTGGCCTCGCATGCGGTGGTGCTCGCTGCGCATCCGCCGTACCTGGTCTCGGTTGCCGTGCTGGCGAGCGTGACGACGGCGCTCGTGATCTGGGTGGTGGAACCGTCGACGATGCGGCTGCTGCGATCCTGGCTGCATGCGCCGAAGGCTCGTCCGCGGCACGGTATCGGAACGCTGTGGCGGATCCGCGTGACACTCGACGATCGGGCGGGAGCACTGGAGAGCGTTACCCGGCAGCTCTCCGTCCTGGACGCGAACATCCTCGGGCTGCACGTTCATCCGATGGACGACGGGGTGCGGGACGAACTGGTCGTCTCGACGCCGGATGACGTCACGGCCACTGACCTGGAGGATGCGATCGAGTCCGGCGGCGGACGCGAGACGCACGTGTGGCCGACGACCGCGTTGGCGTTGGTGGACGGACAGACGAAGGCGTTGAGTCTGTCGGCTCGTGTGGTCGCGGATCCCGGCGAGCTGCCGCATGCCGTCGCCGAGTTGCTCGGCGCTCAGCTGGTCACCAGTCGGGCGACGCTGACGGGTCAGCTTCCCGACGACGGGACGGTGCTGAAGGTTCCTTCGCCGTGGACCGGTCTGTTCGCGTTCAGCCGTCCGGGAGAACCTTTCACCCCGGCCGAGTCCGCTCGCGCACACCGCCTCGCCGAACTGGCGGAAGCCGCCCAAACCATCACCCACTGAGCCCACTGAGCCCACTGAGCCCATTGAGCCGCTGAGCCCACTGAGCCCGCTGAGCCGGTTGGGGCCGCCTCAGGTGCGGTGCGGTGAGGCGGTCGGGAAGGTGATCGGCTGGACGATCTCGATGCGGGTTCCGACGCGCTCGCAGGTAGGGAGGTCGTGGTAGATCTCCCAGCTGTCTCCGGCCGCTATCGCTTCCTCGGTTTCCAGCCAGTCCTGGACCGCGTGGTAGCTGAGCGGGAGTTTCTCGTCCGGGTCGGTGTGCCAGACGGCGAGCACCGGTCCGGCGGGCAGAGAGGACGCTTCGACCTCTTCGCTGTCCGCGATCGGCGTGCCGACCGGGAAGCCGGCTTCGGCCTCGATCTCGCCGCCGGGCAACGGGTGCCAGCGGGCGAACGGGTAGCCGGTCGGAGCGATGCCGTGGTGCCGCAGATGCTCGGCCACCGCGGCACAGGCCGACGGAACCCAGTCCGCCAACTGCTCGGCGACAAGGTGACCCCGCCTTACTGCGGTCAATTCGTCGCTGTGAAATCTCACCTGGGGCATCGGTGCATCACCATCACTCAATGTACGTCGGCAACCGGCACTTGGATACTGAGGGCGACCCGGCCGAGGGCGCGCAGGGCGGCCACGGTTTCCGCGATCCGCTGATGCGAGGCGCTGGAGTGGACGGTCCGGAACAGCTCGTTGCGGTCGTCCTCGAGACCGTCGAGCAGGTGTTCGAACTCGGCGACGACAGAGTCGTACGGCGGCCGTGCGATCAGCAGCGGCAGGATGTGCCCGCGGAAGGCGCCCAGGGTGTGCTGGGCCTCCGCCAGCCGGCGCTCTTCGAGGAACCAACTGTCGGACGAGCTGGTCTCGGCGAGGTTCCTGAGGTCGGCCTCCCAGCGGTCGATCTCCTGGCGCAACGTGGTCATGACTGCTCCTTCAGGAACTCGGCGAGCGGCCGGCGGGCGGTTGCCGAACCGGATCGGTGGTGGCCGAAGCGGATGATCATGTGCGCGTGGCCGGGCAGTCCGGTAAGGCGCTGGACACGGCGGCGCAGGTCGTCGTACTCGAGCGGCTGGTTGAGGAACGAGGCGCTGACACCGTCCCGCGTCGCGGTGAGCAGCACGCGTTCGAGCGCTGCGCCCGCCGCGACCTGGTCGGAAGGCTCGTCGAGGCCGGTCGAGAGTACGGCGAGGTCCGGGTGCTGTTCGAACTGCCGCTCGACCCGCACGCGGTCGGTCGGCCGGGTCCCCATGTCGCGGACAGCCGCCGGATAGGTGGCGGAGCGCGGGCCGAGCGCCGAGCTGGGAATGCCCTCGGCGGTTCGTTCGCCGCCGACCCAGTGGGCGCGTTCGGCGCGGCGGTGCCAGTCGCCGATCTCGCGCAGGTCGGTGTCGAGCACCAGATCGAGGACTTTGTGGACGTCGTCATCGGCGAGCCAGGTGAGCTGGGCGCCCTCGGCGCACGCCGCCTGCATCAGCGAGATCCGCGTCCCCTCGGCCACCGGGGTGGTGTCCGACGGGTTCCGGTCGGTGTGGCGATAGGGGATCTGTACGGCGAGGTCGCGCAGTTCGTCGTTCCGGGTCGCGCTGGGCTCGATCACGATCCGGGCGAGCAGGTCAGGCTCTTCCTTCGGATACGGCGCCAGCCCGAACCAGGTGCCGTACCCGAGGCTCTCGGCCGCGCAGCGGAGGTTGAAGGTGGCGGCGCCGGCGGCGATCCGCATCGCCCGGCCGGTCGGGTCCTCGGCAGGTAGTGTGCGGGACCCGTCCAGGTAGACGTCGATCACGTGACCGTCGATCTCGAACCGCCACGGCTGGGTGTTGTGCATACTCGGCGCGGCGACGGCCGCCGCCAGCAGGACGTCGATGTGCTCTTTGGGCAACTGATCGGTCATGGGATCCACCTCCACCTTCAGCTTCGTCGGAGGAGCATGGGCGGCGATGCGGGCAAGAGTCCCGACCTGATGGGCCGTTCGGCCGACCACGCCAGGAACAGTGGCGACTAGCGGAAGCGCGGACGCCGGCCCCACGGGACCAGGCGCCGGCCGTGGACGGACTCGATTCCGAGCCGGACGAGTTGCGGCTCGGCCATCGGCATCCAGGAATGCAGGGCCAACGTACGACGCAACTCGGCGGCCTCGTCGTCCGTCACCACGGACAGATGCCCGATCGCCGTCACCGTCCACCCGACGTGCCGCTCCGCATCGACCTCGTCGGCCTCGAACGCGACCACGTCGCCACGCTCGGCGGCCCGGAACTTGTCGCCCTGGCCGGTGCTGAACACGATCGTGTCGTCGTCGACGACGAAGTTGACCAGGCGGACCGCCGGCAGACCGCCGTGGGTGTAGACCAGCCGGCCGAGCGGGACCGACGCGAGCAGCCGCACACAGTCCGCCGGCCCGATGATCTCCAGGCGGGATCTGTCGAACTGCCGCGTCGTCCCAAAGGTGTCCACGAGTCAACGGTCCGGCGACTTCGAGCGTGGCAGTAGGGCCGAAAGTCCCGAGCAGGAAGGACACTGTTTCCCGAAAGGGGTGAAGCTTGACGATTCCCGGAGTCGAGACGCTGCGCCGGTATCAGCGGGGCTGGTTGCGGGCCGACGTACTCGCCGGCCTGACGGTCGCGGCGTACTTCGTCCCGCAGGTGATGGCGTATGCGCAGCTCGCTGGTCTGCCGGCGGTGACCGGGTTGTGGGTCGCGCTCGGTCCGTTGGTGCTCTACTTCTTCCTCGGCTCGTCGCGGCTGCTGTCACTCGGTCCGGAGTCGACGACGGCGCTGCTCACAGCCACCGCGATCGGCCCGCTCGCCGCTGGGGACCCGGTGCGGTACGCCGAGTTGGCCGCCGTACTGGCACTGCTGGTCGGAGCGATCTGTCTGCTCGGGTGGGCGGCGCGGCTCGGGTTCCTGGCCGATCTGCTGTCCAAGCCGGTGCTGATCGGCTACCTGGCCGGTATCGCGGTGATCATGATGACCGGCCAGCTGGGACGGCTCACCGGTGCATCCGTCAAAGGTGACTCCCCACCGGCGGAGGTGCTGTCCGCGCTCCGGCTGATCGGTGACTGGAAGGTCGCTCCGGTGATGTTGTCGGTGGCGGCTCTGGCGTTGCTGCTCGCCTTGGCCCGCTGGACGCCTCGGATCCCCGGCCCGCTCGTAGTGGTGGCGCTAGCAGCGCTAGTGACTTGGGCGGCTGATCTGGGCGACAGAGGAGTGGCACTGGTCGGTTCGATTCCCAGCGGTCTGCCCGTGCCGCACGTGCCTGCGCTGTCAGTGCAGGACCTTGGTCTGCTTGTCCTGCCTGCGGTGGGTGTTGCGCTGGTCGGCTACACCGACGTGGTCCTCACCGCCCGCGCCTTCGAGAGCCGCGGCAGTGGCGAGCGCATCGACTCGGGCCGGGAACTGCTCGTACTCGGACTGGCGAACGTTTCGGCGGCCCTTCTGCGCGGCTTCCCGATCAGCAGCAGCGGCAGCCGTACCGCCCTCGCGGACGCCTCCAACGCGAAGAGCCAGGTCTACTCGCTGGTGGCTGCGCTCACCATCGTCGCGACGTTGCTCTTCGCCGGCCCGCTGCTAGAGACGTTCCCGATCCCCGCGCTCGGCGCCCTGGTCGTGTACGCCGCGCTGCGCCTGATCGAACTGGGAGAGTTCCGCCGCATCGCGTCGTTCCGCCGCAGCGAGTTCCTGCTGGCGGTGGCAACGACCGTCGGTGTGGTCGCGCTCGACGTCCTGTACGGCGTACTCGTCGCGGTCGGGCTGTCCGTGCTCGACGTACTACGTCGCGTCGCCCGGCCGCACGACGGGATCCTCGGCTACGTTCCCGGGATCGCGGGGATGCACGACCTCGACGACTACCCGGATGCGGTGCCAGTGCCCGGTCTGGTTGTGTACCGGTACGACTCGCCGTTGTTCTTCGCGAACGCCGAGGACTTCCATCGCCGCGCGCTGGCCGCGGCCGACGAGGCGCCGACGCCGGTGCGCTGGTTCCTGCTGAACACCGAGGCGAACGTGGAGATCGACATCACCGCGCTCGACGCCCTGGACGCCCTGCGCGAGGACCTGAAGTCCCGCGGCATCGTCCTGGCGCTCGCCCGGGTCAAACAAGAACTCCGCGACGACCTGAACAACGCCGGCTTCCTCGACCGCCTGGGCCCCGACCGCGTCTTCTACACCCTCCCCACAGCGGTAGAAGCCTTCCGCAACCAGCCAGCGGACTAACTGCGGACGACGTCGAGTGCCTGCCGGGCGATTTCCCACTCCTCGTTGGTGGGGATGACCAGGACGGCGACCGGGCTGTCCTCGGCGGAGGCGATGTTGTCGGTGGGGTCCGCGTTGCGGATCGGGTCGAGGTGGATCCCCAGGCCTTCCAGGCCGCTGAGGGCGGCGGCGCGCACTTCGGCTGAGTGCTGACCGACACCGGCGGTGAAGACGATCGCGTCGACCCTTCCCAGTACGGCGTAGTACGCGCCGATGTACTTCTTCAAGCGGTAGCAGTAGATGTCGAACGCGAGCTCTGCCCGCTCGTCTCCGGCTGCCCGGCGGCGTGACACCTCGCGGAAGTCGTTCACGCCGGTGAGGCCCTTGAGCCCGGACTCCGAGTTCAGCGCCCGGTCGGTCTCCTCGGCCGACCGGCCCGCGACCCGCGCGAGGAGCCCGTGGATGGCCGGATCGAGATCGCCCGACCGGGTCCCCATCACCAGACCCTCCAACGGCGTCAGCCCCATCGACGTGTCCACGGATCTGCCGGCCTGGACGGCGGTCGCGGAGCAACCGTTGCCGAGGTGCAGCACGATCAGGTTCACGTCCTCGAGCTCACGCCCGAGCAGCGCGGCGGCCTGACCGGACACGAACGAGTGCGACGTGCCGTGGAACCCGTACCTCCGGATGCCGTACTCGTCCAGCCAGGAGCTCGGCACCGCGTAGGTGTAGGCGTACGGCGGCAACGTCTGATGGAACGCCGTGTCGAAGACCGCGACATGCGGCAGGTCCGGCAGCAGCCGCCGCGCGACCTCGATGCCCTCGAGATTCGCGGGATTGTGCAGCGGTGCCAGCGGAACCAGCTCGGTCACCGCCGCGATCAACTCGTCGTCGACCAGCGCAGGCGCCGCGAACCGGTCGCCGCCGTGGACGACTCGGTGCCCGACGGCCACGATGTCCACCTCATCGAGCGCGGGACCATGCGTCTCGAACGCCTGTACGGCGGCCTCCAGCGCCGCCTCGTGATCAGCCACCGCCCGGTCGTCGTTGAACTCGCCGTCGGGCCCGTGGTGCACGTGGTGGCTATGCGCTTCGCCGATCTTCTCGACGAGCCCCGTCGCCGCGGCCTCACCCGACTTCGCTTCGACGAGGCTGTACTTGAGGGAAGACGATCCGGCATTGATCACCAGTACGTGATCACTCATCGCGTTCCGCCTTCCTGGGCCTGGATCGCTGTGATCGCGACTGTGTTGATGATGTCCCGGACGGTCGCGCCGCGGGACAGGTCGTTGACCGGTTTGCGCAGGCCCTGCAGGACCGGGCCGACCGCGACGGCGTTCGCCGAGCGCTGCACTGCCTTGTACGTGTTGTTGCCGGTGTTGAGGTCCGGGAACACGAACACCGTGGCCCGTCCGGCAACGGGGGAGTCCGGCAGCTTCGTCCGTGCCACGGCGCTGTCGATGGCGGCGTCGTACTGGATCGGGCCCTCGACCGGCAGCTGCGGTGCGCGTTCGCGGACGATGTTCGTTGCCTTGGACACCTTTTCCACGTCGGTGCCGGCGCCGGACGTGCCGGTCGAGTAGGACAGCATCGCGACCCGGGGCTCGACCCCGAAGGCGGTCGCGGTCGCGGCGGACGAGATCGCGATGTCGGCGAGCTGTTCGGCCGTCGGGTCCGGGTTCACCGCGCAGTCGCCGTACACCAGGACCTGGTTCTGCAGGCACATGAAGAACACCGACGAGACGACCGAGACGTCCGGGACGGTCTTCACCACCTCGAGCGCCGGCCGGATGGTATGCGCGGTGGTGTGGACGGCGCCTGACACCATCCCGTCCGCGAGCCCGAGCTGCACCATCATCGTGCCGAAGTACGACACGTCCCGGACCAGTTCGCGCGCCCGGTCGAGATCGACGCCGCGATGCTGCCGTAGCCGGTGGTACTCGGCGGCGAACTGCTCGGTCAACTCACTGCTCTCGGGATGTACGACGTGCGCCGCGGTCACGTCGACGCCGAGCCCCGCGGCCTTCGCGCTGATCGTGGTCGGATCGCCGAGCAGGGTGAGATCGGCGACGCCCCGCCGCAGCAGTACGTCGGCTGCGCGCAGGATCCGCTCCTCCTCGCCCTCCGGTAGCACGATGTGCTTGCGGTCGGAGACCGCCCGGTCGACCAGTTGATGCTCGAACATGAGCGGTGTCACCGCGCTGCTGCGGGCGAGCGCGAGCTGGTCGAGGAGCGCCGTACCGTCGACGTACTGGTCGAAGAGTGCCAGGGCCGTGTCGATCTTGCGTGGCGCGTCCTTAGTGAGCCGCCCGCGGACCGCGGTGAGCTTGGCGGAAGTGGCCTGCGTACCGAGATCGGTCTCGATGATCGGCAACGTGACACCGAGTCCCTCGATCAGTCGTTGCACCTGGCTCGGGAGTTCGAAGCCGCCGTTGAGCACGATGGCCGCGATCTGCGGGAAGGTCCGGGACGCGTGCGCCATCAGGACGCCGAGCACGACCTCCGGGCGATCGCCGGCGGTCACGACCGCGGCGCCGTCGAACAGCCGGTCCAGCACGTTCGGCATCGTCATCCCGGCGATCATCAGCCCGGTGACCTCGCGGGTCAGGAGCTCCGGGTCGCCGCTCAGGAGCCGGCCGTCGATCGGGGCCATCAGGTCCGCGACCAGCGGCTGGTTCAGCACCGGCTCCTCGGGGATGGCGAACGCCGGCGCGCCGATTCCGTCGAGCGCCGCGACGAGGGACTTGCCTTCGCCGTCGTCCACCCGGTTGGCGATCACGGCGAACAGCGAGCCGTGGTTCGCGGCGAGCTCGGCCACGGCCATGTCGGCGATCGCCCGGACGTCGTGCGGCGTCCGGCCGAACCCGTTCAGCACGAGCAGCACCGGCGCGCCGAGGTTCGCGGCGATCTTCGCGTTGAACGAGAACTCGGTCGGCGTGCCGACATCGGTGTAGTCGCTGCCGACGATCAGCACCGCGTCAGCGTGCTCGGCGACCGCGTGATAGCGCTGGACGATGGTGTCCAGGGCCGCGTCGGGATCCTCGTGCACCTCGTCGTACGTGACCCCGACGCCGTCGTCGTACGACTGCTCGACCGCGTCCTGCGAGATCAGCAGCTCGAGAACGTAGTCCCGTCCGCCGTGTGTCGCGGTGTCCGCGCGGACGATCGGCCGGAACACCGCCACCCGCCCGACTCGCCGGGACAACTGGTGAAGCACCCCGAGAGCCACCGTCGACTTCCCGGTCGTGCCCTCCACCGAAGCAACGTAGACACTGCTACCCATACTGCGAACCTTAGAGGGTGCCTGAGAACCCTCTACGGAACCGCAGGTCGCGTCAAGGCGTGCAGGTGGTCGATCATGGTGTCGACCGCGATGCGCAGCGGCGCAGGGTCGCGATTCACCTGGCTCAGCAGCAGCCCGCCCTGCACCGCCGCGAGCATCGCGACGGCGAGGTTCCCCGGGTCGGCGTCGGCGGCCAGCTCGCCACGTTCCTGCATGTCGCTCAGGCCCTCACGGATGAGGCCCTGCCAGCGCGCGAATGCGGCGGCGAGCTGGGTGCGGGCGACCGGGTCGCTGTCCGAGAGGTCGCTCGCCAGCGAGCCGAGCGGGCAGCCGCCGACGCACTGCATCTCGGTGAGGATGCCGACCATCACGTCCCGCCACCGGCCGAGCGAGTCGATCGTGTCGAGCCGCTCCAGACAGCCTTGCTGTACGTCGAGCGCCTGCGTCGCCTGGTGATCGACGACGGCCGAGACCAGCGCGTCCTTGCCGGGGAAGTAGTGGTACAGCTGCGACGGGCTGACGCCGGCCGCCGTTTGGATGTCCTCGATCGTGGTGCGCGCGACGCCGTACTCGAGCATCAGCCGCGCCGCGGCCACGACGATCCGGTCCCGGGTCGCCTGCCCTTTCCTGGTCAGCTGCCGTGCGATCTCCGTCATGCCACCCACCGTACGGATTTTGGAGTTGATACTCCAATTTCGTCGGCGAACTATCGGTGGCAACGACTCCAACTAGTGGATGGACGGAACCGATATGACGCAGGACTTCGCCGGGCGGACCGCACTCGTGACCGGCGGCAACAGTGGGATCGGCCGCGCCGTGGCCGGGCAGCTCGCGCGGCGCGGCGCGCACGTGGTGATCAGCGGCCGGGACGTTGTCCGGGGGAGCAGGGCGGTCGAGGAGATCCGGGCCGACGGCGGTAGGGCGGACTTCGTCCAGGCGGATCTGGCCGACCTGGCGAGTGTGCGGTCGCTGGCCAAGCAGGCGATCGACCTCGGGCAGGTCGACGTACTGATCAACAACGCCGGAATCTTCCCGTTCGGGCCGACCGCCGAGGTGCCGGAATCGGACTTCGACGCGGTGTACGCAGTCAACGTACGGGCGCCGTTCTACCTGGTCGCCGAGCTCGCTCCGCTGATGGCGGCGCGCGGAGCGGGCGCGATCGTCAACGTGACCACGATCGTCGCGTACGTCGGGATGGCCGGAATGGCGGCGTACGGCTCGAGCAAGGCGGCTGTCGAGCTGCTGACCCGGGCCTGGGCGGCCGAGTTCGGGCCGGCCGGCGTCCGGGTGAACGCGGTCAGCCCGGGGCCGATCCGCACCGAAGGCACCGCGGTCATGGGCGAGAACCTCGACAACCTGGCGGCCACGACGCCCCTGCAGCGCGTCGGTGCCCCGGACGAGGTGGCCGAAGGCATCGTCTTCCTCGCCTCCGACGCAGCCTCCCTGGTCCACGGCGCCACCCTCCCCATCGACGGCGGTCGCCTGGCGGTCTGACGGGCCGCGTCACGATCGTTCCCTCGGGAGTCACGCCGTACGGGTGTCCAACGAAGTTGAACGAGTGGAGGAGGACACCATGCCGAGTGCGAACCTGGCTGCCACGCCGGTGGCGGTCGAGATTCCCGAGTTGACCGGAAGGTACGCCGCGGTGGGCGATTACACCGTCGCGTTCGAGAGCTACCCCCGTGATGTGGACCCGGCGCCGTACTTCGCCGGACTGCCCGACGACCGCTGCCAGTGCCCGCACTGGGGCGTGGTCACGGCGGGGGAGATCACCTTCCGCTGGGACGACCACAGCGAGACGTTCCGGGCCGGCGACGCGTACTACGCCGGACCGGGCCATCTCCCGCTGCTCACGGCGGGGACGAGCATCGTGGAGTTCAGTCCGACAGCGGAACTGGACAAGACGATGGCCGTCGTCGGGGCGAACCTGGAGCGGGCATGAGGACCGTCGCCGCCGAGGTCGACGTGTCGGTGGCGCGCGTGGTGGAGTGGCTCGAGACCGGCGTGGCGCCGGACCGGACGTTCGCGGCGGACTGCTTCGCCGACGTGAGCCTGCCGCACTGGCGGGTGCAGTTCGCCACCGGCGCTGCGACGATCGAGGGCCGTCGTCGGTGGCATCCGTACCCGGGCGTGGTCCGGGTCGAGCGGGTCGATCGGACCGAGCATGGGTTCGTGATGGCGTTCGAGGAGCGATGGCGGCACGAGGAACAGAATTGGTACTGCCGCGAACAGCTCACCGCCGACATCGACGAGGCCGGTGAGATCACCGAGCTGAGGGTCTACTGCACCGGAGACTGGGACGAGGCGAGGCAGGCCGAGCACGCCGCCGAGGTGACGCTGATCCGGTCGTGAACGCCGTACCGTGATGGTGTGACGAGCCGGCGGGAGACCGAGCTGGCGGCGCGGACCCGGGTGGTTCTCGATGCCGCGGCCGGGCACGTCTTCGGCACCGAACCGGGGCGGCTCGCGGCCGAGCTGTACGACGTACTCGTCCGCACGACCGACGACGCCGGCCGGGCCCGGGTCGCTGCGGCGCTGGCCCGCTGCTGGGCATACGGCGGGCACGCGGACCGGGCCGCGTCGTTCGCGGACGAGGCGTTGGCGCATGCGGAACAGGCCGGTGACCCGGAGCTGATCGCGGACTGTCTGGATGCGGTGCTCGCGGCTCACTGGGGACCGGACGAACTGACGCTTCGGGAGGTGACAGCCGCGCAGCTGGACGAGGTGTCCGCTCACGTACTCGATTCCGAGGCGCGGCTGCGCGGCCATCTCTGGAGCTTGCAGGTCGGCTGGGAGACCCTGCGAGTGCAGGTGATCCAGAGCCAGTTGCGCGCCTTGGAGTTGCTGGCGGCCGAGTCGCCCAGAGCCCGGTTCTTCGCGGCATCCCGGCGGTGGATGTACGACCACGTCCGCGGCGTCGACACCAGTGCGCTGATCGAGGTCGCGGAAGGTGCTGCCGCAGAGGCCGGACTGGCCGACGCGTGGATGGTCGCGAAGGTGATGCGTGCGTATACCGCGCTGCACGCCGGCGAGGCCGACTCCGCTGCCGAGACCGCGGAGCTGATGGAACAGTTCGCACGCTCCGAGGGAGTCGTAGAGGTCGCCACCGAAGCCGCGTCGCTCTGGGCGCTGCTCGGTCGTCACGATCGCGCCCGGGCCCTGCTCGAACAGCTCGGCCCGGACGTGCTGGAGTCGCTGCCCCGCGATTTGAACTACCTCCTCAACCTGCACTGCGTACTCGAGGCGGCACTCGCGGTCGGCGACGAGCAGATCGTCGGTACGGCGACTCGCCTGCTCACGCCGTACGAGAACCGGGCCGTGCTGAATGCCGGAGCCGTCTACTTCCACGGCGTCACCGACGACTCCCTGGCCCGAGCCGCCGCCTTCACGGGCGACCATGCCCGCGCCGACCAGCTACGAGCCACAGCCCTGGCGACCTACCGCCGCCTCGGAGCGACGTGGTGGCAGAACCGCCTGCAGTCCGCATGCGACCCGACCACGCCGGCATCGACCGAGACCGTCGTACATTTCCGGCCGGTTGGCGACGGGTTGTGGTTGATCGGGTCGGAGGCTCGCCCGCTGCGGGCGCTCCGCGGCTTCGAGTACCTGCACCGGCTTCTGGCTCAGCCGGGTCGGCCGGTGTCGGCGATCGATCTCGTCACCGACGGCACAGCCACGGTGATTCAGCCGGACACCGGCCCGCAGCTCGATCGTCAGGCGGCCACGGCGTACCGGCATCGGCTGTCGGACCTCGCCGCCGAACTGGCCGAGGTCGCCGACTGGGCCGACCTGGCGCGCGTCGAGTCCCTCACCGCGGAACGTGAAGCCCTCCTTGCCGAGCTCACCTCGGCCGTCGGTCTCACAGGCCGCCCGCGCGCGACCGGCTCCACCGCCGAACGCGCCCGGGTAGCCGCCACCAAGGCGATCGCCACCGCCATCGCCCGCATCGAATCGGTGGACCCGCCCCTGGCCACCCACCTGCGCGACGCCATCCGCACCGGCACGACGTGCTCGTACCGGCCGCGCCCGTCCGATCACCTGACCTGGCAACTGTCCGGCTAGCGGCTCCCCGCCGGCGTTAACCGGTGGCGACGCGCAGTGGGTGGGTCGGGTCAGGCGGCGGGTGGGGTGAAGACGCCGAACTGGTTGCCGGACGGGTCGCGGAGGTAGGCGAACGCCGGGGTGGCGTCGAGGCGCTTGTTGATCACGGTGCCGCCGAGCTGTTCGGCGTCGGCGCAGGTGGCTTCGATGTCGGCGACCAGGATGTAGAACACTGCGTGGCTCGGCAGTTGCCCGTTGGTGCCGAAGATGCCGCCCATCGGCCGGTCGGCGCCGGAGGCCTTGATGTTGCGGTACTCGAGGCCGGTGGCGGCCAGGGCGCCGTCGGACTCGAAGGTCCAGTCGAACAGGCTGCCGTAGAACTTCTGGGTGGTCTCGGGGTCGTCGGTCGCGACCTCGAACCAGGCCAGCGTGCCAGGGGCCGGAGTACTCATCGATCTCTCTCTTTCATCCGAGGACTTCCTGTGTGCAACGGACCCCACGGTTTCAGCGGTTCGCGACAGCCCTATGTCGGAGTTGGGAAGAGATCTTCGGGACGCAGCGCGGCGTGCGGCAGCTTGGTTTCGTAACCGTCCACCTCCAGGTCGCCGGTCGCGAGCGGCCGCGACGGTGGTGTCGCGGTGCGTTCGGCGCGGGTGATCCGATCCATCCGGAACACCCTGTCCTCCTGACGCAGATGACACCAGGCGGTCAGGTAGGAGCCGTTCGGGCCGACGACGACGTGCTGCGGCTCGACCTCCCGCTCGGTCCCGACACCGCCGACGTCGGTGTACTCGATCCGCAGCACGTGGTTGTCGCGCACCGCGCGCCAGATCCGCTCCGCGATCTCACCGTCCGGATCAGGCACCGGCCGCACCAGGAGCCGCACCTTCGCCGCCGCCGTCCGCGCCTCGTCGAGATCCCGCTGCGGCATCGCGGCCACGATCTTCTGCAGCGCGGTCCGGGCGTCGCGTGCGAACAGCACGTGGTTGCCGCGGCTCAACGCCACCGCGACCGCCATCGCCTCCCGCGCGGTGAAGTTCAGCGGCGGGAGGCTCATCGACCGGTCCACCGAGTACCCGCCCGTGCGTCCCTGTTTCGTCGCCAGCGGTACGCCGGCCTGCCCGAGAGCGCTGAGATCACGCTCGATGGTCCGTACGCTCACCTCGAAACGCGCCGCCAGTTGCCGCGCCGTACGCCCCCGAGGACCCGCCGCCCGCAACTCCTCGGCGAGCGCATACAGCCGATCGATCCGGTTCATGATCGGCACGCTAGCCGCGCCCACGGACAATTCAGTTACTGAGGGAGTTCGGCACCGGTGCGCTCGGCGAGCATGTACGTGGCGTACCAGGTCGGCCAGTTCTCGTCGGCCTGGCCGGTGCGGGCCTCGTGCTCGCCGTGGGCGGCCGCGGCGCGCCGGAGGGCCGCTTCGAGGTCGTCGACGGAGGTGTACGTCGCGTCGTCAACGCGCCCGGGCAGCCGCTTGGTGACTTCCTGCAACAGCCAGGTGTTGCCGTCGGGGTCACTGAACGTCGCGAACGACCCATAGCTCGACCGCTCGTCTGCCGGCCCGCTCACCCGACCGCCGGTGTCGCCGGCCTCGAACTGTGCGCCGGGAGCAGCCGGGTGGAAGACCTCGCTGACCTTGGCCCCTTGCGCCAGAAGTTCCGACCGCGCCGCCTCCACATCGGTCACCACCAGGTAGAGCCCTTGCGCAGTCCCCGGCTCTGCCGAGGTGATCTTCGTGCCGAACTGGACCGAAGCGGGGGAGCCCGGCGGGGTGAACTGCACGACCCGGAACCCGTTGTCGAACGCGAAGTCCGCGTCCAGCCGCCAGCCGAGGCCGCTGTAGAACTCCTTCGACCGATCGGCGTCCGCGACCGGGACGACAACGGCTTCCAGCTTCAGGTCGGTGCTCATGACTTCCTCCAGAGGATTCAACTCGTTCACTGACCTCTACTGTGCGGCTCCGGCGCCCCCGTGACACCAGTGAGAATCCCTGGTCATTACCCGGGCACACCGGTGACCGGCCCTAGAGTGCTGTCACGTGGACCATCAGATCGTTCTGATTGCCGGAGCGGGACTCGCGATCATGATCGCGGCGTCGGTTTTCGCGCGCCGGACGGGCGTCGCCGCGCCGCTGTTGCTCGTTGCTCTGGGCATCGGGGCCAGTTACCTGCCGAGTACGCCGGCCATCCACATCGAGCCCGAGATCATTCTCGCGGGCATCCTGCCGCCGTTGCTCTACGCGTCGGCGGTCCAGCTTCCGGTCCTCGACGTACGGCGGAACTTCGGGCTCATCTCGTGGTTGTCGATCGTGATGGTGATCGTGTCCGCGCTGGTGATCGGGGCCCTTGTCCACGCGATCTTCCCGAGTATCTCGTTCGCGCTCGCCACCGCACTCGGTGCGGTCGTGAGCCCGACCGACGCGGTCGCGGCGACCGCGATCGGGCATCGGGTCGGGCTCCCGCCCCGACTGATGATCGTGCTCGAAGGCGAGAGCCTCGTCAACGATGCTTCGGCGCTCGTCGTCCTGCGCACGGCGGTCGCCGCGCTCGCCGTCACCACCCACTTCAGCCTCGGTCACACGGTGCTCGACTTCGCCTGGGCGGTCGTGGGCGCGATCCTGATCGGGGTGGCGGTCGGCCTGCTGACCGTCGTACTGCGGCAGCGTCTCGACGACCCGGTGCTCAACACGACGATCTCGTTCGCCGTACCGTTCCTCGCCTACTTCCCGGCCGAGGAGGCGCACGCGTCCGGCGTACTCGCCGTGGTGCTCGCCGGCCTGCTGACCGGTGCTCTCGGCAGCCGGAAGTTCAGTGCGCGCGACCGGCAGACGCAGGCGACTACCTGGACGACGATCAGCTTCATCCTGGAGAGCGGCGTCTTCCTCGCGATGGGCTACCAGTTGCCGGAGCTGGTCGACGACGCCCGCGCGGAGACGACGATCGGCGAGATCACCGGGCTCGTCCTGCTGGTGGTCGGCCTGCTGGTCGTACTGCGTTTCCTCGGCCTGGCGTGGCCCTGGCTGCAGAGCCGGTTCGGCCGGAACGACCGGACCGAGCAGGTCCGGGCTCAGCTGGACCAGTTCGAGGAGCACCTGGACTCGATGGAGCCGGCCGGTGCCCGGGAGGAGAACCGCCTCGCTTGGGCGCGCAAACGGCTAGCGCGCGGCCGGGCGGACGCGGATTTCGAGGAGCGCGAACCGATCACCGGCCGCGGCCTGCTGGTGCTCGCCTGGGCCGGGATGCGCGGTGTCGTGACGGTCGCGGCCGCGCAGACGATTCCGGCCGGTACGCCGCATCGCGACACGGTCGTGCTCGCGGCGTTCATCGTCGCGCTGATCACGCTGGTGCTGTTCGGGATCTCGCTGCCCGCGGTGATCGCGAAGATGCGGTTCCGCCCGGAGAGCAGCGAGGACAAGCGCGACTCGGTGCAGGCGCTGATGCGGCAGATCGGCGAGGCCGCGATCGACGCGGTCGGCCCGCTCGAGGAGCAGACCGTCGACGGTCAGCCTCTCGATCCGGTCGTGGTCAGCACGCTGAAGGACCGGATCGTGCCGCGCCTGGTGTCCGGGAGCCGGCAGCTCCGGGAGACCAAGGCTGACACGCGCGAACAGATGGAGATCCTGCAGCGCCGCTACCTCGACGCGATGCGCGAAGCCCTCGGGACCGAACGCAGCATCGGCGCCTACAGTTCCGAGACGTACCGGCAGGTCGAAGGCTTCCTCGACGCCGTCGAACAGCGCTTCACGACCGCTTGACGGGATTTCACCAGTCGGCGACCCGTTCCTGGCTGCGGTCCTCGGTGGCGACGAGGACGTCGAGGAGGAACTCCTGGAGCTCGGTGCGGATGTCTCGGTGCAGCGGGTCGTCCCAGAGGTTCTGCAGCTCGTTCGGATCGGCGGCAAGGTCGTACAGCTCGCCGGTCCGCTCCCTGTCGGTGGCGGGGGAGCCGTGCTGGACGATGAGCTTCCAGTGGTCGCGCCGGAGCATCGTGAGGTGGACCGGAGTCGCGTACGGGTGGCCGCTGTTGCGGTACTCACTCACCGCCCAGCCGCGTCCCGTTGCGCGATTGGTGGCCAGCGGCAGCAGATCCTGTCCCTCGCCGAGGGGCTGCAGTCCGGCGGCGGCGAGGATCGTGGCGCCGAGGTCGATCCACTGGACGAGCTCGGTGTTGCGAGTGCCGGCGGGGATCGTCGAGGGCCGGCGGAGGATGAGCGGGACGCGGACGGCCTCGTCGTACATCATCGGGCCCTTGAGCATCAGCTGATGGTCGCCGAGCATCTCGCCGTGGTCGCTGGTGAAGATGACGAGCGTGTCGTCGCTGAGGCCTTCGGCGTCGAGTGCGTCGAGGATCCGGCCGACCTCCTCGTCGACGAGCGTCACCATCGCGTAGTACGCCGCCTTGACCTCTTGGAGCTCTTCCGGGCTGTACGACGTGAAGCCGCGCGCGTGGCCGGCGTACGACTCGTGGGACGCCTCCGTCTGGATCGGTGGCTTCCCGGTCAGGTCGTCGGGGAGCGGGCGGCTCAGTTCCTTGTCCCGGTAACGACGTACATAGTCCTCAGGGGCGCCGAACCCGTGGTGCGGGTCGAAGAAGTTGGCGACGAACAGGAACGGCTTCTCGCGATCACGGGAGTGGGTGAGGAAGTCGATCGTCTGCTCGCCGATCCAGTGGCTGTAGTGGAGTTCGGCGGGGAGTGTGTCGTAGTCGACCTCTGCTCCGGCCAGGTCTGGGCGGACGGTGTGGAGCCAGCGGTGGTACTCGTTCTCCGACGAGCCCGGGTACGGGTCGTGTGCCCAGCGGAAGACGCGGAAACCGTCGTCGTGGCGCTTCTCGGAGCGGCCGCCGAAGCATGCGTTGAGGTGGAACTTGCCGACCAAGCCGCAGTCGTACCCGGCGTCGGCGAGGTCCTTGCTGAACAGGCGCTCGTGGTCCGGCAGTCCGACGCCGTTCGCCCAGAGGCCGTGCTGGTGCACGAACCGGCCTGTCATCAGGCTGGCGCGGGACGGGCCGCAGACCGGGTTCTGCACGTAGCAGTTCTCGAACAGCACGCCCTGGGACGCGAGCCGGTCGAGGTTCGGGGTCTCGATCTCGTCGTTGCCGGAGGCACCGAGCGCGGAGAACCGCTGCTGGTCGGTGCAGAGGAGCAGAACGTTCGGCCGCATGCGGATCAGTGTATTAAATCTTGAGTGTTGACAAAAAGCTGGTCCGGCGGCCACAGTCAGGTCCCGTGGGTAGGGAATCGTCCGGACCGCTCCGGCTGCTCCGGGAGGCACACGAGGAACGGGTGCTTTCCGCCCTGCGCACCCGCGGTCCGCTGACCCGCGCCCAGCTCGCGGAACAGACCGACCTTTCCCGCGCGACGCTCTCGTCGATCGTACAAACCCTCCTGAGCAAGCAGGCACTGACCGAGCGCCGCGGCGAAGGTCCGGCCGGCGCTGAACTCCGCGGGCGGGGGCGGCCGGTTTCGGTCCTGACGTTGAATCCGGCCGGTGGACTCGCCCTGGGGATCGACCTCGGGCAGCGCCGGATCCAGGTGACGATCTCGAACGTCGCGCACGAGTTCGTCGCCTCGGGCGCGGTCGCCTGCGCGGAACGTACGTCGTGGGCGCGCCGCGTGCAGCTCGCGCTGGATCTGGTCGACGACCTGACCACCCGCCACGAAATCTCGTTGACCGCGCTCGCCGGTGTCGGTGTCGGCATCGTCGGCCCGGTGGCGGCCGATGCGCGCTCGGAGCGGGTGGAGCTGGTGCGCGAGACGATTTCCGCGCGGTTCGGCGTACCTGTTCACGTGGACAACAACACACGGCTAGCAGCGCTGGCGGAGGCGGTGTGGGGCGCAGGGTCGGGCGTCGGCAGCGCGTTGTATCTGCGGCTGTCGTACGGCGTCGGCGGTGGACTCGTGCTCGGTGGGCGACTGTTCGCGGGCGCCGGTGGCGCGGCGGGGGAGCTCGGACACATCACCGTGGACCGCGACGGACCGGCCTGTCCCTGCGGCGGCCGCGGCTGTCTCGAACGCTACGTGTCGCTGACAACCCTGCAAGCGGAATGCAACGACATCCTCGACGCCCGCGACCAGAAGGCGCGCGATCTGCTGGCGGACGCCGGCACTAGGGTCGGCGAGGTTCTGGCCGCGGCCTGCAACACCGTCAATCCGGAAGTCGTCGTGATCGGCGGCGAACTGACCGAGACCGGCGACCACCTGTTCAAGCCGCTGCAAGCCGCGCTCCGCCGGTACACCCACAGCCAGGTCCACCGCACGGTACGAGTCACCCGCGCAGCACTCGGCCCCGACGCCGCCGCCCGCGGCGGCATCGCCCTCGTACTCACGACCGCTCTCGACCCTCTCGACCCTGTCGATCCTCTCGAACCTCTCGACCAGGAGGCCTCCCGCCTGTGACTCCCGCCGCGACGATCGACATCCGCCGGGACCGGCGGCACGCCATCGACCCGATGATCTACGGGCACTTCCTGGAGTCCGCGTTCTTCGGCAACATCGAGGGCGGCGTCTTCGACGAAGGCTCACCGCTGGCGTACGGCGGCGACGGCGCAAGGAACGGTCTGCGGAGAGACGTGATCGAGCTCTGCCGGGAACTCGGTCTCCCGGTCGTCCGTTGGCCGGGCGGCAACTTCACGTCGGCGTACCACTGGGAAGACGGCATCGGACCGCGCAACTCCCGGCCGCGACGACTCGAGCTTGCGTGGGGCTCCGAGGAGAGCAACCACTTCGGGACCGACGAGTTCCTGGCGTGGTGCTCGGAGGTCGGGACCGAGCCGTATCTCGCGCACAGCTGCCGTGACGTCGACGAGGCGGTCCGCTGGGTCGAGTACACCAACTACGGCGGCGACACCGAGTACACCCGGCGGCGGTCCCGCAACGGCCATCCGGCGCCGTACGGCGTGAAGTACTGGGGACTCGGCAACGAGGTGTACGGCGACTGGCAGATGGGCCACCGCAGCGCCGCCGCGTACGCCGCCGACGCGGCCGAGCATGCCCGCTTCATGCGAGCTGTCGACCCGTCGCTCAAGTTCGTCGCGGTCGGAAAGACCGACGACCGCGAAGGCTGGACCGAGACCGTACTAGGGGCCGTTGGCAACCAGATCGACTACCTCTCGTTCCATCTGTACGGCGCGACGGCCCAGCTGATCGACGGCGACGCGGAGTACGACGCGATCGTCGCCCAGTCGCTCTACTTCGAGCAGCAGATCGTCGAGTACTCGGACCTGGTCGGGGCCATCGCGGGCGAGCGTCCGCTGGCGCTGGCCCTGGACGAATGGAACATCAGGCACGTCGAGCCCACCACCTGGCCGGAACCGCAGCCGTCCGACGACGGCGGCACGATCGCCCGCGAGGTCGACGGCCTACCGACCCGTCCGGCCCACCGCGTGAACCGGTGGAGTCCGAGAACGCTCGCCGACGCGCTCTTCTACGCCGGCGTCTTCCACGCGCTGCACCGCGCCGGCGGCCGCGAGGTCCCGGTCGCGATGGCGAACACGGTGAACCTGCTGAACGCGAACGGCGTGATCGTTGCCCGTCCCGGCGGTGCCGTGCGCGCGGCGACGTACCACGTCTGGGATCTGTACCAGAACCACCTCGGCCCGATCGCCCTCGCAGCCGACGTACGGTCGCCCGGCAAGCTGACCGCCGTACGGCAGGGCGACGAGCGCGACCACCACGGCGAGTTCCGCACCTGTCCGGCAACCGTCCCGGATCTGGACGTCTCCGCGACCCAGACAACCGACGGCGACTCGCTTCGCATCGCCGTCATCAACCGCCACCGCGACACCGCGATCCGCGCAGGCCTGACTCTCGACGCGAGTCGAGACGCTCTGCCGGCACGGGCCGCGGCGAAACAACTGACCGCGGACGACGTACTCGCATCCAACAGCCTCACCGCCCCGGACACCGTGAGCTTGCGCGACCTGGGCCCCGTCGAACTGACTGACGCGAGCTACGACTTCCCACCCCACAGCATCACCCTGCTGTCCTTTGACCTCACCTAACCGACCACGCCCGAGTAGTAGGGTCGCGGGCATGGGCGGTGACGCGCGGGTGCTGGTGATTGGTCTCGACCCGTACCGGGTTCCGGGGCCGTGGGACCCGGAGCCGGTGGCGACCGGAATCCAGGTCGGGATGGCGGACTTCGCCGCGCACGGCGTCGGCGCACAGACCTGCCTTGTCGGGCTGGACGGCAGCGACGACATCGAGGCGGTCGTGCGCGCGGCACTGGCCGCGCAGCGGTGGGAGTGCGTTGTGATCGGCGGCGGGATCCGGAAGAACGAGGAGCAGCTCGAGCTGTTCGAGCGGATCGTCAACCTGACGCGGCAGCACGCACCGGACGCGGCCATCGCGTTCAACTCCAGGCCCGACGACACGTACCAGGCGGCCGCGCGCTGGCTCAGCGGAGATCGAGACGCATGAGAACGCGGGGATGCCCGGCGAGGGTCGACGTGGTGTCGGCGGCCTTCGTGAACCCGGCGTGCTCGAAGTTCCTGCGGATCCCGGCGTACGCCATCGTGAGATCGACCTTGCTGTCGCCGTTGTCGAGCGGATAGGCCTCGACGACCGGCGCCCCGTTCTCGCGCGCGAACTCGACGGCGCCGGCGATCAGCGCGTGCGAGATCCCCTGGCCGCGGTGCCCCGGGCGGACCCGGATGCACCACAACGACCACACCGGCAGCTCGTCCACGTGCGGGATCTTCCGGTTCCGGGCGAACGTCGTCGCCGCCCGCGGTGCGATCGCGGCCCATCCGACCGGCGTGTCACCGTCGTACGCGAGCACGCCGGGCGCGGGCGTCGCCTGGCAGAGCTCCTCGACGTACGCCCCACGCGCCGGCCCGCGAAGCGAGTTGTTGAGCTTGGACGGAATCCGATAACTCAAACAGAAGCAGACGCTGGCCGTCGGCGACTTGGGCCCGATCACCGCCCGCACATCCTCGAAAACACTGGCGGGTCGTACGTCGATACTCATGGAGCGACCTCGGCTTGCAGGAGTTGGTTGTGGATCATGAACGCCGTACGAAGTTCCTTGTAGCCGACGCGGTCGAACAGGACCGTCATCGTGGTGCCGTC
The DNA here is from genome assembly GCF_004362255.1 of Kribbella sp. VKM Ac-2571. Taxonomy (NCBI): domain Bacteria; kingdom Bacillati; phylum Actinomycetota; class Actinomycetes; order Propionibacteriales; family Kribbellaceae; genus Kribbella; species Kribbella sp. VKM Ac-2571. Next base: position 74,717 of record NZ_SNWS01000019.1, read on the forward strand.
GTAGTGCTCGACCAGACCGGGGCCGAAGGCGCGATGAACGACCCGGCTGCCGACCGGGAACGGCTGGTCCTCGGGCGGCGCCGCGGTATGGCCGGCGAGATCGTTGTCGCAGTTGCCGCACGGGCCGTCGTACCGTTCGCCGAAGTAGCTGAGCAGCCACTCGCGCCGGCATCCGCCGTACTCCGCGTACGCAGCCATCATCTCGACCCGGGATCTCGCGACCTCGCGACGATCGTGTTCGACGGCCGACGCCGCGGTGACGGCCCGGTCGACGTCGACTCCGCGGGCCAGGTGGAACTGGTGGCCGACAGCAACGACGCGGGCGTCGGTCAGCCGGCCCAGCGCGCGCTCGACCCGGGCTGTGCCGAGGCCGGAAGCAGAGGCCAGCGCGGCGATGTCCTTCGGACGGTGTTCGTGGATCGCGGTGGCGACCGCGAGCAGGTCGGCGTCGGTGACGCCGCCGGACGCGAAGAAGCGGTTCAGCCCCAGGTCGGCGTGCCGGAAGAACAGCTCGACGTCGGCCGGTTCGCCGTCGCGGCCGGCGCGGCCGATCTCCTGGTAGTACGCGTCCACCGACGACGGTGCCTCGGCATGGCTCACCCAGCGGATGTCCGGTTTGTCGATGCCCATCCCGAACGCGATCGTCGCGACCACGACGCGGCACTCGCCGTCCAGGAACGTGTCCTGCACCTGGCGGCGTTGCTTCGCGGGCAGGCCCGCGTGGTACGCCTGGGCAGCGACGCCGGCCGTGTTCAGTTCGTGCGCGAGGTCCTCCGCATGACGATGGGTGCCGACGTACACGATGCCCGGGCCGCGCGACGACCGGACGTGGCTGAGCAGCCGGCGGTTCTTGGTGTTGTCGTCGGCGAACGTGAACACGGCCAGGTTGAGATTCGGGCGGTCGAACCCGCCGACGACGACAGCCGGGTCGTCCATCTCCAGGCGGTGCACGATCTCCTTGCGCACCGGCGGCGCGGCGGTTGCCGTGAGCGCGAGGATCGGCGGTCGTCCCATCGCCCGGACCCCGGCGGCGAGACGGAGGTAGTCGGGCCGGAAGTCCTCACCCCACTCGCTGACCAGATGCGCCTCGTCGACGGCCACCAGCCTCGGCCGGGACGCGGCGAGCAGTTCGAGTACGTCGGGATGCGTGAGTTGCTCGGGGGACAGCAGCACGAATCCGGGCCGGTCGTTCGTCAACAGGTCATGGGCGGCGCGGCGGCCGGCGTGGTCGGTCGCGTTGAGCTCCGCAACCTCGACGCCGGCCGGACGCAACGCCCGTAACTGATCGCGCTGCAACGCCACGAGCGGACTCACGACCACCGTCACCCCGCCGAGCGCCAGCCCGGCCAACTGGTAGATCGCTGTCTTCCCGGTTCCGGTGGCCAGCACCGCGAGGACGTCCCGCCCGCCGACCACACCCCGTACGGCGTCTTCTTGTCCCACTCGCAGTGTCTGGAATCCCAGCCGCTCTTGAGCAAGAGCGAGCACGTCAACGGACATGCTCGAACGGTAGTACAGCGGTCAGTGCTGCACGGCGTACACGAGCTTCTGGACGCCGTTGGAGTAGGACTCGCTCGAGGCGAGGCTGAGGTTGATCTTGTCGCGGTCGGCGTCACTGAAGAGCCGCTTGCCGGCGCCGAGGAGGACCGGGAAGACGAGCAGGTTGTACTGGTCGATCAGGCCCGCGTCCGACAGGTTGCGGTTGAGGGTCGCGCTGCCGTTGATGATGATCGGGCCGCCCTCGGTCTCCTTCAGCGCGGCGACGTCGTCCAGGGAGCGGAGGATGGTGGTCTCGCCCCAGTTCGACACCAGGTCGCTGTCCTGGAGGGTGGTCGAGACGACGTACTTCGGCATCGCGTTGTAGCCGGCGAACTCCACGGTCATCCCCGGCCAGACCGGCGAGAACGCCTGGTAGCTGACCCGGCCGAGCAGGAGCGCGGTGGCCTCGTCCTGCTCTTCGCCCTTGAGCGCGTACGCCGCCTCCTCGAACGGGATGTCCTTGAAGGTCCAGCCCGCGTTGCGGTAGCCCGGCTCACCGCCGGGCGAGTCCACGACGCCGTCGAGGGAGATGAACGCGGTGGTGATGAGGGAACGCATCTGGTGCTCCTTGATCAAGTCGTGTGTGGTGCTTGTGCCTGAGCGTCGTGCGGGTAGCGACGGATACGACATCCGCGAAATGTGACGCCGGTCACTTCGCGGTGACGATCCAGGCAGCGGAGTCGAACAGGATGCCGTCACCGCTGTCGTGCGCGGCGAGCATCGCACGCAGGTCGGCCCGAGCGCGCTCGGCGTCGGCCGGCGACAGCTCCGCCAGCAGTGCTAGCGGTTCGCGGAGCTGGAGCACGTTCTCGTACGCCGTCTCGACGTCGGGACCGTAGTACAGCCGTTCATGCACCGCGGCGAACGTCACCTCGCCGAAGCCCGCAGACGTGAGGATGCCCCGCGCAACATCCGGATCCCCGAGCGAGAACGGCGAATCGTCCCGCGCCGTCGCGTCGCCGCCGATCGTCGCTGGGATCGCCTGTGCCCATTCGTTGTCCGCTCGCGCCTGCCAGACCATCGCGACGAGCCGGCCACCAGGTCGCAACGCCCGCCGCAAGTTCGCGAACGCACCCACCGGATCGTCGAAGAACATCACGCCGAACCGGCTGATGCACACGTCGAACGACCCCTCCCCGAAGTCGTACGTCGCTGCGTCCGCGAGGAGATAGCTGATGCGTTCGTCCGCCGTACGCCGTCGCGCCTGCTCCAGCATCCGCTCGGAAACATCCACCCCGACCACACGCCCCCGCCCGACATCCGCGGCTGCCTCCCGCGTCGTCTGCCCGCCCCCGCATCCGACATCAAGCACCCGATCCCCGTCCCGCACCCCCCACGCAGACCGAAACCGCCCCTGCAAGAACCGCATCTCGCCGTCATAGTCGAACACGACCCCCAGGCTAGAACCCGCCTGACTCCATTGGCGGGGATATCCCCTCGCGTGGGGGGTGGACGTGCACCACTCATCAACCTCGGACCGCCGCGCGGGTTCAGGCGGCGGGTGGGGCTGCCCGGCGTGCTGGAGGTGGGTTGGTGAGTGCTGGGAGCCCGCCCTAGCGGGTCACGCGGCGCGGAAGGTCACAGGAGTGCCGTCGGGGTCCTGGGTGTCGGCGGTGGGGGCCGCGGTGGTGAAGGCCAGGTGGGCGATGGTGGCAGCGGGCGGGGGTACGAGTTTGAGGGTGTCGGCGCCTAGGCGGAAGGTGTTGTCGGATACGCGTTCCATGCCGAGGTGGGTGCCGTAGAACTCGGCCGCTGCCTCGAGGTCGGGTGCCGCGACCGCCACGTGCGCGAAGCCGAGCACCGGGCCCGTCGTGATCGGCGGGACTCGGAACTCTTCCGAGCGCTGGAGCAGTTCGACGCGGACGCGGTTCGGGTCGGACAGGAACGCGAGCCGGCCCTGCCCGCTCCCGGCCACGCGCGGCGACGAGAGTTCGGCGTACCCGAGGGCCATCAGCCGGGCGTAGTCGCCGTCGAGGTCGTCGGTCATGAAGCCGATGTGGTTCAGCCCGTACGTCGCCTGCGGGTCGGGCTGCTCGTGGTGGAGCAGCTCGACCAGGCCGGTCGCGAGCTGGATGTGAACCCGGTGGACGCGCGGACCGGGCATGAACAGCCGGTCGACCACCTCCGCCCCGAGCCCGCCGTAGAACGACAAACTCGCCTCGAGATCCTGGACCCGGCCGCCGACATGGTTCAGCTCGTAGATCACCCCACCACCGTAGCAAGCGCTTTCCGAACGTGCGCTCAGCTCAGCGCGCCTGGCAGTGCCCGCACCACGTCGTACCGCGGCCGCCGATGCGGGTGTGCGAAAGCGTCGTACCACACCGCGGACAGGAACCCGACGGATCGTCGCGCCGGCCGGTCAGCCACGTCGCACGCGGCGGGACCCGGCCCGCGCGGACGGATTGCCGCAGAACGGTCCGCATCCTCGCGTGCAAGCGGCGGACGTCGTCGGCATCCAACTGGGTGCAGGCCCGACGCGGGTTGATCCGGGCTCTCCAGAGGATCTCGTCGACGAGCAGGTTGCCCAGGCCGGCGACGACGGACTGATCCATCAGGACCGGCTTCACCTGACCGCGACGATCGGCGAGGCGATCGCGGAGCTCAGGCGCGGTGAGGTCGGCCGCGTCGGGACCGAGCTTGTCGAGTACGCGGTCGATCGCTGCCTGGTCAGGCGCGTAGCGCAGGCCGTGCAGCTTCCGCATGTCGCGAAGACGCAGTTCTCCCTCCGCGAACCGGAACACGACCCGGTCGAAACGGTGCCGGTTCGCATCCGTCGCCCAGTGCAATGAGCCGGTCATCCCGAAATGCAGCAGGATCGCGGCCTGCCGGCGGGAGGGCGTGAGCGGTACGACGAGGTGCTTGCCGTGCCGCCACGGTGGACGGAACTGGTGGCCGGCCAGTGCTCGGTGCAAATCCGGCCCGGTCACGCCGCGCAGTACGCCGGCATCGAGGACGTCGACCGCCTGGATCCGGCGACCGACGGCGTGGTCGGCGAGGACCTGCCGGAAGCCTTCGACATCGGGCAGTTCGGGCACGGTCTCGCAGTACCCGGTTGCGGGCCGCTGCACGCGTGCTGCTGAGCTGTAGGTTTGAGGAGTGCAGGTGGCGAAGCGATGGTCGTGGGTCGCGGTCGGGGTGCTGGTGGCGGGGGTGTGGGCGGCATGCTCGGACGGCAACGACAACGCCGGCAAGCCGGCGTCCACCCCGAAGCACTCGACGGCCACGAAACCATCCACGACGAAACCGCCAACGACAAAGCCTTCAGCGACGAGCACAAAGCCGTGGTACGACGACTACGATCCGGCGCATTTCGCGTCCGACGTACGGCGGTACGCGAAGCAGGCTGGGATCAACCCGCAGTTGCTGATGGCAATCTTGTACAACGAGTCGTACAAGCCGCACGATCCGAAGTTCGAGCGGCAGTGGGCCGAGGTGGACTCCGATCCGGCGTTCGGGATCGCGAACATGCACAAGCCCGCGTTCGACGAGACCAAACGCGGCCGGGACTTCGCGAACCGGAAGTGGGAAGAGCTGCCCGACAACCCCGCGCTGGCGATCCAGGCCGCGGCCTGGCACCTGCACGACCTCGCGAAACGGCTGCCGAGCAAGCGCGCCGACCTCTACACCAAGGACGAGTTGCTTGCCCTCGGCTACAACGCGGGCGGCGGCAACATGCGGATCTTCGCCCGCGGCCGCAAGGCCGGTTCGCAGGCCCAGTCGTACGTCGACCGCCTGCACGACAACTGGGCGAAATCCGCCGAAGCGCTGAAGAGCTGACAGGAGACCTTGTGAACCAAAGGAACCCCGCGCTGGCCGTCGCCGACTGGCGCCGACAGGTCTTCGCGCTCTACCGGGACATCCGCGCCGAGAGCGATCCGGCCACCGCCCACGCCCAGTGGCAAGCCGGCCGCAACGAGCTGCTGACGAACCACCCGGCCTCACCGGTCCCGCCGGAACAGCGGGCGACGTACGCCGGCGCGCCCGTCGCGCCGTACCGGCCGGAGTTCCGTTTCGAGGTGACGATCGAGACCGACGTGAAGCCGTTCAGCTGGGAGTTCCAGTCCGCGACCGACGGCGTGATCCCGTTCTCGCGCGTCGGCGTACTCCAGTTGCCGGTGGGTGACCTGGACGTGTGGTGGCTGGAGTCGTACGGCGGTGGCCTGTTCGTCCCGGTGAAGGACGCGCTGGCCGGTACGTCGACGTACGGCGGCGGCCGCTACCTGATCGACACGGTGAAGGGCGCGGACCTCGGCGGCGACCTGCACGAGTTCGTCGTCGACCTGAATTTCGCGTACAACCCGTCCTGTGCCTACAGCCCGGAATGGACCTGCCCACTGGCGCCGGCGACCAACGTCATCGGCGCCGAGTTGCCGGTAGGGGAGTTGACTTCAGCTTCCACCGACCTCTAGCGCGGTCAACAGGACCAGAACAACGGTCGTGACCGCGAACAGGCCGTGGCCACCCACGACCGCGATGGGGAAGTGCCGTTCGGGCGGAGCTTCGGTGCTGGTCGCCACGGAACCGGCTGCTGTGCGGGAGCGATACGTGGGCAACCACCGGGCCAGCATGGTGAAGCCTAGTGCCGCCACCGGCACGAGCAGGACGAACGCGATCCACGCCAGCGCGTCGTTGTCCACGATCACGTAGAAGATCCACACCACCAGACCGGCCGCGGCCAGGGCGAAGTGGCCGAAGATCAGCGCCGGCGGGAACCGACTGGTGCTCGGCTTTCGTGGACCGCCCTTGCTGATCCAGGTGTAGAGCAGATAGAAGCCTCCGAGCGCGGTGATCAGCCAGGTGATCAATGCGGCGACAGCCATGTCAGCTCCTCGGTTCGAAACCTTCCGCCTGGTCCTGCTCCTCCGCGACCCGGACGCCGTACCGGAACGCCAGCTTGCCCCCGAGGTAGCCCGAGATTCCCAAGGCCACCAAACTGACGCCCGACAGCACGACCGGCCCGATCGCGACCTGGTCCTCCTCGCCGTGACGCCACCAGGCGTTTGCCGCGTACGCCAGGGTGATGGTGACGTTCAAGATGAGGTGGATCAGCCCGGTCCGGAACGCTCGTGTGCCGCTGGGGAGGGTGAAGAAGTCCAGCAGCCCGACGCTCGCCGCCGCCAGCGCGCCGACGATGCCGATGACGATCAGCCACTCCGAGGAGCGGACCAGGTACGACGCGTCCGATGCCGCGCGGGACCCGATGTCGAAGACGAAGCTCGCCACCCACGCCCCGATCGGAATCGTGACCAGGACCGGATGGAACGGGTGACCGTACGGACCCGTGAGCAGGGCGCTCACCGGGCGCTTCGTCGCCGTCTGCCGATCAGACATCGGGCCTCCTCATTTCACCAATTGATTTTGGTCTTATTGAGGAGGTTCGGTCAAGATCTCGCGGGATTCTGGGTTTTCGCCCATTGGGATGACCGTTATCGTGAGCAGGGTGAACGACGCGGCGATCGTGGCGCTGGCGACGCTCGGCGACGAGTCGCGACGCCGGATGTTCGACCTCGCCCGGCGGGCCGGGCGCCCGATCAGCCGCGACGACGCCGCGGCCGAGGTGGGGATCTCGCGGAAGCTCGCCGCGTTCCATCTCGAGCGGCTGGTCGAGGCGGGGTTGCTGCGGTCGCATTTCGAGCACGCCGGCCGGCTGCGGACAGTGGGCCGGGCCCCGAAGCTGTACGAACCGGTGGGCACCGATCTGAGGGTGTCGATCCCGCCGCGTCAGCCGGACCTGCTGGCGGAGATCCTGCTCGACGGCGCACTCAGCGACGAGCCGGTCAGCCCCCTGGAATCGGCGCGCCGGGCCGCGTTCCGTCGTGGCGAGCGCCTGGGCGAACAGGAGCGGGCCCGGTCCCGGCCGGGGCGGCTGAGCGTCGAGCGGGCGCTGACGTTGTCGGAGGCAACTTTGTCGGGCGCCGGTTTCGAGCCGGTGCGGCCGCGGCCGGGGTGTGTGCGGTTGGGCAGCTGCCCCTTTCACCCGCTGGCGCAGGCGCAGCCGGAGGCCGTGTGCGGTTTCAACCACGCCTTCGTCTCCGGCCTGTTGTCCGGCCTGGAGGCGAACACTGTCGAGGCGGTCCTCGATCCCGACGGCGGTGAGTGCTGCGTGGAGATCACCGCCGCCGGAGCTGCGTCAGACCGTGGCTTCGAGGGCTCGGGTCAGTAGGGCAGCCAGGGCCTCGAGCTGGAAGTCGGCGGAGGATCCGACCTCTTCGTCGGAGCCGTCGAGGGCCTTGGCGGCCAGGCCGGCCTTGGCGTCGATCAGGTCGGCCACCCGGGTGTCGATAGTCTGCGCCGCGATGATCCGCCACGCGGTGACCGGCTCGTCCTGACCGATCCGGTGCACCCGGTCGATCGCCTGGGTCTGCTCGGCGTTCGTCCAGGACAGCTCGGCGAGCACGACGTTCGACGAGACCTGCAGGTTGAGGCCGACACCGGCGGTCAGCAGCGAGCAGACCGCGATGGACACCTCGGGATCGTTGACGAAGGCATCGATGTTCTTCTGCCGGGTCCGTGCGGTCTGGTCGCCGCGGATCGATGAATACTTGATGCCGCGCTCGGCGAACAGCTCCTCGGCGGTGTCCATCACCTCGATGTGACGGGCGAAGAACACCACCTTGCCGACGTTCTGCGCCAGCTGTGCCGCGTAGTCGGCGGCCAGACCCGCCTTCGCCTGACCGATCCGGCGGAACAGGCTGAACACGTTGTCGCCGCTCTTCTTGTTCGCCATCTCGGCCCGCTCCCAGCCGGCCACCTGGCGGACCAGGTCGTGGTCGATACCGTCCACGACGATGCCCAGGCGACGGGTCTCGAGCGCGGTCCGGTACCGCTCGACGAGGCGGTCCGCGAGCTCCCGCTCGGCGGCCCGGATCGAGCGGCCGGCGGCACCGTCGAGCTCGACCGGGAGGTCGGCGATCCGGCGGGCCGGGATGTCCGCGGCGACGTCGACCTTGCGGCGGCGGACGATACCCATGTCGATCACGCAGGCGCGTGCGGCCGCGTTGAACCCGGGGTCGGCCGGGGTCAGGTCGGTCGCGTCGAGCTTCTCCATCAGCTCGGCCCGCGGCGCCTTCTCGTCGATCCAGCCGAGGAACTCCCAGATCGCGGTGAAGTCCTCGATCGAGTTGATCAGCGGCGTACCGGTGAGCGCCATCAGGAGTGGGTGCGCGATCTTGGCGCGGATGCGGTTCGAGAGCTCGAGCACGTTGCGCGACCGTTGGGACTTCTTGTTCTTGATGAAGTGCGCCTCGTCGACGACCATGCCGCGGAACCCGAGGTCCCCGAGCCAGCCGACGTGCCGGTCGAGGATCTCGTAGTTCACCACGACGATGTCCGCGAACCCGTCGATCGTGTCGCCGTCGCCGTGGATGACGGTCGGCGTACGGCGGGGTGTCCAGAGGCCGGCCTCGCGGGCCCAGTTCGTCTTCACGACGTTCGGCACGACGACCAGCAGGGGATAGGCCTCGGCGGCCTGCGCGGCGAGCAGCGCCTGGGCGGTCTTGCCCAGGCCGGGCTCGTCGGCGAGCAGGAACGTCCGGTGGCCCTGCGCCGCGGCTTCGATCAGCCCGGCCTGGTGCGGCATCAGTTCGAGGCCGCGGCGGCGGAGCGCGTCGATGCCACCGGTCAGCTGGAGCGACTTCGGGTCGGGCAGATGCATGGTGGCCGAGGCCGACGCGTGCTCGAACGAGCGCAGCAGCGGCCCGATCAGCTCCCAGCCGCCGAGGCGGCTCGGCTTGGCCGCGCGGGTCGGGGCGTTGGAGAAGTCCGGGGCGAGGAACGGGTTCGCGAGCTGCCGCGCCACGACCGCCTGCGGGACCACCCGACGGGTCTGCGTCTCCGGGGGAGCGGCGGGTTGCTCCGGCTCCGGCTCCTCGGGCGCGTCCATCCCGGCGTCCTCCAGCATCTGCCGCCGGAGCGCGGCCGCGGCCTCGGAGATCACCGCGTCCTCGGCCAGCAGGCCGAGCAGTGAGGGCTCCATGGCGGCGGTCTTCGCCAGGATCGTCGCGATCCCGTCGAGCCGCCGGAGCTGCTCGGTGCGGTACGCCTCGGTGGCGGACTCGGCGCCGTTCACCCGGGCCCGCTCCTCGCGGACCAGCAGGGCGACGACCTGGAACTTCGTCCGGGTCGACGGCTTGATCGCGGCGCGGGTGACCGCGGCCTCGACCTCCCGGACGGCCTGTGCGAGGACCTGGATCAGACCGTCGGACTCGCCGTCACGGACGCGACGCCTGCGACGGGGAGCGGAACGGGTAGCGCCGGGCTGGCGCTGACCTCGTCGGGCCAACATTTCCTCCTGTGTCGTGCCACGGCGGAGCCGTGACGGAATACCGGACCACGCGGGGACCGACCCGCCGACGGGGCGCGACCCCGTGACGTACCCAATAACGTGCAGAGGGCCGTTCAGAGGGTCCTCCAGGAACACGGCTCAGAATGCACCGCTCCTGTGTGCGCGATCGAGATCCCATGCTACCCGCACTCGCCCGAATGTTGCAGACCGGCACCGGGTACCAGCCCGGAACACAAGTACGTCGGCGACGTTTGGAGGGGTCCCTCGTGGAGCGGATCGAGACCAAGGCACTGCGCGACGACGAGTTGCAGGGGATCGACGCGTACTGGCGCGCGGCCAACTACCTGTCCGTCGGCCAGATCTATCTGCTCGCCAATCCGCTCCTGCGGGAGCCACTGCGACCGGAACACATCAAGCCGCGGCTGCTCGGCCACTGGGGGACGACGCCCGGGCTGAACCTGATCTACACACACCTGAACCGCGTGATCAGGCAGCGGGATCGCGACATGTTGTTCGTGACCGGCCCTGGACACGGCGGTCCGGCGTTGGTGGCGAACACGTGGCTGGAGGGGAGCTGGACAGCGGCGTACCCGAACACGACGCGGGACGAGGCGGGGATGGGGCGGCTGTTCCGGCAGTTCTCCTTCCCGGGAGGTATCCCGAGTCACGTGGCGGCGGACGTGCCGGGGTCGATCAACGAGGGCGGCGAGCTCGGCTATTCACTCAGTCACGCGTACGGCGCTGCCGCCGACAACCCCGATCTGCTCGTGGCCTGTGTCGTCGGCGACGGTGAGGCCGAGACCGGTCCACTCGCGGCGTCGTGGCACTCGAACAAGTTCCTGAACCCGGCGCGCGACGGCGCCGTACTGCCGATCCTGCACCTGAACGGCTACAAGATCGCCAACCCGGCGTTGCTGGCGAGGATCGGTGACGAGGAGCTGACCGCGCTGATGCAGGGATACGGGTACGAGCCGTACCTGGTCGAGGGCACCGAGCCGGCCGAGGTCCACCAGGCGCTGGCAGCCACGCTGGACCGGTGTCTGGATCGGATCGACGAGATCCACCGCGAGGCACGGTCCGCGGATCAGGAACCCGCGCGCGCCGCCTGGCCGATGATCGTGTTGCGTACGCCGAAGGGATGGACGGGTCCGCGAACGCTCGACGGCGAACAGGTCGAGGACACATGGCGGTCCCATCAGGTGCCGCTGTCCGGCGTCCGCACGAACGAGGACCATCTGCGTCAACTGGAGTACTGGCTCCGCAGCTACCGGCCCGAGGAACTGTTCGACGAGCAGGGCCGTCCTGTCCCGGAGCTTCTCGAGCTCGCACCGGGTCCGGAGCGGCGGATGGGATCGAGTCCGCACGCCAACGGCGGTGTGCTGAGCCGTGACCTCGAGCTGCCGCCGGTGGAGGAGTACGCCGTACCGGTCAAGGTGCCCGGCGCCGAGGACGGGGAGCCGACGAAGGTCTTCGGCGCGTTCCTGCGGGACGCCTTCCGGCGGAACCCGGACAACCTGCGGCTGTTCGGCCCGGACGAGACGGAGTCGAACCGGTTGAGCGCCGTCTATGAGGAAACCGGAAAGCGGTGGCTCGCCGAGCGCCGGGAGACGGACAACCACCTCGCGCCGGACGGCCGCGTGCTGGAGATCCTCAGCGAACACACCTGCCAGGGCTGGTTGGAGGGGTACCTGCTCACCGGCAGGCACGGTCTGTTCTCGTCGTACGAGGCGTTCGTCCACATCGTCGACTCGATGGTCAACCAGCACGCGAAGTGGTTGAAGACGATCAACCGGCTGGAGTGGCGGCGGCCGGTCCCGTCGCTGAACTACCTGCTCACGTCGCACGTCTGGCGGCAGGACCACAACGGGTTCTCGCATCAGGATCCGGGGTTCATCGATCATGTGGTGAACAAGAAGGCCGAGGTCGTCCGGGTCTACCTGCCGCCGGACACGAACACGCTGTTGTCCACGATGGACCACTGTCTGCGGACGCGGAACTACATCAACGTCGTGGTCGCCGGCAAGCAGCCGCAGCCCAACTGGCTCGACTGGGACGAAGCGGCGGTGCACTGCGCTCGCGGTGTCGGCGTGTGGGACTTCGCGAGCAACGACGAGGGCGACCCCGATGTGGTGATGGCCTGCGCGGGCGACGTACCGACGATGGAGACGCTGGCCGCGGTCGACCTGCTCCGCGAGCACCTGCCGGACCTGCGGATCCGCGTCGTGAACGTCGTGGATCTGATGCGGCTCCAGGACGCGACCGAGCATCCGCACGGACTGCCCGACGCGGAGTACGACGCGCTGTTCACCACGGACAAGCCGGTGATCTTCGCGTATCACGGCTACCCGTGGCTGATTCATCGCCTCACCTACCGGCGACACGGTCATGCCAACCTGCACGTCCGCGGCTATGTCGAGGAGGGTACGACGACCACGCCGTTCGACATGGTGGTCCGCAACAACCTGGACCGCTACCACCTCGCGATGGACGTCATCGACCGGGTGCCGTCGCTGCAGTCCCGGGCGGTGTCGACGCGGCAGTACTTCGCGGACCAACGCACCCGCCATCATGCCTACGTCACCAAGTACGGCGAGGACCTGCCGGAGGTCCGGGACTGGCGGTGGTCAGCCGAGTAGGTCGACCGCGACCCGGAGATCGTCGGCGAAGAGCCCGAAGTCACGCCGGAACTCCTCCGACCGAACCACCGAGGATGGATGCACGGTGGCCACGGCTGGCAGGCCGCTCGGCAACTCCACCCGCTTGCCACGCTCTTGCGTCACGCGGAACGTCGAGCCGAGGAGAGCCTTGGCCGCGACCGACCCCATCACCACGACCAACGAGGGCTTCACGATCTCGAGCTCGCGGCGCAACCAGGGATGGCACGCCGTGATCTGACTGGCGGCGGGCGTCTTGTGGATCCGTCGCTTTCCTTGCCGTTCGAACCGGAAGTGCTTGACGGCGTTCGTCAGGTACACCTCCGACCGCACGATGCCGGCCTCGGCCAGCGCCTTGTCGAGCAGATGCCCGGCCGGACCGACGAAGACGTGTCCTTCCTTGTCCTCGTGGTCGCCGGGCGTCTCGCCGACGATCATCATCCGCGCCCGCACCGGCCCTTCGCCGGCGACGGCCTGCTCGGCGTCCTGCCACAGGTCGCAGCCGCGGCATTCGCCGAGCACGGCACGGACTTTCCGCATCCCGCCGTCGTGCGGGACCCATGCCTCGGCTCCGGGGTACTTGACCATGCGGCTCTGGTACCCCCGGCAGCGCTATTTCATGACGCGGGCGGGACCAGGGCCAGGCGGATGATCACCAGCGCGAACAGAACCAGCGTCAGGGCGTGAACGACCGTGCACCACAGGCAGATCGCGTTGATCTGGAACAGTTCGGCCCAGATCAGATAGCAGACGAACACGACTCCGGTCAGTACGCCGGCCAGCCGCAGTCGACTCGGCCACGGTGACGACGTACGCCACATCGGCGGCACCGACAGGGCCGTCATGCCGACGAAGAACGCGAGACCGAGCAGTGCCACTGGGATTCCGAAGACCTTCGAGTACTGACTGCTCGTCACCTTGGCGCAGTTGACCACCCCGGTGTCCGGGCACGCGAGCGTGGTGCCGGCGGTGAAGTGCTCATAGGTCAGGTACGCCGCCACCGCGAGACCGGCCACGGACACCACAAGCGTGGCCCAGGGGATCCAGCCCAACGAGGTCCGGGACGGGTGCTGCGCGGTTTCGGTGCTTGAACTAGGCACGCTCAGCCTTTCGCCGAGCCGAGCTTCGCCGCCGCCGCTGTCACCGCGTCGGTCGAGCAGACCTTCGCCGGCTGGTTGTTCGTCAGTTTGCAGATCGCCGCGGTGTAGACGTTCGCGGAGCCGTCGACCGCCTTCGCGATCGGGCTCGACGGGTCCTTGAGCGCGTCCGCGATCTCGGTCTGCGTCTTACCGGCCAGCAGCTCCGGGCTGTACGTCGCCCCGGACCCGACGTACTTGCCGCCGAGATCGATGAACGGGATCGAGCCGTCGCTGTCGACGTACGGCGGCTTGTTGTACATGTCGAACGTCTTCTGGTCCTCGGCCGTCGGGGTGTCGAGCGGCTTGTACCCGTTCCCGACCATCTCGTTCGTGGTCGTCTCGACGCCCGTGAAGGCGAGGTACTGGCTGGTGTACGTCGCTCCGTGGAACGACAGCGTCGGCGTGTTCGGGAAGACATCCTCGGACGCGGAATGCGTCGTACCGAGGTTGCTGAAGGTCCCGAACCGGGACAGCGCGACCGTGACCGGCCAGCGCTCCGCTGCGCAGTACGGGCAGAACTCGGCGCCGATGTAGAGCACCTTCGGCTTCCCGCCCGCGGTCAGGGCCGGCGCGGTGATCGCCTTCGGGGCGGCCTTGACGTCACTGGTGCCGACCGCGGCGAACGTCGAGTCCGGGATCGAGGAGAGCGTGGTGACGAGACCCGCGTCGGCCGCGCCGCTCGGCCCGGTCGCGGTCTTCTTGCCGCCGCCGACCAGCCGGATCGTCACCAGGCCGCCGACGATCACCACGACCAGGACGACCGCGCCGACTGCGAGCAGCAGGCGTCGCCGCCGCTCCGCCTGCTGCTGGGCGGCCAGCTGCGCCGCGATCCGCTCGCGGGCCGCAGCCTTCTCTTCGACACGCCGTGCCATGACTCTCCTCTGATCGCGCGCAGGCTCCTGAAGGACAACTATCCATCGCCCCCGGAAGTTCCTGCCTCTCCGTCACCGAGAGATTACAGATCGCGCGCATTGTCACCGGACCTGGGGAGGATTCCTTCCCGGATCGGGCAGGAAATCCTCCCCAACACCCGTTTAGGCTGCGGGTCATGGATTGGCAGACGTGGCACACGAAGTACGACGATCCTGATTCCGCACTGTCGCGGCGCTTGGAGGCGGTGCAAGGGCAGGTACGCGCGGCACTGGATCGAGCCCCGGCGGGTCCGGTTCCGGTGATCAGCCTCTGTGCGGGGCAGGGCCGGGACCTCATCGACGTACTGGAGGACCACCCGCGGCGTGCCGACGTACGGGCGCGCCTGGTCGAGCTCGACCCCGAGTTGTCGGCGTTTGCCCGTGAGCGGGCGAGCGGTCTCGATCAGGTCGAGGTCGTCACGGGCGACGCGTCGCTGACCGATCAGTACGTCGGCATGGTGCCGGCTGAGCTGGTTCTGCTGTGCGGGATCTTCGGCAACATCACCCCTGCGGACATCCAGCGCACGGTTGCCACGACCCCGCAGCTCTGCCGCACCGGTGGGACGGTGATCTGGACGCGTCATCGCGACGAGCCGGACCTGGTGCCGACGATCTGCGACTGGTTCGAGGCGCGCGGCTTCGAGCGGGTGTGGGTATCCGATCCGGAGGCCGATTTCGGGGTGGGCGTGCACCGCTTCACCGGCGTACCGGAACCGCTGGTGACTGGGCAGAGCCTGTTCAGTTTCGTGCCGGGCGGAGCATGAGCAGCCCGAGTGCGAGGAGTACGGCGAGGGCGAGATAGCCGACATCGAGTACGGCGACTGTCGCGATCGTGGCGACGAGCAGCGGGCCGCCCGCGTCGCCGAGCTCGCGTCCGAGCTCGGCGGTGCCCATGGTCTGGCCGAGTCGTTCGGGCGGCGTACTCGCGGCCAGCGCCGCGAACCCGAGCGGTGTGATCACGCCCGTGCCCGCACCGATCAACGCGGACGCGATCAGCAGGAACGCAACGCCGGGCAGCGCGGCGCAGACGAAGCCGACCGCTGCCAGAACCAGCCCCAGTGCGATGCCGGCTCGCGTGGTCAGCTTGCCGGCGTCGAGTGCGCGGCCCGCCCGCGGTTGCACGACCGCCGCAGTCGCCGCGAGCAATGACACGGCTGCGCCGGTCGCGATCGTGCCGAGCCCGTCCGCCGCGCCGGTGACCGGCAGGAACCCGACACCGACCGACAATGCCGCCGTCGCAGCCGCGAGCGCCGTGGTCGGGCGAAGGAACACCGGGTCGGTGATCCGCCGCGCAAGATCCAGCACGGTCTGCCGGGTCCGCGGCAACGGCGGCACTGCGGGTACGGCGATAAGTGCCCAGACGGCAACGCCCGCGGCGAGAACAGTCATCACGCCGAACAACAACCGGAACCCGCCGAGCCACACCAACCCACCACCGAGCAACGGCCCGGCCGTGTACCCGATGCTCTTGTAGAACCCGTAGCTACCGAAGGCCCGCCCGTGCTTCGCCGACGGATTCAGCCGGGCAACCAGCGCCGAGGCGGCGGGGGAGAAGGCCGAGGCCGCCGCGCCCTGTCCGAGGCGCGCGACCCACAACCAGCCGGGCCGGTCCACGAGCACATAGGTGCCGGAGGCAACCGCGAAACCGGCGAGTCCGAACAGCAGCATCGGCCGCGCGCCGATCCGGTCCGCGATCGTGCCGAACACCGGTTTCAGCAGCACCTCCGCGCCGTCGTACAGGGCGAGCAGCAAACCGAGCGTGAGGAGCGAGGTGACGGCGTCGGACGAGGAGGCGCCGAGGTTCGCCGCCACCGCATGCGCGCCGAAGGCGGTCGTGAACCCCGCCGCGTACAACGGCCACATCGTCATCGCTCGATCCGTCACAGGGGGAATGTAGTCCTCGACAGGATGTGAACCATCGAGTATGTTACATAGACGATGTCATATCGACTCGGAGGTGTGCTCGATGGACAAGACCGCTGAGCGGTTGCTGGGGTCGGCGAGCCGGTTGTCCCGGGATCCGGAGACC
This sequence comes from Kribbella sp. VKM Ac-2571, assembly GCF_004362255.1. Classification (NCBI taxonomy): domain Bacteria; kingdom Bacillati; phylum Actinomycetota; class Actinomycetes; order Propionibacteriales; family Kribbellaceae; genus Kribbella; species Kribbella sp. VKM Ac-2571. Next base: position 91,273 of record NZ_SNWS01000019.1, read on the forward strand.
GAGATCGACTGGGACGCTCCGGTCGGCGACGGGTACGGGATGTCGCCGGAGTGGAGCACGCTCTACGGGACGCCGTACTGGGGCGAGCTGACCGAGGCGCAGCAGCGGGAGCTGACCCGGCACGAGTCCGCGTCGGTGGCGACGACCGGGATCTGGTTCGAGCTGATCCTGCAGCAGATGATCCTCCGGGACGTGTACGACAAGCCGCCGCGGAGCGCCGAGTTCCAGTGGGCGCTGACCGAGATCGCCGACGAGTGCCGGCACTCGATCATGTTCGCGAAGGCGTCCGGCCGCCTGGTCGAGCCGGCGTACCGCCCGCGGCTGCTCGCGCGAGAGCTCGGCCGGATGTTCAAGACGGTCGCGACCGGTGAGACGGCGTACGCCGCGATTCTGGTGGCCGAAGAGGTGCTGGACGTCATGCAGCGCGACTGGATGCGGGACCGCCGGGTCGAGCCGCTGGTGCGCACCGTGAACCACATCCACGTGGTGGAGGAGTCGCGGCACATGGTGTTCGCACGCGAGGAGACCCGCGAACGGCTGGCCGGCGCGGGGCGTGGGCGGCGCTGGGTGAGTGCGCTGGTGATCGCGATCGCCGCCGACATGATCGTGTCGAGCATGGTGAGTCGTGAGGTCTACGCGAACGTCGGGCTGGACGTCGAGCGCGCCGTACGCGAGGCACGGCGCAACGAGCACCACCGGTCGTTGCTGCGGACAAGTTGCGCGAACCTGATGGACTTCCTCGGATCGGTCGGGCTGCTGACGCCTGCGGCGGCCCGGGTGTATCGGCGGACCGGTCTGCTGTGAGTTATGTGATCTCGGGGGAGTGCTGCTCCGACGCGAGCTGCGTCGCGGTCTGCCCGATGAACAGCATCCACCCGTCGCCTGGTGAGCCCGGGTTCGGCGCCGGGGTGAGTCTGTTCGTCGATCCGCGTACCTGCATCGACTGCGGCGCGTGCGCTGACATCTGCCCGGTGGACGCGGCGCAACCGGCCGACCAGGCGGCGCCTGAGGACGTCGAGCGGAACGCGGCGTACTTCGCGGAACGGGAACCGCTCGAGGCCACGGACCTGGACAGCTGGGAACCGCCGTCGTACCAGGTCTGGGGCGACGGTCCGCGCCGGGTGCTCGTCGTCGGCGCCGGACCGGCGGGGATGTACGCGACGCGCGAGTTGTTGCTGCGGACAACGGCCGAGGTGACGCTGGTCGACCGCAGTGACCGGGTCGGCGGCCTGGTGCGGTTCGGCGTCGCGCCGGACCACCCGCGGACGAAGCAGATCATCGACACGTTCGAGCGGATCGTCGGGCACTCCCGGGTGCGCTGGCTGCCGGGCACCGACGCCGCGTCGATGACCAGCGGGTACGACGCAGTGATCCACGCCGTCGGAGCGCGCCGCAGCCGGCGGCTCGGGATCGCCGGCGAGGAGGCGGCCTGCACCGCCGAAGACTTCGTTGCCTGGTGCAACGGGCGTCCCGGTGCCTCGCTGCCGGTCGAGCTGCACGGACCGCGGGCCGTCGTGGTCGGGAACGGGAACGTCGCGATCGACCTCGCGCGGATCCTGCTGAGCGACGAGAAACGCCTGCGCTCGATGGACGTGACCCCGGAGGTACGTCGTACGCTCGCGGCCAGCGGGATCAAGGAGGTCGTGCTGCTCGGCCGGCGCGGGCCCGAGACCGCGGCGTACACGGAGACGGCGTTGCAGGAGTTGCTCGCCGCGGCCGGCGACCGGGTCGAGCTCCGGTACCACGCCCGGCCGACCAGCTGGACGTCCGACGGGCTGACGCTCGACTCCGGCGAGACGATTGCGGCGGGCAACCTGTTCACCGCGATCGGGTTCGAGGGCCGGCCGATCGACGGGCTGCCGTTCGACGCGGACCGCGGGATCGTCCCGAACGTCCGCGGCGCCGTCGTCGGCCGGCCCGGTCACTACGTGGCGGGCTGGATCAAACGCGGCGCGCGCGGCGGGATCGGCGTCAACAAGGCCTGCGCCCAGGAGACCGTGACCACGCTGGTCAGCTCTTCCAGGGCTGCAGCTTCTCCGGGTTCCTGATCGCCCAGATGTTCGTGATGCGGTCACCGGCCACGTCGAACGCGATGACGGTCTCGACGACACCTTCGAACTCGATCACCAGGCCGGGCTGACCGTTGACCGTGCGCTCGATGAGCGTGCGGCCGAGGTTGAAGACCGGAAGATCGGCGAAGTACCGCGCGACGGCGGTGCCACCGTGCACCGGCGCGAGCGAGGCCTTCACGATGCCGCCGCCGTCGGCGACCGCGGTGACCTCGGGATCGAGCAGGTTGACGAGTGCCGCGATGTCGGTCGCCTCCCAGGCCGCCTTGAACTCGCGCACCAGCTCCGCCCGCCGCGCCGACGGCGCCGCCGGGTGCTCGGCGTCCCGGATCCGGCGCCTGGACGACGAGGCCAGCTGGCGGCATGCCGCCGGTGTCCGCCCGACGATCTCGGCGACCTCCGGGAACGGGTACCGGAAGACGTCGTGCAGGATGAACGCGACCCGCTCGGCCGGCGTCATCGCGTCGAGTACGACGAGGAACGCCATGTTCACCGACTCGTCCAGCGTCACCCGGTCCGCGGGGTCGGCGGATCCGGTGTGCCACTCGGTGGTTTCGGGCAGCGGCTCGGGGATCCATTCGCCGACGTACCGCTCCCGCCGGGCGCGGGCGGACCGCAGCAGGTCGAGGCAGATCCGGCTCGCGACCTTGGTCAGCCACGCGGCCGGGTTGTCGATAGCCTGCTGCTCGTCCGGGGTCATCGCGTACCAGCGCGCGTACGTCTCCTGGACCACGTCCTCGGCGTCGGCCAGCGACCCCAGCAGCCGGTACGCGAGATTGATCAGCTGCCGCCGCTCGCTCATGATCGCGCTCAGGGCCGGGTCACTCATGTCGGTCCTCTCCTCGTTCATACCTGGTACGACGACACAGCCCGGTGAACTGTGAGGTCTGACAGTTCAGGGCGGCATCTCGTCGTACCGATCATGACCACACAGAACGCAGTATCCGAAGCCGACCTCCGGGAACGTGTCGACACGTTGCTCGACGCCATCCGCACCGGTGACCGGGACGCCGTCAGGACGATCTTCGCCCCCAACGTCGTTTCGTTCGACATCCAGCCGCCGCTGCGGCACCTCGGCGCCGAGACCAAGTGGAAGAACTGGGACCTCGTGTTCGATGCTTTCGAGCTGCCACTCGAGTACGAGGTGCAGGATCTGACCGTCGTCGTCGACGGCGATCTCGCGGTCGTGTACTCGCTGAACCACATGAACGCCGCGATGAAGCTCGGAGGCAAGATCGACTACTGGCTGCGCTGGACCGCCGCCTGGCAGAAGATCGATGGGCAGTGGCTGATCGTGCACGACCAGGTCTCCGTGCCGACGAACTTCCAGGAAGGCACCGCGGCGATGGACCTCACACCCTGAGCCAGGCCGGCCACGGGCGGAGTTCAAGGCCGGCGAGCGGTGCCGAGGATGTGTGGGCTGGCCGGGGTTACCTGGTCGGGTGGGAACGCGAAGTGGTCGAGTTCCTCGATCACGAAGCCGGCTGAGGTGATCGCCTGCGCCGTGTCGCGGTGCACGTGACAACCGCCGACGAACAGCGGCCACAGAGTCGCGTCCGCGACCCGCTGAACCGTCCCCAGTCGCCCGCCGTCCGCGGCCACATGCTCGTAGAACCTGAGCTCGCCGCCCGGCCGCAGGACCCGCCGTGCTTCGGCGAGTGCGGTCTGCTGATCCGGGACCGAGCAGAGGACGAGTGACATGACGACGACATCTGCCGATGCGTCATCAGCGGGCACGTGGTCCGCCGTACCGTCGACGACCTCGACCGGAACAGGTGCCGTTGCGGCCTGGCGCGTGGCCTGGGCTCGGAGGTAGGGCTCGGGCTCGACGGCGAGGACGCTGACCACGTCGGCGGGGTAGTGGGTGAAGTTGCCGCCGTCACCCGCTCCGACCTCGACCACCCGGCCTTCCGCTCCGGCGAGCAGTCGGCGGCGGTGATCGGCCGCGCCCTGCTCGTCCATGGCGGGCCGAACCCGCGTGTAGATCCGGGCGAACAACGGATGTTTCATGGACCCACCATCGCAGACTGTCGGATCGTGGCCCGGGTCGATCGTCTCCTGAGCGAGACTGTCCTCAAGGAGGTATTCGGGTGAAGTACGTGCTGATGTTCATCGAGACCGAGGAATTCGCGACCGAGTTCGCGGCGCTGGATCCGGCCGAGAAGGAGGAGGCGTACCGGCGGGTGTACCAGTGGTTCGACGACCACGCGGACAAGATCACCAACCGGGGGAGCAAGCTGCAAGGCCGGGAAACCGCGACGACGGTCCGGCTGGACAGTGGGCAGCTGACCACCGACGGGCCGTTCATCGAGGGCAAGGAGGTCGTGTCCGGGTTCACCGAGATCGACGTCGAGGACCTCGACGAGGCGCTGCGGATGGTGAAGACCTGGCCGGCCTGCCCGGTGATCGAGATCCGGCCGGTCGCCCAGATGTGAGCACCGAAGACGAATTGGCCCGCGTGGTGCGTGACCACGCGGGGCGGTTGGCCGGGGCGCTGATGTCGGTGCTCGGGGACTTCTCCGCGGCCGAGGACCTGGTCCAGGACGCCGTTGAGATCGCGCTGAAGCGCTGGCCGGTCGAAGGTATCCCGGACCGGCCGGACGCGTGGCTGTTCACGGTCGCGAAGCGCCGCGGACTCGACGTACTGCGTCGGCAGCAGAACTACCGCGCGAAACTCGCGCTCCTGCAACCGTTGGAGCAGCCGCCGCCGGATGATCGGCTGCGCCTGATCTTCACCTGCTGCCACCCGGCGTTGGCGCGCGAGGCCCAGGTGGCGCTGACGCTCCGGGTGGTGTGCGGTCTGACGACTGCCCAGATCGCGGCCGCGTTCCTGGCATCCGAGTCCGCGGTCGCGCAACGGATCACGCGGGCGAAGCGCAAGATCACCGATGCGGGCATCCCGTACCGGATCCCGCGAGACGACGAGCTCCCCGACCGCCTGAACGAAGTACTGACGGTCATCTACCTGCTCTTCAACGAGGGCTACCTGTCGAGTACGGCGGAACGTGCGCACTCGCGCGATCTCGTCGACGACGCCGAATGGCTGACCGCACTGCTCCACGGCCTCCTGCCCAACGAACCCGAGGTAGCCGGCCTGCTCGCTCTCATCAGACTGCATCGAGCCCGTACGGCGGCCCGCTTCACGCCGGCCGGCGACCTCATCCTGCTGGAGGACCAGGACCGTACGTCGTGGGACCACGCAGCGATCGCCGACGCAACCGCTCTCCTGACGCGCACCGCCCGCAGGCACCGCGCACCCGGCCCGTACCAGCTGCAGGCCGCCATCGCCGCGTGTCACAGCGAGGCGGCCACCTGGTCCGAGACGGACTGGCCGCAGATCCTTGTGCTCTACGACATGCTCCTCACGCTGCAGCCGACACCCGTCGCCGGCCTGCACCGATGCATTGCGCTGTCCTACGTCCGCGGACCTGCAGCCGCCCTCGCAGAACTCGACGGAATGACCGCCGGCCTCCAGCAGTACTCCCTGTTCCACGCGACCCGCGCACAGCTCCTCCGCGACCTCGGCCGTATTGCCGAGGCCCATGACGCCGATGAGTGTGCCGCCGAGTTGACCGCCAATCCGGCACAGCTCGGCCTGCTCAAGGAGCGCCTGGCCCGCTGAGCCACCATCCTTGCTCCATGGGCGTGGAGGGGCGGGGCGAACGGTTGTGGTTTCTCGACTGGTTGCGCGTGATCGCGGTGTTCGGGGTGTTCGTGTTCCACACCCTGCGGCCGTTCGACGACGGCGACTGGCATGTGAAGAACGCGCAGACGAGTGCGGGGATCTCGGTCGCGATCGCGTTCCTGGGGCTGTGGGGGCTGGCGTTCTTCTTCATGATCTCCGGCTCCGCCGCGTGGCTGGCGCTGCGGTGGCGGAGCGCGCTCGAGTTCCTCCGAGAGCGCTCCTTGAGGTTGCTCGTTCCGTTCTTCGTCGCGTACGTGCTGCTCTCACCGCTGCAGTACTTCATCGAGCAGCATCACAAGGGCCGGTCGACGTCCTCGTTCCTCGGCGATGCGGGGACGTTCTTCAGCGATCTGGCCGGCGATGCGCCGCTGTGGTTACGCGACACGTACCACCTGTGGTTCCTGATCTATCTGATTCAGTTCGCCGTACTCGGTCTGCCGGTGTTCCTGTTGCTGCGCGGTAAGACTGACTGGATCGCGCGACGATGTCAGCGGCGCGGGTCGATCCTGTTGCTCGCCGTACCGCTCGTGCCGATTCACCTGCTGCTGCTCGCTGCGCCCGGTCCGGAGCACGGGTGGGGCGAGTTCGTGTTCTTCTTCGACTTCTTCGTTGTGGGGTATCTGGTGATGTCGGACGAGCGCCTCCTGGCCGCCGTACGACGGGACGCCGTACCAGGGTTGTTTCTCGGCGTCGGTGCGTTTGTGCTCGGTGTCGTCACTGGGATCATCGACTTCCTCGACGGCTGGTGGCCGAACCCGGGCTACTCGTGGCCGTACGCCTGGTATTCGCCGCTCATCACGCTAGCCGTCTGGGGCTGGCTGGTCGCGGTCCTAGGCTTGGGCCTCCGCGCCCCCGCCCTCCAACGCCCACTACCGCCACGCCTGGCCCGAGCCGCCATGCCCTACTTCATCATCCACCAGCCGGTCATCCTCGCGCTCGCCTACTTCATCGTCACCTGGCACACCAACCTCTGGCTCAAGTACGCCATACTCCTCTCCACCACCTTCGCCATCTCCACCCTCCTAGCCTGGCTCGTGTCATCAACCCCCGGGATCAACCAGTTGTTCGGTGTGAAGCGTTAGACGCTGCGGAGGACTGAGACGACTACGCCGAGGATGGTGGCGTTGTCGCCGTCGATGACCTCGTAGGCGGGGTTGCGGGGTTCCAGGTAGACGTGGTTGTTGCGGCGGCGGTAGACCTTGACCGTTGCCTCGTCGTCGAGCATTGCGGCGACGATCTGGCCGGAGTGGGCCTCGGACTGCTGGCGGACGACGACGATGTCGCCGTCGCAGATCGCGGCGTCGATCATCGACTCGCCGCGGACGCGCAGGCCGAACACGGTGCCGCGGCCGGTCAGCCCGCGAGGGAGTTGCAGTACGTCGTCCACGTGCTCGATCGCGGAGATCGGCGTACCGGCCGCGATGTCGCCGACCACCGGCACCGGCACGTTGTCGTCACTCGTCGCCCCGCCCGTCGGCTCCTGGAGGAACATCCGGACGTCGATCGGCCGCGAGACCGACGGACTCCGGCGCAGGAACCCCTTCTCCTCGAGACTGGCCAGGTGCTTGGACACCGACGACGAGGAACGCAACCCGACCGCGTCGCCGATCTGCCGGCTGCTCGGCGCATACCCGTGCCGCGTCACCCAGTCCCGGATCACCACCAGAATCCGTTGCTGCCGCTCCGGAAGCGCCCCGGTGTCGAGGTCGCCGAACAGGTCGAGATCAGTCACCGCGAAATCCTAGATCCCACCCGGCCGACGAGCGCACACCGACTCGCGAAACGACCCGAGCACGAAGAAGCAGAAATGGAAGAAGTGGTGGTGGGGTGACGCGGGGCCACCCGTTCAGCCTCCCGCCGCGTCGACCCTGGCGATGAAAGAGTGCAGTTATGCAGGGACCGTCGCGTGTGGTGCTGGATGCCTTCGGCGTGGCTGAGCCGCCTACTCGGTTGGCCGGGGGACAGGGGGAGACCTGGCGGTCGGGAGCGGTCGTGCTCAAGCGCGCCGACGCGGAGTCCGGATGGCGCGCCGAGGTGCTGAACAGCTTGCCGGAGTCTGGCGACTTCCGGGTACCGCGGCCGGTGCGGGCCCGGGACGGCGCGTGGGTCGCGTTCGGGTGGGAAGCCAGTGAGCTGCTGGTCGGTGCGACAGATGTGCGGCGACAGGACGAGATCCTCACCGCCGCGGCCGCGTTTCATGAGGCCGTCGCCGGGCTGCCCCGACCGGAGTTCATCGACACCCGCCACGATCCGTGGGCGGACGGCGACCGCGTCGCCTGGCGAGAACAGTCGGTCGACGGAAGTCCGGCGTACGTCGACCTGGTCGGGCCGCTCGTTGCCGCGTGGCGGCCGGTGGACCTGGCGGCGCAGGTGGTGCACGGTGATCTGCCGGGAAACGTGATGTTCGCCGACGGTCTCCCGCCGGCGATCATCGACTGGCCCGTCTACTGGCGACCGCCGTCCTGGGCAGCGGCTGTCGCCGTCGCCGACGCACTGTGCTGGTACGCCGCCGAACCGGAGCTCGCCGCACGATGGGCGCATCTGCCCGAGTGGGGCCAGATGCTGGTGCGCGCACTGATCTACCGCATGACGACCGATGACCTCGCCGGCGGTGCCTCGACCTGGACGGACGACCGCCGCGCGGCCTACGCGCCGGTCATCGAGCTCGCGCTCTCGTACGCCGGCTGACTGTTCCTGCCCGCAGCCCGGACAGCGAGCGGAATGGTGCCGAAGGCAAGCACTCCGAGACCCGCGCCGATCCAGCCGACCGCGGAGTAGCCCGCGCCCGCGTCGAGCGCCAGCCCGCCGAGCCAGGGGCCGACCGTGATGCCGACGTTGAAGGCCGAGATGTTGAAGGCGGCGGCGAGCGTCGGGGCGGATCCGGCGACGCCGAACACCCGCGAGTTCACCGCCGGGTTGGTGGCGAAGCCGAACGTCCCGACGCCGATGATCGCCGGGATGGCGAGCCACGGAGTGCCGGTCGCGAGCGCGAGCAGGATCGCCGCGGCGACCACTCCGGTCAGGCTGATGACGAGCGTGCTGAAAGGTCGCCGATCCGCGGTGCGTCCGCTGATCGTGATCCCGACCAGCGCGCCGACGCCGTACAGCGCCAGGATCACCGGCACCCAGGCCGCGGACAGCCCGGTGGTCTCGGTGAGCAGGGGAGCGAGGTAGCTGAAGATCACCAGGATCGCGCCGGTCGACAGCGCCGTCGTCCCGTACGCGAGCCAGAGCTGCGGATTCGCCATACTGCGCAGCTCGAGACGCAGCCGGGGAGCGCTCTGTCCGCGTCCCCGCGGGATGGTCGCGGCGACACCGCCGATCGCGAGGACCGACAGCAAGGCGACCCCCCAGAACGCCGACCGCCAACCGAGGTGCTGACCGAGCAAGGTCCCCGCCGGCAGCCCGACGATCGTGGCCACGGTGAGCCCGCTCGCCAGGACGCTCATCGCCTTCGCGCGCGCTTCGGGACCGGCCAGTTCGATCGCGGTCACCGAGGCAACCGCCCAGAAACCGGCGTACACGAAGGCGCCCGCGACGCGGGTGGCGAGCAGCACGCCGTACGACGAGGTGAGGGCGCCGGCCACGTGTGTCAGCGCGAAGATCGTGAGGAAGGCGAGCATCGCGGCGCGCCGGGACCAGCGCAACGTCGTGACGGCCAGGATCGGTGCGCCGACGAGCATGCCGACGGCGAACGCGGAGATCAGCAACCCGGCCGCGGGGATGGAGACGTTCAGATCGGTCGCGATCTCGGGGAGCAGACCGGCGAGCATCAGCTCGGACGTGCCCTGGGCCAAGATCGCCAGGCCGAGCAGGTAGACAGCGCGGGGCATCGGAGCCTCTCAATATTAGATCGATCGGTTCAAAATCTGGGCGTGCCGAACCGATGGTCGGTAGGAATCAGAAACTGCGCAGCGTCGCCTCGACGACGACCCGCTGACTCTCGGGTGTCGCGCCACGGCGGGCGGCCACGCGCAGGCCGCCGAGGACAGTGAAGACGTACGTCGCGAGCCCGGCCGCATCCTGCTCCGGGTCGAGCTCACCCGCGGACTGCGCCGCCTGGATAGCGGTCGTCAGTGCGGCGAGTTTCGCCTCGTGGTCGCGATCGAGGAGATCGACGACCTCGGCGTCCTTCGGGCCGAGCTCCACGATCGTGTTGATCACGAAGCAGCCGGCCGGTTCCTCGGGATCCGGCTCGACCGCGGTCCACAGGATCCGCCGGACCCGCTCGCGAATCGGCAATCTCGAGTCCTGGATGATCTCGAGCTGGGCAGCGGTGAAGCGGTCGACGTACCGCCGCAGCGCACGGTCGAACAGATCGCGCTTGCTGGTGAAGGTGTTGTAGATGCTGCTCCGGCCGAGCCCGGTCGCCGCGCAGAGGTCCTGGGTCGAGGTGGCCTCGTAGCCCGATGTCCAGAAAACCCGCATCGCGGCATCCACGGCCCGGTCCTCGTCGAAGGTCCTCGGTCTCGGCACGTCGCCGAGCTTAGCACGTTATGGACCGATCGATCCAAAACAGACTGCCCGACGGCTGAACTTGCTGCGCCGATAGCATCTGGGCATCGAGGCGAGTGCCGGATGCTCTTCGACAGGAGCGCAGGCGCTCGCCTTCACTTGGGGGCACCGTTCAACGATGAACTGGGGAGCAATGTGAGGTTGTTCAGACCTGGGGGGCTCGCTCTTGCCCTTGGCCTGGTCGCCGGAGTCGCTTTGAGCGGACCGGCCACCGCTGAAGACACCAAAACCGTCTCGTACCGCGGCTACCAAGTCACCGTCCCGGCCAGCTGGCCGGTCGTCGACGTAGCCGCCAACCCAACCACCTGCGTCCGACTCGACCGCCCAGCGGTATACCTGGGCCGCAGTACGGCGCAGGCCAACTGCCCGGCGCACCTCGTCGGCCGGAGCTCCGGCCTGATCCTGGAGCCGCTGACCACGTCGCAGCGGTCCAGCGACGGGCTGCTCCGCCGCGCGGTCGCCGACGCGGGCGTGCTGGCGACGGCGTATTACGCGCCAGGTGCCGAGCGTACGGCCAGCGACCTGCTCGCGACCGGCCGGGTGGTGACGAAGACGTCGTCGGTACGAGTCGCCGAGCAGGCGGCCGTGTCTCCCACGATCGTTGCAACAGGCAACTTCGCGGGCCAGGGTTTCGACGCCTGCGACGCGCCGCCGCAGTCCACCATGGACGCGTGGCGGCCGAACTATCAGGGTATCGGCATCTACATCAGCGGCGGAGTGCGTACGTGCGCCACGCAGCCGAATCTGACCCCGGACTGGGTCGCGACGAACGCCGCGAAGGGCTGGCAGTTCCTGCTCCTCGACGTGGGTCTACAGGCGCCGTGCACGACGAGGTTCCCGGCTGCGAGCCGCATCTCGCCCATCCTGTCGACGGCGGTGACCCAAGGCCGGAATGCTGCGATCAACGCGGTGGCGGCGGCGCAGGCGCTCGGGTTCGCGCAGCGGAGCGCGATCTACAGCGACATCGAGGGCTATCCGTCGACTGCCGCGTGCAAAGCGTCCGTCCTTTCGTACTTGAGTGGCTGGACCCAGGAACTGAACTCGCGGGGGTACCTCGGCGGTGCGTACGTCAGCGCCTCCTCGGGCGGCGCCGATCTTGCCAGCGCATACACCAGTACGGCGTACACGCGACCGGACAACATCTGGTTCGCGCACTGGGGCTACACGCCCGTCGGTTCGACTCGCTACATCCCGGATACCTACTGGAACAATCACCAGCGGGTGCACCAGTACGCCAACCTGACTGAGACCAACGGTGGCGTGACGCTGAATATCGACAAGAACTACCTCAACCTGACGGCTCCGCCGCCTCCGGTGAGTAGCTTTAGCGTGTCGGGTGGGGTCGCGGCTGCCACGCTGCGGTGGACGAAGCCGGCCACCACGACGCTCGGGCAGATCATGGTCCGCGCTGCGTCGGGCTCGACGCCGCCGCAGCTGCCGACGTCGGGTACCCCGATCTACAACGGCACCGCGAGCATGTTCACCCACACAGGGCTGGCGAACTCGGCCAGCTACGCGTATCGCGTGTGGGTCAAGGACAGCAAGGGCAAGATCGGCCCGGGCGTCGACGTACGACTGGTCGGGTCGAAGGCGACGATCGGGGCGAGCGCGGCCTCCATCATGTACACCGGCGCGGTGACGCTCTCGACGGCCGTGACCCGGCTCGACGGCGCCAAGCTGGCCGGAGTACCGGTGGTGCTGTACGCGAAGGCGAAGAACGCCAGTAAGTGGTCGACGGTCGGCACGTTCACCTCCGACGCCAACGGTGTGGCGAGGGCCACGCCGAAGCCGGCGGTGTCGACGTACTACATGTGGGGCTACAACGGTGCGACCGGCGTGCTCGGGACGCGGAGCGCCGCGGCGCTCGTGCAGGTTCATCCGGCGATGTCGGCGTACCTGACTCCGGCGGCCATCAGGCTCGGCGGATCGACCTTGCTGTACGGCTACCTGAACCCGCCTCATGCGGGTACGACGGCGTACCTGCAGCGTCGCTCCGGTACGTCGTGGGTGGCCGTGACGACCGGCAAGCTGACGACGAACGGGAAGTACGCGTTCTCGATCAAGCCGACCGCACGCGGCACGTACACGTACCGCGTGGTGTGGCTGGCGGACGCCGACCACCAGGGCACGCAGACGGCGTCGAAGGTCCTGACCGTCAGTTAGGCCAGGCTAGACGAGGGCGGCCGCCGCACTCTGCGCGAGCTCGATCGCGTGCGCTGCAAGCGGTGAGTGCGTGCGGCCGGCCTGCCACAGCAAGACGATCTCTCGCGGCGGGAGTTCTGGCGTGAGCTGATGCAGCGCCAGACTCTCGTCGTCGCGGAGTACGGCGAGACGCGGCATCAGTGCTGCACCGAGGCCCGCACGGACCATCGCGAGGAGCGCCTCGTTGCCCTCGGTGCGGAACACGACCTGCGGGCGGATGCCGCGGGCGTTCAGGAAGTCTTCGATGACGGCCTGGTGGCAGATCGCGGGATGCGCGACCAGCGACAGTCCGTCGAGCATGTCGAGTGGGACCGGCCCGGCCGGGAAGTCGCCGGGCCTCGCGACGAGGAAGTACGGGTCGTCCAGCAGTTTGAGGTTCTCGATGCCGTCGCCGCCCCGGCCGTCGAAGAACATCAGGTCGAGCCCGGCGAGGTCGGGATCATCGGTCTCCTCCTCGAACAGCCGGATGTCACACCCCGGATGCGCGTCGCGGAGTCCGCGGATCACCTGCGGCAGCAGCGTGTTCGACACGGTCTGGAACGTGCCGATGTCGATTCGGCTGTCGCCGGCCCGGAATCGCTCGATCCCATCGCGCATCTCGTCGGCGCGACGCAGCAACTCGCGTCCGTGCTGCAGAACGACGGTGCCCAGCGGGGTGATCCGGACCGGCTTCGGCCCGCCGGGCCGGTCGAACAGCGGACCGCCGGCCGCCTTCTCCAGGACCGCGATCTGCTGGCTGACGCTCGACTGCGTGTACCCGAGCCTGTTCGCGGCCCGGCCGAACGACCCCTCGTCGGCGACAGCGGCCAGCGTCGCCAGATGACGTAACTCGTACATGTAGACACTCTATCGCCGATGGCGATCGCTTTGATCAGGATCAATCGCTTTTCACGATGATCGCCCGCTTCTACGGTCGAGGCATGACAACTTCCGCAACTTACGCAGTCAACAACGTCGAACTCAGCGCGGAGACGTACGGCGACCCGGCTGATCCCGCGGTCCTGCTGATCCACGGCGCCGGAGCGTCCATGCTCTGGTGGGACGCCCGGCTGTGCACCGAGCTGGCGGCGCGCGGCCGCTTCGTGATCCGCTACGACCAGCGCGACACCGGCCGCTCGACGTCGTTCCCCACCGGCGAACCGGGCTACGCGATGAGCGACCTGGCGGCCGACGCCGTCGGTCTGCTCGATGCACTCGGCGTCGAGCGGGCGCACGTGGTGGCGCAGTCGATGTCCGGCGGTACGGCGCTGATCCTGGGCGTCGACCATGCGTCACGAGTCGCTTCGCTGACGTTCGTGTCGACGAGCACCGGTGACGACGGCCTCCCGCCGCCATCGCCCGATATGCCACGGTTGGGTACGCCGGACTTCGCGGACGCCGCTGCGGTCGAGGAATACGTCGTACGGTCGATCGAAGCCGAGGCGGCGGGTCACTTCGACGAGGCCGAGGCCCGTGCCCTGGTGCGGGAGGACATGGCGCGAGCGCGGAACTACGAGGCCTCGCTGACGAACCACTTCGCGATGACCTTCGACGGGCCGCGGAACGGTGGCTTCGGCGACCTGGCGATGCCGGTCCTCGTGCTGCACGGCGATGCGGATCCGCTGTTCCCGCTGCCGCATGGCGAATCGATCCGCGATGCGGTGCCAGGCGCTCGGCTAGCAGTGCTAGCGGGCATGGGACACGGACTGTCCGCGCCGTACTGGAAGGCGTTTGTCGACGAGCTCGTCAAGCACACTGAGGAGAGCTGATGAAGTTCGCAATCTGGCTGCCGCTGTTCGACGAGTTGTCCGATCCGGTCGAGGTTGCGCGGCTCGCGGCGGCGGCCGAGGAGGCCGGATGGGACGGGTTCTTCCTCTGGGACCAGTTGTGGTGGCGGGAACCGATCCGCGAGGTGTCGGACCCGTGGATCACGATGAGCGCCATGGCGACCGCCACCGAACAGTTGCGGATCGGCCCAATGGTGTCACCGATCGCACGCCGGCGACCGACCAAGTTGTTGCGTGAGACAACAACCCTGGACCGGCTCTCGGGCGGCCGGCTGATCCTCGGCGTCGGGCTCGGCAGCGACCGGTTCGCGCAGGAGTACTCCAAGACCGGCGAAGAACTGGACGACCGGAGGCGCGCCGAGCGGATGGACGAGACGCTCGACATCCTCACCGCAGGGTGGACGGGGGAGCCGGTCAACCACCACGGTAAGCACTACCTCGTCGACGACGTCCGGTTTCTGCCGCGTCCGGTGGCCGGTCGAGTGCCGGTGTGGCTCGCCGGATTCCCGGGTAATGCGAAGCCGGTCCGGCGGGCGGCGCGGTACGACGGATTCTTCCCGGTGAACCTCACGTCACCGGATCAGGTGGCCGAGCCTGCCGCCGTACTGCGGGAACTTCGGGGCGATCTGGACGACTACGACATCGCGGTGGCCCTGGAGCCGTCGGTCGATCCACGCCCGTACGCCGAGGCGGGGGCGACGTGGTGCCTGATGGACGTCGACCCCGCGACGCTGCGGCTGGCCGACGTACGCGCGATGATCGCGGCGGGGCCCCAGAGCTAGCTGAATCACGATCCATAGGTGTCTAATCGAAGGGAAGCGGCAATACGGAGGAGCGCATGGCCACTGTCAGCGGGCATGCCGGAGTCACCGAGCGCACCTCGACCGCTGCCGAGGTGGGGCGGCGGCCGCTGGGGCAGGTGATCGGCCGGCTGTTGTCGACGACCGACCACAAGGTGATCGGCCAGTTGTACCTCGTCACGTCGTTCGCGTTCTTCCTGATCGCCGGCGTGATGGCGCTGGTGATCCGCGCCGAGCTGGCCGAGCCAGGCCTGCAGATCGTGAACGAGGAGGTGTACAACCAGCTCTTCACGATGCACGGCACGATCATGCTGCTGCTGTTCGCGACGCCGCTGTTCGTCGGGTTCGCCAACGTCATCATGCCGGTGCAGATCGGGTCTCCGGACGTGGCTTTCCCGCGACTGAACATGTTCAGTTACTGGTTGTTCCTGTTCGGCGGGTTGATCACCCTCGGCGCGTTCCTGAGCCCGGGCGGGGCGGCCGACTTCGGCTGGACGGCGTACGCGCCGTTGAACGGAGGGATGCGATCGCCGGCGATCGGGGGAGACCTGTGGATCATGGGTCTGTGGATGGCCGGTCTGGGCACGATCCTGGGCGGCGTCAACTTCATCACCACGATCATCACCATGCGCGCTCCCGGCATGACGATGTTCCGGATGCCGATCTTCTGCTGGAACATCCTGATCACGTCGATCCTGGTGCTGATCGCGTTCCCGATCCTGGCGGCGGCGCTGCTGGTGCTGGAGGCGGACCGCACGCTGGGCGCGCACGTGTTCGATGCCGCGAACGGCGGTGCCCTGCTGTGGCAGCATCTGTTCTGGTTCTTCGGGCATCCCGAGGTGTACATCATCGCGTTGCCGTTCTTCGGCATCATCACCGAGATCCTCCCGGTGTTCAGCCGCAAGCCGATCTTCGGGTACTACGGCCTCGTCGCGGCGACGCTCGCGATCGGGGCGTTGTCGATCGCGGTGTGGGCGCACCACATGTTCGTGACGGGCGGCGTGAACCTGCCGTTCTTCTCGTTCATGACGTTCCTGATCGCCGTACCGACCGGGGTGAAGTTCTTCAACTGGATCGGCACGATCTGGGGCGGGTCGGTCTCGATGGACACGCCGATGCTCTGGTCGGTGGGGTTCCTCGTCACGTTCCTGTTCGGCGGTCTGACCGGGATCATCCTGGCCTCGCCGGCGCTGGACTATCAGTTGAACGACTCGTACTTCGTGGTCGCGCACTTCCACTACGTCGTGTTCGGCACGGTGGTGTTCGCGATGTTCGCCGGGTTCTACTTCTGGTGGCCCAAGCTGACGGGGCGGATGCTCGATGAGCGGCTGGGCAAGTTGCACTTCTGGTTGCTGTTCGTCGGCTTCCACACGACGTTCCTGGTGCAGCACTGGCTGGGGGTCGAGGGGATGCCGCGGCGGTACGCCGACTATCGCGCAGGCGAGGGCTTCACCGTGCTGCACCAAGTGTCGACGGTCGGCGCATTCGTCCTCGGGGTCTCGACGTTGCCGTTCCTGTACAACGTCTACAAGTCGCGCCGCACGCCACGGGTGGAGGTCGACGACCCGTGGGGCTGGGGCCGCTCGCTGGAGTGGGCCACGAGCTGCCCACCACCCCGCCACAACTTCGAGAAGCTGCCCCGAATCCGCTCAGAGTCCCCAGCCTTCGACCTCCACCACCCCGACCTGGCCATCAACGCCCACGGCGAAGAACTCGAGGTCTGACCCACCCGCACCAAGCCGCTCCTCCACGCGGCGAGCACGACTCCGCGCTGCCGAGCCACCGCGCCGCCACCGGCCACGCCTCCCGGGAGCCGAATCTGGGGAGGATCTCCTGCCCACATCGGAACAAAATCCTCCCCAAACCACCGCCACCGGGCTGACCCGCCGCCGCCCGGCGCTCCCGGCACCCGGGGGTCCCGCGACCCGGCGGTGCCGGCACCCGGCGGTCCCGCGACCCGGCGGTCCCGGCACCCGGCGGTCCCGCGACCCGGCGGTCCCGGCACCCGGCGGTCCCGCGACCCGCTCGTGCGCCGCCCGGAGCCGATCCGCTGGAGCTGCCGGCACCCGCACTGATCACCCACTAGTGGAGCACGGGAGTCGGTGATCCGGTGCGTTCGTATCCGTGGTCGGCCGATCCGGCCCGACCCGGACGCCCGCCCTTTCCGGAACATTTTCGTCACCGGCTGGCAATTTTGTTCCGCAAACCACCACAACGGATCAGTCACAAGCGCCGCCGCCGGTTATCCCTCAAGCGCAGCGTTTCCCCTCGCATACCAGCAGAGAACCTCACACCCGAGAGGGCGCTGCATGCTCGACGACCGGCGGGACGTGGTGACGGGGCGGGCCTGGGACGGGGCTTGGTGACGGGGCTTGGTGACGGGGCTTGGGGACAGGGTGTGGTGACGGGGTGGGCCTGGGACGGGACGGGGCTTGGTGACGGGGCTTGGTGACGGGGCTTGGGGACAGGGTGTGGTGACGGGGTGGGCCGTGGGGCAGGGGTTGGGGACGGGGCGTGCGGGCAGGGCTTGGGACAGGATCTGGTGTGTGGGAACAGGCAATACCGGGTGCCGACCCACGATTGCCTGTTGCACGAGACCCGATCGGAGTGAGCAGCACCCGCGCATCGGACGTCGAGCCGGATACCCCCGGGCGTTGTGGGCACTCCGTTGATCCCATTCCCGGCGTACCCGAAGACGTGCTCTCTCGCCTCGCCTACCAATGGGGAAGGGCTGATGGATATCCCGTGGGGTGGGGCAGCGAACTCGCTGCGTCGAAGAGGAGGGCAGCGGTTCGGCTAGCGTGCGTTGCGAGGCCCTTCGGCGGGATCGATTTACGGGAGGCGCGCGAGGAGGCGGGTTAGTTGTTGTTGGGTGTGGTGGGGGGACGGGCTGGTGGAGGCCAGGAGGTCCAGTGCTTGGGTGTAGGCCTCTACGTCGTCGCGTTTGTCCAGGTAGAGCGCGCTGGTCAGGTGTTCCAGGTAGACGATGTCGGGCAGGTCGCGTTGCGGGAAGCGGAGCAGGCTGAAGGCGCCTCCGGTGGCGGCGTGGCCGGGGCTTTCGAGGGGAACGATCTGGACGGTCACGTTCGGGCGGGTGATGGCTTCGCGAAGCGCGTCGAGCTGGCTCCGCAGTACGTCGGTACCGCCGATCGGCCGGTGCAGCACGGACTCCTCGATGACTGCCCAGAGCTTGAGCGGCGGCTCGCGGTCGAGCACCCGTTGCCGGCGGGTGCGCAGGGCGACCACCCGCTCGATCTCATGGTCGGAACGAGCGCCACCAGGCGTGAGCTGCGCGACGGCGCGCGCGTAGTCCGCGGTCTGCAGGAGGCCGGGCACGAACTGGATCTCGTACGTCCGGATCAGCTCGGCGGTCGCTTCGAGCCCGAGATACGAGTCGAACCACTCGGGCGTGACGTCGCCGTACCGGTGCCACCAGCCGGGGTCGTTCGCCTCGCGGGCCAGCTGCAGCAGCCGATCGCGCTCGCGGGCGTCCTGCACGCCGTACAAGGTCAGCAGATCGGAGACGTCCCGTTCCTTGAACCCGACCCGGCCGAGCTCGAGGCGGCTGATCTTCGACTCCGAGGCGCGGATCGCCCAGCCGGCATCGGTGCGGCTGACGCCGGCGCGCTCACGCAGCTCCCGCAGATGACTCCCGAGCATCATCCGCAACGCCGTCGGCCCCACCACACTTCGCCCCGCCATATCCCGAGTCTACATGATTATCGAACAAATGTTCCCATGCAATCTCAACCCACCCGGCTCCCCACCAGCAGCGAATTCCGCAGGTCCGGCAACACCACCTCGGCCGCCACGAGCCGCGGATCGCCGAAGAAGAACTCCCGCTTCGGATCGTGTTCACGGTACGGCGAATCAGCCGGCAGCACGTCCACCGGCGTGATGTCGTCGTTCACCAGCCGCCCGCCGATCCGCAGCAGGTCCACGATCCGGCCGGGCTGTTGCCCGCCGTCCGCGAAGAGCAGATCGAACGGCGCTCGCCGCCCCAACTCGTCGAACGAGTCCCCGTGCACCACCTCGACCCGCGGCTCGTCCGCGAACACCCGCCGAGCCGCGGCCACACGGGTCTCGTCGACCTCCACGGTCACCAGACGGCAATCGGCCGGCATCGCCGATGCCATCCACGCCGCCCCGAAGCCGACACCGGTTCCCGCCTCACCGATCAGGCCGCCAACACACCCGGCCGCCAGGACGGCAAGGAATCGACCCACTTCCGGCAGGCAACAGGACGGACCGGTTCCTTCCCGCCGCAGCGGCATCCCGACTTCAATGGCCGCGTCCTGGGCTCGCTGCACGAGCGGAGGGAGGTCGGACATGGGAGTTCAGTCGCGTAGGTACTCGGCTCGCCAGCGGAGGACGGTTGGGTCGGCTGGGCTGGGGGACTGGCTGAGTTGGATGAGGCGGAGATCCGCGCCGGCGAACGACTGGATGGTTGCGCGTGTGAGGGGCCAGGGTGGGCCTTCGACGGCGTCGTCGGGCTGGTCGTCCGGGCGGGCGGCGGCGATGACGAGCAGCGTGCCGCCGGGTGCTACGAACTCGGTGACGTGTTTGACGGCCTCGGGCTGCAGGGCGATCGGGAGCGCCTGCACGGTGTAGATCTCCACCACGAGGTCGAACGCGCGCGGCCAGTCGGGCGGTGGCGCGAGCAGATCGGCGACGCGATAGTGCACCTTCGAGCCCGGGTGATTGCGGACCGCGGTCTCGATCGCGGTGGGGGAGATGTCGAACGCGGTGGTGTCGTACCCGCGGTCGGCGATCAGCTCGGCGTCCCACCCAGTGCCCGCCCCGACGATCAGCGCCGTCTTGTCCGCACCGTCCGGCGCGGACTCCTGGACCCACTCGGTCAGCAACTGGTGCGCCGTACCGCGATCCCACGGGATGACCGCGGACCCCCCGGCGGCCGCGGCGTACAGATTCTCGAACCAGCCGGTCGGGTCGTCCCGATCAAGCGACTCGCGCGCGATCCGCCGCGACACGACATCCGGGTCCTCACTCATCGCCCACACTCTCTTCCGCGCCGGGTCCGAGGTGAATCTCGCGCACCGTCTGCACGGTATCAACGTCGGCAGGACGCTTGTCCTCGCGATACCGGATCACCCGCGCGAACCGCAGCGCCATCCCGGCCGGATACCGCGGTGAGGTCTGTACGCCGTCGAACGCGATCTCCACCACCACCTCCGGCCGGAGATAGACGGCCCAGTCGTTCCGCCGTACGGCGAGCTCCTGGAACCGCTCCGTCTGCCACCGCAGCAGCTCGTCCGTCAGCCCTTTGAACGTCTTCCCGAGCATCACGAACTCGCCGGTCTCCTCGTCCCGCGCGCCCAGATGCAGGTTCGACAACCAGCCCGTCCGCCGCCCGTGACCCCACTCCGCCGCCAGCACGAGCAGATCGAGCGTGTGCGTCTGCTTGACCTTGACCCATCCCGAACCGCGCCGGCCCGCCTCGTACGGGACGGTCAACGACTTCACCATCACACCCTCGTGCCCGCGGCGCACGGCATCCGCGAAGAACGCCTGACCGGCCTCCGCATCGTCGGTCACGAGTCGCGGCACCCGCCGCTCCTCAGGCACGAGCTTCGCCAGCCACTCGTGTCGCGTGGCACCGTCGAGCCCGAGCAGGTCCTCGCCGTCCTGATGCAGGATGTCGAAGAAGTACGGCGTCAGCGGGACAGACTCCGGCCCCGTCGCAGCCCGGGTCGCCGTCCGCGACCCCGTCACCTGGAACGGCTCCGGTCGTCCGTCGGCGCGCAACGCGATGAGTTCGCCGTCAAGCACGACCTGCTGTGCATCGAGCGCGAGTACGGCGGTCGCCACCTCAGGCACCCGTGTGGTGATGTCGTCCAGCGTCCGCGTGTAGACGACGACCTTCCCGCCGTCCCGGTGCGCCTGGATCCGGATCCCGTCCAGCTTCCACTCGAGCGCGGCCGGCGTACCCGTCTTCTCCAACGCCTCCGCCACACTCGTTGCCGACTGCGCGAGCATCGGCTGCACCCCGCGACCGACCTCGAGCCCGAACTGCGCGAGCCCCGCCTCGCCCTCGGTCAGTACGGCGACCGCGACCGGTGCGGCCGCCCCGCGCAACATCGCCGCGGCCCGGATCTTGTTCAGCGGAATGCCCGTCGCTCGCGCGACCGCATCCGCCATCACCCCGTCGAGCGCACCCTGCCGCAGCTCACCCCCGACGAGGAGCCGCAGGAACCGCTGCTCGTCCGCGGTCGCCCGCGCGAACAACCCGTCCACCGCAGCCCGTCGGCGGGCCTGTACGCCGGTGCCCGACATCTCCGCCAGCTCCGCGAACGTCGCGTCGACCTCCTCGACCGTGATCGTCGGCTCGGCAGCCGGCTCCGGCGTGTCCATCAACGTCCGCCAGCCGACCCCGGTGCGCCGCTGCCGCAGCTCGCCCGACAGGTAGGTCACGACGATCTCGATCGCGGCCGGTTCGGTGGCCTTGGACAACAACCCCGCGATGAACTCGGCCTTCTTCAGCCGCGACCGGGTCCCGGCCAGCGCGGCCGACGTCTCGACCACCTCGGTGAGCAACATGTTCCCAGTGTCACTCAACCCGCCGACAGTTCCGGGCACCGCAACTTTGTCTCGACAACGTGCATCGAGATCAATAGATCGGCAACGAATGGACATGTTTGGGGGAGTCGAGATGCGACGTTCGATTGCGGCACTGGCGGGCCTGGCCCTGGCGGTTCCAGTACTGACGAGCACCGGTACGGCGACAGCGGTTCCGGCTGCGACGACCTGCTACGTGCAGTCCGGCGGTCTGACGGCTGGCAACGACACCGTCGATCGCTACGTCAACGCGACGTCGCCGATCACTGTGAAGCCGGTCGAGGTGATGGCCAAGAATCCGTTCGGCGGCCGCGCGATCTCGCTCAGCACCAGCTGGACGTGGGACGACGACTTCGGCGACGAGACCTCGCTCGACGGCCACGTCGTCTCCGGCGACGTGCTGTACCGGTCGCACCAGTGGGTCAAGAAGGGCACCGGCGGGCAGGTCGTGAGCAGCGACCTGACCCGGGTCGGCAGCGGCTGGAGCGCGTTCCGGACCCTGACGCAGTCGTGGTCGTTGCAGACGCCCGGCTGGCGGATGTACGCACTCCGCAGCGACGGCTCGCTGTACCGCTGGAACCTCAGCCCGCAGAACGGCACCGTGGTGTGGCACGCCGCCGGTTCGTACCCGGGCTTCTCGTCGGTCAAGGCGGTCGCCCTCCTGAGCCGTACGTCGACGTACGACACCCTGCTGGCGACGACGCGGGGCGGCGCGCTCTACACGATCCTCATCCCGCTGACGTCGCCGATGAAGCCCGTCGTGAAGCCGCTGCGGACCAAGACCTGGGGAAGCTTCGAGCGGCTGCTCACTGCCCGCTGCGGCAACTACGGAACGCTGCTGCTCGCCATCGACAAGGATCTCGGCGCCGGTTACCTGTACGCCGTTGGGCACGCGAACGGGACCGCCACCGTGATCAACTCGCTCGGCAAGGTGCCGGCCACCTTCAACGACCAGATCGACTTCAGCTGGGGGAGCGTCGTCGACGCCCCGCTGTTCGGGGAATGACGCTCAGGGCGCCGGCGGCAGGTCGTCCAGGAAGTCGGCGGGGGGTGTGAAGAACAGGCAGCCGGTGACCGCGGTGGAGAAGTCGAGGAGCCGGTCGTGGTTGCCCTCGGGAACCCCGATGAACATCCGCCTGAGCATCAGCTCGGTCACCGCCGGCGTCTTGGCGTACCCGATGAAGTAGGTGCCGAACTCCTGCGTGCCGACGGTACCGAACGGCATGTTGTCGCGCAGGATCTGCAGCTCGTTGCCGTCGTCGTCCTCGATCACGTTGAGCACGATGTGCGCGTTGCCGGGCTTCTCGGCGTCGTCGAGCTCGATGTCGTCGAGCTTGGTCCGGCCGACGGCGAGCTCCTGCTGCTCGACCGTCAGCGCGTTCCACGCCTTCAGGTCGTGCAGGTACTTCTGCACGATCACGTAGCTGCCACCGCGGAAGTCCGGGTCCTCGTCGCCGATCAGTACGGCGGCGTGCGCCTCGCTGCCGGTCGGGTTCTCGGTGCCGTCGACGAAGCCGAGCAGGTCACGCATCTCGAAGTACTTGAAGCCGTGC
Source organism: Kribbella sp. VKM Ac-2571 (assembly GCF_004362255.1). Classification (NCBI taxonomy): domain Bacteria; kingdom Bacillati; phylum Actinomycetota; class Actinomycetes; order Propionibacteriales; family Kribbellaceae; genus Kribbella; species Kribbella sp. VKM Ac-2571. The sequence continues at coordinate 114,439 of NZ_SNWS01000019.1, forward strand.
ACCTCGTCGACGACCGTCGCGGCGCCGTCTAGCACGGTCATGATCTGACTGGCCAACTCGAAGCACTGGTCCTGGTGGGAGGCCCGGATGTGGAAGAGCAGATCGCCAGGCGTCGACGGCGCGTGGTGGGTGGCGCCCTTGAGCTCGACGAACGGGTGCAACTCGGCCGGGCGCGGACCGCTGAACAAACGGTCCCAGACGTCCGAGCCGATGCTGGTGACACAGGACAGGTTGCCGGCCGGAACCCGGAACCCGACCGAACGCACGAGACCGCTCAGCCGCTCCAGCAGGTCCCGGGTCCGGTCCTCGCCGCCAGGCTGCACCTGGACCACCAGGAAGATGGCCGAACCGCTCAACGGCATCAGCACGGACTGCGGTAACGCGTCCGTCTGCCGGTTCGCCCCGAGCGTCGGTTCAGTAACCACCTTGTTCTCCCTCCGTCCAGTTGGCCCGATCTTCTAGAGTCCAGTTATGGACCCGCAACAGCCCGGACCGTCGCCGCAACCGGGCCCATACTCCCAGCCGGGGCAGCCCGCACCACCGCCGCCCCACTCTGGTCCATATCCCGAGCAATACCCACCGCCGTATCAATATCCGTACGGCGCTTATCCGTCGCCGTACGTGAACCACGAGCCGCGAACAGTCGCAGCGCCGGAAGGGACGCCGTACCACCGGCTCGCCCGTACGCCGAAGCACGCCTGGTGGCGACCCTTCGTCGGAACCGTCCTGCTCGGCCTCTTCGGGTTCGTCCTGACCTCAGCCGTCGTGGTGATCTGGGTGATCGCGCACCGGCTCCTGGCCGGACCGTTCCCGGCGCCGAGCGGTACGGACATCTTCCCGAGCGACACCGAGAACCTCGCCATGACCTTGGTGCTGCTCGGCGTCCTGACGCCGATCGTCGGTCTGGTCGCGTGGATGGTGCAACGCCGGCCGTTCTGGAGCGTCGCCTCGGTGCTGAACCGGATCCGCTGGCGCTGGCTGCTGTGGTGCTGCCTGCCGGCGTTCGGGTACATCGCGCTCTCGTTCGCGATGGGCGTGCTGGTCGACGCGGTGTTCCCCGCCGACGACTCGATCGGGACGGCCGGCGGAGACTGGATCGGTTTCGGTGCGTTCGTCGTACCGGCGCTGGTGATCCTGCTCCTGGTGCCGTTCCAGTCGGCGGCCGAGGAGTTCGTGTTCCGCGGCTGGCTGATCCAGGCGGTCGGCGCGTACGGTCCGGACGACCCGAACGGGCGGGCGCGGTGGTTGCGGACGCTGTTCCGTTCGCCGTGGCCCGGGATCGTCGTCGGCGCTGCCGCCTTCGCGTCTGCCCACGGGTATCTGGGTTGGGCGATGGCCGACATCTTCCTGTTCGCGGTGGTGGTCGGCTGGTTGACCGTCCGGACCGGGGGACTGGAGGCCGCGATCGCTCTGCACGTGCTGAACAACCTGATCGCCTTCCTGTTGCCGGCGGCAACTGGCCGGGGGGATCAGTGGAACGTGCAGGGCAGCGGCCCGTGGACGCTGTTCGTCGCGGACATTCCGTGCCTGGCGTTCTACGTGATCGCCGTCACCTGGCTGGCCCGCCGGCAGCAGATCCGCCGGCTGAGCTGAAAAGCAGGCGAGAACTGTCGGTCGGCTCTGGCAGGCTTTGCCGGGTGACGAACGCGAAGATCGAAGCCGTCCTGTTCGACTGGGGCGGCACGCTGGCAACCTGGCACGACATATCTCTCCGCGAGATGTGGAGGGCCGTGTCCGTGCTGCTCGACGAGGACAACGCCGACGAGCTGGCGGCCCGCCTGGTGGCGGCCGAGAGTTCTGTCTGGCTGCGGTCGCGCGACGAGCACCGCAGCAGCACCTTGGAGGAGGTGTGTGCGCTCGCCGAGGTGGTGATGACACCCGCGGCGCTGGCGGAGTACGAGCGCCAGTGGGACCCGCACACCGAGCTGGAGCCGGACGCGGTCGACACGCTGCAGGCGCTTCGGGATCGCGGTCTCAAGGTCGGTGTGCTGTCGAACACGATCTGGCCGCGTCGGCGGCACGAGGAGGTCTTCGCGCGTGACGGCGTACTCGACCTGCTCGACGGCGCCGTCTACACCAGCGAGATCGCGCACACCAAGCCCCACCCGGAGTCGTTCCTGGCCGCGATGCGGGCAGTCGGGGTGGACGAGCCGTCCCGGTGCCTGTTCGTCGGCGACCGGCTGTTCGACGACGTCTGGGGCGCGCAGAACGTCGGGATGCGCGCGGCGCACCTGCCGCACAGCGCGATCCCGCTCGAGCAGATCGGCCACACGGAAGGTACGCCGGACGCAACCGTCCAGCGCCTGTCCGAGCTGCCCCCGCTGATCGATTCCTGGAACGAAGCAGCCGCTTGACGTCCACAACGCGCTACGGCCGGCACCTGACAACCGAAGGACCCCCGAGCCAGATCGTGGCTCGGGGGTCCTGAGGGGTTTCGGGGTGGGTGTTACGCGGCCAGCGTCGGATCTGCCATCAGGCGGAGGCGGCCCAAAGCCTCGCGCTCGATCTGGCGGACCCGCTCGGCCGAGATGCCGTGCACCGCGCCGATGTCGGCCAGCTTGGCCTGGCGGCCGTCGTGCAGGCCGTAGCGGCGCCGGATCACGTCCGCGGACCGCGGGTCGAGCTGGTCGACCAGACTGAACAGTCCCGAACGGTCCGACGCGTCGGCGACCAGCTGGTCCGGACCCGGCGCGGTCTCGGCCGCGATCAGGTCACCCAGCGAGGTCTCACCCTCGTCGTCGACCGGGCTGTTCAGGCTGATGTGGTCCCGGCCGATACGGATCAGTTCGGTGACCCGCTCCTCGTCCAGGTTCAGCTCGGCTGCGATCTCGTCCATCTCCGGCTCCCGCCCGAGCTTGCGCTCCAGCGTGCGCCGTGCGGACCCGATCTGGTTCAGCTGCTCCACCACGTGCACCGGCAGCCGGACCACCCGGGCCTGCTGCGCGATACCGCGGGTGATGGCCTGCCGCACCCACCAGGTCGCGTACGTCGAGAACTTGAAACCCTTCCGGTAGTCGAACTTCTCCACCGCGCGGATCAGTCCCGTGTTGCCTTCCTGGACCAGGTCCAGCAGCGGCATCTGGGACCGCCCGTAGCGGCGGGCGATCGACACCACGAGCCGGAGGTTGGCGGTCACGAACCGCTGCTGCGCGCGCCGGCCCTCTTCGGCCAGCCACTCCAGCTCCTCCTCCGTGGCATATTTGGGCGCTCCGCCCTTCTTACGTCCAACCCGCCCTTCGGCCAGCAGTTGCTCCGCCAGGAGTCCTGCCTCGACCGTCTCAGCGAGCTCGACTTCTTCCTCAGCCGTCAGCAAAGGAGTGCGAGCGATCTCCTCGAGGTAGAGACCGACGCTGTCCTTGCCGTCGATACCGTCGTCCGTGGACCGGACACGAGCCATGCGAGCCACCGAAACTCCCTTCGTCGTTACATGGAGAGCAACGCTCGAGTAGGGTTCAAGATTCCGGTACCAGTGTGTAAACACCCTGAAGGTTCCCTGAGAGTTCCCGGCAGCGAATTCGCCGTGGAAACCGGTGTCCCGGGGCGCTCGTGGCCTGTTCGGCCCAACACTCCGGGACACAACCTGAGAATCGGTACAGAAATCCACCGTTCCGGTGCCCCGAATGTGTTGCACAACACACGTCCGGGGCCAGAAATTCCCGGCCTCTCAGCTCAGGCCGAGGGTGTCGAGCTCCCAGGCGAGCGAGAACGCGACCTCGCGCCAGGCGTCGTACCGCCCGCTGCGGCCGCCGTGCCCGGCCTCCATCTCGGTCTTGAGGAGTACGTCGACCTCGCCGGTCGCGGTCGCCCGGAGTTTCGCCACCCACTTCGCCGGCTCCACGAAGAACACCCGGGTGTCGTTCAGGCTGGTGATCGCCAGGATGCGCGGATAGCGCTGGGCGGTGACGTTTTCGTACGGCGAGTAGGACTTCATGTACTCGTAGACTTCGGCGTCCTCGAGCGGATTGCCCCATTCCTCCCACTCGATCACGGTGAGCGGCAGCGACGGATCCAGAATCGTCGTCAGCGCGTCGACGAACGGGACTTCCGCGACGATTCCGCCGAAGGCCTGCGGGGCCAGGTTCGCGACCGCGCCCATCAGCAGCCCGCCGGCGCTGCCGCCCTGGGCGACGATCCGTTCCGGCCTGGTCCAGCCGGCCTGCACCAGGTGCTCGGCGGCGGCGATGAAGTCGGTGAACGTGTTCCGTTTGGTGAGCATCTTGCCGTCGTCGTACCAGTGCCGGCCGAGCTCGCCGCCGCCGCGGACGTGCGCGATCGCGAACACCACGCCGCGGTCGAGCAGCGACAGCCGCGGGATCGAGAACCACGGGTCCATCGAGGACTCGTACGAGCCGTACCCGTACAGGACGACCGGCGCGTTCCCGTCCTGCGCGACGTCCTTGCGCGCGACCATCGAGATCGGCACCTTCGTGCCGTCCGGCGCCGTCGCCCACTCCCGGTACTGCGTGTAGTCGCTCAGGTCGACGCCGCCGAGCACGGGCTGCTGCTTGAGCAGCCGCCGCTCACCGGTCGCCACGTCCACGTCGTACGTCGAACCGGGGGTGACGAGGGAGGTGTAGCCGAAGCGGTACCGCGTGTCGTGCCACTCGTCGTTGCGGCCGGGCGACACGGTGTAGATCGGCTCGTCGAACTCGAGTACTTCGGGATCGCTGAACCCGCCCGTACCGTCTTGACCACGCCGCATGATCGCGAGCTCGGTGAGCGCGTTGCGGCGCCGGTACAGGATGACGTGATCGGCGAACGCGTCCGCGCCGAGCAGACGGCTGGTCTCGTCGCCCTCGATCAGCGTCGTCCAGTCGCCGGGGGAGTCGAGCGGCGCGGAGGCCAGCGAGAAGTTGGCCGCGTCGGCGTTGTGCGTGATCAGCAGTTGGTCGCCGGCGTGCTCGACGTCGTACTCGACGCCCTCGCGGCGGGGCGCGACCACGACCGGGTCACCCGTCGGGTTCTGGGCGTCGAGCAGCCAGACCTCGCTGGTGAGCTTGCTGCCGAGGGCGATCATGATGGCCTGCTCGTTGCGGGTCAGGTCGACGCCGACCCAGAACCGCTCGTCGGGCTCCTCCATGACCAGCACGTCAGAATCAGGTCCGGTCTCGCCGAGGGTGTGCCGCCAGACCTGGTACGGGCGCCACGCGTCGTCGACCTTCGAGTAGAAGATCGTCGAGCCGTCGGCGGACCAGGCTGAGCCGTAGTGCACCTCGGGCAGCTCGTCCGGCAGCAGCTCCCCGGTGTCGAGGTCCTTGATCCGCAGCGTGAACCGCTCGTCGCCCTTGAGGTCGACGGAGTACGCCAGGAGGCGGCCGTCGGGGGACACGTCGACGGTGCCGAGCGAGAAGAACTCGGAGTCGCCGGCCACCTCGTTGCCGTCCAGCATGACCTCTTCGCCGGCGATCTCGCCGTCGGTGGCCGGCGGCTGGTCGCCGTCCACCTTGACCCGGCAGTGCAGCGAGTACTGCTGCCCTTCGATCGTGCGCGAGTAGTACCAGTACCCGCCGCGCCGGGCCGGAACGCTCAGGTCGGTCTGCAGCGTGCGGTCCGAGATCTCCTTGAAGATTGCCTCACGCAACGATTCCAGGTGCGCCGTCCGCGCCTCGGTGTAGGCGTTCTCGGCCCGCAGATACTCCAGCACCTCGTCGTCGCTCTTGTCCCGCAACCACTCGTAGTCGTCGACGAACACATCGCCGTGATGCACCCGCTCAACCGGCTTCCGGGCGGCAACCGGCGGTGTGCCAAAAGATGTGCCAGAAGATGTGACAGCAGAAGAAGGATTCTCGGACATGCGGCGAGACTACCTGCGACGTCGGACAGCGGTCACTCAGAGGTTGTACGTCGCCACGACGGGGGCGTGGTCGCTCCAGCGTTCGGCGTACGTCGGGGCTCGGTGGATGACGCAGGTGGTGGCGGACGCGGCGAGTTCGGGGGAGGCGATCTGGTAGTCGATGCGCCAGCCGGCGTCGTTGTCGAAGGCCTTGCCGCGCCAGGACCACCACGAGTAGGGGCCGGGGCCTTCACCGCCGAAGCGGCGGCCCAGATCTACCCAGCCGGACTCGAAGAGACGGTCCATCCAGGCGCGTTCCTCGGGCAGGAAGCCGCTCTTCTTGCGGTTCGCCTTCCAGGCCTTCAGGTCTTCCTCGCGGTGCGCGATGTTCAGGTCGCCGCACATCAGCACGTGCCGCCCGTCCGCCCGCAGCTCGGCCAGCCGGGCGGTGATCGCGTCCAGGAACGCGTACTTCTCCTCCTGCCGCGGCGGGGTCTCGAACTCGCCGGTGAACACGTACGTGCTGACCGCGGTCAACGTCGTACCGTCGTCCAGCACCACGTCCGCCTCGACCCAGCGCCCGGTCCCGGCGAACCGCTCCGGACCGATCTCGCCGCGCTCGTCCTTGATCGGCCGCCGGCTCGCGACCGCGACGCCCGCGCGTCCCTTGTGCCCGTCGATCGCCGGCTCGGCGTGCGCGATGTTCCAGTCGCCGCCGAGGAGTTCCCGCAGTACGTCGTCCGACGCGCGAACTTCCTGCATCAGCAACAGGTCCGGGTCCGTGCTCACCAGCCACGGCGCCATCCCGCGCCGGAAGGCGGCCCTGATCCCGTTCACATTCACCGTGGCAACCGTCAGCACGGGCCGAACCTTACCCCTCGGTGTGCCCCGGCTTGACGACCATCAGGACCAGGACGATCAGCCAGAGCAGACCGAAGATCCCGCTCGTCATCGACAGCAACTTCGCCTTCGAGAGCACCCCGCTCCGCGCCTCGGCGGACTGGTCGGCGACGGCGAGTACGGCGGACTGCGCCGGCACGACCAGCAACGCGAGGACGAGTGCGGCGGCCAGTGTCAGGACGATCGAGATGATCAGCCAGGCCTCGTCCATCACCTCCATGCCACCCGCGACCGCGAACCCGAAGACCGGTACGGCGAGGCCGGCCCACGCGTACACCCGGGTGATCCGATGCAGCACCTGGAGACCGCCCGGGTCCGGAGTTTCGGCGCCGAGCATGCGGCGTGCGATCGGGGGGAACATGCTGGCCGCAACGGTGACCGGACCGACGCAGAGGATCGCGGCGAGAACATGAACCGTCAGGAAGAACTTGGTCATTCACACTCACTCGGAGGTCGTCGTGAGGCTGGTTGTCGACAGGATTGCGTCCAGGGACTGCGCGCACAGATGCTCGAGGGCTTCCGGCGAGACGGTCGGGTTGTCGATCCACACCAGCAGGGTCTGTTCGACGTAACCCTGCCAGCCGTGACATGCGAGCTCGACGACGGGGGTGATCTCGATACCGCGCTCGGCGACGGCCCTGATCACCCACTGGCTGAAGACACGGCGGAGGTCGGAGTGCAGCGCTCTGACGTCGGGGTCCCCAGCGGCCGACATCAGCAGGGTTGCCCGGTACAGCTGAGGAGCTTCGAGTACGGCGCGCACGAACGCGCGGATGCCGGCAACCAGCTGCTCGTCGGGCGGCAGCGACGGATCCGGGGCAGTGCGCAGCATGACCTCGGCGGCCGCCTCCTCGATGACGGCGTACTGGAACTTCTTCTTCGAGCCGAAGTAGTGGAACAGGAGAGCGGGGGAGACGCCGGCCTCGGCGGCGACGAGCTCGACCGTGAGCTCGCGGTGCGGGTCCGCAAGCAGCACCCGGCGCGCGGCCGCGAGGATCTGCGCCCGCCGCTCGTCGGGCCGCAGTCGAGCACCGGAGGAGGTCTGGCTCATACAGGCAGTCTATTGAGTATTTGGTCAACAAGCACTTACTGTTGAGTATCCACTCAACAAAGCTGGAGGTCCCAGATGCGTCCGTTGGCCGGTCAAGTCGTGCTCATCACCGGCGCCTCCCGGGGGATCGGCGCCGCGGTCGCCCGGAAGCTGGCGCAGGACGGCGCGAAGCTCGCGCTGGTCGGCCTGGAGCCGGACGAGCTGAAGAAGGTCGCGGAGGACTGCGGCCCGGACGCCGGCTGGTGGGAGGCGGACGTCACCGACACCGACTCGCTGCGGACCGCGGTCGAGGCGATCGCCGAGCGCTACGGCCGGATCGACGTCGTGATGGCGAACGCCGGGATCGCCGCGCCGGGCTTCAGCCGGAGCATGGACCCGAAGGTCTGGGAGCGCGTACTGGACGTGGACCTGATCGGCGTCTGGCGCACCGTCCACCTGACGCTGCCGTATCTGCTGGAGAGCAAGGGCTATCTGCTGCTCGTCTCGTCCCTTGCCGCGATCGTCCACATCCCGGGACTGGCGTCGTACAACGTGTCCAAGGCCGGAGTCGAGGCGATGGGTGACACGCTGCGCGCCGAGCTGAAGCATCTCGGCGTACGGGTCGGCGTCGCGCACATGACGTTCGTCGACACCGACATGGTGCGCGGGGTCGACGCGCATCCGGTGTTCGGCAAGGCCCGGACCGGGATCCCGGGAGTGGGCAAGACGTACCCGCTGGAGTTCGCGGTGCACAAGTTCGTCGAGGGCATCAGAAAGCGCTCCCGCACCGTTCACGTGCCGGGCTGGATCGGCGCGCTGAAGGTGTTCCGCTGGGTGATCCCGCATGTCATCGAGGCCGGTTCGCGGTTCAGCGTCCCGAGGGCCGACGCGGCTGCCCTGGCCGACATTCAGTCCCGCGGCGCCGAGGCCTCGTCCCGGCCGACTGGCGCAGGCGGGCTGGCGGACGCGGAGAAGGCTGCCCAGAAATGAGTGCAGAAATGAGTGCAGGAATGAGTGCAGGAATGAGCCGCGAGTACGACGTCGTGCTGCTGGGTGCGAGCGGGTTCACGGGCGCGCTCACCGCGGAGTACCGGGAGAAGAACGCACCGGAGGGCCTGCGCTGGGCCGTTGCCGGACGCAACAAACAGAAGCTCGAGCGGTTCGGCAGGGACATCCTGGTCGCGGACGTCACCGACCCGACCTCGTTGCGCGAACTCGCCGAGTCCACCAAGGTCGTCGCCACCACAGTCGGGCCATACGTCCGGTACGGCGAGGCGCTCGTCGCCGCCTGCGCCGAGGCCGGGACCGGGTACCTCGATCTGACCGGTGAGCAAGAGTTCATGGACCGGATGTACGTGCGCTATCACGAGCGCGCGACGCAGACCGGCGCGCGGATCATCCACGCGTGCGGCTTCGACTCGATCCCGTACGACCTCGGTGTGCAGTACACCGTCGAGCAACTGCCGCAGAACGTGCCCATCCAGGTGGACGGGCTGCTGCGCGCCGGCGGCCGGCCGTCCGGGGGCACGTTCCACACCGCGATCACGGCGTTCTCGCGGCCGAAGCAGCACCTGGACGCGCATCGCCGGCGGCGCGCAGCCGAACCCAGCCCGACGGACCGGAGGGCGCGAGCGGTTGCGGGGAAGCTCCACCGTCAGCAAGGGTTCTGGGCGGTTCCGTTGCCGACGATCGATCCGCAGATCGTCGGGTACTCGGCCCGGCTGCTCGATCGCTACGGGCCGGACTTCCGGTACTCGCACTACGCCGCGGTGAAGCATCTCCCGACTGTTGCCGCAGGCCTCGGTGGGGTCGGTCTGCTGATCGCGGGCGCCCAGGTCCCGCCGGTCCGGAACGCGCTCCTCAAGCGGCTGCAGCCCGGTGACGGACCGAGCGCGGAGCGCCGGGCGCGGTCGTGGTTCAACGTCCGGTTCGTCGGCCGCGGCGGCGGCAAGCAGGTGATCACCGAGGTCGCGGGCCGCGACCCGGGGTACGACGAGACCGCGAAGATGCTCGGGGAGAGCGCTCTGTGTCTGGCGCTCGACGATCTACCGCAGACCGCCGGCCAGACCACGACGGCCGCGGCCATGGGACCCGCTCTGCGCGAGCGCCTGGTGAAAGCGGGGATGACCTTTGCCACCCTCGAAGTCGACAGCTACTAGCCGAGACGGCACCACCCTCGCCGTCTACGACTACGGCAACCACGGTGGCCCGATGCTCGTCTGTGTGCACGGTTATCCGGACAACGCATCGCTGTGGGGGCCGGTGGCCGAGTTGCTTGCCGACGACTTCCAGGTGGTCGCGTACGACGTCCGAGGCGCCGGCGACTCCGACCATCCGGCAAGCACCGCCGCGTACACACTCGATCGCCTGCAGGAGGACTTCCAGGCAGTCATCGACCAGGTGTCACCCGACCGGCCGGTGCACGTGCTGGCTCACGACTGGGGCTCCATCCAGGCCTGGCACTTCGTCACCGCCCCGGACCTGCACCCTCGCATCGCCTCTTTCACGTCCATCTCCGGCCCGTCACTCGACCACGCCGGCTACTTCCTCAGACAGCGCTCTCTCGCAGCTCTCAAGCAGTTGCTGCACTCGTGGTACATCTTCTACTTCCACCTCCCGTGGCTCCCGGAGCTCGGCTGGCGCAAGGGCTGGGCGCACCGCGCGTTCAATCGCCTCGAGAAGCAACAGCCCGACGACAACCGCTCTCTCACCGACTACGTGAACGGCATGAAGCTGTACCGCGCGAACGTCATCCCACGCCTCCTCCGGCCGGCAGAGCGACGTAGCGACGTGCCCGTGCTCGCCGTGTCACCGGATGCCGATCCCTTCGTCACCACTCCGCTGCAGACCGACATCGCGCGCTGGGCCCCGAACCTCACGGTCAAGGTGGTCAGGGGTGGCCACTGGATGCCCCGGAACGATCCCGGACTTGTCGCCCAGTTGGTCCTGGATCACACCGGCCAGGTGGCACGCTGGGGGGCATGAAGACGCTCCTCAACCTGATCTGGCTGGTTCTGGCCGGGTTCTGGCTGGCGGTCGGATACGCGATCGCCGGGATCATCTGTTGCGTGCTGATCGTCACGATCCCGTTCGGGATCGCGTCGTTCCGCATCGCGGCGTACACGCTGTGGCCGTTCGGGCGGACCATCGTGGACAAGCGCAGCGCCGGGGCGGGTGCGCTGCTCGGCAACCTGATCTGGATCGTCGTCGCGGGCTGGTGGCTGGCGCTCGGCCACCTGACCACCGGTATCGCGTTGTGCCTGACGGTCGTCGGCATCCCGCTCGGCGTCGCGAACTTCAAGCTGATCCCGGTCTCGCTGGTGCCGCTCGGCAAGCACATCGTGCCGACGAACCAGCCGTTCGCGTGAGGTCGCTGACCGTCCTGGGTTCCTGCGGCGCCTGGCCGGAGGCGGGCAGGGCGTGCGCGGGATTCCTGCTGGAGTACGACGGTTTCCGGGTCGTCCTCGATCTCGGGTACGCCGCCCTGCCGCGACTGCTCGAACATTGTCCGAAGGGCGAGATCGACGCGATCGTCGTGACGCACCAGCACCCGGACCACTGTGTCGACGTGAGCGGCCTGGCCCGGGTGCGTTACTACGAGGCGCCTGACGCGCCACCGGTCCCGCTGCACTGCGCACCCGGCGTTCTCGACGTACTGCGAGCACTCGAGCCGCACCCGGACCCGGCCGACGTCTTCGCCGTCCACGACCTGGCGACGACGACGCGGATCGGGCCGTTCGAGGTCCTGACGGTGGAACTCCCGCATTACAAGACGAATCTCGGCGTACGGCTCACAGCGCCAGGGGTCTCAGTGGGGTACACGGGGGACAGCGGCCCATCGCCCGACCTGGCGCGATTGGCCGAGGGAACCGATCTCTTCATCTCGGATGCGACACTTCAAGGCCCGTCACCGCAGACCCAGCCCCGCTACGTGATGACGGCTACCGAAGCGGCCGAGGGCGCTCGAGGAGCATCGAGGCTGTTGCTGACGCACTTCTGGCCGGGCTCGGATCGATCAGTGTCCGTGGCAGAGGCGAAGCGAGTCTTCGCCGGCGAAGTGATCGCCGCCGAGGAAGGCCTCACCGTCGAGCTCTAGCGAGGACGGTTGGCGGCGTACTCGGCGAACCGGCCGAGCGCGTACGGCCACACCTGCTCGAAATTCTTCCGGTACTCGGCGCCGGCCTCGCCGTGCCGCTCCCAGCCGCGATGGGCGACGGTCACCGTCGACCCGTCGAAGGTGACCTCCACCTCTGTCGCGTCCTCGGCACGGGGGACCGGCACCCGGTCCGGACCGATCTGCCAGCTGAACACGAGCCGGCGACCCGGCTCCCACCTCAGCACCCGGCCCCAGTCCCATTGCATGCCGTGCGGACCGAGTTCGTACAAGACGCCGTCGAGCAGGCCCATGTCGGTCAGCAGGTCGGCTCCCGACCAGGAGAACTCCGGCGGCCACCATCGACCGAACTCGTCGGTGAAGATCTCGAAGGCCGCCTCGGGTGGGACCGTCAGGTTCGCCACGGCGGTGAGTTCGCGCACGGACACAGCCTAGGCCCTAGTTGTTCTGCTGTTCGGCCGCGACGACCTTCCGTACGTTGGCGATGTCGCCGCAGCCGGACTCGATCAGTCGGGCGCGCTCCTCGGCGAACGAGTCCCCGAGCCGGCGGCGGACGCCTTCGTCGACGTCCGTCCGCGCCGGGTTCAGGACGTCTCGTTCTTCCTCGTCGAGGTGGTGCGTGAGCGCCTCGGATAGCTCGTGCAGCTTCTCGCTGAACTCCTCGCTACCGGTGTCGTCGACCTCCATCAGGGCGAGCAGTGCATCGTTGCCCTCGGCATGCTCGTGTTCGGAGTGCTCGACCTCGTCGGCGTCGATCGCGTCCTTGCGCCGCAGCGCCGGGTAGACCTTCGACTCCTCGGCCTCGGCGTGCGCGATCAGGACGGTGGCGAGGTCGGCGAGCACCGCCGCACGATCGCTACGCACGTCCCGCAGTTCGCGCAGCGCCTCCTCGAACCACCTGTGGTCGGCGAGGATGATCTCGACCACGTCACCACCCGCTGCCGGAAGGATCTTCGGCATCCGTTGTCTCCTTTCTCGGTTGCCTGCCGGTACCCGGATACCCTGCGACCATGCCGTCAACCCCGCCGCCGACCCCGCTGACAGCCCTGGTCCGCCGCCCGAGCCCGCGACTCGCCGAGGGGCTCGTCACGCACATCGAGCGCCGGCCGGTGGACCTCGACCTGGCGTTCGAGCAATGGCAGCGGTACGTCGACGCACTGCACGACACCGGCTGGCAGACCGTCGAAGTACCGCCGATCGACGAGTGTCCGGACAGCGTGTTCATCGAGGACACGATGGTCGTGTACGGCGACCTCGCGGTGATCGCCCGGGCTGGCGCGGACGAGCGGCGTGCCGAGGCGGCAGCAGCCGAGGAGACCGTTGCCGCGCAGGGGTACCGGATCGCGAAGATCAAGGAGCCCGGGACACTCGACGGCGGCGACGTACTGAAGATCGGCTCGACGATCTATGTCGGGCAGGGCGGCCGGACGAACGCCGCCGGGATCCAGCAACTGCGCGACGCGTTCGCACCGCTCGGTGCGGAGGTGCGCGCCGTCCCGGTGCGGAAGGTCCTTCACCTCAAGTCGGCCGTGACTGCACTACCCGACGGAACGGTCGTCGGCTACGAGCCACTCGTCGACGACCCGACCGCTTTTGACGCGTTCCGTGCGGTGCCCGAGGAAGCCGGCGCGCACGTCGTACTGCTGAACGACGACCGGCTGCTGATGGCAGTGTCGGCGCCGAAGTCGGCGCAGCTGTTCGAAGGCCTTGGCTACCGGCCGATCGTGGTCGACATCAGCGAGTTCGAGAAGCTCGAGGGCTGTGTCACGTGCTTGTCGGTGCGTCTACGCCGCTGAGCAACCGTCGCGCGGTTTCGGCGACCTGTACGTCGCGCCTCTTCCCGCGCGCCTCGACGAGTCCGCACGCCTCCACCAAAGCCTTGCGGTAGATCGCCGTGTCCGGATGACCAGGCGGTGCGTCGCGGATGACCTGGGTCAGCGCCTCGACCGCCTCCGCGATGTCGCCGCACGCGAGCAACGCCTTCCCAAGTGCTGCCCGATCGCGCAACAACTGCGCATCGTCGTCCACGAACGCGTCGGCCGCGACGATGTCCGCGAGCAACTGAGCCTCCGACCGCGGACCTCCGACCATCAACCGCGCACCGGTCATCGCCTCGGTCGCCGCCCGCGTCAGCTCGTGATGCGGCCCGAACACCTCGACCAGCTGCGGCCTCACCAACTCGAACCAGGCGATCGCCCGCCCGTAGTTCGCGGTCGCCAGCAGCCCCTGCGCCACCCGCAACCGGACCCGCAACGTCGCCGGGTCGTCGGCCGCCAGCACCTTCTCCCGCTCGGCCAGCGCCGACTGGTAGAACGGCAACGCCTGCCCGGGCTCGCGCTCCTCCCAGTACGCCTCGGCCTGCTTGTACGCCGGAGCGCCGTCGAGCTCCGGATGATTCACGATCGCCGACACGGGCTCCCGCCGTACGACGGCCGGCACGGGTTGATCGACCACCTTGCGGCCGACGTACGTGCGCCCGCCGGTCGGGATGATCCGGAACCGTCCGACCTTCGACACCGGAACCCACAGCACCGTGTTGTACAGCGTCCGCACCGACGACCCGCAGTTCTCGCACACGTTCCGGTGTCCGTAGAACCTGCTACCCATCGGCCCGGCCGTCTCGGCGGCACGCCACGCCTCCGAACCCGCCGTGCACGGCCCGCAGAACGGGTACACCCCCCGTCGTTCCTCATTCACCCGGGACATTCTGGTCACTTTGGGGTTCGTCGTCCGCATCGGCACCGCTGTGCTGCACTTTTGTCAGGGCCGGGTCGTCGACGGAGAACGTCCGGACCGGGCCCGGCGGCGTGTCCGCGGTCTCGAACCGGACCGTGACGCGCCCGCGTCCGGAGCCCCAGACCCAGCCGCGGCCGTAGTCCGGGTGCGCGACGTCCTGCCCGGGATGGAATCCGAGCTGGTCGCGCGGCCTGGCCGGCAGCTCGACCACCTCGACCGGGTTCTCGGCGTGCTCGCCCTCGGTGAACAGGTCGTCCTGGATCCAGTCGGCGAGTGACGAGACGCCTACACCGAGCAACCGGATGCCGCCGCCGATGTCGCTCTCCTCGAGCAGCCGGCGCGCGACCCGCGCGACCACCCGCGCGTCGTCGGTGGGGCCGGCCAGTGTCGACGAGCGGGTGTGCGTGGTGAAGTCGTGCATCCGCGTCTTGACCGTCACGGTCCGGCCGGACAGCTGCGCCTTCCGCAGGCGCTCGGCGACGCGGTGCGCCATCCGGTCGCTGATCGCGGTCAGCAGCGCGCGGTCGATGATGTCGGTCTCGAACGTGTCCTCGACGCTGACCGACTTGGTCTCCCGATCGCTCACGACGGGTCGGTCGTCGGCCGCCACGGCGAGCCGGTGCAGGCTGGTGCCGTGCGCGGACCCGACTTGGCGGATCAACTCGTCCTCGTCGAGTTGCTGCAGGTCCGCGACGGTGCGCACACCGGCCATGCTCAGCCGCTGCGCGGTCGCCGGACCGACTCCCGGGATCACGGTGACCTGCATCGGCGCCAGGAACTCTGCCTCGGTCCCGGCCGGTACGACGACCACGCCGTCCGGCTTGTCGAGGTCGCTGGCGATCTTCGCGATCAACTTCGACGTACCCGCACCGACGGACGCGGTCAGCCCGCCGGACACCTTGTAGATGGCCGCCTTCAGGTCGTCGGCGATCGCCTGCACGTCCTCGACCGTCAGCCCGGTCAGCCCACTCGCCGCCAGATCGATGAACGCCTCGTCCAGCGACAGCGGCTCGACCAGCGGCGACAACGCCCGCATCTCCGCCATCACGGCCTGGCTGCTCTTCCGGTAGACCTCGAAGCGCGGACTCAGGTACGCCGCGTGCGGGCAACGGGATCGCGCCTCGGCGGTCGACATCGCCGAGCGCACGCCGTACTTGCGTGCCTCGTACGACGCGGTGGACACGACTCCCCGCACGCCGACGCCGCCGACCACCACGGGCTTGCCCCGCAGGGACGGCTTGTCCCGCTGCTCGACCGCCGCGAAGAACGCGTCCAGGTCCACGTGCAGCACCGACGGATCGTCTCGCACCTGTCCAGTGTCCCTGGCCCCACCGACATTCCCGCGCCCGAACCCCCTCCGAGCCCAGCCGCTCCCACCCCTCACCGGGCCAATCACTGGACCGATCGGAAGGTTGCCGGGGGCAAGACCGGCGGTGCGGAGCGGAGGAGCGACGCACCTGTGGGTGGTTCGGCAGCACATCTGGGGGCACCTTCAGGCAGACTGAGGCTACGAGCCACCACGGGAGGGCGCGATGGGTGAGGAAGTCGACCGGGTCGAGTTCACCCGGGCGGACCGGACCGCGTTCCGCGAACAGGTGCACCGCAACCTGGACGCCTTCGCGCGGATGCTGCGCGAGAACCGGTTCGCGCCCGAGCGGCCGATGACCGGGATCGAGATCGAGCTGAACCTGGTCGACGAGAAGTGCGACCCGGCGTTCAAGAACTCCGAGGTGCTGAGCGCGATCGAGGACGACGCGTTCCAGACCGAGCTCGGCCAGTTCAACATCGAGATCAACGTGCCGCCCGGCCAGATCGACGGACTCGGTCTGGACACCATGGAGGCGAGCATCCGGGAGAGCCTGAACGCCGCCGAGGACAAGGCGGCGCGGACCGGTTCGTCGATGGTGACCATCGGGATCCTGCCCACGCTGCTCACCGAACACATCCGCCGCGAGGCGCTCAGCACCAACCCGCGGTACGCACTGCTCAACGACCAGATCTTCGCCGCCCGCGGCGAGGACGTGCAGATCGCCATCGACGGCGTCGAACGGCTGCAGGTCACCGCGGACAGCATCCTCCCCGAGGCCGCCTGTACGTCGACGCAGTTCCATCTCCAGGTGACACCGGAGGCGTTCCCGCGGTACTGGAACGCGGCGCAGGCGATCTCCGGCGTACAACTCGCGGTCGGCGCCAACTCGCCGTTCCTGTTCGGCAAGGAACTACTCCGCGAAACGCGGATCGCCTTGTTCGAGCAGGCTGCCGACACGCGCACGCACGAGCTGAAGACGCAGGGCGTCCGGCCGCGGGTATGGTTCGGCGAACGATGGATCACCTCGATCTTCGACCTCTTCGAGGAGAACTCGCGGTACTACCCGGCCCTGCTGCCGGTCACCTCCGACGAGGATCCGATCGCGGTTCTGGATCGCGGTGACACACCGGCCCTTTCGGAGTTGCGCCTGCACAACGGGACGATCTATCGCTGGAACCGGCCCGTGTACGACGTTGTCCGGGAGAAGCCGCATCTGCGCGTGGAGAATCGTGTCCTGCCGGCCGGCCCGACCGTCGTCGACACGATTGCCAACGGCGCGTTCTACTTCGGGCTGGTGCGTGCGCTGGCCGACGACGAACGGCCGATCTGGTCGCAGATGTCGTTCAGCGCCGCCGAGGAGAACTTCCACTCCGCGGCCCGCAGCGGCATCGAGGCGGAGGTCTTCTGGCCCGGCGTCGGTACGGCGCGTGCGACGGAGCTGGTGCTCAGACGCCTGCTGCCGTTGGCGGTTCGCGGCCTCGACGCGTGGGGTGTGGACGTCGCCGTACGGGACCGGCTGCTCGGGATCATCGAGCAACGCTGCTTGACCGGCCGCAACGGCGCGTCGTGGCAGGCCGACGAGTTCCACCGCCTGTATACAAAGGGATCGCACGGACGCAAGGACGCGTTGCGCGGGATGCTCAGCCGGTACCGCGACCACATGCACGACAACACGCCGGTGCACGAGTGGCCGGTGGACTGAGCTGAACTGAACCGGTTCGTACGCCGTCGTTCGCAGGACAACGTAGGACAGCGTAGGACGGTCGCGGCGGACATGGCGGCGGAACCCCGGTCCTTCTGGCGGAACCCGTTCGATCTTGCCCAAGGCAACGGGATCGACGATTTCCGCGCGAGTTCGATAACGACCCGGACTACAGGGGTGGCGCATTTGGTGACAGCCCTGCAAAGGTGTGGCCACCGGAAGGTTAGGCGGGCCCGCCGCGGGTAGGACCCGGGCACCGGCAGCCCTCCGTCACCGGTGCGACACAACAGGTGCAAATGCAGCGGATGCCGACAGCGGTCGGGAGCAGTATCGTTCGAGACGGGTCGACACACACCCGGAGGTGAGGCAGGGCGATGACGACCATCGTCGTGGGTTATGTGCCGAAGGCGGAAGGCCGTGCGGCCCTTCGGCGCGCAGCGGAGGAGGCAACGCTGCGGGACGCCAAGCTGGTGGTGGTGAACTCGCACCGAGGTGGGCGCAGCTTCGACACCGACGAGGCTGCGGCGAGTGACGCCGCGTTGACGGAAGTACGGGAGCAGCTCGACTCGACCGGTGTGCCGTACGAGGTGCGGCAGCTGGTGCGTGGCCTGGACCCGGCGGAGGACCTGGTGGCCGTCGCCGAGCAGGTGCATGCGGAGTTCATCGTGATCGGCCTACGGCGCCGTTCCCCGGTCGGCAAGCTCATCCTCGGCAGCAACGCGCAGCGGGTGCTGCTCGATGCGCCGTGTCCGGTGCTGGCCGTGAAGGCCGAGCCTGAGTTGTCTGAAGGGGAGGAGGACTGAGGTGACTTCCACACGCAGCAGGAAGCTGTGCCTTGCGCAGCAGCCCGACGCCGACGAGATGTTGAGCAGAGATCCGTTCGCCCTGCTGGTCGGCATGCTGCTCGACCAGCAGATCCCGATGGAGCGGGCGTTCGCCGGCCCGGTCGCGATCTCGAAGCGGATGATCGGTCCCTTCGACCCGGCCACGGTCGCGCACTACGACCCGGACGCGTTCGTCGAGGTGGTGGCCGGTCCGCCGGCCGTGCACCGGTTCCCGACCGCGATGGCGGCCCGGATCCAGACGCTGGCCAAGCACTTGGACGACCATTACGCAGGAAACGCGTCGGCCCTGTGGTCCGACGTGAAGTCGGGGGACGACCTGCTGGCGAGGCTGTCGGCACTTCCGGGGTTCGGTGCGCAGAAGGCGAAGATCTTCGTCGCGCTGCTCGGCAAGCAACTGAAGGTCCGGCCGCGCGGCTGGCGCGAGGCCTCCGAGCCGTACGGCGAGGACGGCGCGTTCAAGTCGGTCGCGGACGTCATCGACGTGGCGTCGCTGGTCAAGGTCCGGCAGTTCAAGCAGGAGCAGCAAATGGTTCGGCAGCGGGTGGTGGCGCGTCCACTGCGGCAGACCCGCAACGGGTGAGACGATCGACGGCGGCGGCCCCCCGGAAATGACGTCAGCGGGGGGTCGCGCGACGCCTGGGCTTGGTTCGCGGATTACAATGGACTGTTGCCGCCGCCTGACCAGCGGGCAGCCGCGAACCGCAGTACCCAAAGACTCAGCAGCACCCACAGCGTCATCAGTCGTACCGTCGTACAAACCCTGCGTCAGACGAGAGGTAATTCGTGTCGTCCAGCTCGTCCGAGAATCTTCCCGCCGAGCCGGCCCGGACCGTGGCCGCCACGGCCCGTAGCACGGCTCCGAGGACCAGCGCCCGAGTGACCGACCCCGCTGCCAAGAAGGCGGCCGTGAAGAAGGCGGCGGTGAAGGCCGCCGGCACCAAGGAGGACGGTATCCCCGCGAAGAAGGCCGCTGCCAAGAAGGCTCCGGCGAAGAAGGCAGTGTCCGAGGCGGGTCTGTCGATCGACCCGAAGACCGGGAAGCCGCGCGCGCTCGACGAGGTGGACGAGTCCGACTTCCAGCCGGAAGCGGTGAAGGGCCTGGAGAAGGAGCTCACCGAGGATCAGGGCTTCATCGTCTCCGAGGCCGACGAGACCGACGAGCCCGAGCAGCAGGTGATGGTCGCGGGGGCCACGGCGGACCCGGTCAAGGACTACCTGAAGCAGATCGGCAAGGTCCCGCTGCTGAACGCCGAGCAGGAGGTCGAGCTCGCCAAGCGGATCGAGGCCGGCCTGTTCGCGGAGGAGCAGATCGCCGACGAGGCCGCCAAGCTCAAGGAGAAGGTCCGCGACGAGTACGAGTGGATCTCCGAGGACGGCCGGCGCGCCAAGAACCACCTGCTCGAGGCCAACCTGCGCCTGGTGGTGTCGTTGGCCAAGCGCTACACCGGCCGCGGCATGCTGTTCCTGGACCTGATCCAGGAGGGCAACCTCGGTCTGATCCGCGCGGTGGAGAAGTTCGACTACACCAAGGGCTACAAGTTCTCGACGTACGCGACCTGGTGGATCCGGCAGGCGATCACCCGCGCGATGGCCGACCAGGCCCGGACCATCCGGATCCCGGTGCACATGGTCGAGGTCATCAACAAGCTGGCCCGCGTCCAGCGGCAGATGCTGCAGGACCTCGGTCGCGAACCCACTCCGGAAGAGCTCGCCAAGGAGCTCGACATGACCCCGGAGAAGGTCATCGAGGTGCAGAAGTACGGCCGTGAGCCGATCTCGCTGCACACCCCGCTCGGTGAGGACGGCGATTCCGAGTTCGGCGACCTGATCGAGGACTCCGAGGCGATCGTGCCGGCCGAGGCGGTCTCGTTCACGCTGCTGCAGGAGCAGTTGCACGCGGTCCTGGACACGCTGTCCGAGCGCGAGGCCGGCGTGGTCTCGATGCGGTTCGGTCTCACCGACGGCCAGCCGAAGACGCTCGACGAGATCGGCAAGGTGTACGGCGTGACCCGCGAGCGGATCCGCCAGATCGAGTCCAAGACCATGTCGAAGCTGCGGCACCCGTCGCGCTCGCAGGTCCTCCGGGACTACCTGGACTAGGGGCGTATCTGATGGTCCCCCGCCTACTGCGCGGCACTCGGCACGGCATCTCGCCGCACTGGAGCAAAGGCCACGATGAAACCACATCGACGCCTTCGCTCCAGCACGCCGAGCCACCGCACCGAGCACCTGCTCGCTACGGCGCGGGACCATCAGATACGCCCATGTCATGACGCAGTGGATCGCCGGCGTGCTCGCGTCGGTGATCCCTGTGTTCGACACGGCTTCACTGGCCGCCGCCGTACTCATGGCGGCGGCTTTGCTGTTGGCGCTGGTCGTGGTCGCGCGGGCATCTGCCCCGACCGCGGTGCCGTTGCTTGCCCGCGCCACCTCGGTCCGGGACCGCGCCGAGCAGACCGTGTTCCTCCGGCTGCGCGATCCTGGCGCGGCCGGGCGGCCACGCCCACGAGCACCGGGACGGTAGCGCTCCACCTCGCTACCTGTTCCTACACACTCGTGGAGTTTTGCTGTGCCTTCTTTCCTGGAGGCACCGGTCGCCGGTGCCTATCACTTGCTCACGTCCCTCGTCGCCACTCTCGAACCGTTCGCCGGCGCGTACGCCGCGGTCATCGCGATCGTGGTGTGCACCCTCGCCGTACGGTTGTCCCTTGTCCCGTTGAGCGTGCGGGCGCACCGCGGGTTGAAGGCCCGCGCGGAGTTGATGCCGCAGCTGAAGCAGTTGACCGAGCGGCATCGCGACAATCCGGAGCGCCTGCAGCGTGAGGTGGCGAAGCTGCAGACGGAGTCCGGTACGTCGTTGTTCGCAGGCTTCCTGCCGACGCTCGCGCAGCTGCCGTTCTTCTGGCTGATGTACACGCTGTTCTCGCGAACCATGGTGGCGGGGGAGTCGAACCAGCTCATCAGCGGCAACCTGCTCGGCGCCCCGCTCGGCGTCCACTGGCCGATCCTCACCGGCACCCCGGCGTACATCGTGATCGCGGTACTACTCGCTGTGGTCGCATGGTTCTCGGCGCGACTCCAACTACGGCAGCTGGACCCGTCGGCGACCACGTTGTCACGACGGGTCGCCCAAGTGCTGCCGTTCGGCACACTCCTGACCGCCGCCTTCGTACCGCTGGCCGCCGGCCTCTACCTCCTCACAACCACCACCTGGACCCTCGCCGAACGCACAATCCTCCAACGCTAGGCGGTCCGTTGGGGGGAAGCGTTGCTGTGTGCTCACGCGTTCTGTTACCGTCTTTATTAAAGCCGGTTCCATAATGGGTTGGGGTCGATGGACAGTGCACGCGGCGCCGCCCAGGCGGAGCGATCTGCGAACCAGGTCGCGTGTCTGCGCTACCTCGCCGACGCCGACGAGGCGCGCACGGTCGGCGCGATCAGCGAGGGCACCGGCCTGTCGCGGCCGACGGTGCATGCCGTCCTGGACGATCTCCTCGAGACCGGGCTGGTCGAGGCGGCCAGCCCGGCGACGGCCGGCCCGGGCCGACCTGCTCGCGCGTTCCGGTTCGCCCGCGAGACCGGACTGGTCGCCGGCGTCGACCTCGGTCCCCGCGGCGCACGCGCGATCATCTGCGACCTGTCCGGCCGCCGGCTCGGGTACGCCGAACTGGCGCCCGAGCGGAAGGCCGACCTCTCGCTGATCCCACGCGCACTCGACGCCGCAGCCGGCTCGACCGATCTCGCACGCGCGGGCCGGTCGATCGACCTCGGGCGTCTTCGCGCGGTCGGTGTAGGCCTGCCCGGCGTGGTCGAGGCCGACGGTCGCCTGCGTGCCAGTCTGGCGATGCCGGACCTGGTCGGCGTGCCCGTCGCGGAGTTGCTGGCGAAGGAGCTCGAACAACCGATCGTCGTCGACAACGACATCAAGCTGGCGGCGCTGGCCGAGCAACGCGGCGGCGCGGGCCGTGGGTACTCCGATGTCGTCTATCTCCAGATCGGCCATCGGCTCTCCGTCTCGATCGTCCTGAACGGCGTCATCCGGCAGGGTCGGCATCGCCTTGCGGGCGAGCTCGGCGCGCAGCGCGGCATGCGATGGACGCGCAATGCGCAGCGCGGGCAGCTCGTGTGGTCTGTGCGGCCGACCAGTGCGGAGGTGCTGAGTGCGGCAGCCGCCGGTGATGCCGACGCGCAGGCGGAGGTCGAGGACTTCTGTGCGCAGATCGCCGGGCGGATCGCGACCGTGCTGCTGGTCGTCGATCCCGAGGTCGTGGTCGTGCGCGGCGGGGCCCTGCAGGACAGCGGCGCGCTGCTTCGTCCGCTCACGGCAGCGGTCGAGCAGGAATTGGTCTTCCCCGAGCGGCCGCCCTTCGTCGCCTCGGCGCTGGGGCGCGAAGCGGTGGTGCTCGGGGCGGTCGGCAATGCGTTCGACCGGTGCAGCTCAGGTATCTACGGTGTCCACGACTACCCCAGTCCGTGGGCCCACATCACTCACGAACTCGAGAGGACCACGCAGTGAAGCTAGGAGTCAGCTCGTATTGCTTCCGCCAGCTCATGACGAGCGGCGAGATGGACCTGATCGCGGTCCTGGACTGGGTCGCGGCCTCGTCGGCCGGGCACATCGAGGTCGCCGCGATGGACGGCGAGTACTACCTGGAGAATGAGAACGTCGTCCGCGACACGGCCAAGCACGCCGAGGAGATCGGCGTACCGATCGTGAACTACCTGGTCAGCGGCGATCTGCGGACCGCCGACGGCGCGGAGATCGACCGTCTCCGCCGGCAGCTGGACGTCGCGCACGCGTTTGGCGCCCGCATCTTCCGGCACGACGTCGCGCCGTGGGCATGGCGTGAGCAGGACCCGGGCGAGTTCGAGACGACGTTCGAGAAGGTCGTCGAGGGCTGCCGTGCGGTCGCCGACCACGCCGCGGACCTGGGCATCGTGTCGACGATCGAGAACCACGGCTTCTTCATGAACGGCAGCGACCGGCTGGCCCGGC
The DNA here is from genome assembly GCF_004362255.1 of Kribbella sp. VKM Ac-2571. NCBI lineage: Bacteria > Bacillati > Actinomycetota > Actinomycetes > Propionibacteriales > Kribbellaceae > Kribbella > Kribbella sp. VKM Ac-2571. The sequence continues at coordinate 137,844 of NZ_SNWS01000019.1, forward strand.
TCGTGCACGCCGTGGACCGCCCGAACTTCCGGGTCACCCTCGACCTCGGCAACGGCCTGTGCGTCGGCGAGGTGCCGGGCAAGACCGCCGCCGGCCTGATCGACGTCGCGGCGTCGATCGGCGTGAAGGACTTCCACATCCGCCGTTCGGCGGGCGACGGCTGGCTCAAGACGCTGGCCGGCGACTACCTGCTCGGCACGGTGTCGGGTCACGGCGACGTGGACCTCCCCGGCCTGCTCGCACTGGTCGCGACCAAGCCCGACGTACCGGTGAGCCTGGAGTTCGAGGGCATGGAAGCACCGCTTCCGGCCATCGAGCGCTCGCTCGCGAACATCATCCGACTGACTGAAAGCGTGGCGTGACATGACGACGCGGATTGCCGTGATCGGGCTCGGCTCGATCGCCGTCGAGCACCTGAAGGCGTACCAGGCGAACCCCCAGTCCGAGCTCGTCGCCGTGTGCGACGTGGACCTCGAGCGGGCGAAGGCCCGCGGTGAGCAGTTCGGTGTGGAGCGGGTGACCGGCGACGCCGCGGAGATCTTCGCGGATCCGGGCATCGACGCGGTGAGCGTGTGCGTGCCGAACACGCTGCACGCCCCGATCGCCGAGGCGGCGCTGCGGGCCGGCAAGGACGTCCTGGTCGAGAAGCCGATGACCGTGACGGTGCCCGAGGCCGAGGCGCTGGTGAAGGCGGTCGAGGAGACCGGGAAGGCGCTGCAGATCGGGTACGTACGGCGGTATGCGCCGAACGCGCTGGTGACCAAGCGGTTCCTGGACGCCGGCGAGTTCGGTGACATCTACGCGGCCCGGGCCACGCTGCTGCGGACGGCCGGCAATCCTGGCGGCTGGTTCGGTGACGTGGAACTGTCCGGCGGCGGTCCGCTGATCGACCTCGGGGTCCACATCATCGACCTGTGCTGGTACCTGATGGGGATGCCGAAGGCGGTGTCCGCGTCCGGTGCGACGTTCACGCTGCTGGGTGCCCGCGACAACATCCAGAACCTGACCCGGTACAAGGCCGCGTCGGCGGCGCGGCCGAACACGGTCGAGGACTTCGCGACCGCGCAGATCCGGTTCGAGGGCGGGGCGGTCCTCGACGTGGCCACGTCGTACTCGCTGCACGCGCGCAACGAGATCAGCGTCCGGATCCACGGTGACAAGGGCGGCGCCGAGATCGAGCCCGAGCTGCTGATGATCACCGAGCGGCACGACACGCTGCTGCACGTCCAGCCGCAGATCGACTCGCTCGGATTCGACTTCCGGGTCGGGTTCGCCAACCAGATCGACCACTTCCTGCGCATCTGCCGCGGCGAGATCCCCGCCGACGCCACGGCGGAACAGGGCCTGGAGATGGCCAAGATGCTGTCCGCGATCTACGAGTCCGCGAAGTCCGGCACCGAGGTCGCCATCACCCACTGACCACCCGGTTGCCCGAGGCGCCCAGCCTCGGGCAACCCGCCCGGTCACAGGCGGGCTTCGAGGCCGTCCAGGATTCTGGCGAGGCCGTAGCTGAAGCTGTCCTCGCTGCCGGCTTCGAGGTCGGTGTTGCTGTTGGCGGCGTACAGCGCCCGCATATGCGGGTACGGCTCGGCGGCCCTGACCGCGGCGGGCCAGACCTCGGCCTGCCACGCCGCCATGTCTTTGCCGGTGCGCTTGAGCTTGCTGACGGTCGCGGCCTCGACCGACGCGACGCCGATCACGTAGCCGAGCACGGTGTTGGCGGCCCGGTCCGCCTCGATCAGCTCGAAGCCGGCCGCCAGGTAGATGCCGAGCAGGTCGTCGGAGATCCGCATCAGGTTCGGCCCGAGGTAGTTCATGCCCACGTCGGCGAGCGTGGGCGCCACCCAGGGGTGCCGGACGATCATCGCCCGCACGCTGCGCGCCGCGCTTTCGGCTGCCGGGCGCCACGCGGACGGATCCGCGACCCCCGGCACCTCGATCTCGCCGTACACCTCGTCGACGACGAGCTCCAGCAGCTCGTCCTTGTTGGCGACGTGCCAGTAGACCGCGGTCGCCACCGCGCCGAGCGCCGCGCCGAGCTTGCGCATCGTGAGCGCCTCCAGCCCGTCGGCGTCCAGCAGCTTGATCGCCTCCGCGACGATCTGGTCCTGGGTCAGCGCGGGCTGCTCACGGCGCCGGCCGCGCTTCGGTCGCGTCCAGACCGACGTGTAGTCCTCGCTCGACATGCCTCCACCTTAACCGATTACTGAACATCGTGCAGGACTTGACCAGCGTTCAATCGAAATTGCACACTGTTCAAGCTATCTGAACACTGTTCAAGTAACTGACTCGAGGAGGTGCGCGATGACCGCTCGGCATCCGCGCAGATGGCTGATTCTGATCGTGCTCTGCCTGAGCACGATGGTGCTGGTGCTCGACAACGGGGTCCTGAACGTCGCGATCCCGGTGCTCACCGAGGACCTCGGTGCCAGCGCGCAGGAGATCCAGTGGATCGTCGCGAGCTACATCCTGGTGTTCGCGGGCCTGCTGCTGACCGCGGGCAGCCTGTCCGACCGGTACGGGCGCAAGAAGGTGATGATCACCGGCCTGGCGATCTTCGGTGTCGCGTCGCTGCTGGCGACGTACGCCGGAACTCCCGAGATGCTGATCGCGGGACGGGTGCTGATGGGTGTCGGCGGGGCGATCGTGATGCCGAGCACGTTGTCGGTGCTGATCACGGTCTTCGACGCCGGCGAACGCCGCCGGGCGATGTCGATCTGGAGCTCGGTGCTGATGGTCGGGCTGATCGGCGGGCCGGTGCTCGGCGGCGCGTTGATCGCGAAGTTCTGGTGGGGATCGGTGTTCCTCATCAATGTTCCGGTGGTGGTGCTGGCGATCGCGGCGGCGGTGGTCCTGATGCCGGAGTCCAAGGGGCCGTGGCGCAAGCCCGACCCGATCGGTGCGCTGCTGTCGATGGTCGGTCTGGTGGCGCTGGTCTGGGTGATCATCGACCTGCCGGAGCACGGGCTGTCCTGGCCGATGCTGGCGGTCGCCGTTGCCGGACTGACCTTGTTCGTCGGGTGGGAGCTGCGGACGCCGGTGCCGATGGTCCCGTTGGCGCTCTTCCGTGACCGGAACTTCAGCGGCGGCAGCCTGTCGCTGGTGCTGCTGCAGGTCGCCAATGGCGGGTTGATCCTGGCAATGACGCAGTACCTGCAGTTCGTCCTCGGGTACTCGCCGACGAAGGCCGGTCTGGCGATGGCGCCGATGGCGGTGGCGGTCATCCTGGTGAACGGCGTCGGGGCGACGCTCGGTCAGAAGATCGGAAACCGGCCGATGACTGTTGCCGGGCTGGTCGTGCTGGCCGGCGGCTTCTGGGTGATGTCGACACTGTCCGCGGACGACGGGTTCGGGATGGTCGCACTGGCGTTGGGTGTGTTCGGTGCGGGCGCCGGACTGGCCCAGCCGGCGGCGACTGCGGCGCTGATGGGTGCGGTGCCGCGCGAGCACGCCGGTGTCGGATCGGCGTTGAACGACACCGTGCAGCAGGCGGGCGCGGCGTTGGGGATCGCGATCCTCGGGTCGGCGCTGGCGAACAACTTCACCGCGAACATGCCTGAGTCGGCGCCGGCCGCGGCGCGACGGTCGATCGGTGAGGCGCTGGCGGTGGCCGGTGGAGACCATGGTCTGGCTGAGACCGCGCGGACGGCTTTCGCGCAGGCGATGTCAGGCACGTTCGTGGTGAGCGCAGTGGCGGTCCTGGGATCGGCGGTGCTGTCGCTCGTGCTGTTGCGGGACCGCAAGACGTCTGATCAGCAGCAGGTCCAGGACGAGGTTGCTGTCAGTTGACCAAAGCTGTGGTGAGGGAGTCGGCGTTGGCTTCGAGCCAGGTTTGGCGGGCTCGGATCTTGTCGCCTACTCCCTCGCTCCACATTCGCTGCCAGCCGCCGCCCAGGGTTTCGGCGCGGTATTTCATGGTGTGCCAGGCGCGCACGTTCAATCCGATCGTGAGCTCCAGGGCACGGGCGCGGTCGGCGGGGGAGAGGCCGTAGGCGTCGGCGAGTAGCCGGCAGCGCCGGGGACGGTCCAGGCCACGGAGTTCGGGGTCGAGATCGGCGTCGGCGCCGAGCGGGGCCCACCACAGCATCAGGTTCACGAACTCACGGGCCCGGCTCACCGGGCGGGCGAGATCGAAATCGATCAGGGCGTACGCGCGGCCTTCCCGGAAGACCACGTTCTCCGGTGTCACGTCCTGGTGGCCGACCAGCTCCGGCGGATCGTTGAGGTCCGGCAGACCGGGTGGCTCGATCGGCGCGGGCAGGTTCTCCGGGATGCCGAATCCCTCGACCGCGTCGTCGTACGCGCGCAGCAGCCGGGCGACCGAGATCATCCGCTCCTCGTCCGCGATCCACGGTGGCCGCGGGCGGCCCGCGACCTCGCCCTCGACGTACGTGAGCGCCTGGCGGCCGGCCGAGTCGATGCCGAGGAATCGCGGCGCGCCCTCGAACCCGACCTTCTCCAGGTGCAGCAGGACGTCCTGGACGAGTTCGGCGCGTTCGCCGGGCGGTCGCCGTACCGTGTCGCCGACGCGCACCAGGCCCTCGGTCACGTCGCCGCCGAGCAGCGGGATCTCTTCGCCGTCCTCGATCACTCGAACCTCATTCCACTCTATGAAACGTTTGTCTACACAGAGGGACCGGTCGAGGTAGCGTGCCGACGATCCGCTGTCGATCGGAGGCGCACAGTGACCGCCACGTCTGTGAAGGCTCCACCAGGAGCCAGCCGTACGAGGTACCTGATCCTAGGGCTCGCGTTCGTCGGGCTCTCACTGAATTATCTGGATCGCGCGAACCTCAGCGTCGCGCTGCCGTTCATCGAGGACGATCTGCACCTCGACCTCAGCAACGCCGAGAAGGGCCTGATCCTCGGCGCGTTCTTCTGGGCGTACGACGGGGCGATGCTCGCGGCGGGCTGGTTCGCCGACAAGGTGGGCTCGCGGAAGGCGTTCACGTTCGCGGCGTTGTGGTGGAGCGTCGTGACCGCGCTGACGCCGCTGGCGCGCGGGTTCTGGTCGTTGTTCGCGTTCCGGTTCGCGCTCGGCGCGGGGGAGGCGCCGGCGTACCCGAGTGCGACCAAGGCGGCGTCGCGGTGGTTCCCGGCGCACGAGCGGGCGTTCGCGAGCGCGGTGATCGATTCGGGTTCGCGGGTCGGGACAGTGCTGTCGCTGCCGGTCGTGACCGGCCTGATCGCGTTGGTGAGTTGGCACTTCTCTTTCGTCGTGCTCGGCGTACTCGGGATCATGCTCGCGGCGGTCTGGTACTGGTACTACCGCGACCCGATGGAGCACCGGCACGCGAACGCCGAGGAGCGTTCCTACATCGCGTCGAACGGTGCGCGGATCGACGAGAACGACTCCGAGGCGGCGGCGCAGGTACGCTGGCGGGACCTGTTCCGGTACCGGACGATCCGCGGGATGATGCTCGGCTTCTTCTGCCTGAACTTCGTCATCTACTTCTTCCTCACCTGGTTCCCGTCGTACCTGAAGGACGCCCGCGGGCTCGACCTGAAGGAGCTCGGGACTCTCGGGACGCTGCCCGGCATCACGGCGATCGCCGGTGGCTGGATCGCGGGCATCGTCGCCGACCGGCGGATCCGGGCCGGGGCGGACGTGACGCGGGTTCGGAAGACCGTGATGGTGGGCGGTCTGCTCGGCGGTGCGGCGATCGTGTTCGCGGCGCCGGCGAAGTCGGTGTACGTCGCTTTGCTGTTCCTGGCGATCTCCTACGCGAGCCTGGCGATCGCGGCGACGGGGATCTGGTCCTTGCCGGGTGACGTGGCGCCGTCGTCGCGGCATGTGGCGTCGATCGGCGGCATCCAGAATTTCGCGTCGAACATCGCGGGGATCATCAGCCCGTACGTGTTCGGTCTGCTGCTCGACGTCTACCACGGGTCGTACCTGCCGTCGTTCGCCGTCGCGGGGGTGGTGGCGGTGATCGGCGCGCTGACGTACGCCTTCGTGGTCGGGAAGGCCGAGCCGCTGCCTGTCCGCGACAGCTAGGGTTGCCAATCCGGCAACATTGTTGGCCGCATGGCGGCGGGTCGCGGACCATCGGTCCATGACGACCGAACAGCTCCCTGACGAGCACTGGAACGCGTTCTACACCGAGCACGAGCAGATCTGGAGCGGCAAGCCGAACGTCGCCTTCGTCGACGAGGTGTCCGGTCTGACGCCGGGCCGGGCGCTCGACCTCGGCTGCGGTGAAGGCGCCGACGCGATCTGGCTCGCTGAGCGGGGCTGGGCCGTGACTGCTGTTGATATCTCGACGGTCGCGTTGGGTCGCGCCGTCGCGCACGCGAAGGCCGCCGGCGTCGGCGATCGGATCGACTGGCAGCTGCACGAGCTGGGGAAGTCGTTCCCGGACGGGGAGTTCGACCTGGTGTCCGCGCAGTTCCTGCACTCCAAGACCGAACTGGCTCGCGACGCGATCCTGCGTAGGGCAGCAGCGGCTGTCGCGCCAGGCGGCGTACTGCTGATCGAGGGCCACCTGGGTTTCCCGCCCGGCGAGCACAACCCGCACCCCGACATCCACTTCCCGGAGCCCGACGAAGTGATCGAGAGCCTGGCCCTTCCGGACGGCGAGTGGGAGACCCTGGTCAGCCGCGTACACGACCGCGCCCAAGTCCTGCGCGACGGCGCACCAATCAACCGCCGCGACTGCACGGTCAAGCTACGCCGTCACTGAGTCCTGCTGGGGCGAGGGGTAGGTGGACGGTGAAGGTTGCGCCGTGGGGGTAGGTGTCGGTGGTGGTTACGTGGCCGTGGTGGGCGGCTACGAGGGCGGCGACTATGGAGAGGCCTAGGCCTGAGCCGCCGGTGGAGCGGGTTCGGGCGGTGTCTACTCGGTAGAAGCGTTCGAAGATGCGGGACTTCTGTTCGTCGGTCAGGCCGGGGCCGGTGTCGCTGACTTCGAGGATGGCTTCGGAGCCGCGGGTACCGACGGAGACGGTGATCGGTGCGTCGACGGGGGTGTAGTGCAGGGCGTTGCTGACCAGGTTGCCGAGGACCTGGCGCAGACGTGCCTCGTCACCGGAGACGACCGGCGCTTCCGAGTCGGGCAGGATCGTCAGCGAGATGTCGCGCTCGGGCTGCACGGCCTGCGCGTTGTGCAGGGCGTCGGCCGCGATCGGGAGCAGATCGACGGACTCCGAACGCAACGGGCGCTGCTGATCCAGGCGCGCGAGCAGCAGCAGGTCGTCGACGAGCAGGCCCATCCGCTTGGCCTCGTCCTCGATCCGGCGCATCGTGTCGGCGTCTGTCACGTCACCCCGGTGCCGGGCCAGTTCGGCGAATCCCCGGATCGACGTCAACGGCGTACGCAACTCGTGCGACGCGTCCGCCACGAAGCGCCGCATCCGCTCCTCGGACTGCCGAGCGGCATCCTCCGACTGTCTCGCCGCGTCCTCACTCCGGCGCGCCGCGAACTCGGACGCGGTGCGCTGCGCGAACGCGGTCTCGATCTGCCCGAGCATCTGGTTCAGCGCCAGTGACAACCGCCCGACCTCGGTCCGCGGGTCCCGCTGCGGTACCCGTCGGCTCAGATCCCCGCCGGCGATCGCAACCGCGGTGTGCTCCACGTCCTCGAGTCCGCGCAGACTTCGCCGTACGACGTAAGTCCCGACGCCGGCCAGCAGCACCAGCAGGATCACCCCGGCCGCGACCTGGATGCCCACCAGCCGCTGGATCGTGTGGTCTATGTCCTTGAGACTCTGCGCCACCATGACCGATCCGTCGCCGTTGGCGTTCTCGACCGCAAGCACCCGCCAGCGGGCACCACCGGAGACCGCATCCACCTCGAACGGCCGCCCGTCGCGCGCACGGACCTGGTTGAGGTTCAGAACCGGCAACTTCGGCAGTGGATCGGGATCGGACAGCCGCGCGCCGTAGGCACCGTCGGCGCTACTCCCGTCCGCCTCGTTGAACTGCACGACGAACGCACTCGGTAGCAGCCGTCGCTCTCCGAAGCCTCCCGGAGGCGGCGGACGCCTGTCCTTCCTGACGTGGGCGAGTTGCGAGGCGGTCTGCCGCAGCTGCTCGTCGACGCGGTCGGTCAGGTAGCCGCGCATGATCGTGGTCGCCAGCACACCGGAGGCGGCCAGGGCGAGCGCGACCAGCGCCAGTAGGACCACGACGATGGTGACCCGTAGCGGGTATCGGTCGGCGAACCGCCGGTGGTTCAGTGGCATCAGTTGGGGCCTCGCGGAGTACGCAGGACGTAGCCGACCCCGCGGACCGTGTGGAGCAGCTTCTGATCGCCGGTGTCGACCTTACGGCGCAGGTAGGACATGTACGACTCGACCACGCCGGCGTCCCCGGCGAAGTCGTAGTTCCAGACCGCGGACAGGATCTGGCCCTTCGACATCACCCGTTCAGCGTTCTCCAGGAGGCACCGCAGCAGCTTGAACTCGGTCAGCGACAGCTGCACGGCCTGACCGGACTTGAAGACCTCGTAGCTGTCCTCGTTCAGTTCCAGGTCCGCATACCGCAGTACGGCGGCCTCGGTCGTGGTCTGTTCGCGATGACCGGACCGGCGGAGCAGCGCACGCACACGCGCCACCAGCTCGTCCAGGCTGAACGGCTTCGTGACGTAGTCGTCGCCGCCGGTCTGCAGGCCGAGCACCTTGTCCTCGACCGCGTCGCGGGCGGTGAGGAACAGCACCGGCACGTGCCGATCCTCACCGCGCAACCGGCGTACGACCTCGAAGCCGTCCAGCCCGGGCATCATCACGTCGAGCACGACCAGGTCAGGCTCCACGTCCCGCGCCTTGCGCAGCGCCTCGGCGCCGTGGGTCGCCGTGGTCACGTCGTACCCGGCGAACCGCAGACTCGCGGACAGCAGCTCGACGATGTTCGGCTCGTCGTCGACAACCAGCAGATGCGGACTCATGGTGTCAGTGTGCCGGTGGTTCCCATGCGAACCCTGGAAGGTTCCTGGCAATCACCTGTGAGTCGTCCGCGCCTACCCGGTGCGAATTCAGCGTGGACCGTGCTTGAAGCCCCACTTCTGGCCTGCCGCGTCGCGAACGGTCCCGTCGTTCACCGAGCTGGCTGTCGCCTTGCCGTCGGTGACCACAGCCATCACGGTCACGGTGTTCCCGGTCTTGACGTCGTCGATGCCGTCGCGGGCCGCGTTGACCAGCGTGTCCTCGGTGAGCGTGTAGGTCCGGCTGTACCCGTCCGCGCTCTTCACGGTGATCGAGTCCTTGCTGACCGCGGTGACCTCGCCGCGCTGGGTCGCGACGGTCTGGTACCCGCCGCCGTCCTTCGGTACGACGAACTCGCCGTGCAGCGCCCCGCCGAGCCCGAACTCGCCCCGCGGCCCGAATCCGCCCTTGCCCGGTCGGTCCGGCTTCTGCTGCTGCCCGGGCGTCGACGGGCTGGAGGGGGAGGCCGACGGCGAAGGCGTCGGGTCCGCGTTGCTGGCGGCCCAAGCGACCCCGCCGGCCGTAGTCGTCACGGCCACGGCGGCCACCGTGCCGAGCAGCCGCCATCGCTTCTGAGAGAGCTTCATCCTGCTGCGCCTTCCGTACTGCGTACCGGGACGTCACCCGGCACTCGTCCCTCCCAGGATGGCGCGTCGGGCTTGGACGAACCTCCACAGCGAATAAGAGGAAGCTGGCAATCACCTAAGAACTGTGTCGCTCAGACGACGAAAAGCACCGCGACGAGCCAGACGGCTGCGGCGAGTGACGTGCCGACCAGTTCGATGAGGATGGAGACGCCGGTCTGGCGGAGCGCGTGCTTGGTCGAGGTCCAGGCCGCGGCGTGGTCGCGCTGCCGCTGCAGCTCGGACAGGTAGACGCCGATCGGGAAGCCGACGAACATGCCGACCACCGGGATGACGAAGAACCCGACGATGCCGAGCAGGATCCCGACGATCATCGACCGCCGCGGTACGCCGGCCTCACGGAGCCGCCGCTCCGGTACGACGTACTTCACCACCTGACTAGCACCGATCAGGACCACGGCGATCGCGAACACGACCCACCCGATCGCGCTGTGCTCGACGATCGCCCAGACCAGGATCGCCGCCAGGCTGAGAATCGCCCCGGGCAGGATCGGTACGACGATGCCCACGATCCCGACGAAGATCCCGATCCCGACCAGTACGGCCACGCCTGTCTCCATACCCACACTCTCTCGCACCGACCGACCTTTAGGGTGGAGACATGTCGTCCCCTTTGCACGAACTGGTCACCGCGCTCGCTGCTCCGTGGGTGGTCCTGTCGCCCCGCTCCGGTCAGCTGACCGGATCCGGCGCCGAGGGCGTGTACGCCCGGGACCGCCGGATCCTGTCCCACCTGAGCGTGACGGTCGACGGACGCGAGCCGATCCCGGTGCACGTCGACGAGCGGGACGCGGCCACCCACCAGTACGTCGCGATGGTCGAGGGGCTCGGCGACACCCGGCACGACCCGACGGTGATGCTGTACCGGACCCGGACCGTCGACTCCGAAGGTCTCACCGAGCGCATCACCCTGGTGAACCGTTCCCGGTCGGCGATCGAGGGCCGGCTGGATGTTGCCCTCGGCACCGATCTCGCCGGCACGGCGGCGGTCCGCAGCGGCGCCGCCACCGGCCTGCCGCAACTCGCCCCGCTCCCGGACGGCCCCGGCCGCACGCGCTGGGAGAGCGACGACACCCGCGTCGTGGTCACCGCCGACCCCGGCGTTTCGGCCACGCCGCGCGTCGAGCCGGGGGAGGAGTTCACCATCACCGTGCGCGTGACGGCCGACTTCCCGAAGTCGAACACCGGCTTCTCGATCGAGCCGCCGGCCGAGCGCACGCCGTACGACGTCACTGTCCGCTGTGACGACAAACGCGTCGAACGCTGGCTGGACCGTTCGCTCGAGGACGTCCGCGCGCTCCAACTCGCAGCCGACGACGACCGCTACCTCGGCGCCGGTCCGCCTTGGTACCTCACGCTCTTCGGCCGCGACTCGCTCATCTCGTCGGGCATGCTGATCCCGGTCGACCCGACGCTGGCCGCCGGCACGCTGCGGGCGCTGGCCGCGCGGCAAGGCACCAAGGTCGACGCCGGATCCGCCGAACAGCCGGGCAAGATCCCGCACGAGCTCCGCGCCGAGGTCGCCGACCACGGCGGCGGACTGGTCCTCCCAGCCGTGTACTACGGCACCCACGACGCGACCCAGCTGTGGATCATGACGCTGCACAAGGCATGGCGCTGGGGCATGCCCGCCGACGAGGTCCGTGACCTGCTGCCGAACCTGAAGCGCGCCCTCACCTGGATGAAGGAGTACGCCGACCCGGACGACGACGGCTTCCTCGAGTACGTCGACGAGTCGGGCCACGGGCTCGCGAACCAGGGGTGGAAGGACTCCAACGACGCGGTGCAGTGGCCGGACGGGACGTTGGCGACGGTCCCGATCGCGCTGTGCGAGGTACAGGGGTACGCGTACGCCGCTGCCGTCAAGGGCGCCGAACTGCTCGATGCGCACGGCGAGTCCGGCGACGAGTGGCGGACCTGGGCGACCGCGCTGCAGGAACGCTTCCGCGAGGAGTTCTGGGTCGACGGCTACCCGGCGATCGCGCTCGACGGCGCGAAGAACCCGGTCGCCGGCCGTGCGTCGAACATGGGCCACCTGCTCGGCACCGGACTGCTCGACGCGGACGAGGAGCAGACGGTCGCCGACGTACTGGCCGGTGAGGACCTCAACAGTGGCTTCGGGCTGCGAACGTTGTCCACCGCAATGACCCGCTTCAACCCGCTCGGGTACCACACCGGCAGCGTGTGGCCGCACGACACCGCGATGACGGTCCAAGGCCTGTTCGCGAGCGGTCAGGCCGACGTGGCGTCGTCGTACGTCGAGGGTCTGGTGCGTGCGGCGGAGGCGTTCGACTACCGCCTGCCGGAGTTGTACGGCGGACGCGGGACGGGTGTGGAGAGTACGCCGACGCCGTACCCGCTCTCGTGCCGTCCGCAGGCGTGGGCAGCGGCCTCGGCGGTCGCCGTCCTGGTCGCCGCGTTCGGCATCGAGCCCGACGTACCCGGTGGCACGCTGGCGATCAATCCCGCTGACTCGCTGCCCTGGCAGGTGCTCGAACTCGACGGGTTGCGGGTCGGCGGCGAGAAGTTGTCGCTGCGGTTCGAGAACGGTTCAGTGGTGGTTGTGGAGGGTCCTGAGAATGCCGTGATCAGCGCGAACGCGGACAGCCCGAGGTAGATCGCCGCGACGATCAGATTGCGCCGGCGGCTCGTCGTACGGACCGAGCGGAAGCGGCGGCCTACGGCGTCGGCGCCGATCGCGTAGCAGAGGTCGAGGGTGAGGCCGATCAGCAAGGTGCCGACGCCGAGCACCAGGAGTTCGGTGCGGAGCTGAGCGGGATCCGCGCCGCGGGTCGCGAACTGCGGCAGGAACGCGAGGAAGAACAACGCGGCCTTCGGGTTGAGCAGGTTCACCACGACACCGTCGCGGAACACCCGGCCGAGCGGCGCGGCCTGGATATCTGCCGCGTGGTCGCTCACGGGAGCCTTGAGCAACTTGAGACCCAGGTACGCGAGGTAGAGCGCCCCTGCGACGGTGATTGCGGTGAAGAGTGTGGGAGACGCCTGCACGAGGGTGGCGAGACCAAGCGCGGTCACGACGATGTAGACGAGCGTCCCGGTCTCGACGGCCAGCGCCGAGACGACGCCCGCGCGACGCCCCTGGGTGAGGCTGCGAAGCGAGATGTACAGGTTGTTCGGCCCCGGCATCCCGACCAGCACCACCGTCGCGCCGGTGAACCCCAGCAGCTGACCGATCATCATGTCTTCGCACTCCTGCTCTCGAACTGGACTGCCTTCCGGTACTAGCCTGGCGACGCGAGAAGCAGTCCACCCGAGCCAATCCGAGGAGAAGTGGACCGTTCTGGAGACCCGTCGGCGCTGGCCGACCTGATCGGACACCGGCTGAGCATCCGCAGCGGCGGCCTGTACCGGCGGCTGGCCGACGAGATCGCCGCACTGATCGGCTCCGCGGAGCTCCCGGTCGGCGCCCGCCTCCCGGCCGAACGGCGCCTGGCCGACTCGTTGGCGATCAGTCGCTCGACGGTCGTCGCGGCGTACGACGAACTCCGTGCCCGCGGCCTGGTCGAGAGCCGGCGCGGCAGCGGTACGACGGTCGCGCGCACGGCCGGACGAGGTCGTTCACGATCGGACAAGCAGATGCCCGCCGGGTACGGCGAGTCGCTGTTCCACCGGATCACCGTCGGACCGGGCGAGGTCATCTCGCTCACGTACGCCGTGGATCCTGGGCTGCCCGAACTGTCGTCGGAGCTCATCGCGCTGGCCTCCGACGAGCTGCCCGCACTGCTCGGCGACGTCGGGTACCACCCGCGCGGTCTGCCGGTGCTGCGTGAGCGGATCGCGGAACACTTCACCGAGGGCGGGTTGCCGACGTCACCCGACGAGATCGTGGTGACGACCGGCGCACATCAGGCGATCGCGCTGGCGACACAGATGTACCTGCGCAACGGTGCCACGGTCGCCATCGAGCAGCCGAGCTGGCCGGGGTGCTTCGATCTCTTCGGCGCGGCGGGCGGGCGAGTGGTCGGCGTATCGCTGGACGATGCCGGGATCCGGCCGGATCTGCTCGAGGCCGCGTTCGCGGAGCATCAGCCGGCGATGCTGTTCGTGATGCCGACGTTCCACAACCCGACCGGTCGGCTGATGTCGGCGAACCGTCGCCGGCAGGTCGCGGAACTGGCGGCGCGGCACGGGGTCGTCGTGGTCGAGGACAACGCGTACTCGGCGTGGGATCCGGCCGGTCCGCAGATCCCGCCGCCGCTTGCGGCGTACGCGCCGGACGACGCCGAGGTGCTGACGATCGGGTCGGTGTCGAAGGCTGTGTGGGGCGGCCTGCGGATCGGTTGGATCCGGGCGTCGCGTCCGCTCGCCGAGCGGTTGGCGCGGCACAAGGCGCTGGCCGACCTGGGGAGCCCGGTCATCGACCAGGCGCTGACTGCCCGGCTGCTGCCGCGGCTGACCGAGGTGACGTCGGCCCGGGCGCGGCTGGCGACCGTGCGGAAGAAGCTGATGGGGGAGTTGCTGACCGAACGGCTACCGGACTGGGAATGGTCGCCGCCGGTCGGTGGATCGGCCTTGTGGGTCAGGTTGCCGGACACTGATGCGCGCGTGTTCGCGCAGGTGGCCTTGCGACACGGCGTCGAGGTGGTGGCCGGGCAGGCCATGGATCCGTCGGGTGCACACAACGACTACTTACGGGTGCCCTTCGCCTACTCCGAGCAAGTGCTTGATGATGCGGTCGCGCGGCTGGCGCGCGCCTGGCAGGAACTACGGCGGCACGGGCCCGGTCCCGGCGTACCTGTCGTGTAAGCCTTTTCGGTCAAAAGAGGGATGGCGGTTCACCTCTCGGGTGAACCGCCATCGAAGCCTGTGATGACTTTGGCGCCGGCGCTGGCGCGTTTAGAACAGCTTGTGGGTCACCGCTCGTCGTCTACGGTGACCGTGGGGGTGGCTTCGAGCCGACCGGTCTCGTCGTGGATGGTGATCGCGATGTCGCGCAGCTTCTCCGAGTGCTCGCGGCCGTGGTGGGCGCAGAAAAGTAGCTCCCCACCGCTGGTCAGGGTGACTCGGACGTAGGCCTGCGCACCGCAGCGGTCACAACGATCCGCGGCAGACAGCGCCGAACTCGGGGCGAGTGCTGTAGTCATTGAGGCCTCATCTCATCTAGTTCCGTACTCACCAGATTGCAACATCCTGACATGCGGATCGCTTCCCGGTGGGGACAACGTGTCCGTATGTGAGACGAACCACCTGTCCTCGTATGACGCTTGCTGACGCGGAATCGTTTCGTCTTCGGGTGATTTTCTGGTGTGCCACGGAGGCGGGGTGCTTCTTCTCTCACTGTGCGCCATGAAACCGTCACCGTCTGCTCGGATTCGGAGTGTCGTACGCCACTCCGAATCGAGTCCGGATCGATACCTGTCGCGACATGCATCTCCGGTACCCACCGGCCAGTCGTCACAGGCCCCGCCTGCCACGTTTTGGGGGTGCGGCCGCATAAGCTGCGGTGTGTAAGTGTGGCAATCCAGTGAAGGAGCCCTGTGGCCGCCCCGACGCCTCGCAGTACCGAGATCGACCCGGCGTACAACGCCCGCCATCTGCTTGTCCTCGAAGGTCTCGAGGCGGTCCGGAAGCGGCCCGGTATGTACATCGGGTCCACCGACAGCCGCGGCCTGATGCACTGCCTGTGGGAGATCATCGACAACGCCGTCGACGAGGCCCTGGCCGGGCACGGCGACCGGATCGACGTCGTGCTCTACAAGGACGGCTCCGTCGAGGTCGTCGACCGGGCGCGCGGGATCCCGGTCGACATCGAGCCGAAGACGAAGCTCAGCGGTGTCGAGGTCGTGTTCACCAAACTGCACGCCGGCGGCAAGTTCGGCGGCGGGTCGTACAACGCGTCCGGCGGTCTGCACGGCGTGGGCGCGTCGGTGGTGAACGCGCTGTCCGCGCGGCTCGACGTCGAGGTCGACCGTGGCGGGGTGATCTGGACGACGTCGTTCCGGCGCGGTGTCGCGGGTGAGTTCGACGGCGAGGGCGCGTCGGCCGGCTTCACCCCGGCGAAGGGGTTGCGCAAGGCCGGCCGGGCCAAGAAGGGCGTCACCGGCACCCGGATCAGGTACTGGGCGGACCGGCAGATCTTCACCAAGGATGCGACCTTCAACTACGACGAGCTGGTCACCCGGGCGCGGCAGACGTCGTTCCTGGTGCCGGGGCTCGAGCTGGTGATCCGCGACGAGCGCGGCGACGAGCTCACCGAGGAGACCTTCAAGCACGACGGCGGGATCAGCGAGTTCTGCGAGTTCCTGGCGACGGACCAGAAGGTGACCGAGGTCATCCGGCTGGCCGGGACGGGGCACTTCACCGAGACCGTGCCGATGCTCGACGACGCCGGCCACATGACCCCGTCCGACGTCGAGCGGGACCTGGACGTCGACATCGCGGTGCGCTGGGGCGACGGGTACGAGACCGAGGTGCGGTCGTTCGTCAACATCGTCGCGACCCCGAAGGGCGGCACCCATGTCGCCGGGTTCGAGCGGGCGCTGTCGAAGAGTTTCACGAACGCACTTGACGGCACCCGGCTGCTGAAGAGCGGCGAGGAGATCATCAAGGACGACGTACTCGAGGGTCTGACCGCGGTCGTGACGGTGCGGCTGGCCGAGCCGCAGTTCGACGGGCAGACGAAGGAAGTGCTGGGTACGCCGGCGGCGTCGCGGATCGTGGCGAAGGTCGTGCAGACCGAGCTCGAATCGTTCCTGACGTCGACGAAACGGGAGCACAAGGCGCAGGCGCGCGCCGTCCTGGAGAAGGTCGTCGCGGCCTCCCGGACCCGCGTCGCCGCGCGTCAGCACCGGGAGCTGCAGCGGCGGAAGACCGCGCTGGAGTCGTCGGCGCTGCCGGCGAAGCTCGCGGACTGCCGCAGCAACGACGTCGACCGGTCCGAGCTGTTCATCGTCGAGGGTGATTCGGCGCTCGGTACGGCGAAGCTGGCGCGGAGCTCGGAGTTCCAGGCGCTGCTGCCGATCCGCGGCAAGATCCTGAACGTGCAGAAGGCGTCGGTCAGCGACGTCCTGAAGAACGTCGAGTGCGCGTCGATCATCCAGGTGGTCGGCGCCGGCTCGGGCCGCACGTTCGACCTCGAGCAGGCGCGCTACGGCAAGATCATCTTCATGGCGGACGCCGACTCCGACGGCGCCCACATCCGGACGCTGCTCGCGACGCTGTTCTTCCGGTACATGCGGCCGCTGGTCGAGGCGGGGCGCGTCTACACCGCCGTACCGCCGCTGCACCGGTTCGAGCTGACGAACCCGAAGAAGGGGCAGGACAAGTACCTGTACACGTACAGCGACGCGGAGTACCAGCGGAAGACGGCCGAACTGATGAAGAAGGGCGTCCGCTGGAAGGAGCCGCCGCAGCGCTACAAGGGTCTGGGTGAGATGGACGCCGACCAGCTGGCCGAAACCACCATGGACCCCCGGCACCGCACCCTCCGGCGCATCACGGTGGACGACGCCGAAGCCGCCGCCAAGGTCTTCGACCTCCTCATGGGCAACGACGTGGCTCCCCGCAAGGAGTTCCTCGTCCAAGGCGCCTACGAACTGGACGAAAACCGCATCGACGTCTGAGTCGAGGCGGACACCCAGCCCATCACAATTGCCAATTGCCCGGCGTGTGCACGCTTGTCCGCGCGGAGTGCGGTCAATTGTGATGGCCTGGACGTCCGGGGAGTGTGAGGGTGGGGGTGTGGAGCGGACGCCTCGGTTGGTTTGTTTTGATTTGGACAACACGCTGATCGATCGGGACGGGGCGTTCCTGAAGTGGGCCCGTTGGTGGGCGGATTGGATCGGGCTGGGGGAGTCCGCCGTCGAGTGGTTGGTTGCTCATGACAACGGTGGGTTCCGGCCGCGGGCGGAGCTGTTCGAGCTGGTGCGGGAGCGGTTCGGGCTCGCGGCTCCGGTGGACGAGTTGGTGGCGTCGTACGACGAGGAACATCCGTTGTTCGCCTGGGTCGAGCAGCCTGTGCTCGACGGATTGGCCGACTTGCGTGCAGCCGGGTGGCGCATAGCGGTGGTGACGAACGGCGGCACCGTCCAGCAGAACCTGAAACTCGAGTACACCCAGCTCGCCGACGCCATCGACTACGCCTGCGTCTCCGAAACAGTCGGCGTCCGCAAACCCGACCGACGAATCTTCGAACTCGCCGCGACCCGAACCGGCACCACCCTCGACGGCGGCTGGATGGTGGGCGACCACCCCTCCCACGACATCGCCGGCGGCATCGCGGCAGGCCTCCACACAATCCAAATCGGAAACCGGCCCGCAACCGACGCCCCGGCCCCCGACCATCAGTTCGACTCGGTGCTGCAGGCGTTCCCGATCATCCTGGCGGAATGACGTTGCCTCCAGCAACCGTCCGGCCGGTACTTCATGAACACAATTCTGATCACTTCAGGTACGGCGGTGATCACTTCAGTGGTCGCCTCTTGCGTGGGATGCTCGAGGACACCGGCCAGGCGGAGAGGCTCGAGCTGAATGTCGAAGAGTCGACAAATAGCGTAGGGACGGTCGCCACTCTCAAGTTGTGACCAGAATAGTGATCACATGGCGACTATTCTGATCATGAGAGGGCGGCGCGCAGGATCGCATGGGCGCCGGCGACGATCGCGTCCCGGTTGGCCTCGTAGGTCGGGTCGGTGATCGCGGTCTTGTTCGCGAGGTCGAACGACAGCACCGGGACGTGCAGATGGCCGGCCGGCATCGACGGGTCGAGCAGGTCGCGCTGCAGAGTGTTGCGGTAGGCAACTTCATTGGAGAGGTACCCGCCGCCGGTGCCTTCGGATGCGATCGAACCGGCCGTGGGACCGTCCGGCCGGCGCACCGGTGTGGTCTCGCCGGCGGGGATCTCCAGCACGGAGGTGTTGACGCGGGTCCGGAACGGCGGGACCTCGGTCTTGGCCATCCGCGCGAGCGGCAGGCTCGAGGTGAGCCACTCGGGGCCTGCCGGCATGCTGGGGGAGACGACCGGGGCGCTGATCGTGCCGCCGCCCCAGAGGTTGTTGTTGTCGCCGATCGAGCTGACCGAACGCCGGCGTCCGTTGAAGACCTCGAGATCGAAGATGCCCACCCGGCCCTGGCTCGCGGTCATCACCAGGTCGGCGTGCTGCGGGCCGGGGCGGTAGTGCGGTGCGAGCGCGTTCTCAACCATGTTCTCGTCGAAGTCGGTGTACCGGACCGGGAACATCACCGTCTGGATCTCGTACGTCGTGCCGTTCACCTGCCAGCGCCGGCCGTCGAGGGTCAGCGCGTTGGCGCCGGACGGGTTGCCGATCCGGATGTCCGCATCGAGCGTGAACGGGTCGAATCCGGTGACGAGGATCTTGCGGACGCCCGGGGTGAAACGGGTGCTGGTGATGCCGCGGGAGGCATACTCGAACGAGCGGATCAGGTTGGCCCGTTCCGTCGTACCGAGACCGAAGGCTGGTTGCCATTGGCGCAGGGCGAGGGCCATTGAGATGCGCGCCCAGTACAGGCTGCGGTCGTCCGTCGCGGGTAGCGCGTCGGTGCCTTGCGGGGCACGCTGCGCGCGTCGGGTCGCCGTACGCCAGAGGGCCTCGCCTTGCGTGCGTACGAGGGCTGCTGCGGCCTGGCGGCTGGGGACGCGGCACAAGAGTTGTGTGAACAGGTCGACCTGGCGGTCGAAGCCTGAGCGGCGCAGGATCTCCGCGGGCACTGATGGACCGCCGTTGATGCCTCGGCTGAGTCGTTGCTCCTCGACCGTGCCGACGATCGACTGGTCCAGGCAGCCGGTGACCGGTCCGCCGCGGAAGGCGGGCGCGGTGGCCGGGAGTGCCTGGGCGATCGGCGCTCCGGAGAGTACGGCGGTCAGCGCCAGGGCGCCGGCGACCAGGGAGCGGTGGAATGAGCTGGGGCGGAGTCTCATAAAGGGTGTCTATCAGATTTCCGGGCGGGATCCGAGAGATCCTCGGTGTTCATGGGTACTGCAGACTGTATGCAATCTGCTACGGTCGACGAGACGGCACCGCCCCGGCCGTGTGCGCGTGAGGAGACCCGCCGATGAAGACTCCGTCCCGCCGCCACATCCTCACCGCTTGCGGCGCAGCCTTGGGCACCGGTGCCCTCGCTGCCTGCATTACGGAAGCCGATCCTAGTACGTCGCCGGGCGCAGCGGTGGGAGGTGATGGGCCGCACACGTCGGCGGGTGTGGTCGGAAGCCAGCCGCTCACGTCGGCTGTGGTTGCTGATGGCAAGCAGGCGCTGGAGCGGTTGCTGGCGGGCAACGCGCGGTTCGTCGCCGCCGAGGAGCAGGATCTCGACGAGGGGATCGCTCGGCGGATCGCGGTGAGCAAGGGACAGCACCCGTTCGCCACGATCCTCGGCTGCGTCGACTCCCGCGTACCGATCGAGCTCGTCTTCGACCAGGGCCTCGGCGATCTGGTCGTCGTACGCAGCGCCGGCGGGGCGCTCGACCGGTCCGTGATCGGCAGCCTGGAGTTCGGAGTCGCGGAACTCCACACCCCACTCCTGCTCGTCCTAGGCCACCAACGCTGCGGCGCGCTGGACGCCACGATCAAGGCCGTCGACGAACCCACCAGGCACCCCGGAAAGCTGGGCTATCTCGTCGACACCCTTGCTCCTGCCGTCCGCCAGACTTCCGGCAAGCCCGGCGACCGCCTCACCAACGCCGTCCACGCGAACGTCACCCACGTCCTCGCCGAACTCCGCCGGTCACCCGTCATCGCCCCACTGGAGAAGTCCGGCGACCTCCAACTGGCCGGCGCCTACTACGAACTGGACACCGGCAAAGTCACCCTCGAACCCTGATGAACACGCCCTACCCCGGGCAAGAACAGGGGCTACCCCGGCTCGTCTGACGGTGCCCCGCCGTGTCGGTCAGTCGATTTGGGTGAGGCGGCCGTTGTCCACGTCGTACATGAAGCCGCCGACGAGGATGTCCTGGCCGATCAGGGGGTGTTCGCGGACGGCGGCGACGTCGCGGCGGAGGGCCTCGAGCTGGTCGGGGATGACCGAGATCGGCAAGTAGCCGGCCGGTTTGCCGGCGGCCCGCTCGACCTTCGCGCGGAGGTCGTCCTCGGACATCGCGGCCATCGCGCAGCGGGTGTGGGGGATGATCATGATCCGCCGGACGCCGAGCAGCTGGACGCCGAGGACCAGGCCGGTCATCGTGACCTCGGTGACCCGCCCGCCGGCGGACCGCAGGACCTTCGCGTCACCGGGCTTGAGACCGAGCATCTCCAGCGGCGGGATCCGCGAGTCCATGCAGGTGACGAGGCCGATCCCGGCATGGGCGATGCCGTCGAATCCGCCGTAGTGGAAGTCGGCGGCGTACTCCGCGTTGGCGGCGAGCAGGTCGTCGAACCCCCCGCTCATCGCACTGGCCCTGACACTGGGCCTGACACTGGGGTACCGGCGTGCAGAATCGACATGGCGAACGGTTCCTTTCCGCAAGAGTCCGGACGGGGTGGATCGGCTGGTGCACTGGTGACCGGCACGGTCCACGCCCGCCCGTCGACATGCTGGACAGTGACGGTGTCGGCGCCTTCGCCGACGACCGCCAACGAATCCAATGACAGATCTCCGATCAATGAACGTACGGCGACCTCAGCGGCCTGACCGCGTTTGGTCCAGGTGGACCGGCCGCGCAGCCCGGTCAGCACTGTTTCGCCGCGGTCGGCCGCGGCCAGCACCTCGACAGCTGTGTCGACGGTGAGATGCCCGTGCATGGTCCCGGCCGGCAGGTACGTCGCGGTCGGCGCGAACCGGTGCCCGCCGAGGTGATTGGCCTCCCAGACCCGACCCGGCACGCGCTCAGCCAGCCCCGACACCAACGGCCGTCCGAGTAGCGCACAACACTCGTCGCGCTTCCCATTGGTACAGACCAGCACGATCGGTTCGTCGAGCGGTGTCAGGACGGGCAGTGAGGCGACAGCGGCTGCGCGATCACCACGGGCGACCGCGCCGAGGTCGAGGTCGGTGAGCTCGGACGGATCCGCGACCTGGCCGCCGAGCAGCCACGAATTCCCCGGCCTCGTGGAGGCGACAAACACCTGGTGCGCCCGCTCGACCGAGTCCGCGTGCCGGCCAGGGGAGCGGATCAGGCCGAACCGTACGTCGACCTTCTTGCACTCGTCGTCGAAGGCGCCACCGAATCCCGGGTCGAGGTGACTTTGTGTAGGTGCCTTCGCACCCCACGGACCGGGCTGCTCGACAACGACCCATCCGGTCGCGACCACCGCCGTACCGGGCAACGGCTCCTGCAGTACCCGACAGAACGTCGAGCACAGGCCGGCGGCAGGAGCAGGGGTACCAGGTGTCACGGCTTCACGTTACGCGACCTGAGACGCCTGTCCCTCATGATGATCATCATGTGTGCAGTACGCCACGCCGCCCGAGGAGCAGGACACCCAGAGCGGCGGCCAGGAACGCGCACACGGCGGCCCCGGCGAAGATCGCGTGAACTTGTGAAACGGCCGCGTCGCGGAGCGCGTCGACGAACGGGCGGCAGTCGCCGGGGGAGTTCGGGCAGAGCTCGTTGGGCGATTTGATGCCGTCGGCAATCGCGTAGTACCGGCGGAGGCCGATCGCGGTCAGCGCCGAGACGCCGACGAGCATGCCGACCATCCGCGCGACCACGACGAGCGCGCTCATGAGGCCGTGGCTGTCGGCGGGCGTTGCACCGAGCATCGCGGTGTTGAGCGGTGACAGCGCCAGGCCGAATCCGAAGCCGCAGACGAGCAGTACGACGGTCGCCGGCCAGTGATCCAGCGCCGTACGGCTCCAGAACGTCATCACGACGAACATCGCCCCGGACAAGCCGAGCCCGGCACCGGTGATCAATCCGAGCCCATAGCGCCGGGTCAGCCACCCGCCGACGACCGCACCGACCGGAAGAGCGATCAGGAACCGCAGCAGGACCAGTGCGGCGGCCAGCTGTCCACCGCCCTGTGTCGTGCGGGCAAACACCGGTACGTCGACCAGCGCCGCGATCAGCGCGCATCCGATCAGAAAGCTGACCACCAACGAGCCCCACGCCGGGCGGCCACCCAGCAGGCCACGAGGCACGATCGCGGCCGCCGTACGACGCTGCCACAGCGCGAAGGCGACGGCGAACACGGCGGCGGTGACGAGCAGCCACGGTCCAGCGGGCGACATCAGTTCGCGCTCGGGGTCCGCCGTCGCGAAAGCGAGCACGACACCAGCCAGTGCCAGCGCGAGCAGCAGCGCACCGACGAGGTCGACTCGCGAGAGCACTGCGGTGAGATGTCCACGAGTCCGCCAGAGCACGAGACCGAGCCAGACAAGCGCCAGTACCAGCGTGACGACCCCGATCGGCGTGAGCAGCCGGGACGTGCCGGTGAAGGGCACAAAGGGCAAACCGAGCGTCACCCCGGACGCAAGCCGATCCGGTGCTGTGAGTGTCAGCCCGAGCGCAAGACAAGCGAGCACCCCGACGGCGCCCGAGAGCCGTGGTCGCCAGCGGCCGCGAAGCAGGAGCGCGAGGACGACGGCGACGACAAGGTTGAGCCAGAAGATGTACCGCCAGTCAGCTACCGCGAGTACGACGGCACCCAACAACGGACCCAGCACGGAGCCCAGCTCCTGCACTGCCCCGACCACGCCCAACGGCAACCCGCGCCGCTCCGCCGGCCACAGGTCCGCGACCAACGCCAGCGTCGCCGGCACCAGTCCGCCGCCGCCGACCCCTTGAAGAAACCGACCGGTTACCACCAGGGGCAGGTCGTAGGCACCGGCCGTGATCAGCGACCCGACCGCGAACAGCAACAGCGCCCCGACGAGCACCGGCGTACGACCGGCAACGTCTGCGATCCGCCCGATCAGCGGCAGTACGGCGATGTATCCGAGGAGGAACCCGGAGATGATGGGCGCCGCCCGCTGCAACTCGTCCGCGGACAGCCCGACCCCGGCCATCATGTCCGGCAACGCCAGCACGACGACGTACGTATCGGCCGCCGCAAACGCAACGGCGATCGAAGCCAGCGTGAGGCGGGTCCTCGGGGTCACGGCTTCGTGATTTCGATCTTCTCGCCGTATTTGTCCAGAGTGACGTCGTAGCTGCTGGTGGCACCGGAGTAGAACGGGCCGGTGATGGTCGCCGAGATCAGCTGTTTGCTGCTCTTGTCGATCTTGAAGGTGCTCGGGAAGCTCTGGTCGGCCGGGGCCTTCGGGAAGATGCCCTGGAGGGACTTGCCGTCGACGGAGCCGGTGACCTCGGTGAGGACCTTCGCGCCCTCGCGGGTCTCGCCCTTCACCTTGGCGTCCTTGAGCGTCGGCAGGACCGCGGTCAGGCCCTTCGCCGGATCGAGCAGGATCGCCGGGTCGGGTGCGCCGAGGCCGGCCAGCTGGGCCGGCGTGAGCTCGATGTAGCTGGGGGAGAACGACACCTTGGCGTAGACCTTGCTCCCGACCGCCACCACGTCGGCGTCGATCGGGGAACCGGACGACCGCACGGTCAGCTTGCCCTTGAACGCGGGCGCGTGCGTCGCGACGCCGTCCCCGCTGGCGAGCGTCTGCGCGTTGTCCGGCAGGTCGCGCCCGGTCAGCACGATGTGCACGCTGGCGGCCTCGTCAATGGTCTTCTTGACGTCGGTCAGCAGCCCGACCGCGTCTGCGGTGGGCTGGTTCCCGCCTGTGTCCTTCTTGTCGCTACAGCCCGCCACCGCAAGTACCACGACCGCGCACAGCGCGAGCACTCTCTTCACAGAGGTCAGCCTGCCAGATCGGGAGCGCATGCAGCGATCGGCTGAGCAACCGGTACGCC
Source organism: Kribbella sp. VKM Ac-2571 (assembly GCF_004362255.1). NCBI lineage: Bacteria > Bacillati > Actinomycetota > Actinomycetes > Propionibacteriales > Kribbellaceae > Kribbella > Kribbella sp. VKM Ac-2571. Next base: position 162,186 of record NZ_SNWS01000019.1, read on the forward strand.
GGAGCCGTCGCGCCGCATGTCGACAGGTGGCAGCTCGACCGGTGCGCCACTGTTCGCGCTGGCCTTCACCGGCGCCGTGCCGACATACCCGAGCAGCAGGCCGTCCTCGCCCTTCAGCAGCCGCTGGCAACGCACACCACCGGTCCCGCGGCCCTTGCCCGGGTACTCGCTGAACGGCGTCACCTTCACCGCGCCGACCTCGGTCCCCGGCAGGGCCGACGACGAGCCCGCGATGGTGACGACCTGCGCCTCACGCCCGGTGTCGACGGCGCCGAAGAAGACCACTTTCGCCTTCGCGGCGAGCCGTACGCCGGCCATACCGCCCGCGGTCCGCCCCTGCGGCCGCACGGCCGACGCGGGGAAGTGCAGCAGTTGCGCGTCGGAGGTGATGAAGCACAGCTCCTCGTCACCCGTAGTCAGTTCGACCGCTCCGACGACCTCGTCGCCGTCCTTGAGGCCGATGATCTCCCACGAGTCACGGTTGCTGAGGTGATCCGGTACGACGCGCTTCACGACGCCACCCGCCGTACCGAGGGCGACCCCGACCGAATCCGGATCCATCGTGGTCAGTGCGAGCGCCTTCTCACCCGGGTCCAGCGACACGAACTCCGCGATCGGCGCGCCACCCTGCAGGTTCGGCGCGTTCGCCGTCGTCGGTACGGCGGGAAGGTCGAGCGACTCGAGCCGGATCAAGCGGCCCGCGCTGGTGATCAGGCCGTACTGCCCGCGGGCGGTGCTCTTCACCGCGGACACGATCGCGTCGTGCTTCGCACGCGAGTCGCTGGGACCGAACGGCTCCACGCCGTTGGTGCGCGCGAGCAGCCCGGTCGAGCTCATCAGGATCCAGCACGGGTCGTCGCTGACCTCGAGCGGCACGGCGGCCGTCTTGGTCGCGCCGGACGACTCCAGCAGCACGGTCCGCCGCGGCGTCCCGTACGTCTTCGCGACCTCGGCGAGCTCGTCGGAGACCGTCTTACGGAGCAGTGCGACGTCCTCGATGATCGCGGTCAGCGCCTCGATCTCGCGCTCCAACTCGCCCTTCTCGGTCTCCAGTTCGAGCTTGGAGTACTTCGTCAGCCGGCGCAGCGGCATGTCCAGGATGTAGTTCGCCTGGACCTCGGACAGGTCGTAGATCTCGATCAGCCGGGCCCGGGCCTCGGCCGAGTCGTCGCTGCTGCGGATCACCTGGATGACCTCGTCGATGTCCAGGATCGCGATCAGCAGGCCGTCGACGATGTGCAGCCGGTCCTGGGCCTTCTTCCGGCGGAACTCGCTGCGCCGGCGGGTCACGTCGTACCGGTGCTCGAGGTAGACCTCGAGCAGCTCCTTCAGGCCGAGGGTGCGCGGCTGGCCCTCGACGAGGCAGACGTTGTTGACGTGGAACGCGTCCTCGAGCGGGGTCAGCTTGTAGAGCTGCTCGAGCAGCGCTTCCGGGACGAAGCCGTTCTTGACCTCGATGACGAGCTGGGTGCCGTGCGTACGGTCGGTGAGGTCCTTGACGTCGGCGATGCCCTGGAGCTTCTTGCTCTGCACCAAGGTCTTGATCTTCTCGATCACCTTCTCCGGACCGACGGAGTACGGCAGCTCGGTGACCACGATGCCCTTGCGGCGCGGGGTGACGTTCTCGACGCGTGCGGTGGCGCGCATCTTGAAGCTGCCGCGGCCGGTCGCGTACGCGTCCTTGATGCCTTCCAGGCCGACGATCTTGCCGCCGGTCGGCAGGTCCGGCCCGGGGATGAATCGCATCAGGTCGTCGAGGTCCGCGCCCGGCGTCTTGATCAGGTGCCGGAGCGCCTGGATCACCTCGACCAGGTTGTGCGGGGCCATGTTGGTGGCCATACCGACCGCGATCCCGGCAGCGCCGTTGACCAGCAGGTTCGGGAAGGCGGCCGGCAGGACGTACGGCTCGGTCTCCTGGCCGTCGTAGTTCGGTTTGAAGTCGACGACGTCCTCGTCCAGACCGGTCGTCATCGCCATCGAAGGCGGCGCCATCCGGCACTCGGTGTTGTGGTTGACGAAGCCACCGGCGAGGAAGGAGTGGTCGTCGCTGTCCACCCGGATCGAGTACACCGCCTCGGGCGCGCAGTCCTCGACCGCAGCGACCTCGACGAAGCGATAGCCGGAGTCCATGATCGGCGCGACGACGCCGAGGATCTCGGGATCCTCGAACTTGCTGACCAGCAAGCTGCGGTCGACCTGCCAGCGCTCGAAACGATCGAAGTTGTGGTTGAGCAGCCAGCTCTTACCCGTGCCCCGGCCGGCGCCGAGAGACTCGCGCACGAAGTCCGCGACGTACGGCGCGTGGTCGCCGGTGAGCCGATGAGTGTACCGCGGCGTCTTGTGCAGCAGTTCCTGTAGCTTGTGCCGTTTGGCGGCCAGGAACCCGACCCGCTCGTGGAAGGCGTGGATGTTGTGTCGGCCGGAGATCACCAGCCGATACTCGCCGCGGGCGTAATGCGTCAGGTTGCTGTGCACGCCGAACTCGAGCAGGAGCTCCTGGAGCTCGGCGGCCAAGGTCTGGCTGTACGTCGAGTACTGGACGGTTATCGACGCGTCATTGGCCTGGCGGATTCCGCCATCGCCCTCGTAGAGCGACATCAGGAACGCGCGCTTGAGGCCGACCGTGCCGTTCCACACTGCTTCCGGGATGTGCTTCTCGGCTGCCTTGAACCCGATCAGCTTCGCCAGCGGGCTCTCCCGGAACGCCGTCAGGTTCTGAACGTCGAGCTCGTGGATGGTGCGCTCTGACCGTGTCTTCCTCGAGTAGACGTAGCGCGGGCCGCCGACAACAGCGTCGTACGCGGCGAGAATGTACTCGAAGTACTCCGGGTCGGTGTTGTTGAATCCAGCTCGTTCCGCGGAAGCGAACCCTTCTGACACCCAGGCGCCGAACAGTGTGCCGAGCGTCATTTCGTGGGCCATCGGGACGTCCGTCGTCCACGCGTTGCGGGCGAGGCAGACCACCGTGCCGGGCTTCACCTCGTCCAGCCGCAGCCACTGGAACATCGGCACACCGAGAACCGGCACAAGGCACAGCACCGGGTGGTTATGACTGCCGCGAAGCGAATGGCCGCTCTTCGTCACCAGTTTCTTCACCGGGTGTACGCCGGAGTTGAAGAACTTGGTTGCACGGACCGGTTTGCCGTCCTTGTCGAGAACCTCCAGGTCCAGGTAGGCCTCGGAGTTCTCCGGCAGGTTCATCAGGTTGGCGATCTTGGGCGAGCTGCCGTCAGCGAGCCGCACCCGGGTGTCACCAGTCAGGCAGTACCGCATCGCGGCTGGGCCGTCGTCGAGGGAGCCGAAGTTGCCGTGGCCGTCGATGAGCGGCACGCGCATCGACCACGGCTGGGCGGTGCGGACCAGGGCGTCGTAGATCGCCCCGTCGCCGTGCGGGTGGTACTTACCCATGACCTCACCGACGACGCGGGCCGACTTCACATGGCCGCGGTCGGGGCGGATGTTGTTCTCCGCCATCGAGAACAGGATCCGCCGCTGGACCGGTTTCAGCCCGTCCCGGGCGTCGGGCAGCGCCCGGGAGTAGATCACCGAGTAGGCGTACTCCAGGTAGCTGGTACGCATCTCGTCGGAGACGTCGACGTCGAGGATGTGCTCCTCGAAGTCCTCGGGTTCGGCGGTACTGGTACGACGTGCCATGCGGGTCTACGAACTCCTCGATCAAGCGGTACGGGCGCCGCGACGGTCCGGCGCCGTACCTATTGTCCCTGCTGGATTACGTTTTGCCCGGCCACGACCCGCAGGAGGTACGTAGTCGGGGCCAGAGCGGACCCTACCGCCAGCGTCAGACAAAGTCCGCCGATGCCCAGCAGGATGCCCCACGGCACGGTGATCGGTACGTCGGCGACGCCTGATGTCATCGAGTGCCGTACGAGAACGCCGACCGTGATCGTGATCGCGGCCCCGAGGCTCAGAGCCACCGCACCGACCAGCGACGACTCCCAGAGCACCATGCGCCGTAGCTGCGCCGGCGTCGCACCGAGCAACCGTGAGGTGACGAACTCGTGACGGCGCTGCAGGCTGCCCATGAGGAGCGTGTTGGCGATCGCGATGGCGCTGTAGAGCGCGGCCGGCCCGAGCAGCATGACGAGCCCCAGCCGGTTCCCCTTCCGCAGACCCTCCGCCTGGTCGGCCTCCCAGTCGGTCGCCAGCTGCGCACCGGGAATCCGCTGCGCGAGGTCGGCCGGAGCAATCCCGTCGGCGGGCAGGACGAAACTCCGCTCCGTCCGGGCCTCCGGTGCGTGCTTGCGCGCGAGTTCGAGCGGGATCAGGAACGACGGGTTCACGCCGAACGCGTCCTTCACGATCGCGACCACCCGAAGCTTCACCGGCGTCCGGTCGGGGAACACCACCGGGACCTCGTCGCCGACGCGATAGCCCTCGAACCCCGCCATCTCTTTGCTGACAGCAACCGTATTGCCGGTCAGCGCGCCGAGATCACCGGACCGAACGGTCAGGTCCCGGGTCTGCGACGCGACGACCGGATCGATCCCCTCGGCATCCTCGAGCTCCGCGTAGTCGGCCGCCACCCGAACCACCTGAAGAGGCACACCCGCATCCACCGCCTTCACACCAGCGCCGGCCACGGGCGCTGCTCCGGTGACGACGATCGGCGCCCGGACCGCGTCCCGGATGGTCGCCGCCGCACTGTCCGCGGCAAAACTGAGGCTCAGCACCATGGACCCGGCGATCGCCGAGATGGCGAGGATCGGCGACGCGAGGGACGCACTCCGCCGCGGTGCCGCGAGCACGTTGCTCCGCGCCAGCCGCCCCGACACCTGCGTCCACGCGACGAGCGGAACCGCCCACACCCGTCCGACCAGCGGCACGACGAGGGGCGCGAGCAGGGTCAGCGCGATCACCATCACCATCGGCGTGAACATCGCGAGCGGTACGGCGCCCTCACCGCTCGACGGCCGGATCAGCGTCAGCATGGTGATCGCACCGGCCAGGAACAGCAGCCCGAACACGACCCGCACCGGCCCGATCCGCGGCGGCTCCAGCGAGGCTTCGCGCAACGCGTCGACAGGCCCGACCCGGCCCGCCCGCCGGGCCGCCGAACGCGCACCGAGCATCGCGACCAACATTCCCGCCCCGACGGCGATCGCGAGCGGAACCCACGGCGAGGCCGGCTCCAGCTTCACGGGTGCCAACTCGGTGTACGACGCCTTGCGCAGCAACAGCGGTGTCGCGAGCTGAGCCGCGATCGCTCCGGTCAGCGATGCGGCGAGCGCGACCGCGACGGCCTCGCCGAGCACCATCCGGCGGATCTGCCGCGGCGTCGCTCCGATCAGCCGCAGCAGCCCGTACTCCCGCCGCCGCGACGCGACGGCGAACGCGAACGTGCTGGCGATCACGAAGATCGTGATGAACCCGCTGATCGCTCCGACCATGCTGAGCACGGTCTGCAAACCGGACACATCGGCGTCCGACAACGGCACCTTCACGTTCTGGGGCGCCGTACCGTCGCCGCCGAGCGTCGTGACGCTGATACTGGCGGAGGCCGGGCCGTGGTAGGCGATCGTGGCGGCCGTCGCGGTCGCGGCCAGCCCGAGCAGGAACACCCCGACCGCGAGCGCCACGAACGACCCGGCGTACAGCGACCGGTGCCGCCCGACGGTCTGCCGACTGAGGAAGAACATCACCGCTCCAGGTCGCTCATCGCCGCGGCGATCTGGGCGGGTGTGGCGCGGTCGAGGTGGCCGGCGAGGAGCCCGTCGGACAGGAACAGCACGCGCTCGGCGTACGCGGCCGCGACGGGGTCGTGGGTCACCATCACCACGGTCTGGCCCGCGCGGTCGGTTGCCTCCCGCAACAGTCCGAGGATCTGCCGGCTCGTGCCGCTGTCCAGTGCGCCGGTCGGCTCGTCCGCGAAGAACACCGACGGCCGCGTGATGAGTGCCCGTGCTATCGCGACTCGCTGCTGCTGGCCGCCGGACAACTCGGCTGGGCGCCGCTTTGCCTTTTCCTCCAGACCGACCTGTTCGAGCACCCGCTGTACGTCGTTCCGCGCCGGGCGGCGGCCGGTGAGGCGCAGGGGGAGGGCCACGTTGTCGTACACGGTCAACGACGGCAACAGGTTGTACGCCTGGAACACGAAGCCCATCTCGGCCCGTCGCAGTTTCGTTAGCTCCACCTCGTTCAGCCCGAGCAGGGTGACTCCGTTGAGCACCACGGTCCCTGTGGTCGGGTGGTCGAGTCCTGCCGCGCACTGCAGCAGTGTCGACTTGCCAGAGCCGGACGGGCCCATCACAGCGGTGAACGAGCCCCGCGCGAAGTGGTACGTCACCCCGCGCAGCGCGTCGACCGCCCCAGCCTTGGAGCGGTACGTCTTGGTGATGCCGTCCAGTAGCAGCGCAGGCGGCTCGGCCGGCGCGGTGTACGGGTAGGTGGGCGCAGTAGCGGTCATAGTCCCAGCAAACCGGCGTACGGCGTTCTGGACCCTGGCCCACGAGGGAGACCTGCAGTAGCGCGCACGCTACCGCCCCGGGGCTGTCTCACGCCTAGGGTTGGCACGGTGGAGAGACCTATGACGGTGTGGGCCGCGCTGGCGTCGCCGCGGTACCTGATCTCGTCGTGGCCGTGGCGCGTGTACGCGTACCTCCTCACCTCGGTGCCGGTCGGTGTGCTGTCGATCGGGGTGCTGATCGGACTCGCCGGTCTGAGCGCGCTGCTGAGCCCGATCCTGATCGGGATCGTGATGATCGGCGCGTTCCCGCTGATCGGGGTGGTGATCGGCCGGGTCGAGCGGTGGCGGGCCGGGCTGATGCTCCTTGACGGGATCAGCAGTCCGCACGCGAACCTGCCTGCCGGGTTGTCGCTGAAGGCACGGCTGACCTTCCGGCGCCGCGAGCAGGCGTCGATGCGGGCCCTCGGGTACGGGTTCCTGCTCGGCACCTTCGTCTGGCCGCTGAGTGCACTGTTCGGGGGCCTGGGCGCGACGATCCTCGGCATCACGCTCGTGACGCCGGTGCTCGCCGGCGGCGGCGACACGGTGATGCTGGGGTCGTGGGACCTGAACTCGGCCGGCGAAGGTCTGCTGTTCCTGATCGTGTTCGGGCCGGTGTTCTATGCCGTCAGCTCGTACCTGCTCGGGGTGATCGCCGGAGCGGAGGCCTCGCTGGCGAAGGCGATGCTCGGACCGCGGCAGGAGGAACTGCAGCGGAATCTCGCCGAGCTGCGGCGTTCCCGGCTGGATCTGGTCGACGCGTTCGAGACCGAGCGGGTGCGGATCGAGCGGCACCTGCACGACGGCGTACAGCAGCGACTCGTCGGACTCACCATGACGCTCGGTCTGGCCGAGCTGGACCTGCCGGAGGGCGAGGGCCGGCGGTTGGTGGTGAAGGCGCACGGCGAGGCGGAGGCTGCGTTGGCGGATCTGCGGGCCGCTGTCCGAGGCATCCATCCGCGGGTGCTGGTGGATCACGGGCTGGAGGCCGCCGTACGGGAAGTTGCCGATCGGATGCCGCTGCCGGTGACGCTGCGGTTGTCGATCCCGACGCGGCTGCCGGGGCCGATCGAGGCCGCGGCGTACTTCGTCGTCAGTGAGGCGCTCGCGAACGTCGCCAAGCACGCGCAGGCGTCGACGTGCGAGGTGACCGGTTGGGTGGACCGCGACCGGCTCGTCATCACGGTGCAGGACGACGGCATCGGTGGCGCGCAGCTCGGTGCGGGGACGGGTCTGACTGGGTTGGTGACGCGGTTGGACGCCCTGGGCGGCACACTCGACGTCGACAGCCCACCCGGTGGGCCGACCCGACTGAGGATGGAGTGCCCGTGCCGACTCGGCGATTGAGCCCCAGATTGAGCATCGTGCTGGCGGAGGACTCGCTGCTACTGCGGGAAGGGCTTGCCAGCATCCTGGATCGCGCCGGGCACGAGGTACGGGACGCCGTGGGGGACGGGGACGCGCTGCTGGCCGTCGTACGCAAGGATCCGCCGGACATGGTGATCACCGACGTACGCATGCCGCCCGGGAACAGCGACGAGGGGTTGCGGGCCGCGGCGGCGATCCGGGCGGAGCTGCCCGCGATCGGGATCCTGGTGCTGTCGCAGTACGTCGCGGACGCGTACCTCTCGTCGTTGCTGGAGACAACGACCGGCGGGATCGGGTACCTGCTGAAGGACCGGGTCGGGCACGTGACCGAGTTCCTCGAGTCGCTGGACCGGGTCGCGGAGGGCGGGACCGTGGTCGACCCCGAGGTGGTGCGCCAGCTGCTGGCACGGCGGCGGAACGACGGGCCCCTGTCGGCGCTGACGCCGCGCGAGCTGGAGGTGCTAGCGCTGATGGCGGAGGGGCGCGTCAACGGCTCGATCGCGGAGCAGTTGGTGGTGAGCGAGGCAGCCGTCCGCAAACACGTCGGGAATATCTTCGCCAAGCTGCGGTTGGACGAAGGATTGGACCGGCGCGTTTCCGCAGTGCTGACGTATTTGAGGGGCTAGTCATGGACGAGGCGATTCGGAAGATCCTGGCCGAGTGTGAGACGTGGGCCGTGGTGGGGTTGTCGAACAACACCGGCCGGGCAGCGTACGGCGTGGCGCGGTTTCTGCAGGGTCATGGGAAGCGGATCGTGCCGGTGCATCCGGCGGCCGAGACGGTGCACGGGGAGCAGGGGTACGCGACGCTTGCGGACATCCCGTTCCCGGTGGACTGCGTGGACGTGTTCGTGCGGTCTGAGCTCGCTGGCGATATCGCGGACCAGGCCGTGGGAATCAACGCCAAGGCGGTGTGGTTCCAGCTCGGTGTAGTGGATCAGGACGCCTACGCACGAACGACGGCCGCGGGTCTCACGATGGTGATGGACCACTGCCCGGCGATCGAGTGGGGACGTCTCGGACCGATCTCCTCCGAAGGCCACTGATGTTCACGATCGACACGTCCACCGGCTTCGGCCAGCGGATCGCACGGCAGCTCGCCGACGAGCGGGTGGTTTGGCTGACCACCGTCGCCCCGTCGGGTACGCCGGCGCCGACCCCGGTGTGGTTCCTCTGGCACGACGACGAGATCCTGATCAGCAGCGAGCCGGACAAGGCCAAGCTGCGCAACATCGCCGGCCATCCGCAGGTCACGGTCAATTTCAACGCCACCCACACCGGGGGAGACGTGGGCGTCATCTCCGGTACGGCGGTGATCGAGCCTGACCCGATCAGCGGTGACGAGCTGGCGGCGTACAACGAGAAGTACGCCGCCGACATCGCCGGCCTCGGCATGAGCCCGGACCAGTTCCACGCTGCTTACTCGGTCCTGATCCGGCTCACTCCCAGGAAACTGCGCGGTTTCTAACCCTCCACCACCTCTGAACCCACCGCCTTCATCCAGGTGAAGGCGGTGGGGTGGGTTCTAGTTCAGGTAGCCCTCGACGGTGTCGCCGGAGCGGGCCGCGGCGTCGTCGGGGTTCTCGCCGAACTCACGCTTCGCGCGGCGCTGGCGGAGCAGGTCCCAGCACTGGTCCAGCTCGACCTCGAGCGCCCGGAGCCGGGCATGCTCGTCGGTGTCGTTCACCTGTCCCGCCGCGTGCTTGGTCCGCAGCTCATGCTCCTCGGCCACCAGTTCGTCGATCCGGCTGAAGATGCTCTTGTCGTCGCTCATGAGGAAACTGTACGGCCGTCGGGAAGTGTCGAGCGTGACAAGAGCTCTGTCACCACCAGGATCGCGATTGCCTCGGCCGCGACCAGGCCGATCAGTACGACGAGTTGGAGCGCGGCCGCCTTGGTCGGCGAGGCCCCGCCGAGGACCATGCCGACGAACGCGCCGGGGAGCGTGACGAGGCCGACGGTGCGGGTCTGGTCCAGGGCCGGCAGCAGGGCGTCACCCGCGACCGGGCCGACCACGAGCTTGAACGCGTCCGGTTGCAGCAGCCCGATCGACAGTCCCGCCTCGAACTCGCCGTACCGGTTGCTGTATTCGCTGAGCACCCGCCGCCCGGCGAGTGTGGTCGCGGTCATCGCGCCGCCGACGATGATGCCGCCCATCGGCAGGATGCTCGCCGGGTTCCGCGGTACGACGCCCGGCAGGATCAGGAGCATCAGTACGGCGAACGCTCCGCTCCCGATCGCAGCCGCGCAGTACATCCATTGCCGCGGGACGACCATGGTGTGCTGGAGCCGTCGCGTACTCGTCACCGTCGCGACCACGAACATCAGCAGCACGAACGCGATCGCGCCGAGCGTGTGCTGCAGCGCGATCCCGACCACGGCACCCACCGCGGCGAGCTGCACGACCGCACGCAGCGCCGCCGTGACGATGCCTTTGTCGTGCCGGAGCCCGGCGTACCGCGAGGCTCCCACTCCGATAACGATCAGCAACGGCAGGACGACGACGGCGGCCCAGCCGAGCCCGGTGTGGAACGACATCGCTTACTTGAAGTCCGCCTCGTCGTACGTCTGCCCGGTAGTCCCGCTGTCCATGTTCTTGGCGACCTTGGCGGCCTCGTCCGCGCGGAGTTCGACCCGCCGGATCTTCCCGGAGATCGTCTTCGGCAGCTCGGCGAACTCGATCCGCCGGATCCGCTTGTAGGGCGCCAGGTGCTCGCGGCAGAACGCGAGGATCTCCCCGGCGAGCTCGCGCGACGGCTCGTGGCCGGCGGCAAGTACGACGTACGCCTTCGGTACGGCGAGCCGCACCGGATCCGGCGACGGTACGACGGCCGCCTCGGCGACGGCCGGGTGCTCGATCAGCACCGACTCCAGCTCGAACGGCGAGATGCGGTAGTCGCTGGCCTTGAACACGTCGTCCGAGCGCCCGACGTACGTGATGTAGCCGTCCTCGTCCCGGCTCGCGACATCGCCGGTGTGGTAGTACCCGTTCCGCATCACCTCTTCGGTGAGCTCCTGCGCGTCCCGGTACCCGCGCATCAGCGGGACCGGCGCGGGCGCCAACTCGATGCAGATCTCGCCGTCGTCGCCGATCTCGTCGGTGGCCGGGTCGATCAGCGCGATGCTGTACCCGGGCAGCGGGCGCCCCATCGACCCGAGCTTGACCGGCTGACCGGGCGGGTTCCCGATCTGAGCGGTCGTCTCGGTCTGGCCGTACCCGTCCCGGATCGTGATACCCCACGCGGTACGGACCTGCTCGATCACCTCCGGGTTCAACGGCTCACCGGCCGAGATGCACTCGCGGATCCGGACCTCGACCGCGGACAGGTCCGCCTGGATCAGCATCCGCCACACGGTCGGCGGCGCGCAGAACGTGGTCACGCCGTACTCCTGCAGCATCTGCAGCATTTTCTCGGCGTTGAACCGCGTGTAGTTGTAGAGGAAGACGGTCGCACCGGCGTTCCACGGCGCGAACACGTTGCTCCACGAGTGCTTCGCCCAGCCGGGCGAGGAGACGTTCAGGTGTACGTCGCCGGGTTGCAGGCCGATCCAGTACATCGTGGACAGGTGCCCGACCGGGTAGCTCACCTGCGTGTGCTCGACCAGCTTCGGCTGGCTCGTCGTACCGGAGGTGAAATAGAGCAGCAGCGAGTCGTCGGCCGCCGTGTCGACCTCAGGCACGGGGCCTTCGTAGATTTCGGAGTCGGCGTAGGCCAGCCAGCCTTCCGTCGGCTCGCCGACGGCGACGCGGATGCAGTGGTCGGCGATCCCGGCGTACCGGCCGGCGTCGGCGCCGCTGGTGACGACGGCGCGGACGTTGCCGCGGGAGATCCGGTCCGCGAGGTCGGCGTCGGTGAGCAGGGTGGTGGCGGGAATCATCACCGCGCCGGCGCGGATGCAGCCGAGCATCGTCTCCCACAGCTCGACCTGGTTGCCGAGGACGATCAGCACGCGGTCGCCCGGCTGCAGCCCGGCCTCGGTCAGCCAGCCGGCCACCTGACGCGACCGCTCGGCCATCTCGGCGTACGTCCGCGAGGTGACCTTGCCGTCCTCCTCGACGATCGTCAGCGCGGCCACCTCGGGCTGCTCCACAGCGAGCGCGTCGAACCAGTCACGCGCCCAGTTGAACCGCTCGAACGCCGGCCAGTTGAAGTCCCGGTACGCCGTCTCGTAGTCGTCGCGATGCGCAACCAGGAAGTCGCGCGCCGTCCGGAACTCCCGGGTGACCTCCGAGGTACTCTGCTCCGTCGCCATGCAGCGCACATTACCTATTCAGGACCCATTCAGGGCGAGTACGGCTCCGGTCACCACGAGTGGCGTGAGAATCAGTCCGCGCCAGAGGAACGACCACCAGGAGATGTCGACGCGGGCAGCGTCACAGCGTGCCCGCCAGAGGAGTGTGGCCAGCGAGCCCCACAGGGTGAGCAGGCATCCGCAGTTGACACCGATGAGTAGTGCGAGCATGCGGTGCGGGCTGTCCGCGGCGACCGGTTCCATGGCCAGGTACGCCGGGAGGTTGTCGAACAGGTTCGCTCCGAGTGCAGCGGTCGCGCTCAAGCGCAGCTCCGAGGTAGTGCCGGCGACCCGCCGAAGGACGTCCTCGAGGCCGTGGGAGCTCAGAAACCCGACCACGGTGAACAGCACCACGACGGTGCCGACCAGCTTGAACGGGATCAGCGACCACCTGAGCACGCTGCGCCGGCGTACGGCGAAGAGGACGACCAGCGCGACCGCACCGATGCTCGCGGGCCAAGCCACCTCGATACCTGAGACGAACGCCGGGCCGAGCAGCAGGCAGACAGCCGCGGAGCCCCAGAACAGGACCTTGTCCTCGACCGCAGGTGTCGGCGGGACGACGTACCGGCGTGGCAGGTCGCGGTGGAAGAGCGCCGCGAGCACGACGACCGTGATGACGACCGCGGCGATCGCAGGGCGCCAGCTCACAGACAGATAGCTGGCGTCCAGCTTGCGGAACGGGTGCAGGGCGAGCAGGTTCGTGAGGTTGGACACCGGCAGCAGGAGGGACGCCGTACCGGCCAGCCAGACAGTGGTGAAGGCGAACAGTTTCGGCGGGATGTCCAGTTGGCGGGCCATCGACAGCACCACAGGTGTCAGTAGGACCGCGCAGGTGTCCAGGGACAGCACGATGGTGAGGCCTGTGGCCAGCGCGACGACCAGCAGCCAGAGACGCCAGACCCGCCCTCGGGCGAGGTGCGCGGCCTCCCGCGCCGCGACGTCGAACACCTTGGCATGGTCGGCCAGTTCGGCGATGACGGTCACTGCGACGAGGAACACCAGCACCGGCGCGATCCGCTCGACCAAATTCAGAACCCTCCGCCGTGCCGGTTGAGTACGCTGTCTGCGTGCCGGACCAGTATGACCACGCGCCTCCGGACGGCTATCCGGCGGAGTACGAGGCCGATGTCGTCCTGCGGGACGGCGCGACCGCGCATTTGCGGCCGATCACGCCGGACGATGCCGCGCTGCTGGTGGCGTTCTACGCACGGGTGTCCGAACAGTCGAAGTATTACCGCTTCTTCGCCCCGTACCCGGAGCTGTCCGAGCGGGATGTGGCGAGGTTCACGCAGGTCGACTACCACCAGCGGCTGGCGCTGATCGTCACGGTCGGTGACGAGATGATCGGCGTCGGACGCTACGAGGGCACGGGCCGGCGTACGGCGGAAGTCGCGTTCCTGATCGAGGACGCGCACCAAGGACGCGGGCTCGGGCAGCTGCTGCTGGAGCACCTGGCGCAGGCGGCGCGGGAGAACGGCATCCACCGGTTCGTCGCCGAGGTACTGCCGGACAACCGCAAGATGATCACGGTCTTCACCGAGGCCGGGTACAAGGTCGCCCGGGAGTTCGAGGACGGCGTGATCATGGTCGAGTTCGACATCGCGCCGACCGACACGTCGTTCGGGGTGATGCAGGCCCGCGAGCAGCGCTCCGAGGCACTCTCGATCGCGCGGTTGCTGACCCCGTCCTCGGTCGCCGTCATCGGCGCGAGCCGCCGCGAGGGGACGATCGGCAACGCGCTGTTGCGCAACCTCCGCGACGGCGGTTTCCCCGGTCGGCTGTACGCCGTGAACACCGACACGAAAGCAGCCGAGATCGAGGGCGTCCCGGCGTACCCGACGATCCGGGAGGTCGAGGACACCGTCGACCTCGCGGTGGTCGCGGTCAAGGCCGACATGGTCGCGGACGTCGTCCTGGACTGCGCGGCGAAGGGTGTGCGCGGGCTGGTCGTCGTCTCGAGCGGGTTCGCGGAGATCGGGGACGAGGGGCGCAAGCGGCAGCGGTACCTGGTGGGTCTCGCGCGGTCCTACGGCATGCGGGTGATCGGGCCGAACGCGCTCGGCCTGATCAACACCGCGAGCGGCGTCTCACTGAACGCGACGCTGTCGCCGCTGATGCCGAGCAAGGGCCGGGTCGCGTTCTTCTGCCAGTCGGGCGCGCTCGGTGTGCCGATCCTCGCCGACATGGTCGGGCGTGGTCTCGGGCTGTCGAGCTTCGTCTCGGCCGGCAATCGGGCGGACGTCTCGGGCAACGACTTGATGCAGTACTGGTACTCCGACGAGGCCACCGAGGTCGTCCTGCTGTACTTGGAATCGCTCGGCAACCCGCGCAAGTTCAGCCGGGTGTCACGCCGGCTCGCGGGGCGGAAGCCGGTGATCGCGCTCAAGTCCGGGCGCGCCACCCAGGGCGTGCCGGTCGGACAGCTCGTCCGGCGCAGCCAGTTGCCGCCGGAAAGCATCGAGTCGATGTTCCGGCAGAGCGGCCTGATCGGTGTGGACACCACCGGTGAGCTGTTCGACGTCGCCCAGTTGCTCGCCCACCAGCCGTTGCCGAAGGGCCGCCGCGTCGCGATCGTCTCGAACTCGGACGCGCTGACGCTGCTCGCGCTCGACACCATGGCGAGCTGCGGCCTCGACATCGCGGGGGAGCCGCGGAACCTGAGCGCCGACGCGACTCCGTCTGACTTCGGTCTGGCGCTGTCCGAGGTGTTCGCCGACGACAAGGTGCACTCGGTCGTGGTGATCTACACGCCGCCGGTGCAGTCGAACGGCGGCGAGGTGGCGCAGGTGCTTGCCGCGGCGGCCGCTGGCTCGGACAAGCCGGTGGTGTCGACCTTCCTCGCGTCCCGGAGCGTGCCCGCCGAGTTGCAGGTGCCGGACGAGGACGGCGGTGCCGCGCGCGGCTCGATCCCCTCGTTCCTCAACCCGCAGTACGCCGTCGGTGCGCTGGCGAAGGCGACGCAGTACGCCGAGTGGCGGCGCCGGTCGGACAGCCGGATCCCGGACCTGCCGGACATCGACACCGCCGGGGGAGAGGACTTCGTCGAGCAGTTCTTGCAGCGGCACCCGACCGGCGCGGACCTCGACGAGACCGACCGGCAGCGGCTGCTGTCCTTCTACGGGATCTCGGTGCTGCCGGCGTTCCCGGTGCTGTCCGCGGACGAGGCCGTCGACCGGGCCGCGGACCTCGGGTTCGAGGTGATCCTGAAGGCGACCGCTGAGCAGTGGCGGATGCGGCCGGACCTCGCCGACATCTGGCGGCACATCCACGACGAGGACGACATGCGCGCGGCCTGGGCGGAGATGACCCACACGTTCGGGGTGGCGTCGGATCCGGGGCGGGCGCAGTTCGTCGTACAGAAGATGGCGCCGCCCGGCGTACCGGTGGTGATCTCGACGATCGAGGACGTGTCGTTCGGGCCGGTGGTGACGTTCGGGCTGTCCGGTGTCGCGACGGATCTGCTCGGCGACCGCTCGTACCGGATGCCGCCGCTCACCACCCGCGACGCGGCGGAGATGGTGCGCGAGGTGAAGGCCGCGCCCCTGCTGTACGGCTACCGCGGCTCGGATCCCGTGGACATCCCGGCGATCGAGGACCTCCTGCACCGGGTGTCCCGCCTGACCCTCGACCTCGAGGAGGTCGTCCGCCTGGACCTCCGCTCGGTCCTCGTCGCCGCCCAGGGCGCCACCGTCCTCGACACGAGAATCCGCATCGCCCCGAACGAGAAGCCCCGCCAGGACACGCCAGCCCGCCGCCTTACCTGAGGCACTGGCTTCGCTCCAAAGGCCGGACCGAGTCTGCTGCACCCATCCAGTGCAGAGCCCACCCCAAACTGGTTTGGGGAGGGCTACCCTCCCACATCGGGCAGTAGGACTCCCCACTCCCGTTAGAGCGCCTCCCCAAACCGGTTTGGGGAGCGTAGGTGTCCTGCGATGGGCAGTAGGGCTCCCCAGTTCTGCTCGTGGAACAGGTCCTCGAATCGCCCGCAGAACTTTCGACGGACTGCCGGCGGGACGCTAAGAGCGTGTGTAGATGCTGTTCTCGCGGGTGAGGAGGTTGGCGTCGACCAGCCCTCGGCGGAGGGCGGCGTGGTCGGGGTGCCAGCGGTTGAGGATCTCGTTGACCTCGGACTCGGGATAGCGGCGGCCCATCTCGAACGACAGCACGAGGTACTCGAGGACGATCCGGTACTTGTCCGGGAAGGTCGGGAAGTGGGTCAGCCGCCCGTCACGGATGAACGACTTCAGCACGTTGTCCCGGGCCGGATCGGGATCCAGCGGAACCCGCTCCGGCCGGCTCTCCCGTACGGCGTCCTTGAACGCGACCTCGTCCGCCGTGAACCCGTCCCGGCTCGCCGCGATCAGTCCGCCCTTGGTCAGCCGTTGCAACGCCTTCACCACGACCGGCGCGGGGAGTCCGGTGCTCCCCGCAACCTGCTCGGGAGTGGAGGCGCCGAGAACGATCGCGGAGTACGTCCGCAACCTCGACGGTTCGGCCAGCAGACCACAGAGCTGATCGGCGTTCATCCCTTCACGCTAACGCTCACCGCAACCCGATTTCGGGCTCTCCGAACGCCCAGCCCACGTCCCCAGTCGCCACGGCTCGCCCAGTCGCCCAGGCGATCAGGCGTTGGACGCGGGTGGTGTTGGGTCGGGCGCGGTCGCTGTGCTTCGAATGTTGTGCAAGGTCGACAGGACATGTCCGGTCATCCGGCAGGCCGCCAGGCGCGCGGTCGCGGGTAGTAGGCGCATACGTCCTGTCGAGAGTGCAGCGGTTTCGGCGTGAAAGGATCATTCGCATGCAGCCCGGCCCGCAGAACGCGATTACCGATGTCCCTGGAATCCTGGTCGGGCAGGTCGAGCGCGTAGACCCGCCGTACTTGACCGGTACGACGGTCGTGCACGTGCCGGGAACGGCCGTCGCCGGGGTCGATGTGCGCGGTGGCGCGCCCGGCACCCGCGAGACGGACCTGCTCGCGCCGGTGAACTCGAACGGCGGCGTGAACGCGATCGTCCTGACCGGCGGCAGCGCGTTCGGGCTCGACACGGCCGGCAGCGTGATGCGTTGGCTGGAGGAGCGCGGCGAGGGTGTCCGCGTCGGTCAGGGTGAGTACGACGTAGTGCCGATCGTCCCGACCGCGGTGATCTTCGACCTCGCCCGCGGCGGCGACTTCAAGGCCCGGCCGGAGCCGTCCTGGGGAGCGGACGCGATCGCGGCCGCCACCGACGGTCCGGTTGCCCTGGGCAACCACGGTGCCGGGGCCGGTGCCCGGGCGCGTTCGCTGAAGGGCGGCGTCGGCTCGGCGAGCGTCCGGCTGGACGACGGTACGACGGTCGGCGCGCTCGTCATCGTGAACGCGGCCGGCTCCGCGGTCGATGCCGACGGCAACCTGTACGGCGCCCGCCTCGGACTCGGCGACGAGTTCACGCACCTGCGGACCCCGGTCGAGCCGCCGCCACCCGCGGCTCCCGGCCGCAACCTGATCCCAGGACCCGCAGCGACAACCGGGATGACAACCGGGATGAACACCGTGATCGCGGTCGTCGCCACCGACGTACCACTGGACAAGGCCGCGACCCAGCGGATGGCGATGGTCGCGCACGACGGGCTGGCGCGGGCGATCGACCCGGTCCACACGCTCGTCGACGGCGACAGCATCTTCGCGCTGTCGACCCGGACGACGGACGAGCCGCGGCTGAGCGTGACCGATCCGCTCGCGCTCGGCCAGCTGGAGACCGTGTACGCCGCCGGCGCCCGGACGCTGTCGCGGGCGATCGTGCACGCGATGCTGAACGCCGAGTCGGTGCAAACCCCGGCCGGGACCGTCCCGAGCTACCGCGACGCCTACCCGTCGGCGTTCCGGACCGACTGACGTACGACTGGGGTCGTACGCCGGACCGGTCTAAAGGCGACGGTAAGACCGGTCCTCGGGCCGACGCTCCGGCGCGGTGAAAGCGAAAGGCTCTGGGCATGAACTTCCAGAGTCCCCAGTCGCAGGCGGTCCCGCAGGTTGTGTTGAGCGGGCACGGCCTGGTCAAGCACTACGGCAGCGTGGTCGGCCTGGCCGGCGTGGACGTTGCCGTCCGTTCCGGCGAAGCGCTCGCGGTCATGGGCCCGAGTGGCAACGGCAAGACCACCCTGCTGCACGTCCTCGCCGGCATCCTCACGCCGGACCAGGGCGAGGTCTGGCTGGGCGGTGAACGTGTCGACCAGCTGAACGACGCCGCCCGGACCGTACTGCGTCGCCGCCGTCTCGGTTTTGTGTTCCAGGACAACCAGCTGCTCGCCGAGCTGCCCGCGGACGAGAACGTCGCGCTGCCGCTGATGGTCGACGGCCTGAGCCGGCGCGACGCGATCGGACGCGCGCGAACGACCCTCGCCCAGGTCGGGCTTGCCGCTGAAGTCGGTCGTCGACCCGGTGAGCTGTCCGGCGGTCAGGCGCAGCGGGTGGCTATCGCGCGGGCACTGGTCGGCGAGCCGCAGGTGGTGTTCGCCGACGAACCAACCGGCGCACTGGACGCGGCGACCGGCTCACAGGTCATCGACCTGCTTGTAGGTGCCGCTACCTACCGCGGTGCCGCAGTAGTAGTCGTCACCCACGACAACGCCGTAGCCGCCCGCTGCCACCGGGCCCTCCACATCGTCGACGGTCGAGTCAGCGACGCCATCGGAGCCGTGCGATGAACCCGATGACTGATCTCGGCCTGCGGTTCGTACGCCGTCCCGGCCCGGGCGGACGTGCCGCCAACCTGGCCGCCTTCGGTGCGACTGCAGTGGTCGCGCTGCTGGTCACGTTTCTGATTGCCGGTTCGCTCGGGTTGTCGCAACGGTCGGAGCGGATCGGGTGGCGGAGCGCGGACAAGGCTGATCCGACGACCGCGATCGGCTCGCTGAACCTGGACGACGACCAGCGGGTCGACGGTCACCGCCTGAGCGTTCTCGACCTCGCGGTCCTCCACCCCAACGAGCTCGCACCACCGCCGGGCCTCGACCACACCCCCAAGCCCGGCGAGGTCTTCGTCTCGCCTGAGGTCGAGAAACGCTGGTCCAGCCTCAGCAAGCAGTACGGCGCAGATAGGCCGACCGGTGTGATCAGTGACAAGGGTCTGTCGTCGCCAGAAGAGTTCATCATCATCCGCGGCGTCCGGACGATCCCTTCCGACCAGCACCCGCAGTACGTCAGCAGCTGGAACGAGAAGGTGTGGGACAGCCGCATGGCCGGACTGCTCATCGCGGTGGCGTTCGGCATCATCCTCGTGCTGTTCCCGATCCTGAGCCTCGTCGGACAGGCCGCTGGTGTCGCAGCCAAGCGCCGCGAGCACAGACTGGCCGCACTGCGCCTTGCAGGTGCAACCCGGACCCAGGTGCTCTGGCTGAGCGCAGTAGAACAAGCCGTGCTCGCTGCAGCCGGTGCAGTCGCCGGTCTGATCGGCTACACCGTTCTGAGTCCGCTGATCGCGCAGATCCCGCTCGGCGGCGGACGCTGGTACGTCGGTGACATCACGGTCCAGTGGTGGACGGTCCTCGTCGTACTGGTCGCCGTACCCATCCTGTCCGTCGTCAGTGCACTCATCGGTCTGGGACGAGTCAGCATCACTCCACTCGGCGTCGTACGCGGCCAAACCCGCAAGGGCTTGAGCGTGCTGCGTATCGGGTTGCTGGTCATCGGTCCGGTGATGCTGGCGTACTACGGGATGCGTGCGGCTGTGCTGCCGCTGCTGATCGCTGTCGGCTTCGCGGCCCTCGCCGTACGCGTGGTCGGTCCATGGGCGGTGCAGCTGGTGGGCAAGGCGATGGCGAAGGCGGCCAACGGACCTGTGACGTTGCTGGCCGGTCGGCGCCTGGTAGACGACCCCAAGGGTGCTTTCCGGCCTGTGGCCGCTCTAGTGCTGTCCGGCTTCGTCACTGGGTTCATCTCGGTGTTCATGCCGGGTGGCGAAGACGACCCGTCCTTCAACGACATGCGGATCGGTGTGGCGTTGCTGCTCTCACTGGTCTTCCTGACCGTGGCTGCGTCGACTGCTGCGGGAGCAGTGGGTACGGCGCTGGACCAGGCAGCTCCTGCACGGGCGCTACGGCGGTCCGGTGTTCCGCTGTCGGTGATCGAGCGAGCAGCTCGCGTCGCGGCCGTCGTACCGGTCGTCGGAGTCGGGTTGCCTGTCGTCGGGTTCGGCGCGCTGTGCGGGCTGGCGTTGAGTGGCGGAAAGGTGATCACCGAGGGGAGTTCCGGCGTACTGCTGCTGCTCGGGCAGGTCGTCGCAGGGCTCGTTCTGGTCACCGTCGCGGGCGCTGCCGGTGCGCCGGTGCTGCGGAAGGCAAGCGCGAACTGATCGCGGTTGTCCACAGGCCTGGGGAAGGGTGAAACGCTCCGGGGCACGATCGTGCGAGGATGAGGGCATGCGTGACCTGAATACACCGGAGCTCGCGGATGCGTCGGCGGACCTGCGCGACGCCATCGATCGGTGCGGCTACTACCCCGACGTGGTGACCGATTCGCTCGAGGTGGCGATCGCCGGCGAACCGATCCGAGCCTACGTGCTCCAGCACGAGCCGACGTTCGACCGCGACGAGGTCCGGCGGCACATCACGATCCTGGCGCTCACCCCGACCCGGCTGATCGTCGGGCACACCGACGAGCACGCCGCCGACGAACTGATCCGCGCGCCGTACGCGTCGACGTCGACCGAGGCGATCCCGCTGCACCGGGTGAACGCCGTCGTCGTGAACCGCGTCGTACCGAATCCGGCGGGCTACGCCACCGGCAAGGCCGACCCGGCGGTCGCGGGCAGCGGTGAGGTGGTGCTGACCATCGGCTGGGGCATGGTGAACCGGATCGACCTGGAGCCGGCCGTCTGCGCGGACCCGAACTGCGAGGCCGACCACGGCTACACCGGGTCGGTCGCGGCCGACGACATCTCGCTGCGGATCAGTGCCGCGGCCGACGGTCCGGCCGGGATCCAGCAGGTGCTCGAGTTCGCGAAGGCACTCTCGTTCGCGACCACCAGCAGGTAACGCCGTGATCCAGCCGATGTCGCCGCAGTACGGCGGCGGCTCGCTCGCCGACGTGCTGCCGTCGGTGGCCGGCGCGCTGTCGGTGCCCGGGGAGACGAACCTCCTCGGCCTGCCGCCCGCCTCCCGGTACGCCGTCCTTCTGCTCGACGGGCTCGGCTGGAATCTGCTGCAGCGGTACGGCGACGCCGCGCCGTACCTGTCGTCGCTGACTCCCAGGAGTCTTACCGCTGGAGTGCCGTCGACGACCGCTGTCAGTCTCACGAGCCTCGGCACGGGTCTGCCGCCAGGCGCGCACGGCATCGTCGGCTACACGTCGATCGTCCCGGAGACCGGCGCACTGCTGAACGCGCTGTCCTGGGACGCGCCGGTCGACCCGCGACGCTGGCAGCCGCACGGGACCGTGTTCGATCGAGTAGCTGCAGCAGGTGTTGCAACGCGCAACGTGAGCAAGGCGCGGTTCGACACTTCAGGGCTGACAGCGGCCGCGTTCCGGGGGAGTGCACACCGCGGCGCCGACACCGTTGAGGACCGTCTGGATGCGACCCGTTTCGCGAGTCGTGAAGGGCAGTCGTCGCTCGTGTACGTGTACGACTCGCAGCTCGACTACATCGGCCACCAACAAGGCTGCGACTCGTGGCAGTGGCAGAAGGAACTGGGGGCGGCGGACACGTTCGCCCAACAGGTCCGTTCGGCGCTGCCGCGTGACGCCGTACTGCTCGTCGTCGCCGACCACGGCATGATCGACGTCGCCCCTGAGCACCGCGTGGATCTCGACGCCGAGCCCGCACTGACCGAGGCAGTGACCCTCATCGGTGGGGAGTCGCGTTTCCGTCACCTGTACTGCGTTCCCGGCGCGGAGGCCGACGTACTCGCCGTCTACAGGGAGCGACTCGGCGAGAAGGCGCTCGTACTGTCACGCTCTGAGGCGATCGCGCGTGGCTGGTTCGGTCCGGTCGTCGAGGACCGGGTATCACCGCGCCTGGGAGACGTCATCGTCGCAGCCCTCGGACCGGTCGCTCTGGTGGCCAGCCGCCGTCACGCGCACGAGGCCGATCTGATCGGCCTGCACGGTTCGCTGACTCCGGACGAGATGGAGATCCCGCTGCTCGTCGACGCCGGTTAATAGGGGGTGTCTGATGGTCCCGCGCCTACTGCGGGGCACTCGGCACGGCACCTCGCCGCACGGGTGCAAAGGCCACGATGCTCCGCATCGAGACCTTCGCCCCCGCACGCCGATGCACCGCACCGAGCACCTCCTCGCGACGGCGCGGGACCATCAGACACCCCCTAGAAGCTCCAGACGTCCCAGAAGAAGCTGGTGCTGGCGGTCTTGGCTTCGCCGTCGCGGGCGGTGACAGTCACCTTGTACCGGCCGGCGCCGGGCGTCAGCACGCCGGTGATCCAGCCGCGCTCGGCGTCGATGGTGAGGCCGGGCGGTAGACCGGTCGCCGAGTAGCTGATGTCACCGGTGCCGCCGGTGCCCTTCAGCAGCAGCGGCACCGCCGGGATACCGCCGACGCCGAGCTGCTCGGGCGGCTGGGTGACCGAGATCGCGCCCTGCGGCTGCGCGGCCGCCGCGCCGACTGCCTCGGCCGCGTCGACGAGACCTTCGCCGTAGTACGAGTTGTTCGCGGCGGACCCGGAGCACTCACCGGAGGCCGCGGGCGGGCACGCGAGGTCGTTGGCCTGCTGGGCGAGCCGGGCGCGGACCTGGGACGGGTTCAGCTTCGGATCGACGCTGCGGAGGAGGGCCGCGACACCGGCGACGTGCGGCGACGCCATCGACGTACCCTCGAGGATCTTGTAGCCGCCGCCCGGCACCGTCGAGTACACGGCCTGGCCGGGAGCGGCGAGGTTGATCTTGCCCTCACCGAAGTTCGAGAACGGCGACTTCGCGCTGGTCGGATCCACCGACGCGACCACGACGACGTTCGGCAGCTCGGTCGGCAGGCTGATGCAGTCGTTCGTGACGCTGCGGTCGGCCGCGGTCGAGTCGTCGGGGCTGGACACGTCGTCGGTCTTGTTCGCGAGGTCGTAGTCCTCGTTGCCGGCCGCGGCGATGTTCACGACGCCCTTGCCGTCCGAGTACGCGACGGACCGCCGTACCGCTTCGGCGATCGCGTCCTGGTCCTTGTCGCTCGGGCAGTTGAACAGCCACGGGTCGACGTAGTAGCTGTTGTTCGTCACCGAGACGCCCTTGTCGGCGGCGAACATGAACGCGCAGACCGTGTTCTCCGGGAAGAACAGCTGGCTCCCGGCCTCGGCGACCCGGATCGACGACACCTTCACGCCCGGTGCGACCCCGACCATCCCGATGCCGTTCTTCGCGCCGGCGATCGTGCCCGCGACATGCGTGCCGTGCTCGCCGACCGGCCGCCACGCGCCGGGCCGGGTGTCGAGCTTGCCGTACGCGCAGGACGCCGACTTGGCCGCGTCGAAGTTCGCCTTGAGGTCCGGGTGCTGGTCGTCCACACCGGTGTCCAGCACTCCGACGGTGACGCTCTTCGAGCCCGGGTTCTTCGCCCAGGCGCGGTCCGCGCCGATCTGGGTCATGTCCGCGCGGTCCGTCTCCGGCTGCGCCGTCGGCGTCTCCGGGACCGCAGGCGGGACCGCCGGGTTGCCGACGTCCGGGGGAAGGTCGGAGGTGCGCGTCGCGCCGGCCTTCTGCACGCCCTCGACGCCGCGCAGCTTGTCCGCGAAGTCGGTCGCCGTCGAATGCGCCACGATCACCCCGATCGCGTCGTACGTCGCATACACAGCGCCGCCGTTCTGCGTGATCGCACCGGTCACCTTGCCGGTCTGGTTCGGCGCGGTAATCACGAAGTACGCCCGGAGTCCCGCCTCGGACCGGGTCGGCGCCGCACCGGCCGGAAGGGTGGCGGTGGCGACCACAAGGCAGGCCGCGAGGACGAGGAACAGGGCTTTGCGCACAATCCATTCAAGCTGAACGAAGGCTCAGAACCCAACCCAGCCCTCCGACATACCCCGGCGTGCGAAGCGGACCTTTGACTTGGCAGGATGTTCGCCCGTGGCGGAGCTCCTGTATTTCACCGGGACCATGGACTGCGGCAAGTCGACGCTGGCGCTGCAGATGGATCACAACCACAAGGCACGCGGGAGGGTCGGGAGGATCTTCACCAGCCACGACCGGGCGGGGGAGTCGGTGCTGTCGTCGCGGCTCGGTCTGTCCGCGGACGCGGTCGAGGTACGCACCGACTTCGACTTCTGGGACTACGTCGTGAACGAACTGACGGCCGGCGGCCGGATCGACTACGTGGTGTGCGACGAGGCGCAGTTCTACAGCCCGCTGCAGATCGAGCAGCTCGCGCGGCTGACCGACGAGCTGCAGATCGACGTGTTCTGCTTCGGCATCCTGACCGACTTCCGGGCCACGCTGTTCCCGGGATCGGCGCGGCTGGTGGAGCTCGCGGACCGGATGGAACTGCTCCAGGTCGAGGCGTTGTGCTGGTGCGGTGAACGGGCCACGCACAACGCCCGTACGATCGGTGGGGAGATGGTGACCGAGGGCGAGCAACTGGTGGTGGGCGACATCGTGTCGCTGGACCACGAGGTCGCGTACGAGGTGCTCTGCCGCCGGCACCACCGCCGCCGCCTCACCCAGGCCCGCGCCCGCGCCACCCTGTCACCCGAAGTCCTGCCGTTCGGAGGAGCTGCGTCATGATCGAGCGAAGCGAGATCATCAAAAGACACAGCGCGGTTTGTGCCTCATCCGCGCCCGGAGCGAAGCGAGGACGTGGATGAGCTCGTTGATTTCCGTTGACGACCTGAGGGCGCTCGGCACCGCTCCGGTGCTGGTCGACGTCACCTGGAACCTGGCCGGTCCGCCCGGCAAGGAGGCGTACGACGCCGGCCACCTGCCCGGGGCGTACTTCGTCGACCTCGACACCGAACTCGCCGCCGCTCCCGGGCCGGGCCGCCACCCATTGCCCACCGCAACGACCGTCACGGAGACCTTCCGCCGCATCGGCATCAGGTCCGCCGACACTCCGGTCGTGGTGTACGACGCCGCGAACTCGATGTCCGCGGCCCGCGCCTGGTGGGTGTTCAGGTACTTCGGGCTGACCGACGTACGCGTTCTCGACGGCGGGCTGGCCGCGTGGACGGCCGCCGGGGGAGAGATCACCGCGGAAGCACCGGCTGATGGCGCCGGTACCTTCACCGCGACACCCGGCCATCTGCCCGTGCTCGACGCCGACGGCGCTGCCGCGGTGGCCGCGAAGGGCATCCTGCTGGACGCACGCGCGCCGGAGCGGTTCGCGGGCGAGGTCGAGCCGATGGATCCGGTGGCCGGCCACATCCCCGGGGCCGTCAACGCCCCGACGACCGAGAACGTCGACGAGACCGGACGCTTCCTCCCGGCCGCCGACCTCAAGGCCCGCTTCACCGCTCTCGGCGTCACTTCGTCGACGGAGACGGCGGTCTACTGCGGCTCCGGAGTCACCGCCGCCCACGAAGCCCTCGCCCTGGAATCCGCCGGCCTCCCCGCCACGGTCTACATCGGCAGCTGGTCCGAATGGATCACCGACCCCACCCGACCTGTGGCCACAGGCAAGGACTGACTGCTCACCAATCCACGGGACCGAGGCGGTCCTCGAAGGTACCGGTGGGGCCGTCCGGGCCGAGCGTGGCCATACGGATGATCACGTCGGTGCCTTCGGTGACGGTCAGCTGACCCTTGTGGTTGTTCATGTCGGTGGCGGCGAACGTGTGCTTCGCGGTCTCACCCGGCGTGATGGCGTTGAACTTGATGGTCGGCAGCGCCTGCGCGTACCTGACCGTGAGCATGTTCAGCGCCGCCTTGGATGAGCTGTACGCGAGTTCGTGCATCTTGGAGACCGGCTGCTCCGGGTCCAGGACCACGCTGAACGCCCCGCCGCCGCTGGAGACCATCACCACCCGTGGGTTGCTCGCCGCCTGCAGCAGCGGCAGGAACGCATGCGTGACTCGCACCGGTCCGTACACGTTGGCGTCGTACACGGCATGCAGCTCGTCAGCTGTCGCCTCGCTCGGGTGGACGGCATGCCCTGGTGCCCCGGCGTTGTTGATCAGTACGTCGAGCCGTTCGGTGTGGCTGGAGACGACCTGCAGGGCGCCGGCGACGGACTCGTCGGAGGTCACGTCCAGCGGAACCAGCACCGCGTCCACGCCGTCGGCCGCCAGCTTCTCGACGGCCACCCGCCCGCGCTCCTCGTCACGCGAACCGAGGAACACCTTCCAGCCCATCTCTCCGAGCCGACGGGCCGCTTCGTAGCCGAGACCCTTGTTCGCCCCGGTGATCAGAACGGTGGTCCGCTCCGCGTTCGTCATCATGTACCTCCTGTGGAAACGACTGTTCGGTCACGAGATGCCGCCGTGGTCTCGTACGTGACAGCCGATCTCGGTGAGGTGAGTCACGTGCATGGGGGACGAAAGGGTTGACTTCGCTCTGGCAGCGCGGGATGGTGTGCGAGCAATCGATTTCCCATCCTCGTACCGCCCCTGGGAGTCAGTCGATGATGAAGCGATCCACGTTCCTGCGCGCGGCCGTCGGGGCCGGCGTGCTGACCGCCGTACCGGGCCGTGCCTTCGGGAGTAGCCAGGCTGTGCTGACCAACAAAGTGGCCGATCTGACCGGGCCCGGTCTGACCGACCGGTTCCGGATGGCGGCGACCGATCTCGGGATTCCGGCGCGGACGCCGGACGGGCGGCTGCTGTTCATGTTCGGCGACACGTTCGAGGAGCCGTATGTCGGCGGCGGCTGGTGGCGTTCGCCGGTGGCGCTGTGGTCCACCACGTCCGACCTGAGCAGCGGCGTGAAGTGGTCCGGCGCGGTCGGGGGAGACGCGGCGCAGCAGCTGTGGGACTACCCGCACGACAATCCGACGTTCTCGACCGTGCTGCCCTCGGACGTGATCACGATCGGCGGGTCGATGTACCTGCACGCGATGGTGAACAAGGGTCTCGGAAACGTCGTGTGGACAGAGATCTGGCGCTCGGACAACTCGGGCGCGAGCTGGTACCACACCGGCGCGAAGTTCGACCCGAACATCGACGGCGGCATGTTCCAGCTGCTGACCTGGGGACTCGGCAACGACGGGTACGTGTACGTCTACTCGACCGGGTTCCAGCGCAACAAGCCGATCATCCTCAAACGCGTCCGCCAGGAGCAGATCGCGAACCCGGCGGCGTACGAACCGTGGGGTTACCGGGACGGGGTCTGGGCGTGGGGAAATCCCGCGACGCCGATCCTGAACGGGAGCTTCGGCGAGATGAGCCTGCGTCCGCTCGGCGGCAAGTGGGTGCTGACCTGGTTCAACGCCGGCGACTACCGCATCGACGGCATGATCATGGACACGCCGACGTCCAACCTCTACACGGCGTACCGTCAGACCCTGATCTACGGCGGCGCGTGGGGCTCGGAGGACGACAACCACGTCGCTCAGCTGTACGGCGGGTATGTCATCCCGGGCTCCACGCTCTCGGACATGCACCTGTCCGTGAGTCAGTGGAACACCGACAACGGCTGGCCGTACCGCGTCATGCAGTTCCGTGTCCGCGGCTTCGGCTAAAGCTCGAGCACCATCGTGTCGGAGGTGCCGACAACGCCGACCTTCCGGAACCCCAACGACTCGTAGAGCTTTCGCGCCGGATTGTCCGGGTCCACGCTGAGCGAGAGCTTTCCGTACGACGCTGCGCGCGCCTGTGCGATCACCTCGGTCAGCACGCCCCGAGCGACCCCGCGCCGCCGGAAGGCGGGGGAGACGCCCAAGGTCAGCTCGGGTACGTCGTCCGCGATGTACCCGTACCCGGGCCGCTCCGCGGTGAGGCACCGCGCCCACGCCGCACCAGCGGGGGAGCCGTCGACCTCCGCCACCACCCCGAAGTCACTCCCGCGCGGCCACCCGTCGAGGTATCGCCACGCGTGATCGTCGCCGCGCGCCCTTGCCTCGTCGTACCAGGGAGTCCCGTCCCAGTTACAGGCCTCGAGCAACATCTCGATCAGGAACGGAAGGTCGGCAGCGGCCGCCGCGCGAAGATGCATGCCCCCATCCTTCCGCACGCCGATCGGCCGCTCCATCGGTTTACCTCGGCCCTGCGACCCCGATCAGGTTGCCTTCGGGGTCGGTGAACTGACCGACGACGAGCTTCCCCGGTACGCCATCAGGCCCGAAGACCCGCTGCCCACCGAGTTCCTCGGCCTGCACGAGAGCGTTCCCGATGATCTCGAAGTGCACCAGCTGGTTGGCTGATTCGGCCATGTGTGCCTCCTCCATCTTCTTCTTGTCTACCGGTACGTCGGAGCGCCTGGCAGCACCTCGACATGTTGCGCAAGCGTTATCGCAGAAGTGTCCGGCGAACTCTTGAGTTAGTAACACGCTTGGTTTAACTTACTCGGGACTTGGCCGGTGTGGCTCAGAGCACATCGGCGGCATCCGGAAACCTGAGGAGTTCCGATGACGAGAGTGAGTAGGTGGAGCCGGTGCGGCGCCGCCCTCGGCGTGGTGGGGCTGGTGCTCGCGGCGGGGTGCGCGAAAGGTACGACGCCCTCGGCGTCCACCGGCGCCGGCGGCGAGATCGACGAGAAGGCGCCGGTCACCATCACGATCGGGGACCGCCCGACCCCCGACAAGCCGAACGACATCAAGGCGTTCGAGCAGAAGATCAAGGACTTCACGGCGAAGTACCCGAACATCACGGTGAAGTCGACCGAGACCAAGTGGGAGGCGCAGACCTTCCAGGCCCAGGTGGCCGGCGGAACGCTGCCGACGGTGATGAACATCAGCTTCACCGAGCCGGCGAACATGATCCCGAACAAGCAGCTCCCCGACATCACCGACGAGCTGAAACTGGTCGACCTGACCAAGGACCTGAACCCCAACGTCCTGAAGATCGTCCAGGATGCGAACGGGCGGATCTACGGCGTACCCATCGATGTCTTCTCGGTCGGCCTCGCCTACAACCGCGCCCTGTTCAAGCAGGCCGGCCTGGACCCGGACAAGCCGCCGACGTCCTGGGACGAGGTCCGGCAGTACGCGAAGCAGATCGCCGACAAGACCGGCAAGGCCGGGTACGCGCAGCTGACCACGAACAACACCGGCGGCTGGATGCTGACCACGATGACGTACAGCATGGGCGGCACGGTCGAGAGCGCCGACGGCAAGAAGAGCACGTTCAACGACGCGCCGACCAAGAAGGCGCTGCAGCTGCTCAAGGACATGCGGTGGACCGACAACTCGATGGGTAGCAGGTTCCTGTACAACCAGGAGGAGGTCCGCCAGGACTTCGCGGCCGGCAAGATCGGCATGGTCCTGCAGGCGCCGGACGCCTACGACATGAGCGTGAAGAACTTCGGCATGAAGCCCGCCGACTTCGGCGAAGGGGCGCTGCCGCAGGACGGCGGTCCGCACGGCACGCTGACCGGCGGCTCGCTGAAGATGATCAGCCCGAAGGCGACCAAGAACGAGGTCGTCGCGGCACTGAAGTGGATCAAGTTCGACCAGTTCGACAAGTACACGACCGAGTCGGTCGCGATCCAGGACGCCAAGACCACGATCGCCGACAAGGGTTTCGTCGGCCGGCCGGGGATCACGCCGCTGAGCCAGGAGACCTACGACCAGTTCAACAAGTGGCGTGAGCCGTACGTGAACGTCCCGGTGAAGCAGTTCCAGGGCTACATCGACTCGACGACGTCGCTGAAGCTGCTGCCCGAGCCGTCGAACAAGGGCCAGGAGGTCTACTCGCTGCTCGACCCGGTGGTTCAGCAGGTGCTCACGAAGAAGGACGCGGACATCGACAAGCTACTGAGCGACACGGCCTCGAAGATCGACGCGCGTCTGGCCCGGTAGCCCAATGTTCCAGCAACGAACGGATAAGCCCGGCCGGAACGGTGCTCAATCTTGGGCCACCTGGTACCGCTCCGGCGGGCTGAGCGCGGTCTTCTTCGCCGTGCCCCTGGTCCTGATCTTCCTGTACTTCTCCTGGGGCCCGATCGTCCGCGGACTGGTGCTCAGCTTCCAGAAGAACAACCTGGTCGCCCCGCCCGAATGGGTCGGGATGTCGAACTTCAGCTACGTGCTGACCGATCCGCAACTCCCGCAAGCAGCGCTCAACACGCTGTACTTCTGCCTGCTGGCCTTGATCTTCGGCTTCCCGGTGCCGTTGTTCCTGGCCGTCTTCATCAGCGAGTTGCGCAAGACCGGTTGGCTCTACAACGTGCTCTCCTACCTGCCGGCCGTCGTACCACCCGTGGCCGCAATCCTGTTGTGGACGTTCTTCTACGACCCGAGCGGGGCGGGCGTGTTCAACTCGATCCTCGGCTGGTTCGGGCTCGGGCCGTTCGCGTGGCTGAACTCGCAGACCTTGGCGATGCCCGCGATCGTGCTCGAGGCGACCTGGGCCGGCGCGGGCGCCACGTCGATCATCTACCTGGCGGCGCTGACCGGCGTACGGACGGAGTTGTACGAGGCAGCCGAGCTGGACGGGGCGGGGATCTGGAGCCGGGTCTGGCACGTCACGCTGCCGCAGATCCGCGGAATCATCCTGATCATGATGCTGCTGCAGCTGATCGGGACGTTCCAGGTGTTCACCGAGCCGTTCCTGTTCACCGGCGGCGGCCCGAACAACGCCACCACGACGATCCTGCTGCTGATCTACCGGTACGCGTTCATCAATGGCGACTTCGGTGCCGCGACCGCGCTCAGCGTGCTGCTCGCCGGGGTGTTGTGCGTGCTGTCGGTCGTCTACCACTTCGTCACTCGCCGCTGGAGCACCACATGAGTCACGAGCGCGGAATCATCTCGACCGCAGACCGGCAGCGGGGCCTGATCCGCTACGGCCTGCCGACGATCCAGGTGCTGATCTTCATCGCTGTCCTGATCGCCGGCGTCGGCCCGCTGCTGTGGCTGCTCAAGTCCGGGGTCTCGACGAGCCAGGACATCCTGCGCGGCCCCATGCAGCTGTGGCCGTCGGGCATCCAGCTGAAGAACATCCCGGACGCCTGGAACCGCGTGCAGATCGGCGCGTACCTGGGCAACACCGCGTTCATCGCGATCGGTTCGATGATCTCGACCCTGTTCGTGTGTACGACGGGAGCCTTCGTGCTGAGCATCCTCCGGCCGAAGTGGGGACCGGTCGTCACCGGCGCCGTCCTCGCCACCCTCTTCCTGCCCGGTGTCATCTCGCTCGTCCCGCTGTACATGACGGTGCTGAAGATGCCGGTGCTCGGGATCAGCCTGCAGAACACGTTCTGGGCGGTCTGGCTGCCGCAGGCCGCCGGCGCCTTCAACGTGCTGGTGATGAAGCGGTACTTCGACTCGATCCCGCGTGAGCTGATCGAGGCCGCCCGGATCGACGGCGCGAGCAACCTGAGGCTGTTCACGTCGCTGATCCTGCCACTGTCGAAACCGATCGTCGGAGTCGTCGCGCTACTGACCGTCATCGGTTCGTGGAAGGACTACCTCTGGCCGCTGCTCGTCCTGCCGGACCCACGGCTGCAGCCGATCTCGGTCGCCCTGCCGCGGGTGGCCAAGACCACAGAGATCTCCCTGCAGATGAGCGCGCTGTTCCTCGCGGTTCTGATACCTGTCGTGCTGTTCTTGTTGTTCCAGAAACAGTTCCTGAAAGGCGTCGGCATGGCAGGAGGTATCAAAGATTGACGTCCTCCCCATCCATCGGACGGGGATTCCAACTACTACCGAGAGGCAGCGAGTTGAGGTTCACGCTTCAGCGAGACCCGTTCCGGCATCTCTCGGCGTGCTCTGACGGCCCGTCCGGCCGCGACGTTGACGGCCGCGTTCACGTCGGCATGTGCTTGGAACCCACAGGCGACGCACCGGAAGACCGCTTGGATGCCCCTATGTTTGTCAAGTGGTCATGCGGCTGCTTGCAGTTGGTGTTCGGCGTTGCCGGGGACTGGTCGCAGGAGTGGGTAGATCTCGCG
>NZ_SNWS01000020.1:0-183387 GCF_004362255.1 Kribbella sp. VKM Ac-2571
CCCGGCGACACATCCACCACCACAGTCAACGCCACGAACCAATGATTCCGAAGAACCAACCCGGAGTAAAGTTACTTCGCTAACGCGACACTAGAGAAAAGAGAGATTTAGAGTGGTAGGTGCTTGGCTGGGCTCGGCGCACATCTTCAGTCATCAGGACCCCGGTTCGTTCAGCGCGCGGTGAAGATCCTCGACCTCAACTGCCTGATCACCGCTCCTCGACATCGTGCTCTGCTTTCGCGCCGGCGTGCTTGACCGGCGTCTTCGCGCGGGAGTCCGCCACTCTGGCGCGTTCAGCCTCGTCGACCGCGGTCAGCGATGCCGGATCGATTGCGAATGGCGGCTGGACACTCCGCTCGGCTCTGGTGCGGAGGAAGACCGCGGTGTACGTCAGCTCGATCGTGCCTTTGTCTGTTACGAATTCGCCGCCACGCTCGAGGAGCTGGACCATCGGCTCGTACGGGTCGTCCAATGTGGGGAACCGCTGTTCGGGTCGATCGTCCAAGGCCACCCAACGGAACATGTCCGTGACGACTTCCTTTGTTGCCACGCCGAGCCCATGACCGACCGCGGCTTCCAACCGCTCGAGCCATAGCGGCTCGACCTCGATCGATGGATCAAACGTCAGCGCCAGCTTGAGGAACGGCCACCCGCGCTCGACGCCCAACGCATCACCCCACACAGCCATACGCCGCAGGAACTCATTCGCCAGGCGTGCGCGTGACTTGGCATGCCGCTCCTCGGCTTCGTCGTCATCCCAGTTCGCTGCGAGCAAGCGCTCAAGCAGCCGCTCCATCGCCACGTTGTCCGTCACAGTCCCAGCCCTTCCTTCGCCAAGCGAACCACCTCGTCAAGATTCGACAGGTCCGCCGCCACTCGAAGATCACCTCGTGGTATTCCCAATCTAGTGTCCCAAAGCTTCAGCAAGTCCGTCGTCGCCGACCGCATCGACAGCGGCGCCGTATTGTGTGCCGACGGAAATCGGGGCGACACATCTGGAGAGCCGTCGTCATCGAAGGCTTGTGGATCACTAGAGCGGTAGGGCAGCCCTGCCTCCATCAGCTTCGCTTCTACGTACTCGTGTGCCAGGAACGACCAGAACTGCATCTGCTGCACGCTGTCCAGATCGGCGCCCGAGGCAACCTTCTCCCACAGTTCGCCGTAGCGCCGATCTGGGGTGAAATAGCCATGTTCGACCCGATCTGGCCCCACGGCTACGTCGTGCCGGCGTACAAAGAGGTGCTGCTTGACCTCGTCTACCACCTCTCTTGGGTATCCGCTGTGATCCGCGACCGCGTCTACATCGTCGGCCGCACGGATCCGCCGGTACTGCGCCATCTCGTCGGGCTCGGCCTCTTCGACGAACTCATGAACGCGTCCCCCTCGGTCATCGCTGCCGACCACGCGAGTCGTGGCCGACTCATTCTCTGTATCGGCCGGCACATCAGGTTGCCGACGAGGCGCACTCAGATATTGGAGGCGGGCCAAAGTGTCGTCGTGCACCATGTGGGCTCGAAGATCAGGAGAATAGGACGCGAACGGATCCTGTCGCGCTGAGTTGGCATCCAGGGACGTTGTCTGGACATCGCTACGGCCACTCGGGATATCCACGCGAGGGCTTTCGACCGACCTTTGTGGTTCAGCAATGGGACGTTCGATTTCGCGCTCGGTCGAGGCGGTTCCCGATACGGGTGAGCCGCTGTCCTGCGTGGATGGCTCCTCCGCCGGATTCGAGTGGTCGTCGTCCTTCGCAGACCGAGATTCGACGTCGTCGTTCGTGGCCGGAGCGGTCGACGGTGTGTTCTGCTCAGGCTGGTGAGCGGCCGCCGGCCGAATGGCAGGATCGTTGTCCCCGGCGGACTGTGCGGTCTCCGCGGCGTCAGCTCCGGGCCGCACTTTGCCTAGGTATTGGAGGCGGGCCAGGGTGTCGTCGTGATGCATATGGGCCCGGACCTCAGGAGGGTAGGTAGCGAACGTGTGCTCCTGCTCCGAGCGAGTGTTTACCTCGCGCGCTGCCGACGTGGACCGGTCACGCTCAGGCAGCTTGCGGCGATCGGGCTCGTGTGTCTCCTCCGGGCGTACAGAGATGTCGTCCCGACGAACCGGTGCGGGATCGTCCGCCATCTCATCCCTCGGCCCAGCATCAGCAGGATCCGCCTGAGCCTCGGCGTCGTCCGCACCGCGGTGTCGTCGTCTGTCCATGACCTGCTTCCAGCTCAGTTGAGGCGCAGCGGACGCGCGGTCAACCGAGCGAACGCTTCCGCCCGGCCTCCTTGTGGAACTACATCGGCTATCGGCGAGAGCTGTCTCAACGATGACAGACCACCGCTCGGCCGGTTCGGTGAGGCGTGGATGGTTGGCTGCAGAGGCGTGCGCGAAGTCAGCAGGCTTTCACGGGACTTCCTGAGTGAACTCCGAGCGGAGCTACTGGCAGGCTGATCACGGTTCTGCTGGATGCCGTGTCCCCGGTTCGGCCGTTGACTGGGCGAGGCGGATTGTTGGTTTCGGGACCTGGTACGTCGTGACCTCGCCGCCCTGCATGACTGCGAGGATCGCTTCGCCGACGATCGTGCCGAGGCCGTGGACGTCGACCGTGACGACGCTCAACGGCGGGTGCGCCAACCGGGCGACCGCCGTGTCGTCCCACGCGATCACGGACAACTGATCGGGGATGCGTACGCCCAGGTCCTTGGCCGCGGCGAGACCACCGATCGCCATCAGGTCGTTGTCGTACACAACGGCTGTCGGGACCTGGCTGCCGGTCAGCAACCGTCTGGTCGCCTCCCGGCCCGCGTCCTCGGAGTAGTCGCCTTCAATGACCCGGCCCTGCACGTCCCGCTCCACACAAGTCTCCATGAACGCGTCGTCCCGCGCCTGGCAGTGCAGCATGTCCCGCGGACCGCTCACCCGGGCGATGTCGCGATGCCCGAGATCCGCGAGCGCGCGAACGGCCGCCCGGGCGCCCTCGGCGTTGTCGACGAGCACGTTCGTGATCGGCGCCTGCAGTTCCGGCCCGCCGAGCAGCACCGCCGGCACCCCGAGCCGCTCGAGCTCGGCGAGCCGCGCGTCGTTCGCCCGGAGGTCGACCATGACGACGCCGTCGACGTGGTCGTTGGCCACCCAGCGCTGCCAGGTCGCGATCTCGTCGGCGATATCGGCCGCGAACTCGATCAGCAGACTCACCCGCCGCCCGTCGAAGACCTCCTCGATCCCCTGGACGACGTCGGCCATGAACGGCTCCATCCCGAGCAACCGCCCGGGACGCGCCAGCACCAGCCCGGCGATCCGCTCCCCCGTCACCTGCTGCATAGACTCCCCTTCAAGGCCACCGAAGCCACTATATTCACAGACCTAACAAACTCGGCAGAGAGCAGATGTCCCGATGCAGCAGGTCAGCGACGCGTCGCGGTCACCGGGTTACGACCCGGCGCCGACGAACAGCCGTGCCCTCATTGTGGACAGCATCCGCTCCGCGGGCACGGTCAGCCGGGTGGAACTCACCCAGATCACCGGCCTCACCGCCCCCTCGGTCACCACGCTGGTGCGGCGGCTGATCGACGACGGCCTGGTCGACGAGGCCGGTCGCGGCTCGTCCACCGGTGGTAAGCCTCGCACGATGCTGCGGATCAGGGCAGCAGCCCGGTACGTCGTCGGCGTCCATCTGAGCGCCGACAGCCTGACGTACGTGCTGGTCGACTACGCCGGCGCGGTCGTGGCCCGCTGGCGGCGCGCCGGGCCGGGCGACGACAGCGACCCGGAGCAGGTCGTGGAGCGGATCGCGACCGAGACCACCGAGCTGATCGAGCGCTCGGGGATCGACCCCTCGCTCGTGCTCGGACTCGGCTTCGTGTGTCCCGGGCCGCTGATCCGCAACCGCGGCGTCACGTCCGCGCCGCCGTCGATGACGCAGTGGGTCGGCTTCCCGATCCATCGCCGGCTGGAGGAACGGCTCGGCCTGCCCGCGCTGCTCGAGAACGACGCGACCGCGGCCGCCGCGGGCACCCGGCTCACCACCAGCCACGACGTCTCGGTGATGGCGGCGCTGTTCATGAGTGAGGGCATCGGGTCCGGCCTGCGGCTGAACGGCAACGTCTACCAGGGCGCCCACGGCAACGCCGGCGAGGTCGGGCACACCTGCGTCCAGATCGGCGGTCCGCAGTGCTGGTGCGGGAGCACCGGCTGTCTGGAGGCGATCGCCGGTCCGGCCACGGTCGTCGCCAAGGCGCGCGCGGCGGGGCTCGATCTCGGCTCACCACGGCGTACCGGGGTCGCGGCCTTCGCCGCCATCGCCCGGCTGGCGCTGACCGGCGACTCCCGGGCCGAGGCGATCCTGCGGGACTCCGCGTCCTGGCTCGCGCTCGGCGCGCAGACGATCACCAACATGTACGACGTCCAACTGCTGGTGCTGACCGGGCCTGCGTTCGCCGTCGCCGGGACGATCTACCTGCCGATCATCCAGGAGCGGATCCTGAGCTCCGCGTTCGGGCGTGCCGTGAACACCGAAGTGGTGCTCGACGAGCGCGGACACGACGCCGCCGCGATCGGCGCTGCGCTGATGATGCTCCGCTCGGAGCGCGCGATCTCCGCCTAGGTCGGGTCCGGCTGGGCACCCTTCGCTGTCGAACCGTTACTGGTCCAACCCTTGCGCCTTGTTTATTAGGCGAACTAAGTTACGGCCCAGCTTCCCTGGCGGGTGCCGGGTGACGCGTTCGACGACCGCGTTGGAAAGGAATCGATCAATGCTCCGGAACCCGACGAACCGCCCACGGGTGCGGCGCCTGGTGAGCGCCGCAGCCGCCGCGACCGCCACCGCTCTCCTGCTCGCCGCCTGTGACGGCGCCGCGGCCGGCAACCAGACCGCCAACAAGGACGCCTCGATCACCGTCGCGGCCGGCGACATCACCACTGAGAACTTCAACCCGTTCAGCAGCACCGCGCTGCAGCCGACGCTGGGCGTCATCTACGAGCCGCTGTACTGGTACAACTTCGCGAAGCAGTCGGACCCGACGCCGGTGCTGGCCTCCGGCTTCTCGTGGAACCCCGCCGGGACCGAGCTCACCATCAAGCTCCGGCACGACGTGAAGTGGAACGACGGCCAGCCGTTCACCGCGAAGGATGTCGCTTTCACGTTCAACCTGGTCGCGAAGACGCCGGCGCTGAACCCGTCCGGCCTCGCCGCGACCGCGAAGGCCACGTCGGACGACACCGCCGTACTGACCTTCAAGACGAAGTCCCTGATGCAGGAGCCGGCGGTGCTCGCCAACCAGGCGATCGTGCCCGAGCACATCTGGAAGGACATCAAGGACCCGACGACGGACCTCAACAAGAACCCGGTCGGTACCGGTCCGTTCAAGGTGAAGTCGTACACGCCGCAGAGCTTCGTGCTGACCAAGAACGAGCAGTACTGGGATACGGGCAAGCCCACCATCAAGGAGGTGCGCTACCTCCCGGTGACGTCTGCGGACGCCGCGAGCGCCGCCCTCGTCGCGGGCAAGGTCGACTGGGCCAGCGCCTACCTGCCCGGCATCGACAACATCATGAAGTCCGGCAAGAACCTCACCTACGTGAACACGCCGGTGATGACGACCGTCGTCGTGACCTGTTCCAACGCGGCCCTCGGCTGCACCGGGCCGCAGACCGATCCGGCCGTCCGCAAGGCGATCTACCTGGCGATGAACCGCGAGCAGCTCGCGAAGCTGGCCGGCGGTGGCGTCGCGGGCGTCGGCTCGCCGACCATGCTGCTCCCGGGCCGCGACGACAACTGGATCGCGGACGCCGGTACGGCGAAGCTCCCGCAGAGCGCCAGCGCGGACGAGGCCGGCAAGCTCCTCGACGCTGCCGGGTGGACGAAGGGCAGCGACGGCGTACGGGCGAAGGACGGCAAGCGGCTGTCGCTGACGGTCCAGACCGTCACCGGCTGGAGCGACTACATCCTGATCAACGACACCCTCAAGCAGCAGCTGGCCGCGGTCGGCATCGAGCTCAAGCCGAGCCAGGTGTCCTGGAACGAGTGGAACGCCGCCCAGACCAACGGCAAGTTCCAGCTGTCGCTCGACTCCGTCGGCCTCGGCGCGTCCACGAACCCGTACTTCACCTACGACAGCAAGCTCGCCACGACGAACACCGCCCCGGTCGGCAAGTCCGCATCGGCCGGCAACCAGTCCCGGTTCTCGAACCCGGCCGTGGATGCCGCGCTCAAGACGGCCGCCGGTACGACGGACCAGGCCGCGCAGAAGGCGGAGTACGCGAAGATCCAGTCGATCATCGCCGACCAGCTGCCCTACATCCCGGTCTACGTGAACTCGATGCTCACCGAGTTCAACACCTCGCGCGCGACCGGCTGGCCGACCAAGGACAACATGTACGTCCTGCCCGCGGCCTGGAAGGCGTGGGACGCCGGCATCGTCCTCAAGACGATCAAGCCCGCCAGCTGAGCGCGGGGCGTCTGTGCGCTATCTGCTGCGGAAACTCGCCTTCTACGTGGTCGCCCTCTGGGCGGCCCTGACGCTGAACTTCCTGGTTCCCCGGCTGATGCCGGGGAACCCGGTCGACCTGATGCTGTCCAAGCTCGCGACCAAGGGCCCGGTCACGCCGACCACCCGGAACGCGATCGAGGCCCTGCTCGGCACGGACACTCATTCGTCGCTGTGGAACCAGTACTGGACCTACCTGCACCACCTGGTCACCGGCGACCTCGGTACGTCGATCGCGTACTTCCCGGCGCCGGTGTCCCAGGTCATCGGCCAGACACTGCCCTGGACCGTGGGTCTGATCGGTCTCGCGACGGTGATCTCGTTCGCGATCGGAATCCTGCTGGGACGCGCCGCCGGCTGGCGGCGCGGTTCCTGGGTCGACAACCTGATCCCGGTCACCACGATGCTGCAGTCGGTGCCGTACTTCTGGCTCGCTCTGCTGCTGCTCTTCCTGCTCGGCAGCACCTGGCCGGTCTTCCCACTGAGCGGCGGGTACGACGTGTACTCCGTGACGCCGGGCTGGAGCCTGCCGTTCGCGCAGTCCGTGCTGTACCACGGAGCCCTGCCGGCGCTGACGATCGTCATCTCGTCGGTCGGCGGCTGGATGCTCGGCATGCGCAACATGATGGTCTCGACGATGTCCGAGGACTTCGTCGTGACCGCCGAGGCGAAGGGTCTGACCCCACGCCGGATCCGATCCCGGTACGTCGCCCGGAACGCGGTGCTGCCGTCCATCTCCGGGTTCGCGATCTCGCTCGGTTTCGTGGTGGCCGGCTCGATCGTCACCGAGGCGGTGTTCTCGTACCCGGGCATCGGCTCGGCACTACTGCTTGCCGTCGGCAACAACGACTACGCGCTGATGCAGGGCGTCTTCCTGATCATCACGCTCGCGGTCCTCGGCGCGAACCTGCTCGTCGACCTCCTGTACGGCGTCATCGACCCACGCACTCGTGCGCGGTCCTAGAGAGGGGTGAACCTGTATGGCCATCACCACTGAAGGGGCCGCCGCCGTGGAAACCTCGGCGCCGGTCCGCCGCCGGTCCTTACCGCCGATGACGCTCAAGCTGGCCGTCGGTCTGGGCATCGCCGGCCTGATCATCCTGTTCGGGGTGATCGGTCCGCTGCTGGTCGGCAACCCGTCGACGGTGCGGGACGTCGGCCTGACCGGGCCGGGGAACGGTTTCCTCCTCGGCACCACGCAGAGCGGTCAGGACGTGTTCGCCCAGCTCGCGTACGCGACCCGCGGCTCGCTGATCATCGGCGTCGTGGTCGGCGCGATCACGCTGCTGCTGTCGTCGTTCTTCGGCGTGGTCGGCGCGTTCATCGGCGGCTCGACCGACGAGGCGTTCTCGCTGTTCACCAACATCATGCTGGTGATTCCCGGTCTGCCGCTGGTGATCGTGATCTCCAGCTACGTGCCGAACAAGTCGATCTGGCTGGTGGCCGCGGTCCTCGCGATCACCAGCTGGGCCGGGTCCGCGCGCGTCCTGCGCGGTTTCACGCTCAGCGTGCGCAGCCGCGACTACGTGCTCGCGGCCCGGATCGGCGGCGAGAAACGCTGGCGGATCCTGCTCGTCGAGATCCTGCCGAACCTGATCCCGCTGCTCGCGTCGCAGGTGGTGTTCGCGGTGATCTTCGCGATCCTCGGCGAGGCCGGCCTGTCGTTCCTCGGGCTCGGCGCGTCCGGATCGTTCACCTGGGGCACGATGCTCTTCTACGCACAGAACGGGCTCGCGCTCCGGCTCGGCGCGTGGTGGTGGTTCGCGCCGCCCGGCCTGGCGATCGCGCTCTTCGGCGCGGCGCTGTCGCTGATCAACTTCTCGATCGACGAGATCATCAACCCGAAGCTGCGCGCGCAGACCCGTGCCGAACGCAAAGAGTGGAGCGTGCAAGCGTGAGTGTGTTGAGTATCGAGAACCTGAGCATCGATTACCGCGCCGAGACGACCGTGCACGCCGTACGCGAGGTCTCACTCAGCCTGGAACGCGGCGAGATCCTCGGGCTCGCGGGTGAGAGCGGCTGCGGGAAGTCGACGCTGGCGTACGGGATCACTCGTCTGCTCAAGCCGCCGGCGGCGATCACCGGCGGACGGGTCGTGTTCTCCTCCCGTGAGGGGTACGACATCGACCTGTCAACGCTGGCCGGCGACGACCTGCGCGCGTTCCGTTGGGACAAGATCGCCATGGTCTTCCAGGGCGCGATGAACTCGCTCAACCCGGTACTGCGGATCTCCGAACAGCTCGAGGACGTGTTCATCACGCATCGGCCCGAGCTGAGCAAGGCAGAGCGCCGCATACGCTGCGGTGAGCTGCTCGAACTCGTCGGCGTCGACCGGAACCGGCTTCGCGCCTATCCGCACGAGCTGTCGGGCGGGATGCGGCAGCGCGTGATGATCGCGATGGCACTGGCCCTCGATCCGCAGGTGCTGATCATGGACGAACCGACCACGGCGCTCGACGTCGTCGTCCAGCGCGAGATCCTCCGGGAGATCACGCGCCTGCGATCGGAGCTGGGGTTCGCGGTCATCTTCATCACCCACGACCTGCCGCTGCTGCTCGAGATCAGCGACCGGATCGCGGTGATGCGGGCCGGGCTGATCGTCGAACTGGACGACGCGCTGACGCTCTACACGAAGCCGAAACACCCGTACACGAAGCGATTGCTGTCGTCCTTCCCCAGCCTGACCGGTGAGCGCGGCGGCTTCGTACGGACCGGCGAGATCGCACTCGACGTCGCCTTGGACGAGACCGATCAGACGGTGGAGGCATAGTGAGCGAGCGAAGCGAGAGATCAATAGGTAGAGCAGCGCTCGCTCGCACCGGAACCGAGCGAAGCGAGGTGGAGGTGTGAGCGTGCTCGAGATGCGCGATGTGGTGAAGGAGTACCGGCTGCGCAACGGTCTGCGGACCACGCGGCTGCGCGCCGTCGACAAGGTGAGCTTCGAGCTGACGCCGGGCCGGACGATCGCCCTGGTCGGACAGTCCGGGTCGGGCAAGTCCACGATCGCCAAGTTGCTGATGCAGCTCGAACGGCCGACGTCCGGGGCGATCCTGGTGGACGGCGAGCCGATGCGGTACCACGGTGCGCCTGCCGCGGCGTACCGGAAGGCCGTGCAAATGGTGTTCCAGGACCCGTTCGCGTCGCTGAATCCGTACCACACGATCAGCCATCACCTGGAACGGCCGGTGAAGCTCCATCACCCGGACTTCACCCGCGAGCAGGTCGGCGAGCGGGTGCTCGAACTGCTCCGCCGGGTCCGGCTGGACGAGGACTTCGCACACCGCAAGCCGCACGAGTTGTCCGGCGGTCAGCGGCAGCGCGTCGCGATCGCCCGGGCGCTCGCCCCCGAACCGGCGATCCTCGTCGCGGACGAGCCGGTGTCGATGCTCGACGTGTCGATCCGCCTCGGCGTACTCAACCTGCTCGGGACCCTGCAACGCGAGGAGAACCTCGGCGTCCTCTACATCACCCACGACCTCGCGACCGCACGGCACTTCAGCGACGAGATCATGGTGCTGTACGGCGGTGTCGTGGTCGAACACGGTCCGGCGGACGACGTGATCCTGAACCCGCAGCACGAATACACCAAGCTCCTCGCCGAAGCCGCCCCGGCCCCCGAACGCCGCCTGGCCGAACTACACCCGTGAACGACAAGTACGCCGGAGAGGACGACCTCTCCGGCGTACTTTGCTGTGCTTAGAGCTTCAGCGAAGAAGCGACAACGTCCGCGAGCGAGTGGGCGATCTCGTCGGCCGTGTCCGAGGACTCGGCCTCGACCATCACCCGGACGAGAGGCTCGGTGCCCGACGGGCGCAGCAGGACCCGGCCGGTGTCGCCCAGGCGCGTGGTGGCCTCGGCGACGGCGGACTGCACCGCGGGGTCGGTGCCCGCGCGGGACTTGTCCACGTTCTTC
Source organism: Kribbella sp. VKM Ac-2571 (assembly GCF_004362255.1). Lineage (NCBI taxonomy): Bacteria > Bacillati > Actinomycetota > Actinomycetes > Propionibacteriales > Kribbellaceae > Kribbella > Kribbella sp. VKM Ac-2571. Next base: position 10,387 of record NZ_SNWS01000020.1, read on the forward strand.
ACGTTGACCAGGACCTGCGGGAGGCGGGTCATCGCACCGGCCAGATCGGCCAGGGTTTTGCCCGTCTGGGCCACCCGGGCGAGCAGCATGACCGCGGTCAGCGTGCCGTCGCCGGTGGTCGCGTGGTCGGACAGGATCACGTGCCCGGACTGTTCGCCGCCGAGCTTGTGGCCGCCGGCCTTCATCGCCTCGAGCACGTACCGGTCGCCGACCTTGGTCTGCTCGACCGCGATCCGCTCCCGGACCATCGCCTGCACGAAGCCCAGGTTGCTCATCACGGTCGCGACCACGGTGTCGTTCGACAGCCGGCCGCTGTCGCGCATCGCCAGCGCCAGGATCGCGAGGATCTGGTCGCCGTCGACGAGCTCGCCGTTCGCGTCCACCGCCAGGCAGCGGTCCGCGTCACCGTCGAGCGCGATCCCGACATCGGCGCGGTGCCCGACGACCTCACGCTGCAGGCCCTCGATATGCGTGGACCCGCAGTTCAGGTTGATGTTCAGCCCGTCCGGGGCGGCGGCGACCGTGATCACCTCGGCGCCGAGCCGGCGCAGTGCCTCCGGCGCGGTCTGCGAGGCGGCGCCGTTCGCGCAGTCGATCACGACCTTGAGACCGTCGAACCGGTTCGGTGCCGAGCGGACCAGGTGCGAGACGTACGTCTCGAAACCCTGCCCGTCGTCGGTCACCCGGCCGACGGACGCGCCGGTCGGGCGCTGCCACTCCTCGCCCATCCGGGCCTCGATGGCGTCCTCGATCACGTCGTCGAGCTTGATCCCGCCGCGGGCCAGGAACTTGATGCCGTTGTCCGGCATCGGGTTGTGGCTGGCGGACAGCATCACGCCGAGGTCGGCGCCGGTCGAACCGGTCAGGTGCGCCACGGCCGGGGTCGGCAGCACGCCGAGCCGGACCACGTCGACGCCGGCGCTGGCCAGACCGGCCACCACGGCGGCTTCCAGGAACTCACCACTGGCACGCGGATCCCGGCCCACAACGGCGCGTGGCCGGTGCCCTTCGAAGGCACCGGCCTCGCCGAGTACGTGAGCTGCCGCGACCGAGAGGTCGAGCGCCAGCTCCGCGGTCAGGTCCACGTTCGCCAGGCCACGGACTCCGTCCGTGCCGAACAAACGCCCCATCAGGTGATCAGCGCTTGCTGTACTGAGGCGCCTTACGGGCCTTCTTGAGACCGGCCTTCTTGCGCTCCTTGATCCGCGCGTCGCGGCTGAGCAGACCGGCCGACTTCAGGCCCTTGCGGTTCGCCTCACGGTCGGCGTCGTTCAGGCAACGGGCCACACCGAGCTGCAGCGCGCCGGCCTGGCCGGTGATGCCGCCGCCGTTGATCCGGGCGATCACGTCGTACGAGCCCTCGAGGCCCGCGACGACGAACGGCTCGTTCACGTGCTGCTGGTGGACCTTGTTCGGGAAGTAGACGTCGAGGTCCTTCCCGTTGATCTTCCACTTGCCGGTGCCCGGGACGATCCGAACGCGAGCGACGGCTTCCTTGCGACGGCCGGTGGCGCCGGCCGGGTTGATGACCGCGACCCGACCCGTCTCGGCGCGCTGCTCCGGAGCCGGGTTCGTCTCGGAGGTGTAGGCGACCGGGCCCTCGGTGTCGATGGGGACCTCGGTGTCGAACTCTTCGGTCTCGGTGGTGATGTCGCTCACGCTGTGAATCCTCGTTTACCTGGTTCGTCGATCGCTTACTGGGCGATCTGGGTGATCTCGAACGGCTTCGGCTGCTGCGCCGTGTGCGGGTGCTCCGGACCGGCGTACACCTTCAGCTTGGTCAGCAGCTTCCGGCTCAGGCGGTTCTTCGGGAGCATGCCCCAGACGGCTTTCTCGACGGCCTTGCGCGGGTCCTTGTCGAGGATCTCGCCGATCGGCGTCGCCGTCAGACCACCCGGGTGTCCCGAGTGGCGGTACGCCAGCTTGTCGGTCCGCTTGGTGCCGGACAGGGCCACCTTGGAGGCGTTGACCACGACGACGAAGTCGCCGCCGTCAACGTGCGGAGCGAACGTCGGCTTGTGCTTGCCGCGCAGCAGGGTGGCGATCTGGACGGCGAGCCGACCGAGCGTGACGTCGGTGGCGTCGATCACGTGCCACTCGCGAGTGACGTCAGCAGGCTTCGGGCTGTACGTGCGCACGGTCGTTGACCTTCGTTTCTCAGAGGTTGAACAAAACTGGACGTCGGCGAGCGGTCAGCCGACAAGACAGTGTCTGTACCGGACCTGGAACGCACAACAGCAGCCCAGAATACCGGCGCGGCCACGTTCGGGTCAAAGCGAGCCCACACGCCGAGGGGCCCCCGGCTTGGAAGCAGCTGAGGACAGCACTAGTTTAGCGGTGAAGATTGCAGTCCGAATCGCGTCCCGCCGGCTGATCTACCCTCATTCATCCAGGCGATGACGCCAGCTTCCGAAGAGGGCATTGTGACCGAACAGTCGCTCACCGTCCGGGACAACCGGACCGGCAAGGACTTCGACCTTGCCATCACCGATGGCACCATCCGTGCCGCAGACCTCAAGCAGATCAGCGCATCCGACGGCGACGGTGGCCTGGCCACCTACGACCCCGGCTTCGTCAACACCGCGTCCTGCCGTTCCTCCGTCACCTTCATCGACGGCGACAAGGGCATCCTGGAGTACCGCGGGTACCCGATCGAGCAGCTCGCCGAGCAGTCGAACTACCTCGAGGTGGCCTACCTGCTGGTGAACGGCAAGCTGCCGAACAAGGCGGAGTACGAGGCCTGGGCGCACGACGTGACGTATCACACGTTCGTGCACGAGAACCTGAAGACCTTCATGCAGGGCTTCCGGTACGACGCGCACCCGATGGGCATGCTGCTGGCCTCGGTCGGCGCGCTGTCCACGTTCTACCCCGAGTCGCGCAACATCTTCGACGAGGAGTCCCGGGCGCTGCAGATCCGGCGGCTGATCGCGAAGATGCCGACGCTCGGCGCGTTCGCGTTCCGGCACGCCCAGGGCAAGCCGTACGTGTACCCGGACAACGAGCTCAGCTACACGGCGAACTTCTTGTCGATGCTGTTCAAGATGAGCGAGCCGAAGTACGCCGCCGACGACCGCCTGGTGCGGGCGCTGGAGATCCTGTTCATCCTGCACGCCGACCACGAGCAGAACGCCTCCACGAACGCGGTCCGCGCGATCGGCTCGACCCAGGTGGACCCGTACACCGCGGTGGCCGGCGGGATCGGCGCGCTCTACGGCCCGCTGCACGGCGGCGCCAACGAGGCGGTGCTGAAGATGCTCCGCCGGATCGGCTCGATCGACAACGTGCCGTCGTTCATCGAGGGCGTGAAGGCCGGCGAGGAGCGGCTGATGGGCTTCGGCCACCGGGTCTACAAGAACTACGACCCGCGGGCCAAGATCATCAAGAAGGCGGCCGACGACGTCTTCGAGGTCACCGGTATCAACCCGCTGCTGAAGATCGCCGTGGAGCTGGAGAAGATCGCGCTGGAGGACGAGTACTTCGTCTCCCGCAAGCTCTACCCGAACGTCGACTTCTACTCCGGCCTGATCTACGAGGCGCTGCAGTTCCCGCCGGACATGTTCACCGTGCTGTTCGCGATCCCGCGGACCTCCGGCTGGCTGGCCCAGTGGCTGGAGATGCTCGGCGACGGCGACCAGAAGATCGCCCGCCCGAAGCAGATCTACACCGGCGCCCGAGGCGTCCAGTACGTCCCCATGGGCGACCGCTGACCCGGAACTGCCTCGACCGCAACAGCCGCCGCGAAGCGCACCTGCTTCGCGGCGGCTGTCTTTTTCGGCTCATGCGACTGATGTGAGGGTGGTCCAGGTGGCGCACCGAACATTGTGGACAGGAGGTGTCGGGCGGCTGGGTAGTGCACCTGAGCGTCATCGTCGTCGCGCGTACGGTGTCTCGACAGTGCTCTACCTGTCGAGCTGACGACCACCCGCCGCAACCCCTGACCGCCGTACCTCCCCAAACTGGTTTGGGGACCGTTTCGTCCGGGACTGGGGAGCCCTGCACCCCGTAAACGGCAGGTGATCCTCCCCAAACTGGTTTGGGGACCGTTTCGTCCGGGACTGGGGAGCCCTGCCCGCAGGCAGTGGTGGGCGAAGACGGGCGATTCCGGCTCTCGTGTCCGATTCGGGCCAAGCACCAACAGCGGGGAAACAAAGTTGCACACAGCGACGAATTCTTTCCCGCCTTGACAGCTCACGCAGGCCGACGCGGCAGCTCACCCCCTCCGGACACTGCCGAAACCCACGACTCGACGGACACCGGCACCTGCGCCACCTCCGCTCGAGGACCGCTGGATGGATCGGCTCAGTTCACCTACCCCTGCATCACAAGAGGACGGGTTATCCGCTGGCATGCAGGGTTCTCCCCTTGCGTACCAGCAGAGAACCCCACGGCGAGGGGATAACCGATCGTCTTGCCGACGGACGGTCGCCGATCGGCCGGACGACCGATGGGCGATCGGCGGGCGACGGGGGGCTGCGGCGGGGACTGGGGACGGGCGCTGGTGACTGGGGACAGGTAATGCCAAGTGCCGACCCACCATTGCCTGTTGCACGACGCCCGATCGGGCTGATCACCGCCGACACATCGGACAGGAGACCCGTTTGCCGCCTGCGGAGAAATCGTCGTCTGATCGGGAACTCGCACGCTCGCACCGACACCTAACGATCGCAAGGGCCATCGTGAGGGGAGTGCGGAGTGAGCGGCATACGGGCTTTGCCTGTTGTCTCGGACCGGGTTCTGTGGGATCAAGCCGCGGCCGGCGACTCCGAGGCGTTCGCGCAGCTGTACGACAGGCATGCGCGGGCGATCTACAACTTCCTGCACCGCCGGACGGGGTCCTGGAGTGACGCGGAGGACCTGACGTCCGCGGTGTTCCTGCAGGCCTGGCGGCGACGGGCCGACGTCGTACTCGATCGTGACTCGGCCCTGCCCTGGCTGCTGCGGACGGCCGACTACACCGTCCGCAACGAGTGGCGGAGCAAGCTCCGCTATCGCCGCGCGCTGGCCGCCGCGCATCTCATCCACAGCGAGGTCGAGGACCCGGCGGACGACGTGGCGCGGCGCCTCGACGACGACAGCCGGATCCGGGCGGTCCAGGCGTCACTGAAACGACTGCCCAGACAGGAACGCGAGATCGTCGAGCTGTGCGTCTGGGCCGGACTCGACCAGGCCGCGGCGGCGGTAGCGCTCGACGTACCGATCGGCACGGTCAAGTCGCGGCTGTCCCGCGCCCGCAAGCACCTGCGCGAACTCGATCTGGAGACCCAGGCATGAACATCCTGCTGCCCGACGGCGACCTGCGTCCGTCGACCCGCGCCCGTCAGCGCGACGAACTGATCTCGATCCTCGAGAGCGAGTCCGGTGCGCCGTCCCGCCGCCGGCTGCTCGTTCCGCTGGCAGCGGTCGCGGCGGTCGTCCTGATCGTCGCTCTTGGCTTCGCTGTGAGGAACGGCAAGCCGCGCCTCGAGGAGGTTGCGTCGGCGCCGGCGGTCGAGCCGTTGAGCGCGGCAGACAAGGCGCATCTCGGTCAGCGCTGCCTGGTCAGGTACAACCTCGCGACATCCACGGGCCACGCGGTCCTCGACGGCTTCCGGTTCGTGAACCCGCCCGGCGACGCCGCTGTCCGCACGTGGGTCGTCGGCTACGGCGACGGCCTGTGGGTGAACTGCGGGTTCGACCAGGCCGGAGTCGTGGTCTCGGGCACAGCGGCCGCACCAAGGCTGGGGTTGTTCAACGAGGTGCAGCCCGGAGGGCAGGGCAGCGGCGCCTACGTGCACTCGATCGCGCGGATCACCGTCACGCCGATCGGCGGCCGTCCGGTCGAGGCCGCGCTCCGCAACGGGTTCTACTACGCCCCGGTCAGGACAGTGCCGGCGAGCAAGGCGCCTGCCGGCAGCACCCCCCGCCCGTACGTCGTTCGCGGGTACGACGCCAGCGGGAAGCTCGTCTACACCAGCGCCGAAACCGAGGCGGACCGCAAGGCCGAGCAGATCGCCTGCCGCGCCGACCCGACAGGCCACACGTACTCCTGGATCGGCACGGAAAGGCCCCTCCCCGCCGCCAAGGACTGTCGTCCCAACCTTCCCTGGACCTGGCTCCCCTGACCTGATGGTTAATGTCTAGCAAATTAACCAACTATGGGGTGTTGACCGGCTGTGGGACCAGGTTAATGCTTTCACCATGAGCAGGGAAGGACGTACGACGCTTCGGGACGTGGCTGAGGCCGCGGGGGTCTCCGTCGCGACCTGTTCGTACGTGCTGAGCGGGCGGGCGGACCGGACCACCCCGCTGCCCGAGCCGACGCGGCGGCGGGTGGAGGAGGCGGCGGGGCGGCTCGGCTACAAGGGCAACACCGCCGCCCGGAGTCTGCGCCGGCAGCGCTCGGAGCTGGTTGCGATCGTCTACGCCCCACCCGTCGGACCGTGGCTGGACCACTTGACCGCGCAGTCCGAGGACATCGCCGCCGCCCACGGCTACTCGGTGATCGGAGTCCCGGTACGCCGCCTGGACCGCGCCGCCCAGTCGCTCCGGGTCATCACCCGCGGCCACGTCGACGGCGCGATCTTCGTCGGCGGACTGAGCGACGAGCTCGACCTCACCGCGGCCCGCCGGTCCACCCGGGCCTTGATGGCCTTCAGCGACACCCTCGAGATGCCGGGTGTCGACGTCGTGCGGAACAACGCCCGCAGAGCACTGGCGGAGGCCACCACCTACCTCATCGACGCCGGGCGGACGCGCATCGCGTTCCTCTCCCACACCGGCGCCCACGAGGACCGCTACCTCGGGTACGTCGACGCTCTCCGACGCGCCGGCCGTGAGGTCGATCCGGGCCTCGTGCGGATCGGTGCCGCCGCCCGTGAGGACGCGGTTCTCGTGGTGCGCGAACTGCTCGACGCGCCGAATCCCCCGGACGCGATCGTCTCGGAGTCCGACCGCGGTGGATTCGCCGCGCTGCAGGCCGCCGTCGACCGGGGCGTCAAGGTGCCGGACGACCTGGCCGTGATCGGTACCGGCAACACCCGGGAGGCGTCGTACTCCCAGCCGCCGCTGACCAGCGTCGGCATGCATCAGCTCGACTTCACCGAGATGGTCGAGGCGCTGTTCGCGCGCATCGACGATCCCACGCTGCCCGCCCGGGAACTGAACATGTCCTGGGTGCTGAACCACCGCGCATCCGCGTAGCTCGCCCCCGAGCCTGCGCCGTGTCCGCCGTTCGAAAGGTTTGTCATGCCCCCTGTCATGCACCCAGCCATGCCCTCTGGCACACCCGCGTACAACCGCCGCTCGTTCCTCCGGCTCGGCCTCGGCGTCACCGTGCTCGGCGCGGTCGGGGCGGTCGGCGCGGGATGTGCACCGGCCAAGCCCGCCTCCAAGAAGGCGGACAGCCGGACGTTCACGATCTACTGGAACGCCGGCCACGGGTACCAGGCCTACAAGGAGGTGATCGACCAGTTCGGCAAGGACCACGACCTGCAGGTGAACTGGCAGAAGTTCCAGTGGCCGGACCTGACCACGAAACTCACCGCGGATTTCCGTTCCGGAAACGTTCCGGACCTTGTCGAAGAAGTTTCCGCGGGCACCGGAACGCAGTACGGGCTGGCCGGCAACGTGCTGGCCCTGGACGAGTTCGCCGCCGCGGACAAGGAATTCGGTTTTCCGGGTGATTTCCTGGACCAGGCGGTCGTCGCCCGCCAGTACGAGGGCAAGACCTACTCGATCCCGCTGCACCTGACAGCGAACGGGCTGCTGTTCTACAACAAGGCGATGGTCGAGACCCCGCCGGCGACCTGGGACGAGTTTCTCGAGGTCGCGAAGTCCACCACCAAGGACAAGGTGTCCGGCTGCGCGCTGAACTCGGACGCCAGTTATGCCGCGCCGTACTACAACCAGCAGAAGGTCGACTTCAGCGACGTCGGCGCGAAGGAGTTCCTGCAGCCCGCCGACGCGGCACGCCAGGCCATGCAGTGGATGCAGGACCTGGTCTATACCCACAAGGTCTCCCCCGCGCCGGTCGCGACCACCGACTACTCCGGCCCGCAGAAGTTGTTCTCCGCCAAGCGGGCGGCGATGTTCGTCTCCGGACCGTGGGACATCGGGCCGATCCGGCAGGGCAGTCCGGACATCGAGCTCGGTCTCGCCGTACCGCTGACCGGCGCCGTGCAGTCCGCCGCGATGGCCGGGTCGGGTCTGATGATCCCGGCGAAGGCCAAGGACCCGAAGCTGTCCTGGGAGCTGATCACGAAGCTCGCCGCCGTGAAGGTCGAGCTCGCCGCGACCAAGGAGGCCGGGATGTCGATGCCGCGCAAGAGCTGGGCCGCCGACCCGTCGGTCGCCGCCGATCCGAACCTGGCAGTCATCGCCAAAGCCCTTGCCGTGGTGGCGAAACAGGACGTCGCGCTGTCCGCGAGCGGGAAGGCCGCGCAGATCAACGAGCTGTGGAAGAAGGCCTACCAGCAGATGATCATCCAGCACGCGCCGGTCGGGCCCACGCTGGACGACTTCCGCAAGCAGGCCGGGGCCGCGCTGTGATCCGTCGCCGGCAGGCGCTGACCGCATGGCTGTTCCTCACCCCGGCGGTGCTGTTCTTCGTCCTGCTGTTCTTCCTCCCGATCGGCAACCAGCTGCTGACCGGGCTGTACGACTCCGACGGCGCATCCTTCGCCGGGCTGGGCAACTTCAGCCAGGCGTTCCGCGATCCGGAGGTCCTGCACTCGTTCCTGATCACGCTCGCCTACGCGGCCGGCACTCTGGTCGTCGGTACGGCGGTGGGCCTCGGGCTGGCCGTGATCCTCAACCAGTCCCTGCGCGGCCGCACGGTGTTCCGCTCGGTGCTGCTGATCCCGTACCTGACGTCGGTGTCGATCATCGGCCTGCTCTGGCGCAACATCCTGGACCCGCAGGTCGGCATCCTCAACCGGTTGCTCGAGGCGGCCGGCCTGCCCGGGCAGACCTGGCTCAGCACGCACCCGCTGGCCACGATCGTCGGGATCACGGTCTGGTCCGGCGCCGGCTACACGATGGTCCTGTTCCTCGCCGGGCTGCAGGGCATCCCGGGCCTGTACTACGAGGCGGCGCGGATCGACGGCGCCGGGCCGTGGCGCCGGTTCTTCGCGATCACACTGCCGCTGCTCACCCCGACCACGGTCTTCGTCTCGATCATCGGGCTGATCAGTACGCTGCAGCAGTTCGCGCTGCCGTACATCGTCACCGGCGGCGGTCCCGGCAACGCGACCTCGCTGTACGCGCACCGGCTGTTCCTGGTCGCGTTCAACGACAACGACTTCGGATACGCGTCGGCGCTGTCGCTCTTGCTGCTGATCGTCGTACTGATCCTGTCCCTGGTGCAGCTGCGGATCGGGGACCGGGCCGATGCGTGAACGACTGTTCCCCGGCGACCGCGTTGCGGCGTACGGCGTCCTCGTCGTGCTCGGCCTGGTCACGGTGCTGCCGCTGCTGTACATGATCGTGCTCGCGCTGCAGAGCGACGGCGAGGTGCAGTCCGGCGACCCGGTGCTCTGGCCGGATCACCTGCAGTGGCAGAACTTCAGCCGGTTGTTCGAGGCGGCGCCGTTCGGGCGGTTCTTCGTGAACAGCTTCGTGATGGCCGGCGCGATCACCGTCTCGCACCTGATCTTCGACCCGCTGGTCGGGTACGTGTTCGCGAAGCTGGACTTCCCCGGCAAGCGGATCGCCTTCGTCGCGGTGCTGTCGACGCTGATGGTGCCGTTCTTCGTCCGGATGCTGCCGATCTACTCGATCTTCGCGGGCCTGGGGTGGATCGACAGCTACCAGGGCCTGATCGTGCCGTTCCTGATGGATGCCTACGGCATCTTCCTGATGCGGCAGTTCATCCGGCCGCTGCCGGACGAGCTGATCGAGGCGGCCCGGGTGGACGGCGCCGGCGAGTTCCGGATCTACCTGCGGGTGATCCTGCCGCAGTGCAGGCCCGCCCTGGCGGTGCTCGGCCTGTTCACGTTCGTCTTCCAGTGGAACGAGTTCCTCTGGCCGCTGATCGCCACCAGCCGCACCGAGATGCGCACGCTGCCGATCGGCCTGACCCTGTTCAACCAGGAGTACTTCACGCAGTGGAACCTGACGGCGGCCGGCGCGCTGATCCTGTTCGTGCCGACCGCGATCTTCTTCGTCATCACCCAGAAGTTCCTGGTGGAAGGCATCGCCCTCTCCGGACTGAAATGAGACCTCTTGATGCGCCCCAATGTGATCGTCTTCTTCACCGACCAGCAGCGCTGGGACACCGTCGGCGCGGCCGGATGCCCGCTCGGGCTGACCCCCAACCTCGACCTGATGGCCCGCCGCGGCACCTTCTTCGAGACCGCCTGCACCACCAACCCGGTGTGCGCTCCGGCCCGGGCGGCGATGCAGACCGGAATGTTTCCGACAAACGCCGGCGTTTTCCGCAACAGCGTTCCGCTGCCGACCGACGCGCCCACACTCGGCCGGCTGTTCGGTGATGCCGGCTACCGGACCGCCTACATCGGCAAGTGGCACCTGGGCACGCAGGATCCGGTTCCGGCCGAAGAGCAGGCGGGATACGAGTACTGGCTGGCCTCCAACCTGCTCGAGTTCACCTCCGACGCCTACCGGACGGTGGTGTACGACGGACACGAGGAACCCGTTTTCCTTCCCGGGTACCGCCCAGACGCGCTGACCGACGCGGCCATCCGCTACGTCACTCGGGTATCGGCCGACGACCGTCCCTTCATGCTGTTCCTCTCACTGATCGAGCCTCACCACCAGAACGAGCACGACAACTACCCGGCACCGGAGGTCTACCGGGACACCTACACCGGTGCGTGGCTGCCACCGGACCTGGCGACACTGCCCGGTACGGCGCACCAGCACGCGGCCGGGTACTACGGCCAGATCAAACGCGTCGACGAGTGTCTCGGCCGACTGCGGGACGCCCTGGTGAGCCTCGACCTCGCCGACGACACGCTCCTGCTCTACACGTCCGACCACGGCTCGCACTTCAAGACGCGGAACAGCGAATACAAGCGCTCACCGCACGACGGATCCGTCCGCGTGCCCTTGGTGGTCGAAGGGCCCGGGTACCGCGGTGGCTCGCGCGTGACCGCACCGGTCAGCACGGTCGACGTCGTACCGACGCTGCTGGACGCAGCCGGGATCGACCTGCCCGACCATCTGGACGGGGTGCCGCTGCGAGAGTCCCGGCGCGATGCGGTGCTGATCCAGGTCAGCGAGTCCGAGGTCGGCCGCGCGCTGCGGACCGGTCGGTGGAAGTACTACGTGCACGCTCCGGACGCCGGCGACGTGCCGGGCACCCCGACCTATGCCGAGCGGGCGTTGTACGACCTCGACGCCGATCCGTACGAGCTGGACAACCTGATCGACAGCGTCGGCCACCAGGACGTCGCGGCAGAACTCCGTGCGCGGCTGGTCGACGAGATCGCCGCGATCGAAGGGCAGTCCGTTTCGGTGACGCCGTACCCGACGCCCCGGGACCGCGGGCGCTTCCCGGAGACCACGGTCCGTCGGCTGAAGCTGGACGGGCGTCGCCTGGAGTAGGCGGGTGAAGTTGACGTCCCGAGTAGGCGCCTGGCGTAGCGGCATTGGAAACGGCCCCGGGCGGACGATGGGTCTCGGTCCGGGGCCGTTCGGCGCCTCTGCGGACTAGGACGCGGCCGGCGCCTTCGCCGGTTCCCGGAGGTGCGCGACGAGTTGGTCCACCTGGCCGCGGGCGCGGATCATCGCCAGGTGGTCGATGTAGTCCCGGGACTCCACGATCAGCGCGTCCCGCACCCGCAGTACGAAGATCGCGGGCACCCGGAACGGCTCGCCGGTGGCCACGATCGTCCCGGCGTACTCGAACTCGGCCACGATCACCTCCGGGTCGGTCGTTCGGTGCACCCGGATGTTGTCGGGCTGGAAGCGCACCACCTCGGCGACCTGCGGGCCGACGCCGCCGAAGTGCTCGCGGAGCGCGTCCCGGCTGAGCAGCGGGTGGTCGCCGTAGGGGTTCATAGGGTGCCGGACGGCGGTCTGCTCGGCGTACAGCTGCGGCAGCACGGCGAAGTCGCGATCGGCGACGCCGTGCACGAGTTTCAGGAAGACCTCTTCAGGAGTCATCGGATTCCTCACAGGGTATAAACGGAGTGATGACTTCGAATATATGGAGTCGTGACTTCGTTTACAACCTCGGCGTCGTTCAGAGCGTCTTCTAGGCTGAGGTGCGACGGAGGGGAGCTGGGGTGCGAGCAGACGCACGGGACAATCGGGCCAGGATCATGACGGCCGCGGACGACGTCTTCGGGCGGTCGCCGGGGGCGTCGACCGACGATGTGGCGAAGCTGGCCGGGGTCGGGATCGCGACCGTGTTCCGGCATTTCGCGACCAAGACCGAACTGCTCGAGGCGGTGCTGACGCTGCGGCTGGAGCGGATCCGCGACCGGGCCCTGGAGTTGGCCGCCGGCGACGACCCGGGTACGGCGTTCTTCGAGTTCTTCACGCAGGTCGTGTCGGAGTCCGCGTCGAAGCTCGCGATCGCCGAAGCGCTGACTGCGGCGGGGGCGGCGGCCGGCGAGGAGGCGCGCGAGGCCGGTCGCGGGATGCGGGAGGCGTTCAGCGGGTTGCTGACCGCGGCCCAGAAGGCCGGCGCGGTCCGGGCCGACGCGGAGATGCCCGAGGTGTACGCGCTGCTGATCGGCGCGTCCCGCGGCGCCACCGCGGCCAAGCTCGACCCGGAGACCCGCGACCGGATGCTCGCACTGATCTACGACGGCCTGAAGCCTCCCCGGTGAGGCGCGTTCTCAAAGTCGTCGTCGTCCTGTTGCTGCTTGTGATTGTTCCGCTCGGGGCCTACGCGATCTCACTACGCGTGCAGTACACCGGCGACCCGACGGCCCGGACCCGCGGCCAGGACGCGCTCTGGCTCGGTCACGCCTGGGTCGACGGCCGGAAGTCCGCCGCGGACGTGACCGCGCTGGCGCAACGGCTGCAGGGCACCGGCATCCGCGACCTTTACGTGCACGCCGGTCCGTTGGAGCACGACGGCTCGTTGCCGTTGGCAAAGGTTTCGCCGAAGGCGCGCTGGTTCGTCGACGCGATGCATGCCGCGGCTCCCGCCGTGCGCGTGCAGGCCTGGCTCGGAGACGTCGTACAGCCGGGCAAGGATCCCGGTATGAATCTCGATGACTCGGCCGTTCGCCGCCGGGTCGTCGAGTCGGCGTCCGCCGTTCTGCAGCAGGGATTCCAGGGCATCCACTACGACTTCGAGCCGGTGCGATCCGGGTCGAAGGGCTACCTTTCCGTGCTGGACGAGACGCGTGCTCTGGGTACGACGTTGTCGGTCGCGGCGGCGCAGATCGACCCGCTCTGGTACTTGCACGTGATCCCGGTCGACAAGTGGTGGTCGCAGGACTACTTCCGCCAGGTCGCGGAACGGGTCAACCAGGTCGCCGTCATGTCCTACGACACCGCACTGCCGCTGGAGTCGTTGTACGGCGGGTACGTCGCCAAGCAGACCAAGCTGGCGTTGGAGGTCATCCCACCAGCCACGGACCTCCTCATGGGACTCCCGGCGTACTGGGAGAACAACCCGTCCCATTGGGGCAACGCGGAGACCGTCAGCGCGGCAGTTCGCGGCGCACGTCTCGGTCTTGGCGACTCGCCGCGTCAGAACTTCGGTCTGGCCTTGTACGTCGACTTCGCGGCCACCGACGAGCACTGGACGGCGTACCGCGACGGCTGGTGCGTGGCGCCCTAGAAGGGATTCCAACGGGCCAGGACGAGGATGAGGACGCAGACGGCCACGTAGACCGCGTTGATCAGGAGGACCGGCGAGGGGCGCCGGGCGATCGGCTCCTCCGGCAGGCCGGTGTGCGAACGCAGCCGGAGCGTCTCGAACACGGCAGCGACGTTGGCCAGCTCCTTGTCCGCGATACCGCCGACAACGTGCCATTCGTCACCTGCGTCCAGGCTGAGCCCGTCCTCCTCGACCTCGACCGAATCCACGGCCCGCCACGACAGGCGCCGCTCCAACCAGCCGGTGCGAATCCACAGGTCGGTCGCGGTGGCAGTCACCCGGAAGAGCGCACGTGAGCCTAGTGAATGCACCAACTGTGCGCCGATGCCGGTCGCCAACACAGCGGCGTACCAATCTCCCCAGCTCGCAAAGGTCCCGACGGCAACCGGCCCGACCACCAGTACGCCGATCAGCGCCGGCAGGCTCCACCACGATCGCGCCCGCAGGGGAACCTCCCACGGCAGCGTCGGCACCTCCCGCGCCGGTTCGACGGGCGGCGCACTGGGTGCGTCCTCGGCCGGCTCGAAGTCCGTCGGCAGGCTGCTGGCTGTCTCGTCGTGCCACGGCAGCTTCCTGAACGCGCGGAACGGGCTGACCGGACGGAGCGCCTGACTACCGAGCAGCAGCGTCGGCCAGCTGCCCTCAGCGAGGTCGCCGACGAGTAGTGCGTCACCGCGGTACCTCATGAGCGTTTGCGCCCACTCGCGCCTGAGCTTGGCCGGCGCACCGGCCTGCTCTTCCTCGTCGAGCACGCTGAAGGCCTCGAGCAACCGCAGGTCGCTCTCTTCGTCGTCCAGGTCGGCGTCGAGCAGGCCCAGCAGGACCGTGCCGTCCGCGGACCGGACCGCGAAGGCACCGGAAATGTGCGGATCGATCCGGACGGGCATGGCCGGTCCGCTCCACGACCTCCGCGGACGGGCTCTACGCAGCCGGAGATCGCGCAGGAGGAACAGGAGGGCTAAGAGCCACGCACCGCCGGCCACCGTGTACCAGAACGTGTAGTCGGCCAGCTCTGCGCGCAGCCGGATCCAGTGCGAGTCGGCAGGGTCGACGAGGACAGCGATCTGCTCACCGGTGTCGTAGTCGCCCGCCACGGACACTGTGCGGCTGCTCCCGTCGGGCAACTGGAGAGTGAGGTCGCCGTCGTCGTTCATGCCCTTCGCAATGGCCGTCTGCTCGACGGCACGTCGTAAATGAGCTTCCTCGCGTGAGTCCTGCCAGTTCATCAGGCCGAACGCGGCAGCGCCCACCAGCACCAGGGCGACCGCCACGAGCAGTCTGCTCGTCACACCGATCCGTGCGGCCGCGGGTACGTGCACCTGCTCTCGCTGCAGCCGCCCAGCCAGTGACCGTTGGCGAAGGCGGCTCGTGACGATCCAGATCAGCAGTACGGCACACAGGACGCCGTACACGGTCCAGGCGACCCGTGCTGAGGCGACGTTGTCGTAGCGGAGGTCGAGAGCCATGAACACCACGCCGGCCAGCGCTGCGACGATCGGTTGCCACCACAGCAGGGCGAGCGACGCGAAGCAGGCGATCATCGCCAGTGAGAACGTCCGGTCGGGACCGCAGGTCGTCGGGACCTCGACCGAGCAATTGCTGGTGTCACCGATGGTCGACGCCAGGATCGCTCCGAGCCAGAGCACCGGCAGCAGCCAGCGGTAGGTCCAGCTCGGGACGACGGTGCGAGCCCAGCGGGCCGCCAGAGCGCCTGTCATTCGAGAACTGTAAGGTCAGCGGGCCCTTTCCACGCGACCTTCGTCCCAGACCGGCTCGTCGGGTTCGTACACCGAGCCGTCGGCGCCGAAGACCAGGTAGCGGTCGAAGCCCCGGGCGAACCAGCGGTCGTGGGTCACTGCGAGGACCGTGCCGTCGAACGAGTCGAGGCCCTCCTCCAGCGCCTCGGCCGACTCGACGTCCAGGTTGTCGGTGGGCTCGTCGAGGAGCAGCAGGGTCGCACCGGACAGCTCCAGGAGGAGGATCTGGAAACGGGCCTGCTGACCTCCTGACAGGCTGTCGAAGGTCTGCTCGGCCGCGTGCGCCAGCTCGTACCGGTCCAGCTTCCGCGACGCCAGCTCGCGTCCCATGCCATCTCGGTGGTCGTCACCGCGGTGCAGGATCTCCAGCAACGTCCTACCGACCAGCTCCGGGTGCTCGTGGGTCTGGGCGAACCAGCCGGGCCGCACGCGCGCACCGAGCTTGGCGTTGCCGGTGTGCGCCACGGACGGGATCTGTACGTCGCCAACGGGCTCGTGCTCCACATCCGGATCCGAACCACCGTTGGCGAGCAGCCTCAGGAAGTGCGACTTCCCGGACCCGTTGGAGCCCAGTACGGCGACACGTTCGCCGTACCAGACCTCGAGGTCGAAGGGCTTCATCAGGCCGGTCAGCTCGAGTGCGGTGCACACCACGGCCCGCTTGCCGGTGCGGCCGCCGGTGAGGCGCATGCTGACCTTCTGCTCGCGCGGCAAGGCCTGCGGCGGCCCAGCCTCCTCGAACTTGCGCAGTCGCGTCTGCGACGCCCGGTAGCGCGAGGCCATGTCGGAGTTGTACGCCGCTTTCTGCTTGTACATGAGCATCTGTGCCCGCAGCTTGGCGTGCTCCTCGTCCCAGCGCTTGCGCAGCTCCTCGAAACGCTCGAACCGGTGCCGCCGGGCCTCGTGGTACGTCGCGAACCCGCCGCCGTGCGTCCACGCCGTATTGCCCGCCGCACCGAGCTCCACGGTGACGATCCGGGTAGCGGTGTTGGCCAGGAGCTCTCGGTCGTGGCTGATGTACAGCACGGTCTTGTCGGAGCTACGCAGCTGCTCTTCCAGCCACCGCTTCCCCGGTACGTCGAGGTAGTTGTCCGGCTCGTCCAGCATCAGTACTTCGTCCGGCCCACGCAGCAACGCCTCCAGCACCAGGCGCTTCTGCTCACCGCCGGACAGCGTCTTCACCTCACGCCAGCGACAGCGGTCGAACGATATGCCGAGTGCGGACGTCGTACAGACGTCCCAGAGGACCTCCGCGTCGTACCCACCGACCTCGCCCCAGTCCGCCACCGCCTGCGCATACCGGAGCTGGGTCTTCTCGTCGTCCGCGTCCATCATTTTCTGCTCGGCCTTGTCCAGCTTGGCCGCGGCCTGCTGGATCGCTTCGGGCGCCACACCGAGCAGCAGATCGCGCACGGTCGACGAGTCGCGTACCGAGCCGACGAACTGCCGCATCACGCCCAGCCCGCCGGACCGGGAGATGCTGCCACTGTGCGGCTTCAGGTCGCCGGCGATGATCCTGGTGAGGGTGGTCTTGCCCGAACCGTTCGCCCCGACCAGCGCGACCTTCGCGCCGTCCCCGACCCGGAACGTGACGTCGTCCAGCAACACCCGCCCGTCCGGCAGCTCGAACCCCACACCGGCGACATCCACGTGACCCATCCCCCCAGTCTGACGGCCCCGGCAACCCCCACGCGACCGGTTATCGTGTGCCGGCGGCGACCCTTTGAAAGGGAATGATCGGGACGGATGGACGCATATCGTGAAGCACAGCGGCTGTACGCCGAGGTCATGTTGTCGCGTGCCTCCGGGCGGGAACTGATCGCCGAGCTCGAGCGGGCGCTCCAGCGGATCGGGGAACTGCTGCCACAAGCGGCACCGGACCAGCGTTCCGCCGTACTGCTGATGAACAGCTCGATCGCGGAACGGCTCGCCGGGCTGGCGGAGGAGAGCCGATGACCGAGCGCGGTCCGGAGATCCCCCCTGGCACCTGGGAGCACGACTGGGTCTCGTCGGTCGTCGCCAAGGCCGCGGAGTACGCCGGCCGACCCTCCCGCTGGAACGGGAAGCTGTACGAACAGCCAGGACCGGTCGCAGGCGTGTGCCTTCCCGACGGCAGCATGACGATCAGCCGGGAGCACGTGCTCGACCCCGCCCGTCCCGCCTACACCCCGGGCCGAACGCTGACCAGCGACGAACGGAGCGCGGCGGGCCGCGCGACCACGATGGCGGTGTTCAACGCACGACTCTCGATGTCCGAGGTCGGCGACGACAGCGTGCCCGGCGCGACACCGATCGGCTCGCTCGAGGACATCGCCCTCGAGAACGCACGGGCTGACCAGTTCAGCCAGGAGTACAGCGGCCGGATCGCCGAGAGCATGACCAAGCAGTCGCTGTCCCTGGGCGCTGACGCTCCGGTGTTCCCGGCGTACTCGGCGGCCACGGATCGGCTGCTTTACACGCTGGGCGGCGCCACCGGGATGGGCCACGACCAGCTCGGCGACCTCATCGACAGCACCGCGCGCACGCAGCGGTTCAACGCGATCGCCGACCAGGCGCTCGACCATCAGGTCGGCGAGCTGATCCCCGAGTCGCACCGCGCCCAACTGCGCGAGGCCCTGACCGGGCCGCTCCGCCGCGGACTCGGCGGCCTCACGATGACGGAGATGAGCGAACTCACGCACCCCGGATCAAAGCACAAGTGGGGCTGGGACTCGGCAGAGTGGACCGAGGTGGAGTTCACCACCAACCTCGACGACATCAAGAAGCACTACGAGTCCTGGGACGCGGAGCACCCGGGCGAGGAGCCGCCGGAACTGCCGGACTCGCTGCGTGAGAGGTTCCTCGACCGGGAGGAGGAGATCCAGCAGGTCTGGGCCAGTAAGGGCTGGCCGGCGCAGCAGCCGGTCGCAGGGCGCGAACAGGAGTACTACGAGCGGCTGCCCGAACAGGTGTACCCGAACGCGCGCGAGCAGGAGATCGCCAGGCTGCAGCAGTTCCTGTGGTCGCACACGGCACCGAGCAAGCGCAACGATTCGGCTGTCGACACCGGCGGACGCCCGGACAACGTCCGGCACATCGGCTCGGGCCGCAAGCCCGACCGTGGGGTCGAGTGAGCTACCAGTCCTTGAGGGCGCTCAGGTAGGTGCCGCCGGACGGGCGGACCGTGCCCGTCATGAAGAGCTTCAGCGGTGCGGAGTACAGCCCATAGACGTGACTTCCGGTGAAGAAGCCGGCCGACGTACAGCCGTCGTACACGACCCAGATCTCCTTGGTACCGGCCGCGGTGCTGAAGCGGAGCGCGATCGCCTCGGAGGGCTTGGCGACCTGCGGAGCGCATTTGAACACCGGCAGGTCCGGGTTCCGCTCCGGGAGCACCTTGATCGCGTCGACCACCTGCTGTGCAACGGCAGCGTCGAACTCCTGCTCTCCGAGCAGACCGCCCTGACCCGTGCTGTAACGGCAGGCCCGCAGACCAGTCACTGGGGTGTTCAGGTCGAGTCCGGTCCCCGTCGGTACGTCGTTCGGCGACGCCACCTGCTGGATCGGATGCGGGATCGGACAGCTTGTCTTCTCGGCCTTGGAGTTCGGCGCTACGCCCTGTGAGGGCTGTTCCGGCGCGGCGGCCTTGCCCTCGGAGGCAGAGTCACTGTGGCTGGTGGCGACTGGTGACTCACCACCCATCAGACCCCACACGCCACCGATGGCCGCAACCACCAGGACTGAACCAGCGGCCATCGACAACGCCGTACGGCGCCGGTGCACCCGGCGACGTGCTTCACGCGCCAGGCCGGTCTTCTGCATCCCCTGAGCATCCGCGTGGTCCTGGAACGCAGAGGTGATCTTGGGGCCGAGCTCCTGCTCTGGGTCGTGCTGCTCAGGCATCCTCGGCTCCTTCCGTGCTCAGTGTGGTCTTCAACGCTGCCAGTGCTCGGTGTACGTGCGACCGCGCCGTCGCCTCCGCGCAGTGCAGCAGCTGGGCGATCTCGGCGTACGACAGCTCCTCGTAGAACCGCAGTACGACGGCAGCTCGCTGCTTGTCCGGGAGGGTCGCGCACAGGTCCCAGATGGCGTCCGCCTCGGCGCGGGTCGCCGTACCGTCCGAGACGGCACGCGCCGTGCGCACCGGGTCGTCGACGGGCGTCTCTCGCCGGCGGAATCGCCGCCACCAGGAGATGTGCGCGTTCACCACCATCCGCTTCACGTACGCCTCGGGGTCGTCGGCACGGCTCACCCGGCCCCACCGCGCGCACGCCGTAGTCAGAGCGTCCTGTACGGCGTCCTCGGCCAGGGTCGCGTCACCCGTGAGGACATAGGCGAACCGCAGTAGGGCATCCGCCTTCTCGGTGACCCACGCCTCGAAGTCGAGCGGCCCTGTCCGAACCTCAGCTGCCGCCAAGACTGCCTCCATACCCTCAGGACGCCGGTGTGCCGCTGTCCGTTGCAGTACGACACCATCCGGCCGAGGTCACCGAGTCAACCGACCGTTGTCTCCGCCACCGCGCTCGTCCCGAGCCGCACTCTGTCCCCACTGCGGCCGCTGCTCACCCTCAGGTTGCGAGTGCGTGTCGGCCCCAGGCACAGAGATACCAGACGCAGGGCTCTGCTCAGTCTGCAACCGCACCGCAAACCGCTCCCAGTCATGCCCCTGCTGCGGGGGCGCAGGCACCTCCTGTCCACCCACCGCTTGCGCCCCACCTTGCATCCCCGCCGCCCACCGCGGGTCCTGCGCACCAACCACCGCCTGCTGCGACCCCGACGGCTGCTGCGGTTGCGGAGGCAGCTGCAGCGCAGCCTGCTCCTGCCACGACTGCGCCACATGCTGCTGATGCGGCGCATACCGCGGACGCGGAGGCACCTGCTGAGGTTGTTGGGGTTGTTGCGGTTGTTGGGCCGGTTGCTGGGGTTGTTGGGCGGCTCGGGTTATCTCCGCTTGGGCTTTCAGCGTCGTTAGGCGGTGGTGTTCGGCCAGTTTGGGGGCGGCTGTTTGGTGGAGTTTGGCGAGCAGGCGATGACCCTCGCGCGTTGCCATCAGGGGCATGGCCTTGAAGTGGTCCTTGAGCGGCCGGCGCGCCAGAGCCGCGAGTTTGTTGTAGCCGCGGACGAAGTGGTTGACCTCCCGGTCGGTCCACGGGCGGTTGCGCTCGGTCTCGATGGCCCAGCGACTCGAGCCGATCTGGTGCCGCCAGACGCCGTTCTTCTGCTCGTTCGTGAACACCGGCTCGGCCTCGCCCCGCCGGTACACATGCACGGCGTCGGCCACACCCTGCGCCTCGATCGCATCAGCGGTGTTCAGCATGTCCTGGTAGATCTGATCGTGCTGACCCGCGTCGATCCACCGCCCGTACCCGACCTCCTGACGGCTGTCGTTGAACCGCTCCATGATCCCGAGCTGACTCTGCGACTCGTGGACGGCCGCAACCGCGACCTCGACCCGGTACCCCTGCTCCTGGAACGACCGCATCAGCGCGAGATCGCCGAACGGGTACGGCACGACGACGTCCATCCGCCGTGCCTGCACGTCGCCGAGCGCCCGCCCACGCCACACCGCCGCGTCCTCCGCATGACCCACCGTCGCGGTGTAGTCGTCTTCGAGCGCCGCCCGCGCATACTCGGGGTGCTTCTCCAGCAGCTCGTCGTGATCGAGGACGTAGGCCTTCTTCATGCCGAGGCGGTCCATCGCCGCCGCCTGCATGGTCGTCTTGCCCGCACCGGGCTGCCCGAGGATGAACAGCACGGTGGGCTTGCGCCACGGCGGACGCCCGCGGCCGTGCTTGGCAAGCCCAGGCTGGATCCGCCGGACGTAGAACTCGTCCAGCTTCTCCTTCGACAACCGGCTCATTGCCGGCCGGCGCGGACCCGGGCAAGCAGTTCCGGGAACTCCGCGTTGATCCGCGCGATCTCGGCCTTGTCGTCGGGCGACAGTCCGCGCCGCAGCTCTTCGTACCCGGCCGAGACCTCCGCCAGCCGATCCGCCTCGACATGGTCACCGGCGTCGTCGGCGGCGCCGATCCGGGCGCTGTACGCCGCGATCACCGCACCGATGCGATTCCGCGCGGACTCGTACGCCCGCTCGTCGTCGAACGACCAGCGCGGGTTCGGCTCGGTGCTCCCCGTTTCCGTCATCCAGGCGACGATATCCCGGGCAAGGATGCCCGAGGCAAGTTAATCCCGGCGGGCCCGCAGGACCCGGAAACCCTTGGCGCTTCCGGTCCGCTCACAGGGATAGCCCTGCTCGGTCATCCACCGCTGCAGGGAGTCACCGCCCAGGTTCTTTCCGACGACGAACCGGGCGGTCCCACCCGGCGCGAGCCGTTCCAGCCAGCGCAGCAGCATCTTGTGGAGCTCGGGTTTGCCGATATGGATCGCCGGGTTCGACCAGATCTCGTCGAACCGCACCTCCTCGGGTACGTCGTCCGGCAGCACCGCACGCACCCGCTCCGCGACCCCTGCGGCCTTGGCGTTCTCCGCTGTCAGTTCGAGCGCGCGCGTGTTCACGTCGACCGCCCACACGGTTGCCTCCGGCACCTCGGTCGCCAGCGCGCACGCGATCGGCCCGTAGCCGGTCCCCAGGTCGAGGAACGTCCCGGCCTGCCGCGGCGGTTCGACCTCGCGCAGCAACGCTGCCGTACCGATGTCCAGCCGATCCCGCGAGAACACGCCGGTCGCGGTAGTGAACGTGTACTCCCGCCCCCAGATCCGGGCCTCGACAGTACGTCGTACGTCCGCAGAGCCAGGCTCCGCCGAGAAATAGTGATCAGCCACTGCGCCCTCCCTGTGGGACGTGTACCTCTCCCCTGACCTGACGGGCCTGCAATGCCTGCGCGGCCAGCTCGTCGTCCGCCGGGTAGCGCACTTCCTCCAAGGTCAGCCCGTGCGCCGGCAGGACCGACACAGCCGAGTCCCGCACCTTCCCAGCCAGTACTGCGGCCGGCCACTCGACGTCCCGGCGTCCGTCGCCCACAGGGATCATTGACCCCACCAGCGCCCGCACCATCGAGTGGCAGAAGGCATCTGCGATCACAGTGCCCTCCAACTGCCCTACACCCGTCCGCTGCCACGAGAACTCCAGTAGCGCCCGTACTGTGCTGGCGCCTTCCCGCTTCTTGCAGAACGCCGCGAAGTCGTGCTCTCCGAGCAGACCGGTCGCGGCAGCGTTCATACGATCCACATCCATCGGACGTCCCACCCGCAGGACATGTCCCCGGGTCAGCGGGTCCCAGCCGGACGGGTCGTCGCACAGCCGGTACACGTACCGCCGGGCCAGGGCGGAGAACCTGGCATCAAAGCCCTCAGGAGCCGCCGAGACGGCCGTGACAGCTACATCTGCGGGTAGGACGCCGTTCAGCGCTCTCAAGAGCCTCAGCGGGTCCACAGCGCCTTCGAGGTCGACGTGGGTGACTTGTCCCCGGGCGTGGACGCCCGTGTCGGTCCGGCCGGCGCAGGTCACGGACACCGGCTCCGGCAGTCGCAGTACGACGCGGACCGCCTCTTCGAGCTCCCCCTGCACCGTACGGAGACCCTCCTGACGGGCCCACCCATGAAAGGCCGCTCCGTCGTACCTCAGGTCAATCCGCCAACGCACACGCCAATCTAACGCAACAAGACCCCCTCACCGTGCGGTGAGGGGGCCTCGTCGGCGTCTTACTTACTTGTCGTCGTCCGACTCGCCGGCCTTGGCGAAACCGGCCGCCTCGGCGTCTTCCGCGGTCTTGAACCAGACCTCGGCGACGGTCTGGTCGTACCACGGGGACTCGGTGGTGTGGTACTTCATCGAGTTCTCGTTGCCCTTGACCGTGAAGCCCTCGGGCGCAGAGCCGTCCTCGAGCGGGGCGGCGGAGTTGTCGAACTTGCCCGCCACGACGTCCTGAACCGGCGCGTCCTCGACCTTGTCCTCGACCTTGGTCTCGGCTGCGGCGGCCTTCTTCGCCGGCGCCTTCTTGGCAGCGGTCTTCTTGGCCTTCGGCGAGTCCGCCAGCGCCTCGACCAGCTCGATCTTCACCATCGGGGCGTTGTCGCCCTTGCGCGGGCCGAGCTTGGTGATCCGGGTGTAGCCACCCGGACGGTCGGCGTACCGCTCGCCGATCTCGGTGAAGAGCACGTGCACGACGCTCTTGTCCCTGATCCGCTTCATCACCTGGCGGCGCGAGTTCAGGTCACCACGCTTCGCCTTGGTGATCATCTGCTCCGCCAGCGGCTGCAGGCGCTTGGCCTTGGCCGCGGTGGTGGTGATGGCGCCGTGCTCGAACAGCGACGTCGCGAGGTTGCTGAGGATCAGCTTCTCGTGCGCCGGGCTGCCGCCCAGCCGGGCACCCTTGGTGGGGGTTGGCATCTCATAACTCCAGGAATCTAAGGCCCGTCGGGCCGAAGGGTTGTAGGGCCCGACGGGCCTCGGTCAGCTCAGTACTGCTCGGTCTCGGCGAAGCTCTCGTCCTCGTCGTCCGCCTCGTTGCCGTAGGCACCGGACGCGGCGCGCAGGTCGAACCCGGGCGGGGAGTCCTTCAGCGACAGGCCCATCTCGGCCAGCTTCAGCTTGACCTCGTCGATCGACTTGGAGCCGAAGTTCCGGATATCCAGCAGGTCCTGCTCGCTGCGCGAGATCAGCTCACCCACGGTGTGGATGCCCTCGCGCTTGAGGCAGTTGTACGACCGGACGGTCAGCTGCAGGTCCTCGACCGGCAGGGCCAGGTCGGCGGCCATCTGCTCGTCGACCGGCGACGGGCCGATGTCGATGCCCTCGGCCTCGACGTTCAGCTCACGGGCCAGGCCGAACAGCTCGACCAGGGTCTTACCGGCCGACGCGACGGCGTCCCGCGGCAGCATCGACGGCTTGGTCTCGACGTCGACCACGAGGCGGTCGAAGTCGGTGCGCTGCTCGACACGGGTCGCCTCGACCTTGTAGGTGACCTTGAGGACCGGCGAGTAGATCGAGTCGACCGGCATCCGGCCGATCTCGGCGTCGGCGGACTTGTTCTGTACGGCGGACACGTAGCCGCGGCCCCGCTCGACGACCAGCTCCATCTCGAGCCGGCCCTTCTCGTTCAGGGTGGCGATCTTCAGGTCCGGGTTGTGCACCTCGACACCGGCCGGCGGCGCGATGTCGGCGGCGGTGACGTCACCGGGGCCCTGCTTGCGCAGGTACATGGTGACGGGCTCGTCGTGCTCGGAGGAGACGACCAGGTCCTTCAGGTTCAGGATCAGCTGGGTGGCGTCTTCCTTGACCCCGGCAACGGTGGAGAACTCGTGCAGAACTCCGTCGATCTTGATGCTGGTGACCGCGGCCCCCGGGATGGAGGACAGCAGGGTCCGGCGGATCGAGTTGCCGAGGGTGTAACCGAAGCCCGGCTCCAGCGGCTCGATCACGAACCGCGAGCGGTACTCGTCGACGACCTCTTCGGTCAGGGTGGGGCGCTGTGCGATAAGCACTTCTGTCTTCTTTCTGTTCCGCGACGACCACTATTTGAGGTCGCGAAGGAAGAACGCACCGATCCGGCCGGCGGCCCGTAGGCCACCGGCCGGTACCGGGTCAGTTCTTCGAGTAGAGCTCGACGATCAGGTGCTCGGCGACCTGGGTGTCGATCTGCTGCCGGGTGGGCAGCTGGTGGACGAGGATCCGCAGCCTTTCGGGCATCACCTCGAGCCATGCCGGTACGACGCGCTCGCTGTGCGTCTCCCGGGCGATGATGAACGGCGTCGTCTCGACCGACTTCTGCTTGACATCGATGATGTCGTGCGCGGCCACCCGGTACGACGGGATGTTCACCTTGCGGCCGTTCACGGTGAAGTGACCGTGAACGACGAGCTGACGGGCCTGCCGGCGGGTCCGGGCCAGGCCGGAGCGGTAGACCACGTTGTCCAGGCGGGACTCGAGGATCTGCAGCAGGTTGTCACCGGTCTTGCCGGAGCGCCGCGAGGCCTCCTCGTAGTACCGGCGGAACTGCTTCTCGAGAACGCCGTACGAGTAACGCGCCTTCTGCTTCTCGCGCAGCTGGAGCAGGTACTCGCTCTCCTTCGGGCGGCCGCGGCCGTGCATACCCGGCGGGTACGGACGACGCTCGAACGCCTTGTCGCCACCGACGAGGTCGACCCCGAGACGGCGCGACTTCTTGGTCATAGGTCCGGTGTAACGGGCCATGGTTCGCTACCTTCCTCTCTCTGGGATCAGACCCGGCGCCGCTTCGGCGGGCGGCATCCGTTGTGGGCGACTGGGGTGACGTCCTGGATGGTGCCGACCTCGAGGCCGACCGCACCCAGCGAACGAATCGCGGTCTCACGGCCGGAGCCGGGACCCTTGACGAACACGTCGATCTTGCGCATGCCGTGCTCCATCGCCCGGCGCCCGGCGGCCTCGGCGGCCATCTGCGCGGCGAACGGGGTCGACTTGCGCGAACCCTTGAAGCCGACGGTTCCCGCGGAGGCCCACGAGATGACCGCGCCGGTCGGGTCGGTGATCGTCACGATCGTGTTGTTGAACGTGCTCTTGATGTGAGCGTGGCCGGCGGCCACGTTCTTCTTCTCCTTGCGGCGCACCTTCTTCGCGCCGGCCGCGCTGCGGCTCTTGGGAGGCATAGGTCAGTTGCTCCTGGGGTGGTCGAAAGTCATCCGGGTCACTTCTTCTTCTTGCCGGCGATCGCCTTACGGCGGCCCTTGCGGCTACGGGCGTTGGTCCGCGTGCGCTGACCGCGCACCGGAAGCCCGCTGCGGTGCCGGCGACCCTGGTACGACCCGATCTCGATCTTGCGGCGGATGTCCGCGGTCACCTCGCGACGGAGGTCACCTTCGATCTTGTAGTTGCCTTCGATCCAGTCCCGGAGCTTGACCAGCTCGTCGTCGCCCAGCTCGTGGACGCGCTTGTCCGGGGAGACCCCGGTGTTCTTCAGTGTCTCCAGGGCGCGTGTGCGGCCCACACCGAAGATGTAGGTCAGAGCGACCTCGATGCGCTTGTCGCGCGGCAGGTCGACTCCTACGAGGCGTGCCATGTGGCGGTGTTCCTTTCGTCAGCAGAGGTGTGGTGGCGCGCTGCGTCCTCGCCCGCCTCGGTGACTTGTGTGCTTCACCGGCAAGGCCCTGGCCTCTGTTCCAGGGGCAACGCCCGGGACGGATCCCGGGCGAGCATGCGCGCTGTGGTGCGAAAGTGCTGTGCTACTGCGTGAAGGCTTTGTCAGCCCTGCCGCTGCTTGTGCCGCGGGTTCTCGCAGATCACCATGACCCGGCCGTGACGGCGGATCACCTTGCACTTGTCGCAGATCTTCTTGACGCTCGGATTGACCTTCATCGAGCTACTTTCTTCGACAGGTGTTGGTGGGTCTTACTTGTACCGATAGACGATGCGACCCCGGGTGAGGTCGTACGGCGACAGCTCCACGACGACCCGGTCCTCGGGGAGGATCCGGATGTAGTGCTGCCTCATCTTGCCGCTGATGTGCGCGAGCACCTTGTGCCCGTTGGACAGCTCAACACGGAACATCGCGTTCGGCAGGGCCTCGACGATGGTGCCCTCGAGTTCGATAACTCCCTCTTTTTTGGGCATGTCCTCGCACTTCTGTAGACGTGACTGGCTATGGCCACAAAGTAGCCAAGGACCGAGTGTACGCCACTCACCCAGGTGAAACCCAATCGAGACCGGATCAGCGCACGCGGGAGGCCTCGAGCTCGGCCAGATGGTCCGATCCCCAGGTGTCCAAGGGTATCAGCGCCTCGTTGAGTGACCGCCCGAGTTCGGTCAGTGAATACTCCACCTTCGGCGGCACCTGGTGGAACACCTCACGGTGCACGATGTCCCGCGACTCCAGCTCCCGCAACTGCTGGATCAGCATCTTCTCGGTGACGCCGGTGATCTCCCGCCGCAGCTCCCCGAACCGCATCGGCCCGTGGTGCAGCGCCCACAGGATCCGTGGCTTCCACTTCCCGCCGATCACATCGGCGGCCGCATCCAGACCACAGGTGTAGGCGCGCATACTTACCTTTCCGTCAGTACCTGACTATTTAGTAGGTACTTGTCCATCCTAAAGCTTCGACCCCAGGGTGGACGGCATGAAGACACCTGTCACCGTCCTGGGGCTCGGGGCGATGGGGACCGCTCTCGCCCGGGCCTTCCTGGCCGCCGGCCATCCGACCACCGTCTGGAACCGCACGCCCGGCCGCTCCCCCGAACTCGACGCGGCGCGCGCAGCCACCGCCGCCGAGGCGATCGCGGCCAGTCCGCTCGTTGTGGTCTGCCTGCTCGTCGACGACACCGTCCGCAGCACGCTCGAGGGCATCGACCTCACCGGCAAGACGATCGTCAACCTCACCAACAGCACGCCCGACCAGGCGCGGGCCACCGCGGAGCGAGTCACAACCGCAGGGGCGCAGTACGTCGACGGCGGGATCATGGCCGTCCCCGCGATGATCGGCGGACCCGCGGCCTTCATCTTCTACAGCGGCGTACCGGACGCCTTCGAGAGGCATCGCGCCGACCTGTCCGTGCTGGCACGTCCCGAGTACGTCGGAGCCGACCCGGGGCTCGCCGCGCTCCACGACATCGCCTTGCTGAGCGCGATGTACGGGATGTTCGGCGGCGCCCAGCACGCGCTGGCGCTGATCGGCACCGAGAACGTCCCCGCCGAGCCGTTCACGGAACGCTTCCTGCTTCCGTGGCTGACGGCGATGCTCGGCTCCCTGCCTCGCATCGCCGACGAGCTCGACAACGGCCCGTCCGGCACAGCCGGCTCGAACCTCGCGATGCAGGCAGCCGCCTACGACAACCTGACCGGCACATCCGTCGCGCAAGGCGTTGACCCGATGCTCCTGGAGCCGATGGGCGCGTTGCTGCGCAAGGCCGTTGCCGCTGGGCACGGCGATGCGGACCTCGCAGCCCTCGTCGGCTTGCTCAGGACTCCTGCTGGGTAGCGGCCCACTGTTCGCCGGCGCGCCACACCTGTTCGGGCATCAGGTCCAGCAGGTCGCAGGCCGCGTCCAGTTGTGCGAGGGCGGTGGTTGCGTCGCGGTACGCCGGGAGGATCGCGACGAACCGCCGGCCCTCGCAGCTGAAACCGAACGCCGGTACGTCGGCCAGCGTCTCGACCGCCCGCGGATGCAGGACCGCCAGCGCGTGGTCCTCGCGCCCGTTGAACAAGCGGTACTGCGCCGGCAGCCCGTCGATCGTCAACGGCAACGGCAGGTAGCTCGCCGCCGCGACCGGTGCGAGCCCCGAAGGCAGCACCTGCAACGGCGGCAGCGGCCGATCCACGTGCAGATCGAGGAAGTCGAAGCCGAGTTCCCGTCGCCGTACCTTGTGCCGGAACCGCCCGGTCCAGAACTCCCGGCCGCGATGGCTGCCGGACGTCACGTCCACGACCTCGGCCCCCGGATCCGCGTCGAACGGTGGGAACGGCCAACGATCCAGTAGTTCCCTCCCGGATGCGCTGATCCGCCAGCCGAGCTGCCCGGCGGCATCGGCCCACGCGCGTCGCCGGCGGTCGTCACGGATCCGTAGCAGCACCGTGAACCCGATCAGCACCAGGAACCAGGCCATCACCACCCAGCCCACCCAGCGCGGCTCCAGCAGTAACCCGGCGATCGCCAGTGGTACGGCGACGGCGAACCAGATCACGTAGACGATCGCGGCCCCTTGGTGCAGCTGCCATGCCAGATCCGGCCGCAGCCGCGGACCGGTCACACGTCGGCTGACCTGGGCCGACGTCAACGGCGCCGGCCCAGGCCGCCGAGGGCGATGATCGCCCACGGGATCAGCAGCCAGACCGGCCAGAAGTGCGGCCAGTGCCCGCCGTTGCCGAGGCCGATGATGAACCAGATCACGACGTTGATCAGCACGACACCGGTGAATCCACCCACGGACCTGCGTCCGCGGTCCGGGTGGTTGTCCTTCTTCCGCTCCGGGAAGTTGCCCGGCTCCGGCGCCGGCTTGCTGTCCTGCACCACCCTGGGCGTCTCGTACGTGCGAACCGCCGGCAGGTCACGCACCAGCGGCTCGAGCTCGCCGTACGTCTGCACGGTGTAGAGCTGGTCGAGCCGGGACGAGAACTCGGGCTGGTCCAGCCGGCCGTCCGCGAACGCGTCCCGCAACCGCCCGGCGATCTTGTCCCGGTCGGCTTCGGTGAAACGCTGGTGCGGCTGGTACTGAGGCATGTCTCAAGTGTGCCTCAGCGCCGGGCCCTCCGCGTCCCCCAACGGGTGGACCCCAGGGCGTGGTTCCCGATCCCACGCCGTAGCGAGCAGGTGCTCGGCGGAGTGCCTCGGTGAGCGGGAGCGGAGGGGTCGATGTGGTTTCATCGTTCCCTTCGCTCCCGGTCGGCGAGGTGCCCGCCGAGTGCCGCGCAGTAGGCGTGGGATCGGGAACCACGCCCTACGTCCGTCAGTCGGCGAGGGCGCCGGACTTGATGCCGAGCTCGGCGAGTTTCGCTTCGCCGCCGTCGAGCGCGGTCAGCACCCACGGGCCGGCCGGGGTCAGCGTGAAGGTGTGCTCGGTGTGGGCGGCGTACCGGCCGTCGTCGGTGACGACCGTCCAGTCGTCCTCGAGCGTGTGGTTGTCCTGCTTGCCGAGCGTGAGCATCGGCTCGACGGCCAGTGCCATGCCCTCGACCAGCTTCGGGCCGCGACCGGGCCGGCCGAAGTTCGGCACGTTCGGCGGCTGGTGCATCGCCGAGCCGATCCCGTGCCCGACGAAGTCCTCGACGATCCCGTACGACGAGTTCGCGCGGACATGCGCCTCGACCGCGGCCGAGATGTCCGACAGCCGCCCGCCGAGCCGCGC
The DNA here is from genome assembly GCF_004362255.1 of Kribbella sp. VKM Ac-2571. Taxonomy (NCBI): domain Bacteria; kingdom Bacillati; phylum Actinomycetota; class Actinomycetes; order Propionibacteriales; family Kribbellaceae; genus Kribbella; species Kribbella sp. VKM Ac-2571. The sequence continues at coordinate 40,679 of NZ_SNWS01000020.1, forward strand.
CGCGGCGAACCCGCGCCACATCGACTCCTCGCAGATCCGGGCGAGCTCCAGCAGCTCCGCGTCCACCTCGCCGACCGGCACGGTGATCGCGGCGTCGCCGTGCCACCCGTCCACGATCGCACCGCAGTCGATCGAGATCAGGTCGCCGTCGGCCAGCACCCGATCGCCGGGGATGCCGTGCACGATCTCGTCGTTCACCGACGCACAGATCGAGCCGGTGAACCCGTGATATCCCTTGAACGACGGCGTCGCGCCGGAGGACCGGATGTTGTCCTCCGCGATCGCGTCCAGCTCGCCGGTGGTGATGCCGGCCCGGACCGCCCCGCGGAGCAGCTCCAGCGTGCGGCCGACCACCAGGCCGGCCTTGCGCATGGCGAGGATCTGCTCGCGGGTCTTGATCTCGATACCGCGGTCCCTAAACATCACAGCACATCATTGCGTTACTCGGTCACCGTCTTGAGCGCGGCGAGCACCCGCTCGCTCACTTCGTCGATCTCGCCGACGCCGTCGACCTCGACCAGCAGGCCGCGCTCGGCGTACACCTGCAGCAGCGGCTTGGTCTCGGCGGTGTAGACGTCCTGCCGGTGCCGGACGACCTCTTCGGAATCGTCCGTCCGGCCCTCGATGTGCGCCCGCTTCGTCATCCGCTCGACGAGTACGTCGATGTCGGCGACCAGCGCGACCACGGCGTCCAGCTTGTGGCCGTGGTCGGCCAGGATCTCGTCCAGCGTGCCGACCTGGGCCAGCGTCCGCGGGTACCCGTCGAGCAGGAAGCCCTCGCCCGCGTCGGCCTCGGACAGCCGGTCGCGCACCATCGCGTTCGTGACCTCGTCCGGGACGTAGTCGCCGGCGTCCATGTACCGCTTGGCCTCGACACCCAGCGGCGTCTCGTCCTTCACGTTCGCACGGAAGATGTCGCCGGTGGACACGGCCGGGATCTTCAGGCGTTCCGCAAGCACCTTTGCCTGCGTGCCCTTGCCCGCCCCGGGCGGACCCATCAGCAACATTCTCATCAGCGCAGGAACCCTTCGTAGTTACGCTGCTGCAGCTGACTCTCGATCTGCTTCACCGTGTCGAGTCCGACGCCGACCATGATCAGGATCGACGTACCGCCGAACGGGAAGTTCTGGCTCGCGTTCAGCAGGACGAGAGCGACCAGCGGGATCATCGAGATCGCCGCGAGATAGATCGCGCCGGGCAGCGTGATGCGGTCCAACACGTACTTCAGGTATTCCTCGGTCGGCCGTCCCGCCCGGATGCCCGGGATGAAGCCGCCGTACTTCTTCATGTTGTCGGCGACCTCCTTCGGGTTGAAGGTGATCGAGACGTAGAAGTACGTGAAGAAGATGATCAGAGCGACGTACGTCGCCATGTAGATCGGGTGGTCGCCCTTGACCAAGTTGCCCTGGATCCAGTTGGACCAGCTCTTGCCCTGCTGGAACTGACTGACCAGGACGGGGAGATACAGCAGGCTGGAGGCGAAGATGACCGGGATGACGCCGGCCTGGTTGACCTTCAGCGGGATGTACGTCGAGGTGCCGCCGAACATCTTGCGGCCCACCATGCGCTTGGCGTACTGCACCGGGATCCGGCGCTGGGCCTGCTCGATGAAGATGACCGCAGCCATGATGACCAGACCGATCGCGATCACCACGACGAACGTGGTGACGCCCTTCTGCTTGCGGATGCTCCACAGCTGGGTCGGGAAGGTGGCGACGATCTGGGTGAAGATCAGGATCGACATACCGTTACCGACGCCACGGTCGGTGATCAGCTCGCCGAGCCACATGATCACGCCGGTGCCGGCGGTCATGGTCAGCACCATCACCATGATGGTGAACCAGTCGTCCTTGTAGAGCAGCGGCTCGCTGCAGCCCTGGAACAACCGTCCCGGCGTCCGGGCCAGCGCGACGAACGCCGTGGACTGCAGGATCGCCAGACCGACGGTCAGGAACCGGGTGTACTGCGTGATCTTGCCCTGGCCCGCCTGGCCTTCCTTCTTCAGCGACTCCAGCCGCGGGATCACCACGGTGAGCAGCTGCAGGATGATGCTGGCGGTGATGTACGGCATGATGCCGAGCGCGAAGATCGCGAGCTGCAGCAGTGCGCCGCCGGAGAACAGGTTGATCAAGTTGTACAGGTTGGCGTTCTGGCCGCCCTGGGAGATCTTGATACACGTGTGCAGCGACTGAACGTTCACACCGGGAGCCGGAACGACGGAGCCGATCCGGAAGATCACGACAATGAAGAGCACGAACAAGATCTTCCGGCGCAGGTCCGGAGTCTTGAACGCGTTGGCAAAGGCGCCTAACACCCTGTCCTCCCACAAGTTTCCCTGCCGCGGGCACGGCAGGGGCCTAGCTAAGCCGCCGGGCAAGAGACGAACCAGGGCTCGTCCGACCGGCGCAGGATATCAAGCACCGGGCGTTACGAGCCCTGGACCTCGTGTCACACCTCGGTCGTGGTCCCCCCAGCCGCCTGGATCTTGTCCGTGGCGGACTTGGAGAACTTGTTGGCCGAGACCTGCAGTGCCACGGTCAGTTCACCGTCACCCAGTACCTTGACCGGCTGACCGCTACGAACCGCGCCCTTGGCGACCAGGTCGGCAATGCCGATCTCGCCGCCGTCGGGGAACAGTTGTCCGAGCTTGTCCAGGTTAACGACCTGGAACTCCACCCGGTTCCTGCTCTTGAAGCCCTTCAGCTTCGGGAGCCGCATGTGCAGCGGCATCTGGCCACCCTCGAACCACTCGGGGATGTTGTTACGCGCCTTGCTGCCCTTGGTACCGCGGCCGGCGGTCTTGCCCTTGCTGCCCTCACCACGACCCACGCGGGTCTTGGCGGTCTTGGCACCGGGCGCCGGACGCAGGTGATGAACCTTGAGCGCCATGTCAGTCGACCTCCTCGACGGTGATGAGGTGGCGAACCGCACGCACCATGCCGCGAACCTCGGGCTTGTCCTCGTGGACGGCGCTGTCGCCGATCCGCTTGACGCCCAGGGTGCGCAACGTGTCGCGCTGGTTCTGCTTACCACCGATGCCCGAACGGATCTGGGTCACCTTCAAGCGTGCCATCAGGAAGCCGCCTCCGCCCGCGCCTTCAGCAGGGCCGCCGGAGCGACGTCCTCGACCGGCAGGCCACGGCGCGCGGCCACGGCTTCCGGGGTCTCCAGGCTGCGCAACGCCTCAACGGTGGCGTGCACCACGTTGATGGAGTTGGACGAACCCAGCGACTTGCTGAGGATGTCGTGGATCCCGGCGCACTCCAGTACGGCGCGCGCCGAGCCACCCGCGATCACACCGGTACCGGGAGCGGCCGGACGCAGCATGACAACGCCTGCGGCCTTCTCGCCCTGGACCGGGTGCGGGATGGTGCCCTGGATCCGCGGCACCTTGAAGAATGCCTTCTTGGCCTCCTCGACACCCTTGGCGATCGCCGCGGGCACCTCCTTGGCCTTGCCGTAACCCACACCGACGGTGCCATCGCCGTCGCCGACGACCACGAGGGCGGTGAAGCTGAAGCGACGACCACCCTTCACGACCTTGGCGACACGGTTGATGGCTACCACGCGCTCGATGTAGGCGGTCTTGTCCGCCTGCTGACCGCGACCACCGTCGCGGCCACGGCGCTCACCACCGGCGCCGCCTCCGCGACGCTGCTGGCCTCCGCTCATTTCATCTCCTCGCTTCGCTCGCAGATTCCATTCGCGGAGCGCTGCTGTGCTGTCTGGTTCGCTCGCTTGCGCTCGCTCACAGAACTACCTTCTTCCCTTGCCACCATCAGAAGCCCAGCCCGCCCTCGCGGGCGGCGTCGGCCAGGGCCGCGATGCGGCCGTGGTACTTGTTCCCGGCCCGGTCGAAGACGACCGAGTCGATGCCGGCGGCCTTGGCCCGGTCGGCGATCAGGCCGCCGACGGTCTTGGCCTTGTCGGTCTTGTTCGCCTCCGCGCCACGCAGGTCGGCCTCCATGGTGGAAGCCGAGACCAGCGTCTTGCCGGCGACGTCGTCGATGACCTGCGCGAACAGGTGCTTCGACGACTTCGAGACCACCAGGCGCGGCCGCTCGGCCGTGCCGTTGATCTTCTTCCGGACCCGGATCTGCCGACGCAGCCGGGAAGACGTCTTCTTGGCGGAGTGCTTGTGCGGACGCAGTCCGATCGCCATGGTTACTTACCAGCCTTTCCGACCTTGCGGCGCACCTGCTCGCCCGCGTACCGCACACCCTTGCCCTTGTACGGCTCGGGCTTGCGCAGCTTGCGGATGTTGGCGGCGACCTCACCGACGGACTGCTTGTCGATGCCGATGACCGAGAAGCGGGTCGGCGCCTCCACGTTGAAGGTGATGCCCTCCGGGGCGTCCACCGTGATCGTGTGGCTGTACCCGAGCGAGAACTCCAGCTGGGTCGGTCCCTTGGCCAGGACGCGGTACCCGACGCCGACGATCTCGAGCTTCTTCTCGTAGCCCTCCGTCACGCCGGTCACCAGGTTGGCGATCAGGGTGCGGGACAGGCCGTGCAGTTCCTTGCTCTTGCGCTGGTCGTCGGGGCGGGTGACGGCGATCGCGCCGTCCTCGTCCCGGTTGACCACGATGGGCTCAGCGACGACGTGCGACAGCTGACCCTTGGGACCCTTGACAGTGACCGTCTGGCCGTCGATCGTGACGTCGACGCCGGACGGGACCGTGACCGGGAGCTTACCGATGCGAGACATTTCTGTGGTCCTCCTTCCGGTTCTTCGTCACCAGACGTAGGCGAGGACTTCCCCGCCGACGCCCTTGTTCTTGGCCTGACGGTCGGTCAGCAGTCCCTGGGACGTCGAGATGATCGCGACGCCCAGGCCACCGAGGACCTTGGGCAGGTTGGTCGACTTCGCGTAGACCCGCAGGCCCGGCTTGCTGATCCGGCGGACGCCCGCGATGGAGCGCTCCCGGCTCGGGCCGAACTTCAGGTCGACGGTCAGAGTCTTGCCGACGGCCCCTTCCTTGGGGTCCTCCACCTGGTAGGAGGCGATGTAGCCCTCCTGCTGGAGGATGTCGGCGATGCCCTGCTTGATCTTGCTGTACGGCATCGTGGTCGACTCGTGGTACGCCTGGTTGGCGTTCCGCAGACGCGTCAACATGTCTGCGATCGGGTCGGTCATCGTCATGGCCTGGGGCCTCTTTCCCGCCGTGGTTTCGCCGTTCGGCGACCTACGGTGACTAGATGGTGGTGAATAGGGAGAAGTTCGGGGGTGGAGACGGTCACCAGCTGGACTTGGTCACGCCGGGCAGCTCGCCCCGGTGCGCCATCTCCCGCAGGCAGATCCGGCACAGGCCGAACTTGCGGAAGACCGCCTTCGGCCGGCCGCAGCGCTGGCAGCGCGTGTAGCCACGCACCGCGAACTTCGGCTTCCGGGCCTGCTTGACCTTGAGTGCTGTCTTCGCCACGTCAGTTCTCCTTGAACGGGAAGCCGAGCGCCCGCAGCAGGGCCCGACCCTCGTCGTCGTTCTTCGCGGTGGTCACCACGGTGATGTCCATGCCCCGGACCCGATCGATCCGGTCCTGGTTGATCTCGTGGAACATCACCTGCTCGGTCAGACCGAAGGTGTAGTTCCCGGTGCCGTCGAACTGCTTCGGGGACAGGCCGCGGAAGTCGCGGATCCGGGGCAGCGCGAGCGCCAGCAGCCGGTCCAGGAACTCCCACATCCGGTCGCCGCGCAGCGTCACGTGGGCGCCGATCGGCATCCCCTCACGCAGCTTGAACTGCGCGATCGACTTGCGGGCCTTGGTGACCTGCGCCTTCTGGCCGGTGATCGCGGCCAGATCCTTCACGGCGCCCTCGATCAGCTTCGAGTCGCGCGCGGCCTCGCCGACGCCCATGTTCACCACGATCTTGGTGAGCCCGGGCACCTGCATGACGTTCGCGTACTGGAACTGCTCCTGCAGCTGGCCGACGATCTCCTCGCGGTACTTCGTCTTCAGCCGCGGCTGGACCTTGGTCTCGCTAACAGCGGTGGTCATCAGATCTCCTCGCCGGTACGCCGGGCGATCCGGACGCTCCGGTAACCCGTGTACGTCGAACCGTCGGGACGGCGCTTCTGCACCTCGACACGGTTGTAGCCGACGCGCGTGGTCACCTTCTCCTTCTTGCCGTCCTTCTCGACCTCGACAAGAAGCGCCACGTTCGAGACGTGGATCGGGGCTTCCTGGGTGACGATGCCACCGGTGGTGCCGCCGCGCTGGGCCTGCTGCACCTTGGTGTGCTTCTTCACCCGGTTGACGCCCTCGACGATGACCTTCTCGTCGTCCGGGAAGACCTGGATGATCTTGCCCTCGAGGCCCTTGGACCTACCGGCGATCACACGAACCTGATCGCCCTTCTTCACGTTCAGCTTCTTCTGCTGGGCCATCTCAGAGCACCTCCGGCGCAAGCGAGATGATCTTCATGAACCGCTTCTCGCGCAGCTCCCGGCCGACCGGCCCGAAGATACGGGTGCCGCGCGGCTCGCCGTCGGCCTTCAGGATCACCGCGGCGTTCTCGTCGAAGCGGATGTAGGAGCCGTCCGGACGCCGGCGCTCCTTCACGGTCCGCACGACGACCGCCTTGACGACGTCACCCTTCTTCACACCGCCGCCGGGGATCGCGTCCTTGACGGTGGCGACGATCGTGTCACCGACACCGGCGTAGCGCCGACCGGAGCCACCGAGAACGCGGATGCAAAGGATCTCCTTCGCGCCCGTGTTGTCGGCGACCTTCAGTCGCGACTCCTGCTGGATCATCTGTTGATCTCCTGGTTGTCTCGCTGGTTCTCACTCACGTGAGCCTTGCGGAACGAATAATTTCGAATGGTTGCCGATCGCATGCGACCGAACAGCTACTTGGCCTTCTCGAGGATCTCGACGACGCGCCAGCGCTTGGTCGCCGACAGCGGCCGGGTCTCCATCAGGAGGACGCGGTCGCCGATGCCGGCGGCGTTCTGCTCGTCGTGCGCCTTGAGCTTGCTGGTACGCCGGATGACCTTGCCGTACAGCTTGTGCTTGACCCGGTCCTCGACCTCGACGGTGACGGTCTTGTCCATCTTGTCGCTCAGCACCAGGCCCTCACGGGTCTTCCGGCGGCCTCGCGCCTCGGTGGTCGTGCTCACTGTCTCGTCCTTCGCGTTCTCGGTCATGCGTTGGCCTTCTCACTGTCGTCCGCAGCTTCGTCGGCGTCCGCCTCGGCAACCGGGGCGTCGACCTCCTCGGTGATCCCGAGCGCACGCTCGGACAGCACCGTGTAGATGCGGGCGATGTCCTTGCGGACGGCGCGCAGCCGTCCGTGGGACTCCAGCTGGCCCGTGGCAGCCTGGAACCGGAGGTTGAACAGCTCCTCCTTGGCTTCGCCGAGCTTCGACATCAGCTCGTCACGACCCAGGTTCCGCAGCTCGGCGGCGGTCAGGGTAGCCATCAGTTCTCACCTGCCTCTCGGGTGATGAAGCGGCACTTCATCGGCAACTTGTGGATCGCGCGGCGCATGGCCTCGCGAGCGATGTCCTCCGGCACCCCGGAGAGCTCGAACATCACGCGACCGGCCTTCACGTTGGCGATCCACCATTCCGGCGAACCCTTACCGGAACCCATCCGGGTCTCGGCCGGCTTCTTGGTCAGCGGGCGGTCCGGGTAGATGTTGATCCACACCTTGCCGCCACGCTTGATGTGCCGGGTCATCGCGATACGCGCGGCCTCGATCTGCCGGTTGGTGACGTAGTGGCTCTCCAGCGCCTGGATGCCGAAGTCACCGAAGGCGAGCGTCGTACCGCCCTTGGCCGCGCCGGAGCGCGTCGGGTGGTGCTGCTTGCGGTGCTTGACCTTGCGGGGGATGAGCATTGTTCAGCTCTCCGTTCCGGTCGTCTCGGCGGTCTTCTCGGCAGCCGGCGCGGACGCCTCGGCAACCGGAGCCGCCGCGTTGTTGTCACGACGGTTGTCACGGCGGTCGTCGCGACGGCCGCCACGGTCACCACCGCGACCGCCACGGTCACCGCGGTCGCCACCGTCACGACGGGCCGGACGGCCACGCTGCTGGGTGGCGGCGCGAGCAGCGGCCTGCGCCTCACGCTCGGCGCGGGTACCGGCGACGTCGCCCTTGTAGATCCAGACCTTCACGCCGATCCGGCCGAAGGTCGTCCGGGCCTCGTAGAAGCCGTAGTCGATGTCGGCCCGCAGCGTGTGCAGCGGGACGCGGCCCTCGCGGTAGAACTCCGACCGCGACATTTCCGCGCCACCGAGCCGGCCGGAGCACTGGATCCGGATGCCCAGGGCGCCGCCACGCATGGTGGTCTGCATCGCCTTGCGCATCGCGCGGCGGAACGCCACGCGGCCGGACAGCTGCTCGGCCACGCCCTGCGCGACCAGCTGGGCGTCGACCTCGGCGTTCTTCACCTCGAGGATGTTCAGCTGCACCTGCTTGCCGGTGAGCTCCTCCAGGCTGCCCCGGATCCGGTCCGCCTCGGCGCCACGGCGACCGATGACGATGCCCGGACGAGCGGTGTGGATGTCGACCCGGACCCGGTCACGGGTGCGCTCGATCTCCACGCGGGAGATGCCGGCGCGCTCCATGCCCTTGCTCAGCAGACGGCGGATCTTGACGTCCTCGCCCACGTAGTCCTTGTACAGCTTGTCGGCGTACCAACGGCTCTTGTGGTCCGTGCTGATGCCGAGACGGAACCCGTGCGGGTTAACCTTCTGTCCCACGTCAGGACTCCTTCTTCTCAGCGGTGGCCTTCTTGGTGGCCGCCTTCTTGGCGGACGCCTTCTTGGCCGGCTTCTCGGCGGCCTCGGCCGGCTTGTCGGCAGCCTTCTTGGCCGCCTTCTTCGCCGGTGCCTTCTTCGCCGTGTCAGCGGTGTCCGCGGACTTCTTCGCGGCGGCCTTCTTGACCGGGGCCTTCTCGGCTGCCTCGGCCTCGACGCGCGGCGCGACGACCACGGTGATGTGGCTCGTCCGCTTGTCGATCCGGGTGGCCCGGCCCTGTGCACGCGGGCGGTGACGCTTCAGCGTCGGACCCTCGTCCACGTAGGCCTTCGCCACGACCAGGTCGGCGCGGTTCAGGTGCTCGGTGCCCTCGGCGTTCGCCGCGGCGCTGTCGACGACCTTGTACACGGTCGCGGCAGCGGCCTGCGGGGCGAACTTCAGAGTGGCGAGTGCGTCGTCGACGCCCAGACCGCGCACCAGATCGACCACGCGGCGCGCCTTCATCGGCGTCACGCGGACGAAGCGCGCGACCGCGAAGGCCCCGGGCTGCTCGCCCAGCAGGCTCTCGCGACGGGCGCTGATCGCCCTACGCTCTTGAACGCTCATGATGTTCGAATCTCTCCGTAGATTGCTTTCGCTTCGTCACTGTCCTCGCGGATCAGCGACGCCGTGACTTCCGGTCGTCCTTCTCGTGACCCTTGAACGTCCGGGTCGGGGCGAACTCGCCGAGCTTGTGCCCGACCATCGAGTCCGTCACGAACACCGGCACGTGCTTGCGGCCGTCGTGCACCGCAATCGTGTGGCCGATCATGTCCGGCACGATCATCGATCGGCGGGACCAGGTCTTGATGACGTTCTTGGTGCCCTTCTCGTTCTGCACCTCCACCTTCTTTGCCAGGTGGTGGTCGACGAACGGGCCCTTCTTCAAGCTGCGTGGCATGTGGCCGGCTCCCTATCAGCGCTTCTTGCCGGCCTTGCGGCGCCGGACGATCATTCGGTCGCTTTCCTTGCGGGTGCGGGTCCGGCCTTCCGGCTGGCCCCACGGGGACACCGGGTGGCGACCACCCGAGGTCTTACCCTCACCACCACCGTGCGGGTGGTCGACCGGGTTCATCGCGACACCGCGGACGGTCGGGCGCTTGCCCTTCCAGCGCATCCGGCCCGCCTTGCCCCAGTTGATGTTCGACTGCTCGCCGTTGCCGACCTCACCGAGGGTGGCGCGGCAGCGCACGTCGACCATCCGGACCTCGCCGGAGGGCATCCGCAGGGTGGCCATCCGGCCTTCCTTCGCGACCAGCTGAATGCTGGTACCGGCGGAGCGGCCCATCTTGGCGCCACCGCCCGGACGCAGCTCGACAGCGTGGATCGTGGAGCCGACCGGGATGTTGCGCAGCGGCAGGTTGTTGCCGATCTTGATGTCCGCGGCCGGGCCGTTCTCGACGACCGTGCCCTGCTTCAGGTTGGTCGGGGCGAGGATGTAGCGCTTCTCGCCGTCGACGTAGTGCAGCAGCGCGATCCGCGCGGTCCGGTTCGGGTCGTACTCGATGTGCGCGACCTTGGCCGGCACGCCGTCCTTGTCGTACCGCTTGAAGTCGATCAGCCGGTACGCCCGCTTGTGACCGCCACCGTGGTGCCGGGTGGTGATCTTGCCGGAGTTGTTCCGGCCGCCCTTCTTCGGCAGCGGGCGCAGCAGCGACTTCTCGGGGGTCGAACGGGTGAGCTCGACGAAGTCGGCCACGCTCGAGCCACGACGGCCCGGCGTTGTCGGCTTGTACTTGCGGATTCCCATTACGACTGGCCTCCGAAGATGTCGATGCGGTCGTCGCCCTTGAGGGTGACGATCGCCCGCTTGGTGTCCGGGCGCTTGCCGAAGCCGGACCGGGTCCGGCGCCGCTTGCCCTTGCGGTTGAGGGTGTTGACGTCGCTGACCTTGACCTTGAAGACCTTCTCGACCGCGAGCTTGATCTCGGTCTTGTTGGCGTCCGGTGCGACCTCGAACGTGTACTTCTGCTCGTCCAGCAGGCCGTAGCTCTTCTCGCTCACGACCGGCCGGAGCAGCACGTCACGCGGGTCCTTGTTGACTCCGTGGCTCATGCCTCTACCTCCTCGGCCTCAGTCGACGTTGCGACGGCCTTGACGGACTTACCCTTGGGCGCGCCGGCGACGAAGGAGTCGAGCGCGCTCTTGGTGAACACGACCGCGTCGCTGACCAGAACGTCGTACGCGTTCAGCTGGTCGGCGGCGATCAGGTGCACGTGCTGCACGTTGCGCAGGCTCAGCCAGGTGAGCTCGTCGGCGCGGTCGACGACGACCAGCGCCTTGCCCGGCTCGGTCACCTCGCTCAGCACCTTCAGGGCCGACTTGGTGGAGGGCTTGTCGCCGTCCACGAAGCTCTCGACCACGAACACCTGGCCGTCACGGGCCCGGTCGGACAGCGCACCGCGGAGCGCGGCGGCGATCATCTTCTTCGGGGTCCGCTGGCTGTAGTCGCGCGGCACCGGGCCGTGGACGACGCCACCGCCGGTGAACTGCGGCGCGCGGGTCGAGCCCTGACGGGCGCGACCGGTGCCCTTCTGGCGGTACGGCTTGGCGCCACCGCCGGACACCTCGCCCCGGGTCTTCGCCTTGTGCGTGCCCTGGCGGGCCGCAGCCAGCTGGGCCACCACGACCTGGTGGATCAGCGGCACGTTGACCTGGACGTCGAACAGCTCGGCCGGAAGCTCGGCGGAACCCTTCTTGCTGACCTTGTCGCCCTTCACGACGACGACGTCGACGGTGCTCACTTCGCAGCTCCCTTCGCGGCGTTGCGGATCAGCACCAGACCACCCTTGGGGCCCGGTACGGCGCCCTTCAGCAGGATGAGGCCGCGCTCGGTGTCCACCGCGTGCACGGAGACGTTCTGGGTGGTGACCTGCTCGGCGCCCATCCGGCCCGCCATCCGCAGGCCCTTGAAGACCCGGCCCGGGGTGGCGCAGCCGCCGATGGAACCCGGCGAGCGGTGCTTCTTGTGCACACCGTGGGTGGCGCGCAGACCGTGGAAGCCGTGCCGCTTCATGACACCGGCGAAACCCTTGCCCTTGCTGGTCGCGGAAACGTCGACCCGCTCGCCGGCCTCGAAGGCCTCGGCCTTGATCTCCTGGCCCAGGGTGTACTCGCTGGCGTCAGCGGTCCGCAGCTCGAGCAGGTGACGGCGCGGGGTCACGCCGGCCTTCTCGAAGTGGCCGCGCATCGGCGAGTTCACCTTGCGGGGGTCGATGTCGCCGAAGGCGATCTGGACGCCGTCGTATCCGTGGCTGGCCGAGGTACGGACCTCGGTCACCACGCACGGGCCGGCCTGGACCACGGTCACGGGGACGACGCGGTTGTTCTCGTCCCAGGTCTGGGTCATGCCGAGCTTGGTGCCCAGCAGACCGCGCGTGTTCTTTAGCTTGCTCATTGGCTGTTCGCGTCCCTCAGAGCTTGATCTCGATGTCGACGCCGGCCGGCAGGTCGAGACGCATCAGCGAGTCGACGGTCTTCGGCGTGGGGTCGATGATGTCGATGAGCCGCTTGTGGGTGCGCATCTCGAAGTGCTCGCGGCTGTCCTTGTACTTGTGCGGCGAGCGGATGACGCAGAACACGTTCTTTTCCGTCGGCAACGGCACCGGGCCAGCAACCTTCGCACCAGTACGCGTCACCGTGTCGACAATCTTGCGTGCCGAGCTGTCGATGACCTCGTGGTCGTAGGCCTTCAGCCGGATGCGGATCTTCTGTCCCGCCATCGCTTCGCTTTGTCCTTCTCTATCGTCTTCGCCTTCGTCGCTCCGACCCCCGCGGTCGGGTGTGTCGCGTGCGCGGAACGCGCGTGACCCACCGCTTCGTCGACCTGGATTGGAGATCGGGGCCCGGTCTCGGACCGGAACCTCGGCAACGTCTCCGGTCCAGCGCACCAGCCAGATCAAGAAGATCTGGGGCGCACCCCGGCGGCCTCGCCTGAGCAACCTGAATATTGTGCCATCGATCGGCATCGAAACGCCAATCGGTAGCTTTCACGCCCGATCCGGTACCACCTGAGCGCCGGATCGGGCGCAAAGCAGAGGTCCGCGAGGGCTCAGTTCTCGAGCCCTCGCGGACCTCATGAGATCACTTGATGATCTTGGTGACCCGGCCGGCGCCGACGGTGCGGCCACCTTCACGGATCGCGAACTTCAGACCGTCCTCCATGGCGATCGGCTGGATCAGCTCGACCGACATGTCGGTGTTGTCGCCCGGCATGACCATCTCGGTGCCCTCGGGCAGCGTGACGACACCGGTGACGTCGGTGGTGCGGAAGTAGAACTGCGGGCGGTAGTTCTGGAAGAACGGCGTGTGACGGCCGCCCTCCTCCTTGGAAAGGATGTAGACCGACGCCTCGAAGTTCGTGTGCGGGGTCGTGGTGCCCGGCTTGATGACGACCATGCCGCGCTCGACGTCCTCGCGCTTGGTGCCACGAAGCAGCAGACCGACGTTCTCACCGGCCTGGCCCTCGTCGAGCAGCTTGCGGAACATCTCGATACCGGTGACCGTGGTGGTCTGCTTCTCCGGACGGATACCGACGATGTCGACGGTCTCGTTGACCTTGATGACACCGCGCTCGATCCGGCCGGTGATGACCGTGCCGCGACCCGTGATGGTGAAGACGTCCTCCACCGGCATCAGGAACGGCTTGTCGATCTCGCGCTCCGGCTGCGGGATGTACTCGTCGACCGCGTTCATCAGCTCGAGGATCGACTCGCCCCACTTGGCGTCGCCCTGCAGCGCCGGGTGCGCGGCGACGCGGACGATCGGCGCGTTGTCGCCGTCGAACTCCTGCTCCGAGAGCAGCTCACGGACCTCGAGCTCGACGAGCTCCAGGATCTCCTCGTCGTCGACCATGTCGCACTTGTTCAGGGCGACGACCATCGCCGGCACGCCGACCTGACGGGCGAGCAGCACGTGCTCACGCGTCTGCGGCATCGGGCCGTCGGTGGCGGCGACGACCAGGATCGCGCCGTCCATCTGAGCCGCACCGGTGATCATGTTCTTGATGTAGTCCGCGTGACCCGGGCAGTCAACGTGGGCGTAGTGCCGGGCCTCGGTCTGGTACTCGACGTGCGCGATCGAAATGGTGATACCGCGCTGACGCTCTTCCGGCGCCTTGTCGATCTGATCGAAGGCCGATGCCTCGTTGAGCGTCGGGTACTTGTCGTGCAGCACCTTGGTGATCGCCGCGGTAAGAGTGGTCTTACCGTGGTCGATGTGACCGATGGTGCCGATGTTGACGTGCGGCTTAGTCCGCTCGAACTTCGCCTTCGCCACTGGGGCCCTCCTAGATAAATGTTGACTACGCCGTACGCCGACGCGCTTGGGGTGTGGTGGTCAGGAGCGAGAGACTACTCGCCCCGGGCCTTCTTGATGATCTCTTCCGCCACGTTCTTCGGAACCTCGGCGTAGGAATCGAACTGCATCGAGTAGGACGCGCGGCCCTGGGTCTTCGACCGCAGGTCACCGACATACCCGAACATCTCCGACAGCGGCACCAGGGCCTTGACGACCCGGCTGCCACCAGGACCTTCGTCCATCGACTGGATCTGGCCACGGCGGGAGTTGAGGTCGCCGATCACTTCACCCATGTAGTCCTCGGGCGTGGTGACCTCGACCGCGAACATCGGCTCCAGGATGACCGGGTTCGCCCGGCGGGCGGCATCCTTGAAGGCCATCGAACCGGCGATCTTGAAGGCGAGCTCGGACGAGTCGACATCGTGGTAGGCGCCATCGGTCAGCGTGACCTTGACGTCCACCATCGGGTAGCCGGCCAGTACGCCGAACTCCATCGCCTCCTGGGCGCCCTCGTCCACCGACGGGATGTACTCCCGGGGGATCCGGCCACCGGTGACGGAGTTGACGAACTCGTAGCCGCCTTCGCCGCCGGCCTCGACCGAGGTCGGCTCGATGTTGATGATCACACGCGCGAACTGACCCGAACCACCGGTCTGCTTCTTGTGCGTGTAGTCGACCTTCTCGACCTTCTTCTTGATGGTCTCGCGGTAGGCGACCTGCGGCTTGCCGACGTTGGCCTCGACGCGGAACTCGCGCTTCATCCGGTCGACCAGCACCTCCAGGTGCAGCTCGCCCATACCGGCGATGATCGTCTGGCCGGTGTCCTCGTCGGTCCGGACCTGGAAGGTCGGGTCCTCCTCGGCGAGCCGCTGGATCGCGACGCCCAGCTTCTCCTGGTCGGCCTTCGACTTGGGCTCGATGGCGACCGAAATGACCGGAGCCGGGAACTGCATCGACTCCAGCACGACCGGCTTGGCCGGGTCGCACAGGGTCTCACCGGTGGTGGTGTCCTTCAGGCCCATCACGGCGACGATGTGGCCGGCGCCGATCGACGCGATCTCCTCACGCTTGTTCGCGTGCATCCGGTAGATCTTGCCGATCCGCTCCTTGCGGCCCTTCGTCGGGTTCAGCACCTGGGTGCCGGTCTCGAGCTTGCCCGAGTACACCCGGATGAAGGTCAGCTTGCCCAGGTGCGGGTCGGCCGCGATCTTGAACGCCAGCGCCGAGAACGGCTCGCTGTCGTCCGGCTTGCGCAGCACGACCTGCTCGGCGTCCTTGACGTCGTGGCCCTCGATGGCCGGGACGTCGATCGGGCTCGGCAGGTAGGCGTTGACCGCGTCCAGCAGCGGCTGGACGCCCTTGTTCTTGAACGCCGTACCGGTCAGCACCGGGGTGAGCTTGCTGGCCAGGGTGGCCCGGCGGATGCCCGCCACGAGCTGCTCCTGGGTCGGCTCCTCGCCCTCGAGGTACTGCTCCATGATCTCGTCGTCGGCCTCGGCCAGCGTCTCGATCAGCTTGTCGCGCCACTCGGCGGCGAGCTCGGTGTGGGTCGCCGGGATCTCCTCGACCGTGTAGTCCTCACCGATCTTGGTCTCGCCGCGCCAGGTCAGCGCGCGCATACCCACCAGGTCGACGACACCGATGAAGTCGGCCTCGGACCCGATCGGCAGCTGCATGACCAGGGGCACCGCGGCCAGGCGGTCCTTGATCATGTCGACGCAGCGCATGAACTCCGCGCCGGTCCGGTCCAGCTTGTTCACGAAGCAGATGCGGGGTACGCCGTACCGGTCCGCCTGACGCCACACGGTCTCGGACTGCGGCTCCACGCCGGCAACACCGTCGAACACCGCGACCGCGCCGTCGAGCACGCGCAGCGAACGCTCCACCTCGACGGTGAAGTCGACGTGGCCCGGGGTGTCGATGATGTTGATGGTGTGGTCTTTCCAGGTGCAGGTCGTCGCGGCGGACGTGATCGTGATGCCGCGCTCCTGCTCCTGCTCCATCCAGTCCATCGTGGCGGCGCCCTCGTGGACCTCACCGATCTTGTAGGTGATACCGGTGTAGAAGAGGATCCGCTCGGTCGTCGTCGTCTTGCCGGCGTCGATGTGGGCCATGATCCCGATGTTGCGGACCTTGGCCAGGTCGGTGGTGATTTGTACGGCCACCTCGGTGGTCTACCTCTCGATTCTGTACTGCGTCAAAGGGGTGAGTGCTGGAGTCCGGATCGGACTCCGGGTCACCAGCGGTAGTGGGCGAAAGCCTTGTTGGCTTCGGCCATCTTGTGGGTGTCCTCGCGGCGCTTCACCGACGCACCGAGACCGTTGGACGCGTCCAGGATCTCGTTCATCAGGCGCTCGGACATGGTCTTCTCGCGACGGGCCCGCGAGTACGTCGTCAGCCAGCGCAGCGCCAGCGTGGTGGACCGGCCGGGCTTGACCTCGATCGGCACCTGGTACGTGGCGCCACCGACTCGACGGCTCTTGACCTCGATGCTCGGCTTCACGTTGTCCAGCGCACGCTTCAGCGTGATCACCGGGTCGGTGCCGGTCTTGGTGCGAGTGCCCTCGAGCGCGCTGTAGACGATGCTCTGCGCGATCTGCTTCTTGCCGTCGACCAGGATCTTGGAGATCAACTGGGTGACGAGCGGCGAACTGTAGACCGGGTCGATGATGACCGGGCGCTTCGGGGCGGGGCCCTTGCGCGGCATTAGCTCTTCTCCTTCTTCGCGCCGTAGAGGCTGCGGGCCTGCTTCCGGTTCTTCACACCCTGGGTGTCGAGCGAACCGCGGATGATCTTGTACCGGACACCCGGGAGGTCCTTCACACGACCGCCACGCACGAGCACGATCGAGTGCTCCTGCAGGTTGTGGCCGACGCCGGGAATGTAGGCGGTGACCTCGATACCGCTGGTCAGGCGGACACGCGCAACCTTGCGAAGCGCGGAGTTCGGCTTCTTCGGCGTGGTCGTGTAGACGCGCGTGCACACACCACGACGCTGAGGGGAACCCTTCAGGGCGGGCGTCTTGTTCTTGGACACCTTGTCCTGGCGGCCCTTGCGGACCAGCTGGTTAATGGTGGGCACCGCGTGGGTCTCTTTCTGTCGTCCGGCTGGGTTTGTAGCTTTTGCCTGACCCCCGCGGTCGGGTGTGTCGCGTGCGCACGAGCAGACCGAAGCCGTAATCTTTCAGACTGTCGGCAGGAGTCCCGTGCCACGCGGCCCGATCCGTTGGACGAGGGGCACGCATGACGGCCCAGGAAAGACCCCGGGCACGATCGTTAAGACTAGCGGGTGCCTCAAGCACGGTCAAAATGAGTAACTGGCCGCGGTAAAGAGGCTTCCGCGCTTTCAGTCTACAGGGTCTACGCCGTGGCCCTCCCGGCCAGGAAATCGGCCGCGACCGCGGCGTCTCCCTCGACCGTCAGAACCGTTCCCGGCAAGCGCTTCCACAGGCACAGGTCGAGATCGGACGCAGCGCCCGACAGGACGGCTTCCCCGGCCGCCTTGCCCCGCTCGACGAGCGGCCGATCGCCTTGTGACACAGGCGTCAGCGTCCACTCGTGCCCGGTGTCGGTGGCCCGTACGCCGACCTGCCGGGTCACCGCCGGCGCGAACCCGCGGGCGAGCATCCGGGGCAGGAACACCTCGAACACCTCGTCCACACCGTCGGCCGCGACCGCCGGAGGTACGACGGCCAGACCAGTCTCGACCTGTTCTCCCGCCGCGGCCCCGGCCTGGATGAGGTCCACAAGGTGGATGACCGTCTCATGCAGACGCCGTCGGGCCCAGAATCCGGCGCGCTGATCCACTGGGGCGAAGTTCCAGCACGGTTCGTCCGGGTCGACCGCACGGATCGCGGCCAGCAACGCGGCGGTCGTTCCGGCGTACCAGTCCGGCCAGGAGATCGTCGTCCGCAGCACCTCCGGCACCTTCTGGGCGGTGCCGGAGAGCAGGATCGACGCGGCCCAGCGCTGGCCTGACCCCAGGTGCAGGGCCAGGTCGGCGACGGTCCAGCCGGGACAGGCCGGCACGGCCGCGCCGGGATCGACCCGCTCGAGGGCGGCCGCGAAGTCCTCGGCCGCGCGCTCGAACTCGGTCAGGTGGTCGATCGGGTCAGGCACGGAATTCGACGTCCGTGATCAGGCCGTCGGCGACCCGGTACAGGGCAAGTTGCGGGGTGGATTCGCCGTCGTCGTAGCTGATCACGTGCTCGACCACCCACTCCCCCAGCATCAGCCGCTGGACGACCTCGGTCTTGCAGCGGCCGGCGGCGAAGCGTGGGCGATAGAACTCGCGCAGGAACCGGCGGCCCTTCAGTTCGGTGCCGTCCGCGAGCCGGATCCGGGCGGTCGGCGAGTACATGGCCAGGAAGGCCTCGAGGTCGTGAGCGTCGTACGCCGCATGCTCACGGCCGATCACCCGCGCGGCCGGGGTGTCGGAGGTGACGGCCGCGACCGTTGCGGCTCCCAGGCCCGCCAGCGGGGGCTGAGCGGCGGCCGGGACGACGGGTGCGGGGACAGGTGCCGGGACCGCCGCGGGGGCGGCTGCAGGGACGGCAGGGGCGGCAGGGGCGGCAGGGGCCGGCTGAGTGGCGGGGACAGCCGGGGCTGGGGCTTGCCGCACCGCGACGGGTGCTTTGGCGGCAGGCGTCGTACGGCGGGTCGAGGTGGCCTTCTTCTTGGCGGGAGGCGGTGGGACGAGGAGCTTGCCGTCCGCGCCAGGCTCTTCGCCGAGGTGGGCGATCGCCCAGTCGAGAGCCTTGGTCACGGCGGCGCGTGATTCTTCGGTGTGGTCGAGCATGTCGAACCCGTGGTGCCCTTTCGGTACGTCGATGATGTCCAGCGCGGCGCCGCCCGCGGAGACGAACTCCGCTACCGGACCGGCGAGCTCCTCACGCTCGAGTCCAGCTCTTGTCAGCAGCACCGGCAGGTCCTTGTGTTTGCCGATCACTTCGGCGGCGGTTACCAAATCGTCGACACCGGGCGGGGTGGCGAGCAGGGGGTAGGTCAAGGCGACGAAGCGCAGCCAGTCGGGGCGGCTGTCCAGCCACTCCCCGGCCAGCAGGCCGGCGCCGGAGAAGAACCACAGTCCGACCCGATCGGGGTCGACCCGTGGGTCGGAACGCAGTACGCCGACCGCTGCCTCCACCTCGTCCGCCGCCGCGACCAGTCGGTCGAGGCCGTGGATCAGGCTGTGGTCGACGACGGCTGCCACCAGGCCCCGCCTGGCGGCAGCCGTCGCGTAGCCCTTGTAGACCGGCCAGTCCCGAGGCATCACCTCGAGGCCGGCAGGCCCAGGTCCCCCGTGCACAAAGAGAATTGCTCCGCCTCGGGCGGTACCGGGCGGACGGTACAGGTCGATCTCCCCCAGGCGATCGACGCGTACGTCAGGACCTTCCAGAACCCCCAAGACGAAAGGCCGCAGGTAGGCCGGCAGATCCGTCATGCACCAATCTTGGCGCATACCGCGCCCCTTTACAGCCGCCACCCCGAGTGTCTTCCCCAAACCGCTCCACGAGGTCCGCAAGCATCAGTGAATCGCACCACCACCAACCCCCGAACAAGCACCACCATCCCCACCAAACCAACCCCACGCCCCACGATCCCCCTTCCCACCCCAACCCCCTTGTGGCACACGATCACCCCGTCCTCTCCCCCTCCCCAGCCGGCCCGAAAAGCCTCCCCACCCCACCCAACCCCGGAGGGTGAACTCCCCAAACCGGTTCGGGGGCGAGATTCATCCGGACCGGGGAGGATCATCCCCCCGGATCGGGCAGCTCGCCTCCCCGAACTGGTTTGGGGGACAAGAGGTTATGTGGGCTTGGCGGCGGAAGGGTGGTGGCTTGCGTCGGATTTGCACAGGAGGCGAATGGTCGGGCGGAACGGGTGGCCGGCGGTGCATCTTCTCTGGCAACGGATCCGCAGGCGATCCGTCGAGAGGAGTTGGCATGCGACACGTCGAGGCGGTGCGGAACGACGACCCACCTGACGAGTCGGCCGAGAGGCTGACCCGATTGTTCAAGGAGCTTCGTCACCGGCAAGCGGGCGCCTTCAGCAGACAGCAGGCGGTCGCGCACGGGATCACGGACAAGGTTCTTTCGCGGCGGCGCCGTGGGCGGCAGATCCAGCAGGTCCACGGCGGTGTGTACGTCGACTTCACCGGGCCGCTGCCGTGGGAGACCAGGGTCTGGGCCGCTTGGCTCGCGTATGGCCCGGACGCCGCCCTCGCCGGGGCCACAGCGCTGCGCTGGTACGGCGTCGAGGGAGTTCGAGGAGACGAT
Source organism: Kribbella sp. VKM Ac-2571 (assembly GCF_004362255.1). Taxonomy (NCBI): domain Bacteria; kingdom Bacillati; phylum Actinomycetota; class Actinomycetes; order Propionibacteriales; family Kribbellaceae; genus Kribbella; species Kribbella sp. VKM Ac-2571. Next base: position 60,996 of record NZ_SNWS01000020.1, read on the forward strand.
CGCATTCACCTCGCGGTACCGCATCCACGCAGGGTTGACCAGCGCGCCGGGATTCTCGTCAGCCGTCATCGCGGTTTCGCAGCGCTCTTGCATGGCTTCCGGACACCCCCGATTGTGCGGCTCGAAGTCGCAGCTCTGATGACGGCGAGTGCAGAACCCGACACGTCTCGGCAGGCGGCTCTGCTCCTCGATGTCTGCCGCCAGCGCGCCACCACTCCCCAGCGTCTGCTCGCCGAACTCGACTCGCTCACAAGACTGCCCGCTCGCCAGATGCTCCGCCGGATCGTGCTGGACGCAGCGGACGGTGTGCAGTCGTTTCTGGAGCAGGTCTACCTGCGCCGGGTCGAGCGGGCGCATGCCCTGCCGACCGCTGACCGGCAGGTCCGAGTCGAGTCGACGGACGGGTCTGGCCGAAGAGTCCGTTATCGCGACGTCCTGTACTCGCCCTACGGACTCGTCATCGAGCTCGACGGACATGCCGGTCACTCGGACTCCGAGTCGCGGTGGCGCGACATGCACCGGGACAATTCCACGGCGATGACCGGCCAGCTGACCCTGCGATTCGGCTACCAACTGGTCGACGCGCCATGCCTGGCGGCCGCGCAGGTGGCTACTGCCCTGCGCCTGCGAGGCTGGACCGGCACCACTCGCGCCTGCTCTGCCGGTTGTGCCGCGGCCCGCAACGCCGCTTAGGCAGTTTGGGGAGATTCCCCTCCCCAAAACGGGCGGCGGCCCTCCCCAAACCGGTTTGGGGCGGTGACTGGGTCCGGGGGTTCGGAGACGGCGCGAGGGCGGCGCCTCCCGGTTCGGGAAGCGCCGCCCTCGCGACCAGTTCATCGCCCCGCGCGGGGCGGGGTGACTCCGCTCAGTTCTGGTAGGAACCGAGGTCGAAGTCGTCGAGCGGGACCGACTGTCCGCTGGACGGGCCGAAGTCGTAGTCGTACGACTCGTAGCCGACCATCGAGTACATCGCGGCCTTCGCCTCCTCGGTGGGCTCCACCCGGATGTTGCGGTACCGGTCCATGCCCGTACCGGCCGGGATCAGCTTGCCGATGATGACGTTCTCCTTCAGACCGACCAGCGAGTCGGACTTGCCGTGGATCGCGGCCTCGGTGAGGACGCGGGTCGTCTCCTGGAAGGAGGCGGCCGACAGCCACGACTCGGTTGCCAGCGAGGCCTTGGTGATACCCATCAGCACCGGACGACCCGAGGCCGGCGTACCGCCCTCGGCCACGACGCGACGGTTCTCCGCCTCGAACATGATCCGGTCCGCCAGCTCGCCCGGCAGCAGGTTCGCCTCGCCGGACTCGATCACCGTGACCCGGCGCAGCATCTGCCGGACGATGATCTCGATGTGCTTGTCGTGGATGGCCACACCCTGCGACCGGTACACCTCCTGGACCTCGTCCACCAGGTGCTCCTGCGCCTTGCGGACACCCAGGATCCGCAGAACCTCCTGCGGGTCCGGCGTACCCTGCGTCAGCTGCTGACCGACCTCGACGTGCTGACCGTCCTCGATCAGCAGGCGGCCACGCTTCGACACCGGGTAAGCGACCTCCTCGGAACCGTCGTCCGGGGTGAGCACCAGCTTCCGGGTCTTGTCGGTGTCCTCGATCGCGATCCGGCCCGCGGCCTCCGAGATCGGCGCCTTGCCCTTGGGCTGACGCGCCTCGAACAGCTCGACCACACGCGGCAGACCGTGGGTGATGTCATCACCCGCGACACCACCGGTGTGGAAGGTCCGCATCGTCAGCTGCGTACCCGGCTCACCGATGGACTGGGCCGCGATGATGCCGACCGCCTCGCCGATGTCGACCGGCTTGCCGGTCGCCAGCGAACGGCCGTAGCACTTCGCACAGGTACCGGTCTTGGCGTCACAGGTGAGCACCGACCGGACCTTGACCTCCTCGATCCCGGCCGCGACCAGCTTCGCGATCGACACGTCGCCCAGGTCGGCGCCGCCGGCGAGCACGACGTTGCCGTCGGCGTCCAGGGCGTCGGTGGCCAGGGTCCGCGCGTACGCGCTGGTCTCCACGTTCTCGGCGTGCACGACCTTGCCGGACGGGTCCTTCTCGCCGATCTGCTTCGGCAGGCCCCGCTCGGTGCCGCAGTCCTCCTCGCGGATGATCACGTCCTGCGACACGTCCACCAGACGACGGGTCAGGTACCCCGAGTCGGCGGTCCGCAGCGCGGTGTCGGCCAGACCCTTCCGCGCACCGTGGGTGGCGATGAAGTACTCGACCACCGACAGGCCCTCACGGAAGTTGGACTTGATCGGCCGGGCGATGATCTCGCCCTTCGGGTTGGCCACCAGGCCACGCATACCGGAGATCTGCCGGATCTGCATCATGTTGCCTCGGGCTCCCGAGTGCACCATCATCCAGATCGGGTTGTCCTTGGCGAAGTTCTCCTCCATCGCCTTACCGACCTCGGCGTTGGCGCCGGTCCAGATCTCGATCAGCTCCTGACGCCGCTCGGACGAGGTGATCAGACCCCGCTCGAACTGCTTCTGGACCTTCTCGGCCTGGGACTCGTACCGCGCCATGATCTCCGGCTTGGACGGCGGCGTGCTGAAGTCGTCGATCGACACCGTCACGCCGGAACGCGTGGACCAGTAGTAACCGAGGTCCTTCAGCGCGTCCAGGGCGTGCGCGACCTCGACCTTGGTGTACCGCTCGGCCAGGTCGTTGACGATCCCGCCGAGCTGCTTCTTGCCCACCTCGGTGTCGACGAACGGGTAGTCCGTCGGCAGCGCCTCGTTGAACAGCGCCCGGCCCAGCGTGGTCTCCAGCGCGAAGCCGCCGTTCGCCGTCTCGGCCGCGTCCTGCGGTGCGGCCGAACCGTTGAGCCGGATGGTGATCTTGGCCTGCAGCGACAGCTCGTTGCGGTCGAAGGCCATCATCGCCTCGGCGACCGAACTGAACGCCCGGCCCTCGCCGAGGGCGCCTTCCTTCAGCATGGTCAGGAAGTAGATGCCGATGATCATGTCCTGGGTCGGCATGGTGACGGGACGACCGTCGGCCGGCTTCAGGATGTTGTTCGTCGACAGCATCAGGATCCGGGCCTCGGCCTGCGCCTCGGCCGACAGCGGCAGGTGCACCGCCATCTGGTCACCGTCGAAGTCCGCGTTGAACGCGGAGCAGACGAGCGGGTGGATCTGGATCGCCTTGCCCTCGATCAGCTGCGGCTCGAACGCCTGGATACCCAGCCGGTGCAGGGTCGGTGCCCGGTTGAGCAGGACCGGGTGCTCGGTGATGACCTCTTCCAGCACGTCCCAGACCTGGGCGCGCTGACGCTCGACCATCCGCTTGGCGGACTTGATGTTCTGCGCGTGGTTGAGGTCGACCAGCCGCTTCATCACGAACGGCTTGAACAGCTCCAGCGCCATCGCCTTCGGCAGACCGCACTGGTGCAGCTTCAGCTGCGGGCCGACCACGATGACCGAACGGCCGGAGTAGTCGACGCGCTTGCCGAGCAGGTTCTGACGGAAGCGGCCCTGCTTGCCCTTGAGCATGTCGGACAGCGACTTCAGCGGCCGGTTGCCCGGGCCGGTGACCGGACGGCCACGACGGCCGTTGTCGAACAGCGCGTCGACGGCCTCCTGCAGCATCCGCTTCTCGTTGTTGACGATGATCTCCGGCGCGCCCAGGTCGAGCAGTCGCTTGAGCCGGTTGTTCCGGTTGATCACCCGGCGGTACAGGTCGTTCAGGTCCGAGGTGGCGAACCGGCCACCGTCGAGCTGGACCATCGGCCGCAGGTCCGGCGGGATCACCGGAACGCAGTCGAGCACCATGCCCATCGGGCTGTTGTTCGTCGCCAGGAACGCGGTGACGACCTTGAGCCGCTTCAGGGCGCGGGTCTTGCGCTGGCCCTTACCGGTCTTGATCGTCTCGCGCAGGTTGTCCGCCTCGGCCTTCAGGTCGAAGGTCTCCAGCCGGCGCTGGATCGCGGCGGCGCCCATGGCGCCCTCGAAATACTTGCCGAACCGCTCCTTCATGGCGCGGTAGAGGATCTCGTCGCCCTCGAGGTCTTGGACCTTCAGGTTCTTGAACCGGGTCCAGACCTCGTCGAGGCGGTCGATCTCGCGCTGCGAGCGGTCGCGCAGCTGCTTGACCTCCCGCTCGGCGCCTTCCTTGACCTTGCGGCGTACGTCGGCCTTGGCGCCCTCGGCCTCGAGCTGCGCCAGGTCCTCCTCGAGCTTCTTCATCCGCTGCTCGATGTCGTTGTCACGACGGTTCTCGAGCTGCTTGCGCTCCACGTCCACGCGACCCTCGAGCGAGGACAGGTCGCGGTGCCGCGACTCCTCGTCGACGTCGGTGATCATGTACGCCGCGAAGTAGATGACCTTCTCCAGGTCCTTCGGGGCGAGGTCGAGCAGGTAGCCGAGCCGCGACGGGACACCCTTGAAGTACCAGATGTGGGTGACCGGCGCGGCCAGCTCGATGTGACCCATCCGCTCGCGGCGCACCTTGGAGCGGGTGACCTCAACGCCACACCGCTCGCAGATGATGCCCTTGAAGCGAACGCGCTTGTACTTGCCGCAGTAGCACTCCCAGTCCCGGGTGGGACCGAAGATCTTCTCGCAGAACAGACCGTCACGCTCGGGCTTGAGCGTCCGGTAGTTGATCGTCTCGGGCTTCTTGACCTCGCCGTGCGACCACTGGCGGATCTCATCCGCGGTCGCAAGGCCGATCCGAAGCTCGTCGAAGAAGTTCACGTCGAGCACGATGTGTTATCTCCCGTTGCTAAAAATGGTCTGAGTGAGTTGGTTGTTGATCTCAAGCGGCAACCCGCTCAGACCTCCTCGACGCTGTTCGGCTCGCGCCGGGACAGGTCGATGCCCAGTTCCTCCGCTGCACGGAAGACGTCCTCCTCGCTGTCGCGCATCTCGACGCGGCTTCCGTCGGACGAGAGCACTTCCACGTTCAGACACAGGGACTGCATTTCCTTGACCAGAACCTTGAAGGACTCCGGGATACCCGGCTCCGGAATGTTCTCGCCCTTGACGATCGCCTCGTACACCTTGACCCGCCCGACGACATCGTCGGACTTGATGGTCAGCAGCTCCTGCAGCGCGAAGGCGGCACCGTAGGCCTCCAGGGCCCACACCTCCATCTCGCCGAACCGCTGGCCGCCGAACTGGGCCTTACCGCCCAGCGGCTGCTGCGTGATCATCGAGTACGGACCGGTCGAACGCGCGTGGATCTTGTCGTCGACCAGGTGGTGCAGCTTCAGCATGTACATGTAGCCGACGCCGATCGGGTCCGGGAACGGCTCACCCGAACGACCGTCGAACAGCTTCGCCTTGCCCTGCCCGTTGACCATCCGGACGCCGTCCCGGTTCGGCAGCGTGGAGCTGAGCAGGCCGGTGACCTCCTCCTCCGTGGCGCCGTCGAACACCGGAGTGGCGACGTTCGTCATCGGCTCGGCCGCACCGGCGCCGATCTTGATCAGCCGCTGCGCCCACTCCTCCTCGTTCTCCGGGTCGACCTCCCAGCCGCGGCTGGCGATCCACCCGAGGTGGGTCTCCAGCACCTGACCGACGTTCATCCGGCCGGGCACGCCCAGCGGGTTCAGGATGACGTCGACGTGGGTGCCGTCCTCGAGGAACGGCATGTCCTCGACCGGAAGGATCTTGGAGATGACGCCCTTGTTGCCGTGCCGGCCGGCCAGCTTGTCGCCGACCGAGATCTTCCGCTTCTGGGCGACGTACACCCGGACCAGCTGGTTGACACCCGGCGGCAGCTCGTCGCCGTTGTCCCGGTCGAAGACCCGGACGCCGATGACGGTGCCCTCCTCGCCGTGCGGGACCTTCAGCGACGTGTCGCGGACCTCGCGCGCCTTCTCACCGAAGATCGCACGCAGCAGCCGCTCCTCCGGGGTCAGCTCGGTCTCGCCCTTCGGCGTCACCTTGCCGACCAGGATGTCACCGGTGGTGACCTCGGCGCCGATCCGGATGATGCCGCGCTCGTCCAGGTCGGACAGCATCTCGTCGGAGACGTTCGGGATGTCCCGGGTGATCTCCTCCGGACCCAGCTTGGTGTCGCGGGCGTCGACCTCGTGCTCCTCGATGTGGATCGAGGTCAGCAGGTCCTGCTGTACGACGCGCTGGCTGAGGATGATCGCGTCCTCGTAGTTGTAGCCCTCCCACGTCATGAACGCGACCAGCATGTTGCGGCCGAGGGCCATCTCGCCCTCGTCGGTGCACGGACCGTCGGCCAGCGGCGTACCGATCTCGACCCGCTGACCGGCGTCCACCAGCGGGCGCTGGTTGATGCAGGTGCCCTGGTTCGAGCGGCGGAACTTCGCCATCCGGTAGGTCTGGTACGTGCCGTCGTCGGCGGCGATCTCGATCAGGTCGGCCGAGACCTCCTTGACCACACCGGCCTTCTCGGAGACGACCACGTCTCCGGCGTCGACCGCACCGCGGAACTCCATGCCGGTACCGACCAGCGGGGCGTCCGAGGTGATCAGCGGCACCGCCTGGCGCTGCATGTTCGAACCCATCAGCGCGCGGTTGGCGTCGTCGTGCTCGAGGAACGGGATCAGCGCGGTCGCCACCGACACCATCTGGCGCGGCGAGACGTCCATGTAGTCCACGTCGTCGACCGGCACGAGCTCGACCTCGCCGTGCCGGCGACGGACCAGCACGCGCTCCTCGGCGAACCGGTTGTCGTCGTTCAGCGCGGCGTTCGCCTGCGCGATGACGAACCGGTCCTCCTCGTCGGCGGTCAGGTAGTCCACCTGGTCGGTGACCTGGCCGTCGACGACCTTGCGGTACGGCGTCTCGACGAAGCCGAACGCGTTCACCCGGCCGTACGACGCGAGCGAGCCGATCAGACCGATGTTCGGGCCTTCCGGGGTCTCGATCGGGCACATCCGGCCGTAGTGCGACGGGTGCACGTCACGGACCTCGAAGCCGGCCCGCTCACGGCTCAGACCACCCGGGCCGAGCGCGTTCAGCCGGCGCTTGTGGGTCAGGCCCGCGACCGGGTTGGTCTGGTCCATGAACTGCGACAGCTGGGAGGTGCCGAAGAACTCCTTCAGCGCCGCCACCACCGGACGGATGTTGATCAGGGTCTGCGGCGTGATCGCCTCGACGTCCTGGGTCGTCATCCGTTCCCGGACCACGCGCTCCATCCGGGCCAGGCCGGTGCGCAGCTGGTTCTGGATCAGCTCGCCGACGGTCCGCAACCGGCGGTTGCCGAAGTGGTCGATGTCGTCTTCCTCGACCACGATCTCGCCGGTCGGGGCGGGCAGCTCGGTCTTGCCTTCGTGCAGCGCGACCAGGTACTTGATCGTGGCGACGATGTCGTCGACGGTCAGCACCGCCATGTCGTGCGCCTCGTCACGGCCGAGCTTCTTGTTGATCTTGTAGCGGCCGACCTTGGCCAGGTCGTAGCGCTTGCCGTTGAAGTAGTAGTTCTCCAGCAGCGCCTGCGCGGCCTCGCGGGTCGGCGGCTCACCCGGACGCAGCTTGCGGTAGATGTCCAGCAGCGCGTCGTCCTGCCCGGAGGTGTGGTCCTTCTCCAGGGTCAGCCGGATCGACTCGTAGTCGCCGAACTCTTCCAGGATCTGCGCGTCGGTCCAGCCGAGCGCCTTGAGCAGGACGGTGACGTTCTGCTTGCGCTTGCGGTCGAGGCGGACGCCGACCATGTCGCGCTTGTCCACCTCGAACTCCAGCCACGCGCCGCGCGACGGGATGATCTTGGCGGTGAAGATGTCCTTGTCGGACGTCTTGTCCGGGGTGCGCTCGAAGTACACACCGGGCGAGCGGACGAGCTGGGACACGACGACCCGCTCGGTGCCGTTGATGACGAACGTGCCCTTGCGCGTCATCAGCGGGAAGTCGCCCATGAAGACGGTCTGGCTCTTGATCTCACCGGTTTCGTTGTTCATGAACTCGGCGGTGACGAACAGCGGCGCGGAGTAGGTGACATCCCGCTCCTTGCACTCGTCGACCGTGTTCTTCGGAGGCTCGAAGCGGTGGTCGCGGAACGACAGCGACATGGTGCCGCTGAAGTCCTCGATCGGGGAGATCTCCTCGAAAATCTCTTCCAGGCCGCTGGGGCCGGACAGGTCCGACCGCCCCTCGGCCTCGGCGGCGGCCACGCGGGCCTGCCACGTTTCGTTACCGACCAGCCAGTCGAAACTGTCCACCTGCAGCGCAAGCAGATCCGGAACCTGGAGAGGTTCGGAGATCTTCGCGAAGGAGATGCGGCGGGGGCCGGTGACGTTGGAAATGCTGTCGGACTGGGGGTTGCGCGAGGCGACCAAGGGGCGTCCTTCCACGGGCTCGCAAAATCACATCGGTGCTGGGAGCGCACGCCAAGCCGCCCCAGTCAAGTTGAGAACTCGAGCGAGGGCGAGAGAAAAGGCAGCGCAAAGCAATAGGCTACATGATCCAGGCAAGCCTGTCCAACGGGGTCCAACAGTTTGCCGTCGGACCACCCTCTCCGTCAAGGACCGACCCGGAGTCTCCAGTGGGTAGATCACCCACGAGCCAACCGGCGCCCCTCTGGTGCGGAGTTACCTAGAGATTACAGTCCGGCGATCTCCTGGACCAGCCATCGGTCGCCGTTTCGGACCATCGTGAACCGGGTCCGGTTCAGGTCCATCCGGGGACTACCCTTCGTGATCGTGCTGGTCGTCGTCTGGTTGACAAAGATGATCAGCGTGACCCGGTCGGCGTCGCCGTCGCGGACCCCGACCTCGCGGACGTCGGCCTTCACCGTGGCCTTGGTCTTGGTGGCGAGTTCGCCGGCCACCTTCGCGGTCTCGTCGAACTTCGCGGCGAACTCCGGGGTCATCGTCGCGCGCGCGGCGGCGAAGCTTTTGTCCAGGTCACGGTAGTCGTAGCTGAGCGCCGTCTCGGCCGCCTTCCGGCCCGCGGCGGCGGCCTGGTTGCGGGCGTCCTCGGCCTGCTTGCCGTGCCAGGCCTTGATCCCGAGCACCGCGGCGACGGTCAGGGTGAGTACGACGACGATGCCGAGCGCGGCGGTCAACGCGGTCCCCAGACCCCGTTTCGGCTCACTCTCCGTAGAGATTTCGGCAGCCGGTGACTTCTCGAGAGCACCCTCGGCGGCGTCGTCTGTGGCCGGGGTCACATCCTGCGGACGGGGCTCCTCGACCCCATCCTCGACGGGTTCGGCCTCGACCAGTTCGGCCTCGACCAGTTCGTCCTCGGCAACGACCGGCGCGTCCGGCTGGTCCGTGGTCGGTGCGTCCGGCCGGCCAGGTTTCGCCGTACGGCGCTGGCCGGCGATGCGGGGGCGGTTGCGGGACGTCGGCATCAGCCCACCACCTGCAGGTCGGCGGTCAGCCAGCGGTCCTTCTCGCGGACCATGTCCAGCTTGATCCGGTACCGGCGCTGGACGCCCTCGGCCGAGGCCGTGTTCGTCACCACCGCGTTCACGATCACCAGCACCTGGGCGGAGTCCTTGTCGTTGGAGACCACGGCGGCTTCCTTGACGTCGCCCTTGGAGGTCGCCTTGTTCGTCACCACGTCGGTCTTCACCGCGTTGATCCCCTGCTGGTACTCCTCCTTGAACTGCCCGGTGGAGTCGTCGATGACCCGCTGGAAGTCCGCGTCCGAGGTCTGGTAGTCGTACGTCGTGAAGTCCAGCGCCAACTGCCGCGCCGCCTTCATCGCGCCGTCGCGTTGCGAGTCGTCGGCCCGCTGCTTGCGCAGGGCGACCACCGACAGCGTGAGGCCGGCGATCGCCACCAGGAGCAGCACGCTGAGAGCCCAGGCCAGCACGAGCCGGCCGTTCCGTGCGATCACTTGCCGGTCACCGGTCCAAGGATGAGTGCCTTCCAGGAGTCGCTGCCGAGCAGGTCCTGCTGTCCGCCGGTGGAGCCGAGCGTCATACCCGGCATCCCATCGGCTCCGCCCGCCGCGCCCGTCGCCGGGTCGTACCCGAGCCCGTACCCGGACCGGTTCAGGTCCTCCCGCGACGACGGCGTCGGCTTGTTCTGCGAGCCGCGCACGTTGATCCCGCTCGACGGGTCCGCCGTACAACCGGCCTTGGCATTCGCGGGGGTGTCCTTGACGTCCTGCGGGACCCGCTTGTTCGTCCCGCCGTACCCGGGCCGGCAGGCCGGCGGCTGGAGCCCGACGACCAGCCCGAAGTGCGCGTCGTAGTGCCCCTCGGCGTTCTTGGCCGGTACGACGTACCCGCCCATCGACACCGCCGGGTACACCACGAACAGCTGCTCGACGGCGTCCAGCCGGACCGCGGTCAGTTCGCTCACCGTCAGCAGGTTACCGAGGAGCACCGCGATGGACGCGCTGTTGTCCTGGATCAGGCCGGTGATCTGGGTGGAGGCGAGCGAACCCTGGTCGATCACCTTGCGCAGGTTGCTGTCCGAGCTGACCAGGGTGTCCGACAGCAGCGCCAGGTTCTTCGCCCAGGTCTTGATCGCGTCGCCGCTGGCCACCTGGGTGGCGAGCACGGTGTCGCCGTCGTTGATCAACTTGATGGTCTGCAGCACGTTCGCGTCCGCGTCGTCGATCAGCTTGCCGGAGCTGTCGATGATCTTCTGCAGATCGATGCCCTTGCCCTTCAGCGCCGCCCCGAGCTCGCGCACGGTGGTCCGCAGACTCTCCTTGTCGACCGAGTTCACCAGCTGGTCCAGGTTCAGCAGGAGCTCGGTGGTGTCGATCGGGATCGCGGTGTCCTTGCGGTCGATCTTCGAGTTGTCCTGCAGGTACGGCGCTCCGTCGCGGCGCGGCTGCAGATCGACGTACTGCTCGCCGATCGCGGACCGGTTCGCGACCACCGCGAGCAGGTCGTTCGGGATCTTGAACTTCTTCTCGATGTCCATGTCCACCTGGACGCCGTCGTCGAGCAGCTTCAACTGCCCGACCCGGCCGACCGGCTGACCGCGATACGTCACCTCGGCGCCCGCGAAGATGCCGCCGGACTCGACGAAGCTGGCGCTGACTGTGTAGTCGGTGTCGACGACCAGCTTGTCGATCTGGGCGTACTTCGCCCCGACGAACGCGACGCCGACGACGGTGATCAGCAGGAACACCATCAGCTGGATCCGGACCGCTCTGGTGATCATCCGACCACCCCCGGCATCAGGGCCCTGGCCAGGTCGGGATCGAACCCGGACCGGTTCAGCTTCGGAGAGCAGACCGGCACGCCGAGCACCGTGATGCAGGTCGTCGCGGTCCCGGTCGGGACCGGAAGCGACGGCAGCGCACTGCCCTGCCCCGTCGGCAGGTGTACCGGGAGGCTGATCCGGCCGGTCGGCAGCGCGGTCGGGCCGACTGTCGGCAGCTGGATCCCGAGCAGGGTGTCGAGTGCCTTCTTGGTGTTCACGTCCACCGTGATCCCGAGGTTGGTGTAGTCACCCTTCGCGGCCTTGGCGGCGTTGTCGGGGAACGGATAGGTGAACAGCAGCTCGAGCGACTTGGGCAGGTTCTCCCCCGCCTCGGCCAGCTTGGTGAGGATCGGGTACAGCGACTGCAGGTTGGCCACCAGGTCCTTCTGCGCGGAGGTGATCACCCGGGTCGCGGTGTTGCCCAGCGTGGCCAGCGCCTGCAGCGTCTTGACCAGTGCGGCGCGCTGCTTGTCCAGGGTCGCGATCGACGCCGGCAGCGAGTCGATCGCGGTCGCCAGCGTGGCCTTCTGCGCGTTCAGCTTCTTGGCGAGCACGTCCACCGACTTGATCGCGGTGATGATCGTCGCCTTGTTCTGGTCCAGGGTGCCGACGAACGTGTTCAGCTGGGTCAGCACGCTGCGGATGGCCGGCTCGTTGCCGGTCAGCGCCTTGTTCAGCTCCTGGGTGATGATCTGCAGCTGGGCGACGCCGCCGCCGTTCAGCAGCAGCGAGAGCGCGGACAGGACTTCCTCGACCTCGACGTTGCTTGTTGTCCTGGACAGCGGGATGAGCTCGCCGTTGTCGAGCTTGCCGCGGGCCTTCTCGGACCCGGTGGGCCGGGCCAGTGACACGAATTTCTCGCCGAGCAGGCTGGTCTGGCGGATCGTGGCGTGCGTGTTGTCCGGCAGCGCGAGGCTCTTCGGCAGCTTGATCCGCACCTTCGCGACGTACCCGTCCAGCCAGACCTTCTCGACCGTGCCGACGGTGACGTCGTCGACCTTCACCGACGACTTCGGCACCAGGTCCAGGACGTCGGCGAACTCGACGGTGACCGTGTACGACGGCCCCTTGATCTTCGCGCCGCCCGGCAGCGGGAGCGAGTAGACGGAGAAGTCACAGCCACTCAGCAGGGTCGCGAGCGCGATGACTCCGGCGACGATCGACGTACGGCGTTGGATTCTGGGGAGTCTCATCGGACCAACCCCCCGAGCGTCGGGTCCACGGGGTCGGGGCTGTTCAGCGGGGCCTTCGGCGCCGGTGCCCACGGCGTACCGGCAGGACCGCCGCTGGCCGGCGCGGTGCCGGTCAACTGCTCGATCAGCGGCAGCTTGGCCAGGGCGTCGAGGACGGGCTTCAGCGTGGAGCACATCGACATCGGCTGGTTCGCCTGCAGCAGCAGCGAGCAGACGAACGTCGCCGGGTCGTCGAGCTGTCCCGGATTGATGCGCTGGTCCAGCGTGCCGAACTGCGGGTTGTAGATCCTGGCCAGGTTGCCGAGGCCGAGCGGCGCGGTGTCGAGCACCTCGGCCAGCGCAGCCTTCTCGTTCACCAGGATCTGCGACAACTTGGTGGCGCCGGTGACCGTGTTCTTCACCAGCGTCCGGTTCTCCTGGACGAACGTCGCGACCTCGCCGAGCGCGGTGGCGAGCAGCGACAGCGCCGCGCCCAGGTCCTTGCGCTCGCCCGCCAGGGTGGTCGAGGTGGTGGCGAAGTTCGTGTTGAACTGCCGCACCAGCTGGTCGTTCGCGGCGAGCGCGGACACGAACGTCTGCAGCTGCCGGATCGTGTTGAACAGCGCCGACGAGTTGCCCGACAGCGTGCTGGTCAGCTTCGAGACGTCGGTGATGGTCTGGTTCAGCTTGGCGCCCTGACCGTTCAGGTTCTTCGCCGAGACGTCCAGCAGCCGGGCCAGCGCGCCCTGGTCGTTCGCGCCCTTCGGCCCGAGCGCCACGGACAGGTCGTTGAGACTCTGGTAGATCTGGTCGAGCTCCAGCGGTACGGCGGTCCGCTCGAGCGGGATCTGCGCGCCGTCGGCCATCACAGCGCCTTTGGAGTACGCCGGGGTGAGCTGAAGGTAACGGTCCGCGACGATGGACGGCGAGGCGATCACCGCCTTCGCCTCGGCCGGCACCTTGTGCTTGGCCTCCCACCAGAACTTCACCCGCACGCTGCGGCCGGCCGGCGTGACGCTCTCCACCTCGCCGACCTTGATGCCGAGGATCCGGACGTCCGATCCCGGGTACACCGAGACCGCCCGCGGGAAGTACGCCGTCGCCGTCACCCGCTCGGGCTTCGGCCACAGACTCACGGCGCCGACCACGATGATCACCAGGACCACCGCCATCGCGATCAGCCGGGAAACAGCGTTCACCCGCATCAGCCGCCACCTCCCAGGATCGGGGGCAGCCCGGTGGGCAGCACCTTGGGCAGCGGGATCTCAGGCACCGGCACCAGGTTCTGCAGGTACGTGTCGAACCACGGCCCGGTGCCGAGCGTGTTCGTGAAGACCCGGACGAACGGCGCCAGGCCCTTGATGCTCGCGTCCAGGGAGTTCTGGTTCTGCAGCAGGACGGCGAGCACCGCGTTGACCTTCTGCAGCGTCGGCCCGAGGTCCTTGCGGTTTTCCCGGACCAGCGCGGTGATCTGCGCGGACAGCTTCTGCGTCGACACCAGCAGCTGGTGGATCAGCGCCCGCCGGGCCTGCACGGCCTGGAAGACCTTGTTGCCGTCCTTCATCAGCTTGATCAGCTGCTGGTTGCGGTCGGCAAGCACCTTGGTGACCACGTTCGAGTGCTGCAGCAGCAGTTTGAGCTGCTCGTCGCGCTTGGCCACGTTCCGGGACAGCCGGGACAGGCCGGTCAGCGACGCCTGCACCTCTTCGGGCGTGTTCTTGAACGTTGCCGACAACGTGTCCAGGGCCTTCGCCAGCTGGGCGGTGTTGATCCGCTCGGTGGTGTTGGCCAGGTCGGTGAAGGCGTCCACGACGTCGTACGCCGAGATCGTCCGGGCCAGCGGGATCTCGGAGCCGGGCTTGAGCTCGCCGGGACCGGCCGGGTTGAGTTTCAGGTACTTCTGGCCGAGCAGCGTCTTGATCTTCATCTCGGCGCCGGTCTGGTCGCCGAGCTTCACGCCCTTGTCGACCACGAAGTCGACCCGGACGTGGGTGCCTTCGAGTTCGACGTTGCGGACCTTGCCGACGCGGACGCCGGCCACCCGGATCTCGTCGTTCGCCTTCAGGCCGCCGGCCTCGGAGAACTGCGCGGAATACTTCGTCCCGCCGCCGATCAGGGGGAGGTCCTGCGCCTTGAACGCGGCCAGCATGATCAGCCCGATCACCGTCAGCCCGACCACGCCGATGGTGACCTGGTTCTGTTCCCGGAAAGGCTTCACTTCTTACACCTCGCCGAGTTGAGGTCGTAGGCGACCGGGATGCGGGTGCCGGTGGGCAAGGTGACGTTGCCGTCGAAGTTGCACAGGTAGAAGTTGAACCAGGAGCCGTACGACGCGGTGCGGGTCATCGTGTTCAGCTTCTCCGGCATGAACTGCAGGGTCTTCACCCAGATCGACTGGGTGTCGTCGAGCGTCGTCGCGACCGCGCGAAGCTTGTCCAGGTCAGCCTTGATCGGCACCCGGGTCTGCTGCAGCAGGCCGGCGGTCTTGGTGTTCAGCGAGTTGATCGAGGTCAGCGAGCTGAGGATCGGGTTGATGTCCTGGCTCAGGCCGGTGATGAACTGCTGCAGGTTGACCAGCAACTGGGAGAAGTTCGCCTGCCGCTGGGAGACGATCTGCAGCGTCGAGGTCAGGTTCGTGATCAGGTCGCCGATCACCTGGTCGGCGTCGGCCAGTGTGGTGGTCAGCGACGCGGTCTTGGCCAGCAGCGACTCGATCGTGCCGCCCTCACCCTGCAGCACCTTGATCACCTCGAACGCGAACTGGTTCACGTCCGCCGGGGTGAGCGCGGTGAACAGCGGCTTGAAGCCGTTGAACAGTACCGACAGGTCGAGCGCCGGCGTCGTGCGTTCCTTCGGGATGACGCCGTTCTTCTTCAGCCGGTCGCCGCCGCCGATGCCGTCGGTGAGCGCGACGTACCGGTTGCCGACCAGGTTGCGGTAGCGCAGCGTCGCATGCGTCGAGGTGTCGATCACCTGGTCGGAGTCGATGCTAAACGTCACCATCGCCAGTGTGTTCTGGTACAGGGCGATCTTGTCGACCTGCCCGACCTTCACGCCGGCGATCCGGACGTCGTCGCCCTGGTTCAGCCCCACCGCGTCGGTGAAGACCGCGCGGTACTTGGTGGTCGGGTTGAAGCTGATGTTCCCGATCGTCACCGCCAGCAGCGCGGTCGCGATGGTCGTGACCACCACGAAGATCCCGAGCCGCACGGTGTCGAACGTGGTCTTCTTGTCGAAGAAGCTCATTTGAGGTTCACCTGACCTCCGCGGAGGAGGGGGCCGACCATCAGGGTGGTCAGGTCCGGTACGTCGTTCGCGGCGACGCCCATCTCCGGGCCGACGACGGAGTCGATCACCTTCTGCTCGGCCGGCGATCCGACGCCCTGGGTGTCCATCGCGAACCCGGGCATCGCGCGGTTCAGCTTGAGGTCGAGCGGGAAGCGCTGGTTCTTGTTGTGGTCGCCGATCACGCCGTCGTCACCGGTGACGTACGGCGCGGGGTTCTCCTGCGTGTACGGCCCGGGGTGGGAGCCGGGATGCGTGTAGTTCCGCCCCACGCAGGTCGGTCCACGGTGGTCCTTGTACGCCGGCAGCTCGTTCGGCTCGTACGGCGTCGGCTGGTTGGTGATCAGCTCGAGGTTGATGTTGAGCCGGCCGTCGCGGAACGTGTCGTTCAGGATCGGGGCGGTTTCGGTCATCACCTGGAGGAAGCACGGCACCTCGGGCGAGTACCGCTCGAGCAGGTCGAGGACGGGACGGGTGACCTGGCCGAGCCGGATCACCCGGTCCTCGTTGGCCTTCAGGAACGTGTCGCCGGTCGTGGACAGATTCTGCACGTCGACGAAGAACTGCTGCAGTTGCTTCTGCTTCTCCACGACCGTGTTGCCGGTGATGGTCAGGTTCCGTAGCGCGCGGACCAGGTCCGGCGTCGCGTCGCCGTAGATGTCCGAGACCTGGGTCAGCTTGGCGAGCGCGTCCATCAGCTTCGGGACGTGCGGATTCAGCTTCTTCAGGTATCCGTCGAGCTGCGTCAGAGTTCCGGCGATCTCGGCGCCGCGACCCTCGAGAGCGGTCGCGAGGGTGTTCAGCGTGGCGTTCAGGTCGGCCGGGTCGACCGCCTGGAGCAGCGGCAGCGCGTCGTTCAGCACCTTCTCGATCTCGATGCCGACCGCGGTCTTGTCCCGGCTGATCACGTCACCGGCCTTGATGGGCCGTCCCTCCGGACCCTGCGGCGGGACCAGCGCGACGTACTTCTCACCGAACAGGGTCTTCGGCAGGATCCGGGCGCTGACCGCGCTGGAGATCTCGGCGACCTGGTCCGGCTTGAGCGCGAGATTGACCGTCGCCTCGTCACCGTCCGTGGAGACCCCGCGGACCTCGCCAACGATGATGCCACGCAGCTTCACGTCCGCGTGGTCGTTGAGCTGCAGGCCGATGTGGCTGGTCTTGAGCTCGACGTTCACGGTCTTGGTGAAGACCTTGGCGTAGAACGCGTAGGTCAGCCAGAGCAGGAACACCAGTACGCCGATGAACGCGACGCCCAGCACCTTGTGCGAGATCAATCTGGTCATCCGGCCAACCTCACGGTGGTCGTCGTACCCCAGATGGCCATCGACAGCAGCAGGTCGACGACGTTGATCACGACGATGGACGTCCGTACGGCGCGACCGACGGCGACGCCCACACCGGCCGGACCGCCACTCGCGTGGTAGCCGTGGTAGCAGTGCACCAGGATCACCAGGACCGAGAACACCAGCACCTTGCCGAACGACCAGAGCACGTCTCCGGGTGGCAGGAACAGGTGGAAGTAGTGGTCGTACGTGCCCGTACTCTGCCCGTAGAACGTGGTGACGGTGAGTCTGGTCGCGAAGTACGACGAGAGCAGGCCGACGACGTACAGCGGGATCACCGCGATCAGGCCGGCGATGATCCGGGTGGTGACCAGGAACGGCAGCGACGGGATCGCCATCACCTCGAGGGCGTCGATCTCCTCGCTGATCCGCATCGCGCCGAGCTGCGCGGTGAAACCGCAGCCGACGGTCGCGGCGAGCGCGATGCCGGCGATCAGCGGGCCGATCTCGCGGGTGTTGATGTAGGCCGACACGAAGCCGGCGAACGCCGACGTACCGATCTGGTTCAGCGCCGAGTAGCCCTGCAGGCCGACCTCGGTGCCGGTGAAGAACGCCAGGAACGTGATCACGCCGACGGTGCCGCCGATCACGGCCAGCGCGCCGGAGCCGAGCGTCACCTCGGCGAGCAGCCGCAGGATCTCCTTGCGGTACCGCGTGACGGACTTGCCGGACCAGGCGAGCGCCTTGATGTAGAAGGCGAGCTGCTCACCGAGGTGGTCGAGCGAGTTCAGGGGCTTCTTGACCAGCACGTCCATGAGGGCCGACACGTCAGGCCCCCTTCGGCGGAACGAGCTGGAAGTAGATCGCGGTCATCGAGAAGTTCGCGACGAACAGCAGCATGAACGTGATGACGACCGACTGGTTCACCGCGTCGCCGACGCCCTTCGGGCCGCCGCCCGCGTTACAGCCCTTGTACGACGCGACCACCGCGGCGATGCACCCGAAGACCAGGGCCTTCGCCTGCCCCTGCCACAGGTCGGGAAGATGCGCGAGCGCGGTGAAGCTCGCGATGTAGCTACCGGGGGTGCCGTCCTGGAGGACGACGTTGAAGACGTAACCGCCCATCACGCCGACCACGCTGACGAACCCGTTCAGGAAGAACGCGACCAGCATCGTCGCGAGCACCCGCGGTACGACGAGACGCTGGATCGGGTCGATGCCGAGCACCATCATCGCGTCCAGCTCTTCGCGGATCTTCCGCGAGCCGAGGTCGGCGCAGATCGCCGAGCCGCCGGCCCCGGCGATCAGCAGCGCGGTCGCGATCGGCGACGCCTCCCGGACGACGGCCAGCACCGCGGCGGAACCGGTGAAGGCCTGTGCGCCGAACTGCTTGATCAGACCGCCGACCTGCAGCGCGATCACCGCACCGAACGGGATCGCGACCAGCGCGGTCGGGATGATCGTCACACTCGCCACGAACCAGGCCTGCTGAAGGAACTCCTTCACCTGGAACGGCCGGCGAAACGTCGCCCGCCCGGTGTCGAGAGCAAAAGCAAACAGCGAACCGGCCTGCTTCAGCGGGGCGGTGGCAGAAACTGTCACGGGGCCTCCCGCCCTGGACTGAGGAGCGGAGGGAGCGAAGCGACCGGAGCGACGAGGGAAGGGCGGGAGGCAAAGCCCCGTGACCCGCCGCGCGGCAGCGCGGCATTCAGCACGGTCACCTTGCCCCCACTGTTGAAGTGGCGAACGAACCCGGGGGTGGGGTGACGCCGTGTTCGCGGCACCAGGCGCCTGGCTCGCGCTGGGTCGGCCGGAGCATGCCGCTGCTGGGCAGCTGCTGGATCGGGATCGGCGGCAGCGGCGGCAGCTCCTGGCCGGCCTCGGCGGCCAGCTCGTCGGCGTCCTTCTCCTCGGACATGCCGATCGGACCGACCATCTGGGCGTTCAGGAACTGGCGGACCACCGGTTCCTCACTGGACAGCAGCATCTCCCGCGGCCCGAACATGGCCAGGTGCCGGTGGTAGAGCATGCCGATGTTGTCCGGCACGGTGCGCGCGGTGTTGACGTCGTGGGTGACGATCAGGAACGTCGGGCTGAACGCCTCGTTCAGGTCGATCATCACCTGGTTCAGGAACGACGTACGGACCGGGTCCAGGCCGGAGTCGGGCTCGTCGACCAGGAGGATCTGCGGGTCCAGCACCAGCGCGCGGGCCAGGCCGGCTCGTTTGCGCATACCGCCGGAGATCTCCCCTGGCAGCTTCTTCTCCGCGCCCACCAGGCCGACCATCTCCATCTTCTCCATCACGATGGAGCGGATGTCGGACTCGGACTTCTTGGTGTGCTCGCGGAGCGGGAACGCGACGTTGTCGTACAGGTTCATCGAGCCGAACATCGCGCCGTCCTGGAACAGCACGCCGAACAGCCGCCGTACCTCGTAGAGCTCGCGCTCGCTGCAGGTGGCGATGTCGGTGCCCTCGATGTACACGTGGCCCCGGTCGGGCTTGAGCAGGCCGATCAGCGTCTTCAGGAACACGGACTTGCCGGTACCGGACGGGCCGAGCATCACGCAGATCTCACCGGCGGGCAGCGTCAGGGACACGTCGCCCCAGATGAGCTGGCTGCCGAACGACTTGGTGAGACCTTCGACGCGGACTTCTACGCCCACCGGCCCTCCTCACGGGAATGTCTGCTGGTCCCCGACCGACGACGTTCTGCCGTCCCAACGACGGGGCAGTGGCCTAGGTTACGCACGAGTACGGTTTTGCGTAACCCCTGAAAGTCAAGCGGATGAGATCCTAGCGATCCGACATGCCAGAAGGGCGGCCCCCTTGCGAGGACCGCCCTTCTCTACACATTCGTTACGTCCCGCAAGCGGAACGTAACTGAGGTCACTTGAGCGTGACGGTGGCGCCGGCGCCCTCGAGGGCCTCCTTGGCCTTCTCCGCGGCAGCCTTGTCGACCTTCTCCAGGATCGCCTTGGGGGCCGACTCGACGAGGTCCTTGGCCTCCTTCAGGCCGAGGCTCGTGAGACCGCGCACCTCCTTGATGACCTGGATCTTCTTGTCGCCGGCCGACTCGAGGACGACGTCGAACTCGTCCTGCTCCGCGGCCTCTTCGGCAGCGGCAGCCGGGGCGCCCGGAGCAGCGGCAACGGCAACCGGGGCGGCGGCGGTGACGCCGAACTCCTCCTCGAAAGCCTTAACGAACTCCGACAGCTCCAGCAGGGTCAGTTCCTTGAACTGGCCGAGGAGCTCTTCGGTGCTGAGCTTCGCCATGGTGGCGGTCCTTCCTGACAAATGGTGCTTGGTGATCACTGATGGGGTGTTGCGGTGAGATGCCTCAGCTGTCAGCTGCGGCGGTCTCCTCGGTGCTCGCCTCGGCAGGTGCCTCGACCGTGTCCTGGACGGTGTCCTGGACGTCGGCCGCTGCGTCCTGCGCAGGGGCCTCGGCCGGCAACTTGTCCTGCAGCGCCGCGAACAGGCGCGCGGCCTGCGACAGCGGAGCAGCGAACAGCGACACCGCTTGCTGCGGGGCCGCCTTCATCGCACCTGCGAGCTTCGCGAGGAGGACCTCACGCGACTCCAGGTCAGCGAGCTTGTTGATCTCGTCAGAGCCGAGTGCCTTACCGTCCAGCACTCCACCCTTGATGACGAGCAGGGGGTTCGCCTTGGCGAAGTCACGCAGACCCTTGGCCGCAACCACCGGGTCGCCCTTGATGAAGGCGATTGCCGAGGGGCCTTCGAGCAGCGAGTCGAACGAGTCGACTCCCGCATCCTTGGCCGCGATCTTGGTCAGCGTGTTCTTCACCACGGCGTAGTTCACGTCGTCACCGAGCGAAACTCGCAATTGCTTGAGCTGCGCAACGGTGAGACCGCGGTACTCGGTCAGCACGGCGCCGTTGGAGCTACGGAACTCGTCCGTCAGCTCCGCGACAGCGGCTGCCTTGTCCGGCCTCGCCATGGGGGTCTCCTTCTTTCGGCTTCCTTGCCTGAGACCCCTGAAAAAGGAAATCGCCCCTGCGCAGGCGCAAGGGCGTGAACATACTGATGTCACTGTCCAAGTCACCTGCGCGGGCCGCCCACCTGAGTGGGACCTTCAGCTACCTAGGGCAGCAACCAGCGGTCTTCGGCTCGATAACAGTATCAACGTCTAGCTTGGCGACCAAATCGGTTGTTCAAGCAGGTTGTTCTGCTCTCGGATGCGGTGGGATCCAGCGGTGCATCGCCGTGGCCGCCGCCCAGCCGGTTCCGGCCATGATCATGATCGCCGGAGCCAGTCCGAGGGTCGCGGTCGCGCCCGCGAGCAGGAGCGGTCCGGCGCCGTTGCCGGTGTCCGCGAAGAGGCGGAAGGCGCCGAGGAACTGGGCCCGTCCGACGGGCGGTGAGGCGTCCGCGCCGAGGGTCATGATGACCCCGGCCCCCAGTCCGTTCCCGATCCCCATCAGTAGTGCGACCGCGGTCAGTGTCGCCATGGTGTGCGTCAGCGGCAGCAGCAGATGCGCCAGCCCCAGCACGATCATCGACGGTACGGCGACCCACTTGCGACCGAGCCGGTCCATCACCGAACCGGCCGGATAGAACAGCAACATGTCCACCGCACCGGACAGTCCGAAGATGATGCTGATCGTCTGCGGGTCCAGTCCGATGTGCAGCGCCCAGAGCGGGATCACCACCTGCCGCGAGGCCCGCACCGCCCCGACGAGCAACGCTCCGACACCGAGAGTCCGCAGTACGGGGAAGTGGTCGCGGATGACACCCCAGGTCGACTGTGCCGCGATCGGCCCCCTCCCGCGCCGGTTGGCAACGTCCGGCAGGCTCACCAGGACTGCACAGGCGAGTACGGCGGCCACCAGGTGCACCCAGTACGCGCCGTCCGTGCCGAGGAACCTCATCGCGCCCGCACCGAGGAACGGGCCGATGAACGAGCCGATCCGTTGTACGCCGCCCAGTGTGGACAGCGCGCGGGCCCGTAGCTCGATCGGTACGGCTTCACTCAGGTAGGCCTGTCGGGCGAGGCCCCAGACCGCTCCGGCGAGTCCGGTACAGCCGATAGCGATGGCCAGACCCCAGACCGTTGGAACCACCAGACAGGCCGCCAGTGCAAGCGCTACCAGGACGGTGGCGGACAGCATCGCGCTGCGCTCGCCAATGCGGTTTGTGAGGGCACCAGCTGGGATGTCACCGATCACCTGGCCCAGGCCGGCTGCACCAACGACCAGCCCGGCTACAGCGACCGAAGCGCCCAGGTGCGTGGCCGACAGCGCTACGACGGGTGCGATCGCGCCTTGGCCGATTCCGTAGAGCAGAGCGGGCAGATAGACCGCAGGTGCGATTTTCCAGAGGGTCCGGGCCTGGGACATCACCGGCCGCCGGCCAGCGCCGTACTGCGGTCTCGGGCGGCCGGGGTGGCGCCCAGCAGCTCGGACACCGACCAGGCACCTTGGGCGACCCTCATCCCGAACTCCTCCATCCGCTCGACCGGCATCCGCATCTCGGGGCCGGAGACACTCAGACAACCGGCGACCTCGCCGGAATAGCCGAATACCGGCGCCGCGACGCTGCAGATCCCGGCCGTCCGCTCGGTCCGCGACATCGCGTACCCGCGCCGGCGGATCGCCGCGAACTGCTCGGCGAGCACCTCCGGGTCGGTGATGGTCGCGGGCTGCACCTGTTCGAGCGGGCCTTTCAGGACCTCCTGCTGCCGCTCGAACGGCAGGAAAGCCAGCAGCGCCTTCCCCGGCGCACCCAGTGGCAGCGCGACCGGCAGACCGAACTCCGTGTAGGTACGGCGCAACTGGTGATGGCTCTCGACCTGGTCGAGGACGACGCGCTGCCCCGACGGGAGCAGCTCGTGCACGGCCGCGGTCTCCCCTGTGGCATCGCGGAGTGCACGCAGCACCGGCAGGGCAGCGTCGCGCAAACCGGCCGGAATCCCGCCGCTGTGCGCCAACTGCACGACCAGCGGGCCGATCGCGTACCGCCGGTGGGCGGTCTGCCGGACGAGCCCGTTCTCCTGCATGGCGAGCAGCAGCCGGTGCACGGTGCTCGTGGACAGGCCGGTCGCCCGCGCCAGGTCACTGATGCCGAGGTCCGGCGTCCGCGCGTCGAAGCACCGGAGGATCGCCACCGCGCGGTCGATCGACTGCACCGAACCACGCGCTTCCTGCATGGTGAAACCATATCCCGCGATACGGGAAAGCTGTCGAGGCGGCGTCCAGCCGGTGAGCATCACCGCTGGACCGACCGCGGCCCGGGTCAGCAGGCCGTCAACGACGAGCCACTGATCCGGGTGCCGGGTTCAGAACCAGCTGTACCAGCCCAGGAATCAGCTCAGGACAGCGAGCGCGTCGATCTCGACGAGCATGTCCGGCAGCGGCAGGCCGGTGAAGACGGTGGTCCGCGAGGGCAGGACGCCGCTCGGCGTACGGGTCGACACGAACTCGGCGTACGCCTCGTTCATCGCGGCGAAGTCCTCGCGCTGGGTGAGGTAGACGCGCAGCATCACAACGTCGTCGATGCTCGCACCGCCGGCCTTGAGGATCGCCTCGATGTTCTGCAGCACCCGGGTGGTCTGGCCCTTCACGTCACCCTTGAACACGAAGTCGCCGCTGGCCGGGTCGACCGAGCCCTGGCCGGACACCTGCAGGATGTTGCCCTTGCGGACGCCCTGCGAGAACACCGGCATCGGCGGCGGCGCGTCGGTGGTGGAGACTGCGGTCTTGTCGGACATCAGGTCTGACCTCTCAGTTGTAGTCGGCACTGATCGCATTCGCGGTGGCGAGCAACTCAGGCAGCAGCTCGAGCACCTGGTCATAGTTCAGCAGTACGTCGGGCACCGACAACGACACGGCCCCGACAACGCGCCCAGTGCTGTCGCTCAGCGGCGCACCGATGCAGTTGATGAACGACTCATGCTCTGCCTTGTCCTGAGCCCAGCCACGCTCTTTGGTCAGCTGCAGCTCGTCCCGCAACCGGTCCGCGTCAGTGATGGTGTTCGGCGTGTAGACCTTGTAGTCCAGCGTCGCCAGCACCGCCTCCCGCTGCCGCTTCGGCTGCGCAGCCAGCAGCACCTTGCCGACCGCTGTGCAGTGCAGAGCCGCCGGTACGCCGACCTGCGAGTACATCCGCACCGAGCGCACACTGTCGAGCTTGTCGACGTAGATGACCTCACCGTTCTCCCAGGCCGCCAGGTGAACCGTCTGGCCGGTCTTCTGGTTCAGCTCACGCAGATGCGGTGCGGCAACCTGCCGTACGACGTGTTGCTCGCGCGCCACGTCCGCGAGCGCGAACAGCCGCGAGCCCAGGCGGTAGCGGTGCGCCGAGTCACGCCGTACGAACCGCTCTGCCTCCATGGTGCGCAGGAGACGCAGCACTGTCGTCTTGTGCACGTCCAGCTCGGTCGCCAGCTGGTCCAGCGACCGCTCCCCCTCGCCGAGGCTCTTGAGGATCTGCAACGCCCTACCGAGGCTCTGACTCATGCGACGCCGATCTTCGTCGCCGCCCACTCCTCATCTGATGCCTTGAGAAGTCGCTCGCGCACCTCTCGCGCCGGCGGCGGGGCGTGGTCTTCCGGAGCGGTCAGGACTGCTGCGGCGTTCAGGTGCCCCAACCGGAGTCGCTGCGTCATCGGAAGGTCCTGCAGCGTCGCAGCCAAGAAGCCCGCGGCAAACGCATCACCCGCTCCGACTGTCTCCACTACGTCCACGGTGAGCGCCGGAACCTCAGTGCGACCGCCTGGCTCCAACACCATCGCCCGGTGCGCGTCATCCTTCACAACCAGGACAGGCGTTTGGAGTCGCTCGTACAGCTCGTCCGGGTCCCCAGTGCCGGCAAAGACCTCCGCCTCGTCAGCACCGATCAACACGATGTCGGCCGCCTTCAGCAACCGCCACAACGCCTCGGGATCCCTGTCCCGCCACAACGCCGGCCGCCAGTTCAGGTCGACGCTGAGCAGGAACTCACGCGGCTCGGTCGCCAGCCGCTCCAGCATCTCCGCACTGGTCGTGGAGATCGCCGCAGTGATCCCGGTGGTGTGCACGAGCTTGGCCTGCTTGAGTCGCTTGCTGACCTCCGGCCGGTCCAGGAACTCCGGGTCCATGGCAGCAGCCGCGGAGCCGGTCCGGTAGTAGTACATCCGGGAGCGCCCGTCCTCCGACTCCTTCACATAGAGCGCGGTCGGCCGGACCGGGTCCAGCTCGACACCCCCGATGTCGACACCACGCGCCTGCAGATCCCGCAGTACGTGCTGGCCGAAGCCATCGTCACCGAGCCGCGAGATCCATCCGGTGGGCACGCCGAGCGCCGCCAGCCCACCGGCCACGTTGCACTCCGCCCCGCCGACCGACCGACGGAACGTCTCCACGTCTTTGAGGGGTCCCGGCCCGCCCGCCAGCATGATCATCGCCTCACCCAGGCAGATCGCGTCCGTCTCAGGGAGCGGTTCGGGCATCGGCACTCCTTGGCGGCGGGGTGATGGGATAGGCGTGCGTCGGACCGGCGTGCGTTGACGCGACTTCGGGCGCGATGCTACAACCGACGAGTCAGAATGCGCAATGAGCGTTGCGTATTTTGCAATCCCAACCCCAGGGGGTCAGATGCCTGCTTACGATGCCGACACCGTCGCCGCGCTCGCCGATCAGCAGGTGAGCTGGCAGGACAAGGCGTTGCCACCCGCCTTCTGGGGCCGCACCGTCGCGGAGGTGCTGGCCGACCGGCCTCGGCTGTCCCAGCTTCCGACTCCGCTGATGACGCTGTCGGCCCCCGGACTGCGACACAACGTCGACACCCTCGCCACCTGGTGCACCCGGCACGGCGTGGAGCTCGCACCGCACGGCAAGACCACGATGGCGCCGGCCCTTTGGGCGATGCAGTTGGATGCCGGCGCCTGGGCGATCACGCTGGCCAACGTGTTCCAGCTCGGAGTCGCTCGGGCGTACGGCGTACAGCGCGTCCTCGTCGCCAACGCGGTGATCTCACCCCTGCAGTTGCGCTGGATCGCCGACGAGCTCGCGGCCGACCGGACGTTCGAGGTGATGGTGTGGGCCGATTCGATCCGCACGGTCGAGCTGATGGAGGCGGCGCGTTCGGCGTACGTCGGCGCGGACGCGCGACCGCTCGACGTGATGGTCGAGGTCGGCGGCATCGGCGGCCGGACCGGCGCCCGGGATCTCGAGACCGCCCTCGCCGTAGGGAACGCCATTGCCGAAGCGTCGACCCTGCGCCTCGTCGGCGTGGCCGGGTACGAGGGCGCGATCGGGCACGGCGTCGACGAGGCCAACCTCGAGGAGGTCCGCGCGTACCTGCGGGAGCTGGCGACCGTTCATCACCGGCTGCGGTCTTTGTGCGACGAAGACGTCGTACCGGTGGTCAGCGCGGGCGGGAGCCAGTACTTCGAGCAGGTCGCGAAGGTGCTCGCCTCCGAGGCAGGCGAAGGCGCTCGGGTGGTACTGCGGTCCGGCGCGTACATCACCCACGACGACGGCCTCTACCGGCGGGTGTCGCCGCTCGGCGAGCACCCGCGGACGGACGGCGAACAGCTCGTGCCGGCGATGCACGGGTGGATGCGGATCACGTCGCAGCCCGAGCCGGGACTGGCAATCTTCGACGGCGGGCGCCGCGACTTCCCGTTCGACCAGGACTATCCCGAGCCGCAGCTGATCCGGCCGCGGTCGGACGGTTCGCCGATCCTGCCGGCCGCCGGGATGAAGGTGACGAACCTCAACGACCAGCACGGCTACCTGCAGTTCGGCGACGACCAGGACGTGGTGATCGGGGACGAGCTGCGCGTCGGCCTGTCGCACCCCTGCACGGCCTTCGACAAATGGGGCCTGATCCCCGTCGTCGACGATCCAGACGCCGCGGATCCCGTGATCGTCGACCTGATCCGGACGTTCTTCTGACATGAGAGATGTCCTGATCACCGGGGCGCTGGTCGTCGACGGGTCCGGCGCGCCGGGCTACCACGCCGACGTCGCGGTCGACGCCGGGCGGATCGTGGCTATCGGCAACGACCTTCCGGCCGCGCACCGGAGGATCGACGCGGACGGGCTGGTGCTGTCGCCCGGGTTCATCGACATGCACTCGCACTCGGACCTGCAGATCCTGGTCAATCCCGACCACACCGCCAAGGTCAGCCAGGGCGTCACGCTCGAGGTGCTCGGTCAGGACGGCCTGTCGTTCACCCCGATCGACGATCCGACGCGGGCCGTCGTACGCCGTCAGATCGCCGGCTGGAACGGCGAACCGGACGACTTCGACTTCTCCTGGTCGACGGTCGCCGGGTACCTCGACCGCCTCGACCAAGGGATCGCCTGCAACGCGGCGTATCTGGTCCCGCAGGGCACGCTCCGGCTGATGGTCGTTGGCACCTCCAACCGTCCCGCGACCGTCGACGAGCTCGCCCGGATGAAGCAGCTGCTCGCCGACGGACTGCGCGACGGCGCGGTCGGGATGAGCAGCGGGCTCACGTACACGCCCGGCATGTTCGCCGACACCGACGAGCTGGTCGAGCTGTGCCAGGTCGTCGCATCGTACGGCGGGTACTACGCCCCGCATCAGCGCTCGTACGGCAAGGGCGCCCTCGAGGCGTACGCCGAGATGGTCGACGTGGCCCGCCGCTCCGGGTGCGCGCTGCACCTGACCCATGCGGTGATGAACTTCGCCCCGAACGCAGGCCGAGGCTCCGAGCTGGTCGACATGATCGACAAGGCGCTCGCGTCTGGTGTCGACGTCACCACCGACACTTATCCGTACCTGCCGGGCGCCACGACCCTGGCGGCGATCCTGCCGAGCTGGACCGCCGAAGGCGGGCCGGACGCGCTGCTCGCGCGGCTGCGCGATCCGTCCGCGCGGGAGCGCATCACCTACGAGCTGGAGCAGGTCGGGTCCGACGGCTGCCACGGTTGCGTGGTGGAGTGGGACACGATCGAGATCGGCGGCGTGCGCAACCCTGCCCTGTCCGACGCGGTCGGCAACACCGTTGCGTCCCTCGCGGCAGGCACCGGAAAGCCGGCCTCGGAGGTCTTCTTCGAGATCCTGCTCGCCGATGACCTCGCGACCTCGATCCTGCAGCACGTCGGCCACGAGGAGAACGTGCGCGCGATCATGCAGCACCCGTCGCACACGGGCGGCTCGGACGGGATCCTGGTCGGCGGCAAACCGCACCCGCGGTCGTGGGGCACGTTCCCGCGGTACCTCGCCCGCTACGTCCGCGAGCTCGGCGTACTGGATCTCGCCGATTGCATCCACCACCTCACCGGCCGCCCTGCCCGTCGTCTCCGGCTCCCGGACCGCGGGCTGATCCGCGAGGGGTACGCCGCCGACCTGGTCCTCTTCGACCCCGCGAAGGTCCAGGACACCGCTACGTTCCCCGAACCTCGCCGGCAAGCCACCGGCATCCCGTACGTCTTCGTCAACGGCATCCCCGTCATCGACGACTCGCAGCGAACGCCCACCCGCCCCGGCCGCGCCATTCGCCGTACCTCAGTTGAAAGGAACTTGTCGTGAACACCCTGGAGCTGCTCCGAGCCGATCGGGTTCTGACTGTCGTCCGCGCCCCGGAGATCTCGGACGCCCGCGATCTCTGTACCGCGTTGGTTGCCGGCGGCATCCACGTCGTCGAGCTCACCTACACCACCCCGGATCTCCCCCGGCACCTGGAACGCGCGGCCTCCACCGCTGCCGAGACCGGCGCGGTCGTCGGCGCCGGCACCGTTCAGACCGGCGACCAGGCCGCCCAGGCGATCAACGCCGGCGCCCAGTTCCTCGTCACCCCCGGCCAAGGCCCCGAGGCGGCCGCGATCGCGGAGGCCGCGCGGACCGCCGGCATCCCCCTCGTACTCGGCGCCTTCACGCCGTCCGAGGTGATGACCGCGCTCGCCCTCGGCTCGGCCGCGGTGAAGATCTTCCCGGCACATCAACTGGGCCCGAAGTACTTCAAGGACCTCAACGGCCCGTTCCCCGGCGTACCGCTGATCCCGTCCGGCGGCGTCAACGCCACCAACGCTCCCGACTTCCTGGCCGCCGGCGCCCTGGCCGTCAGCGCCGGCACCGACGTCGTCTCCCCCGCCGACGTCGCCGCCTCCAACTGGGAGTCCATCACCGCGAAGGCCAAGAACTTCTGCGCAGCTATTGAACGGTGATGCTGCCGTAGCTGGTACGGAGATAGAGACGGTTCGAGGAACTGGAGTCGTTCGGTACGTCGACCTGGGTCGATCCTTGGGCCGCGAGCGCATCGATCGCGTACGTCGCCGTACGTGGAAGCTGCACCGTGAGGGAACCGTCGCTGGTCGTGGCGTTGACCTGATCCGGCGCACTGTCGAAGAGCATGTCGATCGAGCCGTGCACTGCGTCCACCGAGACCCGCCGGCTCCGCACCCGGGTCAGGGCGACCGAAGCATCGGTAGCTTCCACCGTCAGCGGCGACGCAACGCCGACCGCAGCCATTGACGACCCCTCGGCCTTGGCGTGCACGGCAGCCGAACTCGGCACCTCCACTGTCAGCTCGACGTCGCAATGCACGTCCGGACAGGTCGTCTCGATATCCACCACCCCGCTGGCCGTCGACACGTTCACGGCGGGCTGCGCGGCGGCGTACGTCCCGTCGACCGTCACATGCACCTGTCCGTCGGTGCTCGCCAGCAACTGCATCTGGACGCCCGACACCACCTTCACCCCTTGCGGTCCGGGCGTGAACGAGGCCGAGTAGTCGTACGGCAGCTTGCCCCGGATCAACGACACGGTCAGCGCGGCGCCCGTGATCACGAGCACCAGCACCGGCACCAGACCGATGATCAGCATCCTCCGCTGCGCGGTCGTCATCACGTGTCCAGGTACTTGAGCACGGCGAGCACCCGCCGGTGCTCGCCGTCGGTCGGGGACAACCGGAGCTTCAGGAAGATGTTGCTGATGTGCTTCTCCACGGCGCCTTCACCGACGACGAGCGCCTGGGCGATCCCGGCGTTCGACTTTCCTTCCGCCATCGCCCGGAGAACGTCCTGTTCCCGCGGGCTGAGCACCGCGAGCGGATCCTCCTTCCGCGATCGCACCAGGAGTTGCGAGATCACCTCCGGATCCAGCGCCGCGCCACCGCCCGCGACCCGGCGCAACCCCTCGATGAACTGATCCACGTCCGCCACACGGTCCTTGAGCAGGTACCCGACACCGCCCGGGTTCCCACCGATCAGTTCACTCGCGTAGCGCTCCTCGACGTACTGCGACAGCACCAGTACGCCGACCTCGGCGTACTGCTCGCGGATGACCAACGCCGCCCGCAGTCCCTCATCGGTGAACGTCGGCGGCATCCGTACGTCGACCACGCACACGTCCGGACGATGCGCCGCGACGGCCTTGAGCAGCGCGTCCCCGTCCGCGACTGCCGCGACCACCGCGCAGTCCTGCTCCTCCAGCAATCGCACGATGCCCTCACGCAGCAGCACCGAGTCCTCGGCGATCACCACCCGCATCCGCTCAGTCTCCTCAGCCGCCGTGTTTTCGGGCAGGGTGTTTTCGGGCACCGTGTTTTCAACCACAGGGCACCTCCGCGATCAGCGTGGTCCCGCCACCCGGTGGACTGTCCACCGTGAGCCATCCGTCTACCCCGGCCACCCGGTCGGTCAGCCCTCGCAGCCCGGTGCCCTTGGACGGATCGGCGCCGCCTTGCCCGTCATCCCGGACCTCGATCCGCAGTACATCGCCTCTCCGCAGCACCGAGACCCTCACGTGCGCCGCCTCAGCATGTTTGGCCACGTTGGTCAGCGCCTCCGTCACCACGAAGTACGCGATCGACTCGATCGTCAGCGACGGGCGGGAATGTATGCCGAGCCTCAGGTGGACCGGCACCGGTGATCGGACCGCCACCGCCGACAGCGCCGCGTCCAGACCCCGATCGGTCAGCACCGGGGGGTGCAGTCCTCGAGTCAGGTCACGGAGCTCGGCGATCGCCTGCATCGCCTCCGAATGCGCCTCCTCGATCAACGCGCGCACCGCGGGCTCCTTGCTCCCCAGCCGGTTCTTGGCCCGGCCCAGCGTCATCGCCAGCGAGACGAGCCGCTGCTGGGCGCCGTCGTGCAGGTCGCGCTCCATCCGCCGCCGCTCGGCCTCGACGGAGTCCACCACCTGCTGCCGGCTCGTCACCAGCTGCGTGACGCGCTCCGCCAGGGCACCGCTCTCGGACCGGCCGAGCAACCTCCGCGCGAGTTCCGCGTCCAGCGCCGACGCCAACCGCATCAGCCATGGCGACACCACGAGCAGGAACACGGCCGCGACGATCGCCACCATCGAAGCGGTCTTGCCCGAGTCGATCACGAACGGCCCGACCTGGGCTTGCGCGGCGGCGAACCGGTCGAAGTACAGCGGTAACGCGATCAGCACCGGCGGCACCGAGCACGCAGCCAGGATGAGCCCCAGCCAAACGATTGCCAGCGGCAACAGCAGCAGGTAGTACAGGAACTGCTGCCACATCCCGCGGTCGGTCACCGCGAGGCGCGCGTCGGCGACCCGTGATCCGCCGGGCGGTGGTGGGATCAACGGCGGGATGACCTGCCCGCGAGTGATCCGTGCCCGCGCTCGTTCCCATCCCGCCACCCGGTACACGAACCGGTTCGCGCCGGCGCTCAGCGGAATCCCGACGTGCCCGAGGGGCCAAGCCAGCAAGGCGACCAGGACCGCGGCCAGCACCAGCAGCCCGGAGGTGAGCACCACGACCGTGTCGCCCAGGATGTGGATGGTTGCCAACCACAAGTACGGCGAGCGCCAGAGCCGCCAGGGCATCCGGGGAACCGGATTCGCAGCAACCGTCATCCGGACCACCTCCCTGTGTCGGCGCCTGCTTGCCGTCACAACTTACGTCCTCGCCCCGAGCTGGCGGCATGAGGACAACCCACGGACCCGGCCGGGGGTTATCCCCACCCCTGTTCGTGGGCTTGCCGGACTGCGCCGAGCGCCCGCCGCCGGAATCCTCGAAGGCATGACGACGACAGCGATCAACGGCGATCTCAGCCGGGCAATCGACGGGAAACTCGGCGACGCGATCGACGACCGCGTGGCGGACGCGCTCGACGACTACATAGCCGAGGACCGGCTGGACGGCAGGATCCGCGCCCGCCGCTCGCCCGGAGGTCTGGCCGCGCTGGTCGCCGCCGGGGTCGCGGCCGTGCTGCTTCCTTGGTGCCTGATCCTCGCGGCCACGCTGCCGAGCACCTATCAGGCGGGTCACTGGAAGCTCACCTGGGTCGGCCTCGACTGCGGCACCGCGATCGCCGCCGGTCTCACGGCGTACCTGCTGCACACACGCAACAGATACGCCACTCTGACCGCGATGGCCGCCGGGACGCTGCTCGCGGCCGACGCCTGGTTCGACGTGAGTACGGCGACGGCCGGGTTCGACCGCACCCTCTCGATGACGGAGGCGCTCCTGCTGGAGCTGCCGCTCGCGGTGTGCGCCTTCGTGGTCGCCGCCCGCGAGCTCCGACGGGTCTATCCGATGAGCTCGAGCACAGGACCCTCATGCAGCGCGCGGTAGACCTTGTCACGCAAGGCATTCGCCTCCGCGTCGGTGAGCGTGCGGTCCACCGGCCGCAGGACCAGCCTGACCAGGAGGTTCCGTTGACCGGGAGTCATCTGGAGACGCTCACGGGCCCTCGTCGGCAAGTCGTCGTACGACGTCTCGCCCAGCACCTCCAGCGACTCCGCGGCATCGCCGTCCGGGCCGAGCGCGGCGCGCACCTTGTCACCGAGAACCTCCGCCGACACGTCCGCCGACTCGTCGACCACGACCGACAGGTCACGACGGACCGGCGGCATCGACGAGACCGCCTTGTACGGCGCGAGATCCAGCATCTGACCCGCCACCCGCGGATCCGTCGAGCGGAGCAGGCGGATGTCACGGATCCCCTTGCGGAGCATCATCAGCCGATCAAGGCCGGGACCCATCGCGAGACCGGTCCAGCCGTCGTCCAGGCCGGCCATGCGGAGCACATGCGGCGCTGCGACCCCGCATTCCCCGATCTCGATCCACTGATCGTCCAGCAGGACATCGATCTGCCGGCCGTGGATCGTGTACGGGTGAACGGCCGGCACGGTGCGATAGGTCTGGCCGGGCAGGACGGTGTCGACCAGACGGGCGATCATGTCCTCCAGCTCCGGCTCGCCCAGGGGCACGTTGCGGCTGACCCGCCACAGGTCGAGCTGATGCGGCGTACCGGTGTGCTGCCAGTCGACCGAGTCCCGGCGATAACAGATGCCGGCGCAGATCATCAGCACATCGGACGACTCCGACTCCGCGAGCTCACGGAGCGCGGGCGGAATCATCGCCGACGTGTGACTTCGCAACACCTCGGTCTCGGAGACGTAGCGCGTGTAGCGGGCCTCCCGGGTCACCGCGTCGGCGGCGTACCCGAGGTTGTCGTAGTTGTCGGCCATCGGCACGACGGGATGGTCGCGACGGGTCCAGATCTCGGTGTACGGCCACGCGGCGGCGAGCGCCGTACGGATCGAATCGACGACGAGCTGGACGGCATGCGGGCCCTGGGCCGGGTCGGTGAGATCGCGCAGCGCGAGGGCAGAGTGCAGTTCTTCAGCAGTGAGGACAGACATGAGTTTCTCTCCAGGATGACGGTCTCGACAGGGGTCCACCCCGGTCGGCCGCGGTCACCTCAGGAGAGAGCGCAGCAGCAGCTCACCCCGTCGGCACCGTCGTGCCGGCCGGGGCGCAGAAATCGCTGCCCGTACTGCGTCATGTCGTCCACTGTACCGTCCGGCCGCCACCCTCCGCCGCGAAATTCGGTCCGCTGCGGAACCACCGGGTGCGACGATGGGCCGCATGCGATGGATCGACACCCTGGAAGGCGCGGCCGCCGAGAAGCTGCCGGAGGCCGTGCATCGCTACTTCCGGCAGGGCTCGGCCGGTGGGGTCAGCGTCACCGAGGCGACCTCGGCGTGGTCGGCGTACCGGTTCCGTCCGCACGTGCTGAACGACGTGTCCACCGTCGACCTCAGTACGACGGTGCTCGGCACACCCGTCGGCGCGCCCATCCTGGTCGCGCCGTCGACGATGCAACGAATGGCCGACCCGGACGGCGAGCTCGCGATGGCGCGCGGCGTCGGCGCGGCGAAGTCCGTCGTCGGTGTCTCCAGCAACGCCGGTACGGCGTTCGCCGACCTCGGGGCGACCGGCGTTCCGTGGTGGCTGCAGATCTACATCGTCCGGAACCGCGAGATCACCGTCCGAATGCTCGACGCTGCCGTCGAGGCCGGGGCGCGGGCGGTCGTGCTCACCGTCGACACGCCCGTGGTCGGCCGGAAGGAAGACGATGGCGAGACGGTCTGGGACGTGGCGCAACCCGGACAGTTCCTGACCAACCTGCCCGTCGGCGAGTGGACCGACGACGACCTCGCGAAGGCCGACGACCTGACCCCCGACGTGATCGGCTGGCTCGCCGAACGCACCGGTCTGCCCGTGGTGGTGAAGGGCGTCCTCCGCGGCGACGACGCCAAGCGCTGCGCGGACGCGGGCGCCGCCGCCATCATCGTCTCGAACCACGGCGGCCGTCAGCTCGACGGCTCGATCGCTACGGCGCAGGCGCTGCCCGAGGTTGCCGAAGCCGTCGCCGGAAGCAACCTCGAGGTGTACGTCGACGGCGGCATCCGCCGTGGCGAGCATGTCCTCGCCGCTCTGGCCCTCGGCGCCCGGGCGGTCTTCGTCGGCCGTCCCGCCCTGTGGGCTCTGACCGTCGGCTCGTCCGAGGGCGTCACCCGGCTGCTGACCGATCTCGGCACCGAACTCGACCACACCCTGCGGCTGGTCGGCGTCTCCACGCCGTCGTCGCTGACACCGGACCTCGTCGCGAACTGACCACCTGGGGAAACATGAGCTTGCGGATCGTCGGCCTGAACGCGTTCCTGCCGGGATTCCGGCTCGTGCACGAGTTCGCCGCACGGAACGGTCACGAACTGGTGCTGGTCGCGACGCTGCCGGAAACCAGCAGGTACGGCGCCTCCGACCCGATGGTCGCGGGTCTGCCGGACGACCTGAACGTGCTGATCACCCGCAAGCTCCGGACTGTCGCCGCGCCCGTGATCGCCGCGCTCCGGCCGGACGTGATCATCTCGGCCGCGTTCCCCCGCCTGATCCCGGAGGAGATCCTCGAGATCCCGACGTACGGCGCGATCAACTGCCACCCGTCACCGCTGCCGGCCGGGCGCGGGCCGACACCGCAGCGGCTGATCTACGAAGGTGACGAGCGCGTCGGAGCGACCGTGCACCGGACCGCGGCGGAGTTCGACACCGGCGCGATCCTCGCCCAGCGGATCGCGCCACTGCCTGAGGACCTGAACGGCTCCGGGCTCATGCAGTGCTGGCGGACGCTGCTGAGCGAATGCCTGGACGAGGCGGTTCCCAAGCTCGTCGCCGGCGATCCCGGTCAGCCGCAGGACCCGGCGTACGCCTCCGACGCGCCGCTCTTCACCGAGGACGAACGACTCCTCGACCTCACCGAACCGTCCCGGGTGATCCGCCGCAAGGCCGCCGCCCTCAACGTCACCGCACCCACCGCCCAGGTCGAACTGGACGGCACCACCCACCTCATCACCCGATCCGACCCGGCCACCCACCACAGCACCGCCGCCCCAGGCACCATCCTCGAAAACCACCCCAACGGCTGGACCGTCCAAACCGCAGACCACCCCCTCCGCCTGACCCACAGCTGATCGGCCGACTGAGCGCGCCCAAGCGAGCTCGTGAAACTGAGCCGACGTCCGTGGTGGGTGGAGACAGGACGCGGTGGGTGGAGACAGGACGCGGTGGGTGGAGACAGGACGCGGTGGGTGGAGACCTGCTATTTCCTGTTCAACGCCACTGCTTCAGGTGCCACGCCCCGCCGCAGACATCAGTTCCCAAGAAGCAGCAAGCCCCCGGGAGGTTGAACCGCTCCCCAGAAGTTGGACTGAGAAATTCAGTTCTGACTTCTGGGGAGTGTTTTGTATGGATGGACGTAGTTCGCTGAGCGAGGCGCAGCGGGGGCTGGCGGTAGGTTTGTTCGAGCGGGGGCTGGGTCCGGGGGCTGTTGCGCGGCGGTTGGTGGTGGCTCGTGACCCGGTGAAGATGCTGTATCAGCGGTGGCGGATCTGGGGCAGAGGAGCGTTGTTGACCAGGCTGACGAAGCGGTCGTACTCGTTCGAGTTCAAGCTGGCTGTGGTGGAGCGGTTCCTGGCGGGTGAGCCGATCACAGCGCTGGCGGCCGAGTACGAGTTGTCGTCGCCGCAGCTGGTGAAGGCGTGGGTGCGGGTATATCGGCGCGAGGGCGCTGACGGGTTGCGGCCGAAACCGAAGGGCCGGCCGCGGAAGGCTCCGAGGGATCCGGACGCGCCGGTCCGGCCGGAGTCGGAGCTGGAACTGCTTCGCCGCGAGGTTGAGCGGTTGCGGGCGGAGAACGCGTACCTGGGAAAAGTACGGGCCTTGAGGGATCAAGAACGGCGGTGAAGGTGGCCGCTGTGATCGCCCTCAAGGCTGAACATCGTCTGGACGTGTTGCTGGAGGTCTCCGGGCTGGCCCGCTCCACGTTCTTCTACCACCAGAACCGCCTGGCTCAACCGGATCCGCGAGCGGAGTTGAAGGCCGCGATCCGCGACGTATTCGAGAACAACCATCGCCGTTACGGGCACCGGCGCGTCCACGCCGTACTGACCGGGCAGGGCTGGCAGGTGGCGAAGAAGACCGTCCTGAAGCTCATGCGCCGGCTCGGACTCGACTGCCCAGTACGGCGCAAGAAGCGCTACAACTCCTACCGCGGCGAGGCCGGCCGGACCGCGCCGAACCTGCTCAACCGGGACTTCACTGCCACCGCCCCGAATCAGAAATGGGTCACCGACGTCACCGAGTTCCGCGTCGGGGACCACAAGCTCTACCTGTCGCCGGTGATGGACCTGTTCGACCACCAGATCATCGCCTACACGATCGGCAACTCACCGAACCTGGACCTGACCAACAACTCGTTGCGCGACGCCCTGGCCACCCTCGACCCCAGCCTCGAGCCCGGCCAGGCGCCGCTGGTGCACTCCGACCAAGGATTCCAGTACCAGCACCCCTCCTGGCAGCGTCTGCTCGCCTCCGCCGGCGCGACCCAGTCCATGTCCCGCAAAGCCAACTGCTACGACAACGCCGTCATCGAGAACTGGTTCGGGCACCTCAAAGAAGAACTCTTCAACCACACCCGATACGCCTCCGTCGACGCGCTGGCCGAAGCACTGCACGAGTACGTCGGCTGGTACAACAACCACCGCATCTCCACACAACTCGAGGGCCTGAGCCCGGTGCACTACCGGACCCAGACCCTCGCAGCCTAGAAACCCTCTATAACCTCTTACTTAACCAGTCCAACTTTCCGGGACCAGTTCAGGTGCCCGGGGGCTTGCTGACTGAAGAGGTGCGGATCAGGCCTCGGCCGGCTCCTCGGTGAGGTTGCGGCTCAGGTTGGGGTCAACCTGGACGCCCGGCCCCATCGTGGTCGAGAAGACCGTCTTCTTGATGTAGCGGCCCTTCGAGCTGGCCGGCTTCAACCGGAGGATCTCCTCGAGCGCGGCGCTGTAGTTCTCCACCAGCTGGGTCTCGTCGAACGACGCCTTGCCGATGATGAAGTGCAGGTTCGCGTGCCGGTCGACCCGGAACTCGATCTTGCCGCCCTTGATGTCGTTCACGGCCTTGACCACGTCCGGGGTCACCGTGCCGGTCTTCGGGTTCGGCATCAGACCACGCGGGCCGAGAACCCGGCCGAGGCGGCCGACCTTGCCCATCAGGTCAGGGGTGGCGACGACCGCGTCGAAGTCGAGCCAGCCGTCGGTCACCTTCTTGATCAGGTCGTCGTCGCCCACGAAGTCGGCGCCGGCGGCCTTCGCGGCCTCGGCCTTCTCACCGGTGGCGAAGACGAGGACCCGTGCCGTCTTGCCGGTACCGTGCGGAAGGTTGACGGTGCCACGCACCATCTGGTCGGCCTTACGAGGGTCGACCCCGAGACGCATCGCGACGTCCACGGTGGAGTTGAACTTCTTGCTGCCGGCCGCTTCCTTGGCGAGCTTGATCGCCTCGAGCGGCGTGTACAGGTGATCGAAGTCGATCTTCTCTGCGGCGGCGCGGTAAGCCTTGCTGCGCTGTGCCATGACTGGTTCCTCTCTGGGGTGTGGTCTCCGGGCGGCGCTTCGCCCTGCCACTACTACGTGTGAAGTGGTACTGATCAGCCGTCGACGGTGACGCCCATGGAGCGCGCCGTACCCTCGATGATCTTCATCGCCGCGTCGATGTCACGCGCGTTCAGATCCGGCATCTTGGTGGTGGCGATCTCGCGGACCTGGTCCTTGGTGATCTTGCCGACCTTGTCGCGCTGCGGGACGGCCGAGCCCTTCTGCAGACCGGCGGCCTTCTTGATCATCTCCGGCGCCGGCGGCGTCTTGGTGATGAAGGTGAAGGAACGGTCCTCGTAGATGGTGATCTCGACCGGCACCACGTTGCCACGCATGGATTCCGTCTGGGCGTTGTACGCCTTGCAGAACTCCATGATGTTGACGCCGTGCGGACCGAGCGCGGTACCGACCGGCGGGGCCGGCGTCGCTGCACCGGCCTGGAGCTGCACCTTGACCAGGGCAGCGATCTTCTTCTTGGGAGGCATTCTGTCGGGTCCTTAGACTTTCTGGATCTGGTTGAAGCTGAGTTCCACCGGGGTCTCCCGGCCGAAGATCTCCACCAGGGCCTTGATCCGCTGGGCCTCGGCATTGATCTCCGTGACTGTGGCGTGCAGGGTCGCGAACGGCCCGTCGACCACCATGACCGAGTCGCCCACACCGAAGTCGGCAACCTCGACCTTCTTCTTCGCCGCGGTCTTGGCGGGTGCGGCGCCGGCTTCGGCTGCCGCCGCCTCGGCTGCCGCCACGACAGCCGGAGCGAGCATCTTCTCGACCTCTTCGAGGCTGAGCGGGACCGGCTTCTGGCTGTTCCCGACGAAGCCGGTCACCGACGGCGTGTGCCGCACGGTCGACCAGGACTCGTCGGTCAGGTCCATCCGGACCAGCACGTAGCCGGGGAGGACGGTGCGCTTCACCATCCGGCGCTGACCGTTCTTGATCTCGGCGACCTCTTCGGTCGGCACGATGATCTCGAAGATGTAGTCCTCCATGTTCAGGGAGTTGATCCGGTTCTCCAGGTTGCCCTTGACCCGGTTCTCCATCCCTGAGTACGTGTGCACGACGTACCAGTCGCCGATCTGCGAACGCAGCCGGCTGCGCAGCTCCTCGAGCGGGTCGCCCGGCTCTTCGGGCTCCGCCTCCTCGGCCTCCGCGTCGTCCTCGTCCTCGCCGTCGCCCGTCGCGGCGGCGGCCGCGGCCGGCGCGTCCACGTCGGCGTCGCCGGACTCGGCATCGTCGAACTCGTCGTCGGACTCGTCGTCACCGCTGGAGAAGACCACCTCGTCGGCCGCGGCAGGCACCTCGGCGGTGGTCGGCGGCGCGGTCTCGGCGGTCTCGTCGGCCAGCTCCTCGACGGCGTCCTCGACGTCGTCCTCGGTCACGAACTCGGCGGCCTCGGAATCGTCGGCCGCCGGGACCACTACCACCGGCTCGTCGTCGGACGTGTCGGTGTCCGCCCGCGGCGTCTCCGCCTCGTCGTCGGCGGAGTACTCGTCGTCGTCCACATCGTCCTCGTCCTCGCCCGCGGCGTCGTCGTCGTCGAGGCCCGCGAACGGGTCGTCGTCATCGTCGTCGTCAGCGAACAGATCGTCATCGGTGGCGGTCTCGTCGAAGTCGAGATCGAGGTCGGCGTCGGATACGTCGAACTCGTCCTCGTGGTCGAGGACCTCGTCGTCGCGCTCGGACACGTCGTACTCCGTCATCTGTGGATCGGGGTCTTGTTCTGCTTCGGGTCGGGTCAGGAGCCCGGGACCTACGGTCGGATCGTGGTGGGCAGCCTCAGCCGAAGATCTTGAACATCGCCCAGCCGAAGGCGAGGTCGAGGACCGAGACGATCGCGATGACGAACACCACGAAGGTCAGAACGACCGCGAAGTAGGTGGAGAGCTGCTTGCGAGTCGGCCAGACGACCTTGCGGAGCTCGGCGACCACCTCGCGGTAGAAGCGCAGCAGGCTGCGGCGCTGCTTGCCTTCCGCAGGCTTGCCGGCGCCGGACGGTGCCGGGGTGCGCGTCTCCGTCACGACCTACCTCTTTCGCTAGCGGCGGCCTGACCGGCCCTGCGCCGGTCAGGATTTGCAGGGCACGAGGGACTTGAACCCCCAACCTTCGGTTTTGGAGACCGATGCTCTGCCAGTTGAGCTAGTGCCCTCTGCAATCCATCCGGACGCCGCGTCGGACCTGATCTCGGGCATGCCGGATCAGGGCCACCAACGCCCGGACCTAGAGAAGTGTACGGGGTTCGAGCCACCTGGTCGAACTCAGCCTCTCGGCAACAGTTCGGCCTGACCCTGCCCGCACGACCCCTGGTTGGGCGCCGCACCGCGGACAGAACCATACAGCCTCCAGTAGGTCTGAACGGACAGTGCCCCCGGCGCGTTCCCCGCCCACCCCGTGAAACCCGGGAGCACCGCCGTACGGCGTGGTGCCAGGATGGGCCGCATGGGTTCCAGGATCTCGGCGCGGATCGGCGCCATCAGTGAATCGGCGACGTTGGCGGTCGACGCCAAGGCGAAAGCACTCAAGGCAGCCGGGCGCCCGGTGATCGGATTCGGCGCCGGCGAGCCGGACTTCCCGACGCCGGACTACATCGTCGAGGCGGCGGTCGCGGCCGCGCGGGATCCGAAGAATCACCGGTACAGCCCCGCGGGCGGCCTGCCGGAGCTCAAGCAGGCGATCGCGGACAAGACCAAGCGGGACTCCGGGTACGAGATCGAGGCCTCGCAGGTGCTGGTCACGAACGGCGGCAAGCACGCGGTGTACAACGCGTTCGCGACGCTGCTCGACCCGGGTGACGAGGTGCTGTTGCCCGCGCCGTACTGGACGACGTACCCGGAGACGATCCGGCTGGCCGGCGGTGTACCGGTCGAGGTGCTGGCCGACGAGTCGCAGAACTACTGCGTCACCGTCGAGCAG
Source organism: Kribbella sp. VKM Ac-2571 (assembly GCF_004362255.1). Classification (NCBI taxonomy): domain Bacteria; kingdom Bacillati; phylum Actinomycetota; class Actinomycetes; order Propionibacteriales; family Kribbellaceae; genus Kribbella; species Kribbella sp. VKM Ac-2571. The sequence continues at coordinate 101,932 of NZ_SNWS01000020.1, forward strand.
CTGGAGGCGGCCCGGACCTCGAAGACCAAGGCTCTTCTGTTCTGTTCACCGTCGAACCCGACCGGTGCGGTCGACAGCCCGGAGGCAATCGAGGCGATCGGCCGGTGGGCACTCGAGCACGACCTGTGGGTGATCACGGACGAGATCTACGAGCACCTGACGTACGGCGACGTACGGGCGACCTCGATCCCGGTCGCCGTACCGGAGCTGGCCGACAAGACCGTCGTACTGAACGGTGTCGCCAAGACGTATGCGATGACCGGCTGGCGGGTCGGCTGGATGATCGGGCCGAAGGACGTCATCAAGGCCGCGACGAACCTGCAGTCGCACCAGACCTCGAACGTCTGCAACATCGCCCAGCGGGCCGCGCTCGCCGCGGTGTCCGGCGACCTGAGCGCGGTCGACGAGATGAAGGTCGCGTTCGACCGGCGCCGGCGGACCATGGTCCGGATGCTCAACGAGATCCCCGGCGTCGAGTGCCCGGAGCCGACCGGCGCGTTCTACGCGTACCCGTCGGTCAAGGGCGTCTTCGGCAAGCAGATCAACGGGCGTACGGCGACCACGTCCGCCGAGCTGGCCGATCTGATCCTGGACGAGGTCGAGGTGGCGGTCGTGCCGGGTGAGGCGTTCGGCGCGCCCGGGTACCTGCGGCTGTCGTACGCGCTGGGAGACGACGACCTGGCCGAGGGCCTCGGCCGGATTGCCAAGTTGCTGAGCTGATTTCGCGGGGCGGGTACGGGATCAGTAACCTTCGGTAATGACGCAGCGGGATCTGCGGGTGCTGCCGAAAACACACCTGCATCTGCACTTCTCCGGGTCGATGCGGCACCTGACGCTGGTCGAGCTGGCGGACACGCACGGCGTACGGCTGCCGGACGCGCTGCGGACCGATTGGCCTCCGGAACTGTCGGCGGCCGACGAGCGCGGCTGGTTCCGGTTCCAGCGGCTGTACGACATCGCCCGCTCGGTGCTGCGGACAGAGGACGACGTACGGCGTCTGGTCCGCGAGGCGGCCGAGGACGACCGGGCGGACGGCTCGCGCTGGCTGGAGATCCAGGTGGACCCGTCCGGGTATGCGAACCGCTTCCACGGGATCACCGAGTTCACCGACCTGGTGCTGGACGCCGCCCGCGACGCGTCGGCATCGACGGGGATCGCCGTCCAGGTCATCATCGCCGCCAACCGGACCCGGCATCCGCTCGACGCCCGCACCTTGGCACGGCTGGCCTCGCAGTACGTCGGACGTGGCGTGGTCGGGTTCGGCCTGTCGAACGACGAACGGCGTGGTACGACGTCCGAGTTCGAACCAGCCTTCCGGATCGCCCGCCACGCCGGGCTGCTCGCGGCGCCGCACGGTGGCGAGCTGTGTGGTCCGGCGACTGTCCGGACCTGTCTGGACGAGCTGGGCGCGGGCCGCATCGGCCACGGCGTCCGCTCCGTCGAGGACCCTGACCTCCTGAAGCGCGTCGTCGACGCGCAGATCGCGTTGGAGGTCTGCCCCGCGTCCAACGTGTCGCTCGGCGTCTACCGGCGCGCTGAGGACGTCCCGCTCCGCAAGCTCTACGAGGCAGGCGCCCGGATCGCGCTCGGCGCCGACGACCCGCTGCTCTTCGGCTCCCGCCTCGCCGAACAGTACGAAACCGCCCGCTCGGTCCACGGCTTCACCGACCCCGAACTCGCCGACCTCGCCCGCAGCTCAGTCCTAGCCTCCACCGCCCCACCCGAGATCCAAAAGACCCTTCTCACCGAAATCGACGAATGGCTAGGAACCCCCGCCACAGTCCCGGCCTGACCTACCTGGCCCGCCACGGCCAAACCGAGTGGAACGTCGCAGGCCGCCGGCAAGGGCGTCTCGACTCACCGCTCACTCCGCTCGGCCTCGAACAGGCCCACCGGAACGCCCAGTTGCTGGCCGGCGAAGGCATCGACGCGATCTTCGCCAGCCCACTCGAGCGAGCACGGCGTACGGCCTCGATCATCGCTTCAGACCTCGGTCTGATCGTCGAAGTCGTCGACGACCTGGCCGAGATCGACCACGGGTTGTGGTCGGGCCTCGAGTCGGGACAGATCGACGCGCGGTGGCCGGGGCAGCGGGATGCGCGGGAGCGGGAGAAGTACACCTATCGGTTCCCGGAGGGTGAGAGCTACGCGGACGCCGAGGTACGCGCCGGACGGGTGTTGGAGGAGGTCGGCCGGACCGGCGTACGGCGGCCTTTGCTGGTGTCGCACGAGATGATCGGGCGGATGCTGCTGCGGCAGCTCGGAGTACCGGATGCGCTCGGTACGCGGCAGCCGTCCGATGTGGTCTACCGCGTGCGCGCCGACGGGGTGTTGGAGGGGTTGTCGAGTTCCGGATAAGTGCTGGTTGCGTTCCGGTTCAGGTCATTGTCCGGCGGTCGGTGCGGGCCTAACTTTGCGTGCATGACGCCGACGAAGATCCTGCTGCCAGAGGAAGAGCTGCCGACCCGTTGGTACAACGTGCTCCACGACCTGCCGACGCCTCCGCCGCCGGTGCTGCATCCGGGCACAGGGCAACCGATCGGGCCGGACGATCTCACGCCGCTGTTCCCGATGGACCTGATCCTGCAGGAGGTCTCACAGGAGCAGTACGTCGACATTCCGGGTGAGGTGCTCGACGTCTACCGGCTGTGGCGGCCCAGCCCGTTGTATCGCGCGCACCGGCTCGAGAAGGCGCTCGATACGCCGGCCCGGATCTACTACAAGTACGAAGGCGTCTCCCCGGCGGGATCACACAAGCCGAACACGGCAGTCCCCCAGGCGTACTACAACGCGAAGTCCGGCGTCCGGAAGCTCACCACCGAGACCGGCGCCGGCCAGTGGGGGACGGCGCTCGCCTTCGCCTGCGCGCAGTACGGCCTGGAGTGCGAGGTCTGGCAGGTGCGGGCGTCGTACGACCAGAAGCCGTACCGGCGGACGATGATGCAGGTGTTCGGGGCGACCGTGCACCCGAGTCCGTCCGACCTGACCGAGGCCGGGCGGAAGATCCTCGCCGGTGACCCCGATTCCACCGGCTCGCTCGGCATCGCGATCAGCGAGGCGGTCGAGGCCGCCGTGCGGGATCCCGAGGTGCACTACGCGCTCGGCTCGGTGCTCAACCACGTGCTGATGCACCAGACCATCATCGGCGAGGAGGCGCTGATGCAGCTCGCGATGGTGGGCGAGACGCCCGACCTCATCGTCGGCTGCACCGGCGGCGGGTCGAACTTCGGCGGCCTGGCGTTCCCGTTCCTGCGGGAGAAATGGGCCGGCCGGATGTCACCGGTCCTGCGTGCGGTCGAGCCGGCGGCGTGCCCATCACTCACCCAGGGGACGTATGCGTACGACTTCGGCGACACCATCGGGATGACGCCCTTGATGAAGATGCACACGCTGGGCCACGACTTCATCCCCGACCCGATCCACGCGGGCGGCCTGCGGTACCACGGGATGAGCCCGCTGATCAGCCATCTCTACGAGACCGGCGAGATCGAGGCCGTCGCCAAACCACAGTCCGAGTGCTTCGCCGCCGGCGTCCAGTTCGCCCGGACCGAGGGCATCGTCCCCGCGCCCGAGCCCACCCACGCCCTGGCGGCAACCGTCGAGGAAGCCCAACGCTGCAAGGAGTCCGGCGAGGAGAAGGTCATCCTCACCGCCCTCTGCGGCCACGGTCACCTCGATCTCGCCGCGTACGACGCCTACCTGTCCAACGCCATCACCGACCGCACCTGGGAGGACTCCGAGATCCAGTCAGCAGTCGCCGAAGCCCTGACCCATCTGCCGGCGCTCGGCTGACAGTCAGCGGCCGCCGCGCTTCCACCACGGCTTGGGCCGCTTCGCCACCGCGGTGAGCCATTCCTCCGGGATGGCCCACCCGCGGGAGGTCAGCGCGTCGAAGTACTGCACCTTCACACTGTCCGGCAGCCAGTACGTCGCCTTGTGGCGGCCGGACGCCTCGAAGTACGTCGTACGTTGGCGACGGCTCCACACCGTCGCCTGGTTCGAGCTGTAGGCGAGGCGTACGTAATCCCAGCGCGCCTGCTCGTCGTCCATGTCGAAGGCGCGCTCGACCACACGCGCCTTGCCCTGTGGCTCCTGCTCGATCTCGTCGATCAGTTTCTGCACAAGAAGGCGATCGTCGGTGAGCTCCGTCGGCAGCTGTAGTCCCACCGGATCCAGCACCACGGCACCCAACCGCGGCCGCGCCACCTCCAGGAACACCTCGAGCAGCGCGAACCCTTCCTCCGCGCGCCCGAACCGCTCCAACTCGGCGTGCAACGTCGTCACGGCTTCCTCAGGCATCCCACAACTTTAGATCGCGGGACCTCTTAGAGGGCCAAGGTCGAGGGGCTGCCCCTATCTGCCCCGGGATGCCCCGCCATCCTCACGCTCAGCAACCGTCAACGCGCGCCGGAATCGCCGTCGATTCGTTGCCGCAGACTATCCACGGCGGGCGAGAACCCCTTTTTCCACAGGGATTCGGGGCAGATCGGGGCAGCCTGGGGCAGATCGTCCACAGGACCCGATTTTGCCGTCGCAGAGGGTGTTCAGCGTCTTACAGTTACCGCCATGTCAGGGCCGAACGAGTTTCTCCGCGAGGCGCGGGAACGCACCCCCTCACGGCGCGCGCCGGGTGAACACATGTCCCGGAGCGAGCTGGCCGACACCATCTGCGCGTGGCTCTGGGACACGACCGAGATCAAGTACGAGCTCGACGGCCACTACATCGCCAAGCTGGAACGCGGCGCGGTCCGCTGGCCCGGCGCGGCGTACCGCTCCGGTCTGCGCCACGTGCTCGGCGTTGCCTCCGACAACGACCTCGGCTTCTTCCCGCCCTCCGGCGTCTCCCTGACCGAGCCGGAGCTGGCGCCGCCGGCGTCGATGGCCGGCCACGAGGACGACCTGGTCAACGCGGGCGACGAGTCGATCGGCTTGCTGTCGTTCGCCGAGGAGTCGAACGTCGGCGAGCTCACCGTCGAACAGTTGCAGGCCGACATCGAGCGGATCGCGCAGTCCTACCTGCGGACGCCGATCCGGCCGCTGTTCGCGAAGAGCCGCGCGATCCGCGACCGCGCCTTCGGGTTGCTGGCTGGCAATCAGTCGCCGCGCCAGTCCCGTGATCTGTACGCGTCCGCCGGCTGGGCGATCACCCTGCTCGCCTGGATGTCGGTCGACCTCGGCCGGCCGGACATCGCCGAGAGCCATACCCGCACGGCGTGGGCCTGCGCCGAGGCCGCGGATCACGACGTACTGCGGGGCTGGATCCGCGCCACCCAGCACACCGCCGCGTTCTGGCAGGAGGACTTCGCCCGCGCAGCGTCGTACGCCGAGGACGGCCTGCGATACAACGCCGGCACAGCCAGACTCTTCCTCGCCAGCGCCGCCTCCGTCGACCACGCCCGCGCCGGACGCACGGACAAGGCCCGTGACCTCCTCGACGTTGCCCGAACCCTCGCCGTCCGCCCCGCCGATTCCGAACCAGGCGGCGTCCTGCTCTGTACGCCGGAACGCGCCGAAGGACTGTGGGCGGACACGCACCTGGCCTTCGGTGACGCCCAGCGCACCGCGGATCACGCCGACCACAGCATCGCCCTGTTCGAGGCCGTCCCGTACGCACTCCGGAACGCCGGCTCCGAACGGATGGCCCGCCTCCAGCAGGCGAAGGCGCGGCTGCTCCTCGGACACCTCGACGGCGCGATCGAGGCGGTCGACCCGGTGCTGGAGCTCCAGCCGGAGTACCGCGTGCGCCCGTTGATCCAGCGCGTCGCGGAGGTCGCCGCCCTGACAGCGCCGTACGCGCGCAGCCCCAAAGGCCGGATGCTGCGGGACCGGATCGCCGAGTTCACCCAGCAGCCGGGACTGCCGACGCGCCTGACCACCCCGAACCGACGACGCGTGATCGAGGAGCACACATGATCAAGGAAGTCCGCGATCACTGGTACTGGCGCCCGAACTGGCGGCCCGGGCGATCGTTCTACACGTGGCACGTCGTCTTCCCGAACGACGCCGTGCTGACCGACATGCACGCGACGTACCAACGGCTGATCGGTTCGCTGCCCGGGATCACGCCGGTGCCGGTCCAGTGGCTGCACCTCACGCTGCAGGGCATCGGTTTCGCCGACAAGGTCCCGCAGTCGGACCTCGACCCGATCATCGATGCGGCGCAACGCCGGCTCGAGTACTTCCGGCCGTTCGAGATCAAGCTCGGCCCTGCCGTCGTCGACGTCGAGAGTCTGCAACTCCCGGTCTCCCCCGTCGACCGGCTGCGCCGTCTGCGCGCACAGCTCCGTGCCGCGATCACCGACGTCTGGGGCAGTGACTCCGTGCCCGCACTGCCCGAGCTCGACCCACACGTCTCACTCGGCTACTGGAACCAGCCTGCCCCTGCCGAGCCGCTCCGCCAACGTGTCAACGCCCTCGCCGGTGGCGTCGCCAGAACCGAGATCAGCCGCGTAAGCCTCATCAACCTCAACCGCGATCACCACCAGTACGAGTGGACCACCTACGCAACCCTCCAGCTCGGAGCCCGGCCGAGCGGAGCGAACCCATGAGCGCGACCACAACCAGCCCGTTGGCCGGTGACGCTGCCTCGCTGATCATCCGCGCGCTCCTGGACTTCCGCAGCCTCTGGACCACCCATGACCTCGTGACGACCACTGGCGTTCCCGCACAGACCATCCGGCGAGTGGTCAACCGGCTCGAACGTGAAGAGCTCGTAGAGCGTCAGGCGCCTGGAGTCATCGCCGTACCGAGCTGGCTCAGTCTGCTTCGCCGCTGGAACGAGGAGGTCCGCTTCAGCCGCGACGTCCGTGTTACGTACTGGCGCAGCAAGCACGGCGCACAGCCGCTCCTGGACCGCGTCGCGGCCACACCAGTTCGTCATGCGGTCAGCGGCGCGCATGCGGCTCGGGTGTGGGCGCCGGAGACACCGGCCGGCCCGACCGTGATCTACACCCCGGACGCGCGGGCCGCGGCTACGGTGTGGGAGCTCGTGCCGGCCAGGGGCAGGGCCATCATCCTGGCCGAGCCTTCCGGGGATGTGGTGTACACCCGCTCTCGAAAGACCGATAGCGGCATCCGGCTCGCCGCACCCGCACAGGTCCTCGCAGACCTACTGACGGGTGCAGCGTCGGCCGGTGCGGCTGAACCTCTGACGCACTGGATGCTGCAGCACGAGCTCGAGTGGCGTTACTGAGCCGACGAGTAGGCGCGAATGGAGACCACGTGCGCTCGTGGGGCACCGTTGGTGCGTCGGGTCGTGAGGCGGAGGTGGATAGCTCGGGTGGGGGTCTCCAAACGGTGGTGCTGGGTGCGGTGGTGGTTGTCGGTGACGTGGGCGATCTCCTGCCACGGGCCGTCGCCGTCGCGGACCTCCACGCTGTAGTCCGCCACGAGCGTGGGGAGCGACTCGAACGGCGTGCGGTGATGGTGGAGGTTGATGAGGTCCTCTTGAACGTCCGCGTCCAGGATGACGACGATCTCGGACAGATCGACCGGCTCGGGCCAGGTGAGCTCGAGCCAGGGCTCGGAGTCCCAGGCGAGGTCTTCGGACGACCAGAGGTTCGGGCCGCCGTACGGGCGGGAGTAGCCACCGATCACCTTCTCGGGTGCGTACGCCGCTGTCTCGCCGAGGCGGATGCACAGGCCGCCGCGGGGCAGGATGTGTTTCCAGGCACGGAACTGCTCCGTCCACTGCTCGTCGGGCGCGGGATCGCGATGGGCGAAGTGAACCGTGCCGGGGAGTCCCGTCGCAGCAGTGTGTACGGAGATGTCCGGTGTGCTCCGCAGTACGACGAACGCGTTGGACGGAGCGGACGGACGCCAGGCCAACGGGACGTGGATCCAGCGCTTCTCGCCGGGCGGCACCTCGACGGTGCAGGAGTCGACGAGCTTGGCCGGGAGGTAGTTCTGTGCCTTGACCGGGTCGTGGAGCTCGACGGTCAGGGAACCTCCGGTCGAGTCGACGAGTAGCTCGAAACCGTCGAGAGCGGGGTCGATCGGGATGACCATTCCGAGGTCGGTGGTCAGCGGCAGCGTTCCGGACGAGACCTCGAGCGCCGGGCGGGTCAGAGTGGAGGACGCCGTGACGGTCGCCGACAATGCGACGTTTTCCGGATCGTCGTCGATGACGCCGAGAACCGACGAGTCGGCGCGGGTCAGCGCGTGCTTCATCAGGCCGAACCGGTCGTGCGCCAGCTCGCGTGGCGTCAACCTGTTGCGCAGGGCAACAGCTGCGCCGATGCCGGCCGCTTCACCCAGCAAGGCACAGGTCGCCATCACTCGCGTCGTTCCGAACGCGACGTGGCTGGCACTGATGTTCCGTCCCGCCATCCACAGATTCCGGACGTTCCGTGAGTACAGGGAACGCAGCGGAATGTGGTAGTTGCCGTCCGGATGCCAGTGCTTCGATCCGCGCTCGGCCGCGTACACGCCGCCGGGCGGATGCAGGTCGATCGACCAGCCGCCGAAGGCCACGCGGTCGTCGAATTCCGTCTGGTCGAGCACGTCGTGCTGGGTCAGCACGTGGTCGCCGAGGAAACGGCGGTACTCACGTTTTCCGGGTACCGACCCGATCCACTCCAGGGTCAGGTTGTCCGCGTCGAACTGCCCCGAGTTCTTGATGTGGTCCCAGATCCCGTACACCACCGCCTGCAGTTCGTCGCGGATCGCCTCGTTGTCGTCGACGACGTCCAGCTCCCCGCCCCACTCGATCCACCAGAACGCGCACCCGTTCATGTCGGTCCGGATCACGCGACGTTCCGGAATCGCGGTTTCCGTGACGTCCCGGGCGAACGACGGCGGCACGAACCGCACCGGTTCCCCGGCGTCCTTGCTGTAGAAGAGGATCGTGCTGCCGAGTGTGTTCGAGTCCGGTACGTCGGGCGCCCACGACTCGTCGTACTCCGAGCGCGGCTCCCGACCGGTCCGGTACTCCGCTCCCGCGAGCATCCCGACCAGGCCGTCGCCCGAGCAGTCCACGAACGCCGGGCTGACGAACCGGATCTCCTTCTCGGACCCCATCTGCCACCCGGTCACCGACCGGATCTCGCCGTCCGCGGCCTCCACGGTCCGGACGTCGGTGTTCAGGTACAGCGTTATCCGTGGCTCGGCGCGGACCGCCTCCAGCAGCACGAGATCCCAGTAGTACGGGTTTCCGAGCGGATTCCGGAACTGGTTCTCGACGAACAGCTCACCCATGATGCCGGTCTCGCGGGCGAAGCTCTGGACGCCGTGTGCGGTTGCCCCGCACACCCACACCCGCACCTCGCTGGACGAGTTGCCGCCGAGCACCGGCCGGTTCTGCACCAGCGCCACGGTGCTCCCCTGCCGCGCGGCGCCGATCGCCGCGCAGATCCCGGCGAGCCCGCCGCCGACGACGGTCAGATCGGACTGGACCTCGAGCTGCTGCATGCACAAGCCTTTCAGGTATCTCGCTGTACGACGGGCTGCCCGGGCCCGTTCGGATGATGTGCCGTCAGGTGATCGGGCACCCGCTGCGCGACCAGGACGAACAGCAGGCCGGCCGTCAGTACGTCGCTCGCGCGGCCGGCGAAGAACTCGGTCCAGTTCGCCCCGTTCGGCGTACCGGTGTCGAGGGTGACATCGGCGATCCGGCCGATCGGCGCGTCTGGCATCCCGGTGATCGCGACCGTGAGCGCTCCCTCGTCGCCGGCGCGCTTGATGAAGTCGAGCGTGGTCGCATCGGTGCCGGACCGCGTGACCGTCAGCGCGACATCGCCCTCGCCGAGGAGGCCGGCGCCGATCTGCGAGGACTGCGGACCGTCGAAGAACCCCACCGGGATCCCGATCCGCAGCAGCCGGATGTACAGCTCGCGGGCCGGGATCGCGTCGCCCCACTCGCCGTAGATGTGGGTCCGCCGGGCGCCGGCGATCGCGTCCGCAACCCGGGTGGCCGCGGTCAGATCGATCGCGGCCAACGCGTTCCGCAGCGCGTTCGCCTGCGTCGACGCGAGCACGTTCAGCACCTGCTCGGGCGGATCTGCCGGACCGATCGCCATACCGATGTCGCTCGCCCACCCGGCCTCCAGACCGCGCCCGACCTCCATCGCCAGCGCGGCCCGCAGCGCGGGGTACCCGGCGTACCCGAGGTGGGTCGACAGCCGAGTGACCGTCGCGGCCGAGGTCTGCGCGGCCTCGGCCAGCTTCGTGATCGAACCACGCGCGACCTCGTCCGGGTTCGCCAGGATGTGTTCGGCGACCCGCTGCATCGCACCGTTCAGCTCGGGCAGAACTCGCTTGACCAGCTGCAACGGACTCGGACTGCCGGCTCGTTCCATCGAGGAATCCATTCCGTGATCATCACGTATAGACGAACTGGGCACTCGCGACGCCGTCGGCATCACTCACCACCCGCACCCAGTGCGCACTGAACCCGGGCGGGAAAACGTGTGACCGGATCTGCCCCGGCTCGACCGTCAACGCCTCCACCGCGCCGAACCGCCCGTGCCCGTGGAAGTCGATCTCGACCGTGATCGTCAGCGGGATGTCGGAGAAGTTCTCCAGGTGCAGACACTTTCCGTCGAAGCCCGTCATCAGGTACGGATCGGACGGAACGCCGGCGGAAACCGTTGTCTCCCACCACGGCCCACCCCACCCGGCCGGCTTTCCGAAACTCCACAGGTCGTCGGTCTTCCCGAACCACAGCCCCGACTGCGGCTCGGCCGTCGTCGGGTTGAGCCCATGGCTCGGTGAGGCGTTGTCCGCACCCGCGACGAGCATCCCGCGCCACGAGCAGAAGTCTCCCAGGACCCACAGGTGCGTCGAGATCGGACGGACGCCCCAGATCCGGCCGCCGTACGCCCACGGCGACACCTCGTAGAACATTCCGTGGTGGTCCATCAGCAGCCGCTCGTGCTCGACCTCGCGGATCCGCGGCCACTCGGTCTGCCACTTGTGGTCGAAACAGTGCGACGCCTTCGGCAGCCGGTACCGGGTCCACTGCTGGTCGGCCTCGGTGAACACCTCGAGGATCGCCGACGCCCGGTCCCACCCGGTCGCGAAGATCGTCCCGCCGAACTCGTGCCGTCCGCCGATCGCGGTGAACGGATCGTCCCGCAGGATCTTCCACGACGTACCGTCGTACTCGGCCAGCCGGCCACGGGACCGCTCGCCGGCCCACTCCGGCTCGGCGTACTCGTTGGAGCACACCACGAGCCGGCCGAAGGACGTGTAGCAGTCCTTGTAGTGGACCTTCATCTCGCCGTCGGTCCCGAGCTCGTCGTTGAGATCGAAGAGCTGCGTGCACTCGTACGTCGTGACGTCGAGCTCGAACAGCTCGCCCTCCATCGCGAGCACGTACACGTGCGTGTCCGGTTTCGTCAGGTGCCGCGACGTACCGCAGACCCGCAACGGCTGCAGCTCCGGGATCGTCACGATCTTGTGGTCCGCGGAAATCACGTGCGGCCCGAGGACCAGCTTCGACGTCGGAAAGTGCACGAAACGGTTGGTGTACGTTCCGTCCACGCCGAGAGTTTCCGGAACGATTTCCATCGACAGGTCGGCGTCGACCCGGCGCAGGCTGACGCCCGCACCGGACCGCGCCTTGTGGGAGTTGTAGTTCTGGACGTAGAGTTTCCCGTTCCACGGCATCAGCGAACCGATACCGAGCTCGCTGCGCGGCGGCCCGAAGTCGCCGATCTGCGCGAGATGCGGAAAGACACCTGAAACGTTCTGCATCATTTGATCCCTGTATGAGTCATGGCGGCGATGAAGCGGCGTTGCAGGACGACGAACACGATCAGCACCGGCACGATCGAGATCACCGAGGCGGCCATCGTCAGACCGGGCGCGATCTGGCCCTGTTCGTCGACGAAGTTGGTCAGGCTGAGCGGCAGCGTGTACCGGTCCGGGTTGCTGATCAGCACCAGCGGGGTCTCGTAGTCGTTCCAGGACCAGACGAACGCGAGGATGCCGAGCGCGCTCATCACCGGTGTTGCCAACGGCAAGTAGATCCGGGTGAACACCCGCCACTCGTTCGCGCCGTCCATCCGAGCGGCCTCGGCGAACTCCGCGGGCTGACTGACGAAGAACTGGCGCATAAGGAACGTTCCGAGCACGGTGAACATCCCCGGCAGGATCAGCGCCCAGAGCGTGTCGTACAGCCCGAGTTTCTGGAAGTAGATGAACCGCGGGACGAGCAGCAGCTGGGCCGGAATGATCGCCGTCGCCAGGTACAGCAGGAACAGCTTGTCCCGACCCTTGAACGACATCCGGGCGAACGCGTAGCCCGCCATCGTCGCGGTGATCAGCTCCCCCGCGACCCGCAGCAGGGCCACGAACACCGAGCGGCCGAACGCCGGAAGGACCGAGGTCGCCCCGCTCAGGACCGTGCTGAAGTTGTCCCACTGGAACGGGTCCGGGATCCACTGCATCGGGATCTTGTAGGCGTCCACGTCCGGCTTCAGCGCGGTCGAGATCATCCACGCGAACGGCGCCAGGAAAGCGATGGCGAGGATCCACAGCGGAACGCCCCAGATCCATTTGCTGTATTTATTGGTCATTGAGGGCCCTCCCTCGCTGCGCCCGCCAGGTGAGCAGGGTCAGGACGAGTACGCCGACGAAGGTCACCAGGCCGATCGCCGACGCGTAACCGAACCGGTAGAACTGGAAGCCTGTCTGGTACATGTAGTACGAGATCGTGGTGGTCGCGTCGCCCGGACCGCCCGCGGTGATCAAGGCGATCAGACCGAAGCCCTGCGACGCCCCGATGATCAGCGTGACCAGCAGGAAGATCGTTGTCGGCAGCAACGACGGCCAGGTGATCACGCGGAACTTGGACCACGCGGAAGCACCGTCGATGTCGGCCGCCTCATACAGCTGCCGCGGCGCGTCCTGCAGCGCGGACAGGTAGATCAGCGAGCAGTACCCGATGCCGCCCCAGACCGCCATCACGATCAGCGCCGGCAGCGCCCAGTGCGAGGAAGCGAACCAGCCCGGCTGGATCCCGAACGCGTCGAGGACCTGGTTCACCAGACCGGCCTTCGGGTTCATCAGCATCAACCAGGTCATGCCGATCGCGACCACGTTGACGATGTACGGCAGGAAGAAGATCGCCCGGAGTACGGCGCGACCCGGGAGCGGACGGTTGAGCGCGATCCCGAGCGCGAGTCCGAGTACGACGGTGAGCGGGACCGACACCACGACGTACACGAGCGTCAGGCCGATCGCGTGCCAGAATCCGGGGTCCCGGGCGATCGCGACGAAGTTGTCGATGCCGTTGAAGGTGATGCCGCCGAGGCCGGACACCAGGTTCCAGTCCGTGAAGGCGAGCACCACGACGCTGACCAGGGGAATCAGCGTGAACGCGATCACGCCGAGCAGGTTCGGGGCGATGAAGAGGAACCCGATCCAGCCGGACGGGCGGATCCCGGAACCCTGCTCGGTCCGGGCCTTGGTGCCGGCCGCGACGACCGTGGCGGTGGCCATCAGGGCCTCCTCTCGTTACGGGCGATCGCGGCATCGGCGAGCCGCCGTACCTCACGGATCGCGACCCCGGGGTCCTTCTCGCCGAGCCAGCACAGGTCGCGCTGTTGCTTCACCGCCAGGGAAATCTCCGGAAATCCGGTCAGCCGGGTGTCGGTCGCGAGCTTCGGATCGGACGTCAGGACGACGCGCCGGAACGAGTCGAGATCGAAGTACTTCTGCGGCTCTTTTCCGAGCATTCCGGAAACGATCTGCTCGTCGGTGACGTTGCCGAGCGCCGGCAGCTTGCCGCCCTTGAGCATCGGCGTCGCGCCCTCGGTCAGCCAGAACTTCACGAACGCCCAGGCCGCCTCGAACTTCGGCGACTTCGGGTTGACCATGATGAAGTTGCTGAACGATCCGCCGTTCCAGTTCTGGCCGTCGACGGTCGGCGACGGCGCGAACGCGACCTTGAAGTCGTGCGGGTACTTCTTCGCGTCGTACAGGTAGCGCAGGTTGAACGGGGCGGTCGACCAGAGGTGGAACTCCTCGCCGAGGAACGAGTTCTGCTGGTACGCGTCGAGATGCCGGGACAGCACCTCGGTCCACGGGAACGCCGTACCCTCCGCGATCATCTCGCGGCCGAGGCGGAAACCCTGCTCGAAGTGCGGATCGCCGAAGTTCGAGCGGTTTCCGTCGTACCAGTAGTTCGGCCCGAGCGCGATCCGGGCGACGTCGGGCAGCGTGTACGTGCCGACCGTCTTGTCCGTCGTCAGCTTCTTCGCCGTCGCGCGGAACTCGTCGATCGTCCACGACTGCGGAAGCTCGACGCCGGCCTGCTGCCGGAGCTTCTCGTTGAACAGTACGAAGAACGGCTCGCGAGCGGTGGCGAGCGCCTTGACCTTGCCGTTGTCGATGTACGACCGCGGCTGCTCGGTGTCCAGGAACACCTGCAGGTCCGGGTCCGCCTTCACACGATCGGTCAGGTCCGCCGCCAGTCCGGAACCGGCCCGCAACGCCATCGCACCCTGCGAGTACGTGAAGTACACGTCGATGTCGACGCCACCCTGGAGGGCGGTGTCGAGCTTGAGGTTGCCGCGGTCGTCGTTCACGAACCGCGTGTAGTTCACCTTGTACTGCGGAAACTTCTGCTGGAACGCCTTCAGCACATCAGCCGGCCCGGATGCCGCCGGCACCCCGCCCCACACCTGCAGAGCCCCCGACCGCCCACCGTCACCACCGGAACACCCCGGCACCACGGCAGCCGCCAGCCCTGCCCCCACCCCGGCCAACACCTCCCGCCGAGAAAATCTTTTACGCCTCACAACCCACCTCCCACCAGATTGCGCAAAAGATTAGCAACACCGCCCCCTCCTGCCTACCCTCAACGCAAATGTTTTTCAGGACGCTCTAACGACAGGAGGTAGTCACTCCCGACAGCCATCGACACCTGGACGCCGGCGCGCCCAAGGTGGGTCGGCAGGCGTACCTCCTGTCGTTAGCGCCCCACGAGCGCGGCGCGAACGGTCTCGATCACCCAGACCGGATCCCCGATCACCTGCTGATAGGTGAACCGCAGCACCAACCACCCGGCAGCAACCAGGTCGTCGTACCGCCGGCAATCCGCAGCGAACGCACCAGGCGACCCGTGGAACTCGTAGCCCTCAGCCTCCAGCGCGATCCGCGCGGCCCGATGCCCGAGATCGACCCGAACCCGGAGACCGCCGGCGTAAACGACGACCTGCGGCTCGAAGCCCTCGATCCCGGCGCCGATCAGCAGGCTCCGCAACATCGACTCCAGGAACCTCTCGGACCGCGTGATGGCTGCGGCGGCGACCCGAACCGCGTTCGGACGACCCGGTCCACGCATCGCCTCGGCCGCAGCTTCCAACTCGTCCTTCACCAGCCCGCCAGTGCCCAACGCCGCGTCAGCTACCGCAAGCGCCTCGCCGAACGGCAGGAGCCGCGAACAATCGAGGACCGTTCGCAGCAGGCCCGTCAGCCGAGCACCACGCTCCGCCGGCGAGACCGCTGCCCAGTGCAGCTCAGCCGGGCGGCCCGGCCGAGGCCTGCGCTTCACAGGAACCGTGACGTGCGGCTTCTCCGGTCGTACGAGCAGCGGCAGTCCCCAGGCGGTTGCGGCGCTGGTATAGGAAACGACCCCGTCGTACGCGATCGCCGCAAGTCGGTCCGCTCCGAGACTCGACAGACCGTAGACCCCGCGTGCGAGGCGCTCAACCTCGCCTCGCTGCACCGCCGCCTTCAATGCCCCAGGCGAGACCAGGCCGACCAGCTGCGCGGCTGTCGCAGAGCCGCCGAGGCGGGCCAGGATCTCGGCGACAACGGTCACCCATCGATACTGCTGGATTCGCCGCGACAGGCGCGGAAGTTGTCCACAGGCCCGCTAACGACAGGAGGTACTCGCCCCCGCGAAAGACCGGCACGCTCAGCCGTCCGCTGAGAAGCGGCTCGGCAGGCAGTACCTCCTGTCCTTACAGGCTGCAGTTCACCAGGACCGGCTCGTTGATCAGGGTGATGTTGAAGGATTGCTGTACTTGGGTGCGGACGTGGGTGGCCAGGGTCAGGAGTTCCTTGGCGGTGGCTTGGCCTCGGTTGGTGAGGGCCAGGGTGTGTTTGGTGGAGACGGCGGCGTTGCCGATGGTGAAGCCCTTGGAGACGCCGGCGTGTTCGATGAGCCAGGCGGCGCTGGTCTTGACGCGGCCGTCGGGCTGCGGCCACTGGGGAGCGCCGGCGGGGACCTCGGCGGGGGTGTCGACGATGGGGTTGGTGAAGAAGGAGCCTGCGCTCCAGGTGTCGTGGTCGGCGGGGTCGAGGACCATGCCTTTGCTGCGGCGCAGGCCGAGGACGGCGTCCCGGACCTCGGTCATCGGCGCGCGCGAACCTGGCTCGACTTCGAGCACCCGGGCAAGTTCGGCGTACCCGACCGGCGCCGACAGATCGCCCAGCGGCAACTGGAAGGTGACCTCGAGTACGACGTACCGCGACGGGTCGGCCTTGAACCGCGAGTTGCGGTAGCTGAACCCGCAGTCCCCCGCGAAGATCGTCTCGACCTTGCCGACGACGCGATCCCACACGCGCACGGACGCGACAGTTTCCGCGACCTCGTGACCGTACGCCCCGACGTTCTGCACCGGCGTCGACCCGGCCAGCCCGGGGATGCCGGACATCGACTCGAGCCCGCTCCACTCCTCCGCGATCGCGCGCTGTACGACGCCGTCCCAGTCCTCCCCGGCGGCGATATGCACCATCGCCCCGGAGCACATGTCCGCTTCGACGCGGATGCCGGACGTCGCGATCTTCACAACCGTCCCGCGGAACCCGTCGTCCCCGATCACCACATTGCTACCGCCCGAGAGCAGCAGCACCGGCTCCCCGGCCGCGTCGGCGTCCCGGACCGCGGTGATCAGATCGTCCTCGGTACTGACCTCGACGAACTTGTCGGCCAACCCACCGACGCGCAGTGTGGTGTAGTCGGCCAGCGACACATGCGTACTCACCGGACCCGCACGACCGCCCTGGCCCGGCCGAGCACCTTCTCCTCGCCGGCTACCGCCGTGATGTCGATCTCCGCCAGTCCGTCCGCGACCTTGGCGACCTTGGCGGAAAACGTCACACTCGCGCCCTTGTCGTCGTCCGGTACGACGACCGGCTTGGTGAACCGTACGCCGTACTCCACCAGGTCGGCCGGATCGTCGAGCCAGTCCGTGACGACGCGTGCCGCGGACGCCATCGTGAGCATCCCGTGTGCGATCACGCCGGGCAGGCCGAGAGCCGCGGCCATCCGGTCGTTCCAGTGGATCGGGTTGAAGTCGCCGCTGGCCCCGGCGTACCGGACCAGATCCTCGCGCCGCAGCGTGACGGTCAGCGGCGGCAGCTCCGTACCTACCAGACTCATCGACGTCCTCGCTTCGCTCCGGGCGCCGATGAGGCACGAGTCGAGCTGTGCTTTCTGATGATCTCGCTCCGCTCGATCATGCGTCCGCCCGGTTGTGCGAGAGGGTCGACGTCGCGGTGACGATCGGCTCGCCGTCGACGGTGGTCAGGGTGGTCTCGTACATGATCACCTCGACAGGGCCGGCCTTGCGCACGGTGGTGATCGTGGCGGTCGCGGCGATGTTGTCACCGGCCTTGATCGGGCGGGTGTAGTTGAACTTCTGCGCGCCGTGCACGATCCGGTCCAGGCGCAGGCCGAGCTCCTCGTCGTTCAGCAGCTCCTCGAGGGCGCGGCTGCCGACCATGAACGCGAACGTCGGCGGCGCGATCGCGTCGTCGCCCCGGTACGCCGGGTTACGGTCGCCGATCGCGTCAGCGAACTCCCGGATCTTCTCCCGGCCGACCTGGTAGGACTCGGCGGCCGCGTACCTCCGGCCGACCATCGTGGCGTCGATCGTCATATCCGCTAACCCTACTGGCAGACTGCCAGAGCGTGCCTGGCAGTCCCACGCCGTAGCGAGCAGGTGCCCGGCGGAGTGCCTCGGCGAGCGGGAGCGGAGGGGTCGATGTGGTTTCATCGTTCCCTTCGCTCCCGTTCGGCGAGGTGCCCGCCGGGTGCCGCGCAGTAGGCGTGGGGCTGCCAGGTACGCTCTTTCGCGGGTTTCCGCCGCCCATGGTTCCGACGGGGAAGGTTGAACGTGACGGCAGTGGCGGCGCTGGCGAAGTACGCGCCTCGGTACCGGCTGGAGATCGGCGAGCCGGAGGGCTCCGAGTGGCTGCGCGTGGACCGGATCCTGGAGCCCGGCAGTCCTGAGTTGACCGAGCTGCTCAAGCGGGACGACGAGGCCAGTTGCCACCGTACGGCGCACGCGAACGCGCTCAGCATGATGTCGTTCTACGCCGGCCGCGCGCCCGCGACCGCACTCCTGCTCTGGGCGCTGGAGGGCCGCGTCCTCGACATCCGCCCGCAGAACCTTTGGGTCCGGCCGCACGACGGTCACGGAATCGCGGCGGTCGCCGTTCGTTCCGCGGATTTCCTGCCCGGTGGACTGAAAACGCTGTACGACGTCGTCCTCCGGAAACACCTGCTGCCACTTTCCGAGGAACTGCACCGGCGTACGCGGGCCGGGTTGCGGCAGGTGTACGGCGGGGTAGCGGCGGGCGTCGCGATGGGATTCTGTGCCGCAACGCGCGAGGACGTCACGGTGGACCCGAAGTACCTGCTCGAGCGGTGGCAAACGTTCATCGCGAAGGCGCCGGGCGGGCTCGCGCGGCTCGGCGAGGTGGAGGTAGCCGCCGGGAAGCTCGTCTACCTGCGGAACACGTGCTGCCTGTATTACACGAGCGAGGTCGGCAACGGGAGGCTCTGCGGGTCCTGCTGTCTCACTCCCCGTGACGAGCGTCTTACCGCGTATGAGGGCGGCCGCCCGATTCTGACCGTCTGAGGGAACGGCAAAGGGCCGCTTCGGTAGTCCGAAGCGGCCCTTGCGAAAGACCTGAGGTCAGCGGGTCTCGCGGTGGTCCGTGTGGTCGTTGCACCGGTGGCAGTACTTCTTCAGCTCAAGACGATCCGGGTCGTTACGCCGGTTCTTCTTGGTGATGTAGTTCCGCTCCTTGCAGACCGTGCACGCCAGGGTGATCTTCGGGCGAATGTCGGTTGACTTGGCCACTGCTGCCTCTTCTGTCAGGAGTGCGCAACTGAGGTGATCGCACTCTCGAGATACTGCCTTGCCAGGTAGCGGGGGCGGGAGTCGAACCCGCGACACCACGATTATGAGCCGTGTGCTCTAACCACCTGAGCTACCCCGCCGGGTGAGTTCGTCACCCCACCCGGAGGTGGGATGCCGTTCTCAGAGCCCCTTTACGGAATCGAACCGTAGACCTTCTCCTTACCATGGAGACGCTCTGCCGACTGAGCTAAAGGGGCGGGCCGAGGAGAGAGATTACACGGTCTGCCGCCCCGATGTGAAATCGAGCCGGCCGCACCTTGCAGGCCCCTCAGTCCGTCCCGGAAAGCATACCGGGTCCGGCAGAGTGCTCTTGACCATTTTCACCGTGAGATGCCGGTGCGACGGTGCCTGGAGAACTTCCGGGCACCCGGATGTCGAGAACCGCCGGACAGCTTCGTCCCGCTGGCAGAACCTACGAGAGGAGCACAGATGTCCGAGACAGCGATGCCACCGGTGGTGCCGGCCGAGGAGTGGGCTGCGGCCCGCGCCGAGCTGCTGGTCGCCGAGAAGGAGGCCACGCGCGCCCTGGACCGGATCGCGGCCCAGCGGCGACGGCTGCCGATGGTGAGGTTCGGCGAGTACACGTTCACGGCGACCGACGGGCCGGTCACGCTGCGGGAGCTCTTCGGTGAGCACCGCCAGCTCGCCCTGTACCAGTTCATGGACGCCGGGCCGGACGCGTTCTGCGGCGGCTGCACGTACTTCACCAAGAACGTCGCCAACCTCGCCGGCCTGGCGCGGAACGACATCGCGTGGGCGACCGTTTCCGACATGCCGATCGAGCAGATGGCCGGGTACTGGAAGGAGATGGGCTGGGAGCACATCCCGTTCGCGTCCTCGGCAGGTACGACGTTTTCCGCCGACTGCGGTGTCGGCGGCGGCTTCCTGCTGAGCATGTTCCTGCGCGACGGCGACAACGTTT
Source organism: Kribbella sp. VKM Ac-2571 (assembly GCF_004362255.1). Lineage (NCBI taxonomy): Bacteria > Bacillati > Actinomycetota > Actinomycetes > Propionibacteriales > Kribbellaceae > Kribbella > Kribbella sp. VKM Ac-2571. Next base: position 121,957 of record NZ_SNWS01000020.1, read on the forward strand.
TCCGCACCTACACGACCGGCCAGCGCGGCGTCGACCGGCTGCTCTTCAGCACCAACGTCTCCGACCTCGCCGTGTACGGCCGCCAGGAGGACTGGGAGGACTCCCCAGCAGGCTGGCCGCAAGCGCCGACGTACGGCTAGAGATGTCCTAGGCCCAGACGCGGCTCGGGTACGACGTTCGCAGTACCGGCATGACCTCTGTGACGAAGGTCTCGACGGACTCCCGGTTGTCCTCCTCCGGGAGTCCCGGGACCTCCAGGGAAATGCCGGAAAGCTCGTGCCCGAACGCGTCTTGGTACCGGCCGAACTTGTCGATCACCTGTTCCGGCGACCCGACCAGCACCGATCCGCCGTCGAGGAACTCCTCGAGCGTCCGGAACGGCAGCTGGTTGTGCCGGGCGCCGCGCGAATCCATGAACGCGTCGAAGATCGGCCGGTACCCCTCGACCGCTTCCTGCGACGTTTTCTTCACGTACAGCCCGTTGAACCCGGCGCCCACCACAGCCGCCGCCGGGTCCCGCCCGTACCCCTCCCAACGCTCCCGGTAGTGCCGGATCAGCCCCGCGTACTTCTCCAGCGGATGGAAGCCGTTCGCCGAGAACAAGGGGTCACCCCAGCGCGCCGCCAGCTCGGTGGACTCCGTTGACGACGCCGATCCGTGCCACAGCGGGAGGCCGTCCGGTCGGTACGGGCGCGGCTGTGTGGTCGCGTCCGTCAGCGCCGGGCGGTAGCGCCCGGACCAGGAAACTCCGGTTTCCCGGAGCAGCCGCCGGAGCAGCTCGTACTTCTCGCGGTTCCGGTCCCACTGCCCGTCCAGCTCGTACCCGAACAGCGCGTTCTGTTCCGGATCGTTTCCCTTCCCGATGATGATGTCCAGCCGTCCCCCCGACAACTGGTCGAGCGTCGCGTAGTCCTCCGCCACCCGCACCGGGTCCAGCAGCGACAGCACTGTCACCGTGGTCAGCAACCGGATCCGCGACGTCACCGCCGCGATGTAGGACAGCACCACCGGCGGCGACGACGAGATGAACCGTTGTGCGTGCCGCTCCCCCACGCCGTACGCGTCGAAGCCCAGCTCCTCCGCCCGCTGCGCCTGCTGTACGACGCGCCGGAACCGCTCGGACGGCGTGAGCTGCACGCCGCTGATCGGGTCCGGCGAGTTGTCGATCAATGTGTAGGTACAGAACCTCACCCCAAGGTCACCGCACCTTCTTCTCGCCCGCGGTCACCGGCAGACCCAGGCGATTGCCGGGCACGGGTGCCGGGCAGGTCCCGTACGCCGTGAACGCGAACGGCAGGTTGATCGTCCGGTTGAAGTCGATCCGCACCGACCCGTCCCGCTCCACCGGCCCGGTCGTCACCGTCCGCCAGGGCGCCGTCTCCTCACCGTTCGTCTTGTCGTGGAACGAGAGGTTGAGCCGGCTGTCACTCGCAGCGGTCGCAACCAGCTCGTACGCCGTACTGCCCAACGCCACATGCACCGTGCCGACCGCGGTGATGTGCTGACGCAGGTCGTCGCGCGCCGTCGACACCTCCACCCGCTGCGCCTTCGCGTACGGGCTGAAGTACCCGGTGACCGCCCAGGCGTCGTCGATCGGGTACGTCGGTACGCCCTTGAAGCCCTTCCGCGTCGCCGCGCCCGGGTCCCGTTGCCGCACGGCGTACCGGCCACCGCGGAGAACGAGTTCCGCCAGACGGTTTCCGTGCAACAACCAACTGAGAGAGCCGGCCTCCGGAACGCTGGCGGAAACCGTTCCGTGTACTGGTTCTCCGCCAGCCGTCAGTTCACCGGAGGCCGTCACGTGAGCCTGCTCGTCCGCCCACCACTTTCCGGCCAGACCGTCGATCGCTGTAGGCGTCGGCGACAGCCAGTTGAACGCGACGACGGACAGCCAGCCGTAGTCGGTGTCCAGGTCGCGCTCCCGCGCCGCGTGCCACGTCTGCCAGTCCTGCTCAAGATCGGAAATGACCGTCATGACGCTTTCCTTTGTTCGCGGTGGGCTACCTCGGCGCGGACCAGCGGGATCACGTACCGGCCGAAGTCGATCGCGTCGTCGTAGATGTCGTAACCGCGGGCGGAGAAGATCCGGATCCCGAGGTCGTAGTAGTCGAGCAGCGCTGCAGCGACGGTCTCCGGAGTTCCGACCAGTGCCGTGGAGTTTCCGCTGCCACCGGTCAGGCCGGTCGGCGCCGTCCAGAGCGCGCGATCGTGACGCTCGCCGGCGGCGACGGCCTTCAGCAACCGCTGCGATCCAGCGTTTTCCGGCGTCTTCGACCGCAGTCGGGTGCTCGCCGGAACGCCGCCGGCCTGCACGTCCTTGATCCGGCCGAGTATGCGTTCCGCCTTCTCCCAGGCGAGTTCCTCGGTCGGTGCCAGGATCGGCCGGAACGCGATCTGGATCGTCGGCCGGTCCGTCCGTCCCGCGCGCGCCGCCGCGGCGTCGATGGTCGCGAGCTGCTCCCGGGTTCCGGTCAGCGGTTCGCCCCAGAGCGCGAAGATGTCCGCCTCGGCCGCGCCGACCGCGTACGCCGCCGCCGAGGAGCCGCCGAACGAGATCCGCGGCCGCGGCCGCTGGACCGGCTTGATGTCGGCGAGGAACTGCTCGAACCGGTAGTGCTTTCCGTCGAAGTCGAACCGGGTGTCCGACGTCCACGCCTGCTTGAGGATCTGGATGAACTCCGCAGTCCGCCCGTACCGGTCGTCCTTGGCCAGGAAGTCACCCTCCGCGGCCTGGTCCGCGGTCGACCCGCCGGTGATCACGTGCACCTCGAACCGGCCGCCGCTGAGGTGGTCCAGAGTCGCAAACGTTTTCGCGGTCAGCGTCGGATAAGCGACGTTCGGCCGGTGGGCGACGACCAGGTTGATCCGCTCCGTGCGGCCGGCGACGTACGCCGCGACCTGGGCCGGGTCGGGTGAGCCCGAGTGGTAGGCGAACAGGATGCGGTCCCATCCGTTGTCCTCGTGGGCACGGGCGAGTTTGCTGGTGTATTCCAGGTCCAGCGGGCCGCCGGTTCGGGGCGTCACCTCGCTGGCCGGGTTGGTTCCGGCGATGCCGAGGAACTCAACTGGCATGGCGTTCTTCCTTCCGTACGGTGGGTGCGAGCAGCTTGAGCAGGTCCCGTGCGACGGCGTCGTTCTGCCGGAAGCCGGGACCGTTGAAATGCGGCCGGGAGAAACCTGACGAGCCGGCCGATCCGGAAACGGACGGCCCGAGCAGAAACAGCGTTTCCTGGATGGACCCGTCGGAACGGATCGCGCGGCACCGCGAATCCGCCTTCAGCTGACCGCCGCCGAGACTGGTTCCGTCGGCCGCGGACAGTTCGTCCGCCGCCAGCGCTCCAGAGTCCAGCAGACCGCGCAGCAACGGGTCGGCGGTCGCGAGTACGTCGGGACGCGGCAACCGGGCCTCGACGAAGGCCCGCGCCCGGATCTCACCCGCCACAGCAGAGCTCGTGGCAACGAACTGATCGTTGTCGATGGCAACCTCGAGATCCGGGCCGGCGAACCGGACGATCCCGGCCCGGTGCAGCGCGAGCAGTTCCTCGAGCCGCCGTGGCGGAGGTCCACTCGCCACGAACGAGAAGAACCCGTGCCACTCGCTCTCCACCCGCCGCACCCGGTCCTCGTCCGACAACTGCCCGTCGGTGATCGCCCGCGACAACACGCTGTAGATACTCAGGAGCGCGTTGAAGACCGCGAGATCCGCCGAGTACGCCGGATCCGCCCTCCGGAGCAGATCGTTCTCGATGAGCTCGGTGAGGAACCGTTCGAACCCCTCCCGATCCTCGAAGAACCGCCCCGCCAACGGCCGATCCACCTCGCGCCGCACGAACCAGTCGGCAGGGTCCGGGACAGCGGCACGAACGGCGGCTTCGAACTCCGCATCGGTCACCGCACCGGATTCCGCATCGCGCCCCGGGACGGCGTTGGTGATCGTGCCGGGCAACCAGGCGTCGAGCGTTTCGCCGAACCGCTCCCACGGCCAGCGGGTCCGTTCGGGATGCGCTGTGAACAGCTGCTGGTAGTGGGCGTAGGCCAGTTCTTTCTCGATCAACGGCGCCACGTCGCGGTCGAAATCGAGAACGCCTTCGCCCAACGCCTCTTTCGTCAGGTAGCGCGTCGGGACCGGCCTCGTTCCCGGGACGGTGTAGCCGAGCTTCGAGTGGTACGGGACGCCGCGGCGCGAACCGACGTACAGGATCGGCTCGTCGCCGGACGGGTGGTAGCTGAGCATGCCGTCGCACTCGTCGTACCAGCCGCCGCGGCCCTCGGTGAGCAGCACCATCAGGTCGACGAACGCCTGCCCGAATCCGCGGACGATGACCGGTGCCTGCGGCCACAGCCCGTCCAGGTCGACATCAGCGGTGTACCCCGGCGGGATGTAGGTCAGCCCGGCGTCGGCGGCCTGCGCTGCCCACGCCGATTCCGATGCCGTGGGCAACCGGTCCAGGTAGCCGAGCGCGAGAACCACCGCGTCGGCCGCGATCTCCCGTCCGAACTCGAGGATCACCCGCTGGTCCGCGGTGAGCTCGACGGCTCGTTCCGCATGGGTGACGACGGTCGCGGGGAGTTCGCGGACGACGCGCTCCCACACCCACGCCAGGTACTCCGCCTGCACCAGACGCGGTGGGAAGGCAAGAGGGCCGGGAGGTTCGAGCCCGGCCTTCTCGAGGATCACGGCGCCCTCGCCGGCGACCCAGGTGGCGAGGTCCGGCCCCGGAACGATCGGTCCCTCGCAGTCGACCGACTCGTCGGTGAAGATCGTGACGTCGGACGTCATCGAGTTCATCCACAGCAGCCGCGACTGCTCGCGCCGCCAGATCCGCCCGCCGCCGGCCGGAAACGGATCCACCACGTGAATCTCGACGCGGCGGCCACCGAGCAATTCGTCGGCACTGGCCGCGAACCGCTCCAGCAACCCGACCGTCCGCGGCCCACCACCCACGAACACCACCGTCGCCGGCGCCTCCTTCCACGGATGCAGATCAGAAACGGTCATGGGGCCTCCCGGTCTGGACTGAGGAGCGGAGGGAGCGAAGCGACCGGAGCGACGAGGGAAGACCGGGAGTTCCAGCCCCATGACCCGCCGCGACGGAGTCGCGGCATCGATACGGTCATAGCTGCAGCCCGAGGTGGTCGCGGAGGGTTGTGCCGGTGTATTCCGGGCGGAAGACGCCGCGCTCGCGGAGCAGGGGGACGACTCGGTCGACGAAGTCGTCGAGGCCGGACGGGGTGCGGTGCGGAACGAGTACGAAACCGTCGGCAGCGTTTTCCTGGACGTGCCGGTTGACCGCTTCCGCGACCGTGGTGGGTGAACCGACGAACGTCTGCCGGTTCTGCTGGTTGATGACGGTCTGCCGCAGCGACCAGCCGTGCGCCTCCGCCTGTGCCCGCCACTCGGCAACGATCGGAAACGGATCGTTGTACCCGACCCGCCCCTGCGTCACCGACGACCCGGCGACCGGGTCCTCGGCCGGCAGCGGACCGTCCGGGTCGTACGCCGAGAGATCGCGTCCCCAGAGCAGTTCGGCCAGCACCAACGCGGTCGGACCGGAAACCTGCTGCTCCCGGATGTACGCCGCTTTCTCGATCGCCTCGGCGTCCGTGTCCGCGACCACGACCGTCACCGCCGGCAGGATCTTCAGCGACTCGTCGGTCCGCCCGTACTTCGCCAGCCGCGACTTCACGTCCTTGTAGAAGGTCTGCCCGCCCTCGAACGTCCCGTGCCGGCTGAAGATCACGTCCGCGCTCGACGCAGCGAACTCGCGCCCCTCGTCGCTGTCGCCGGCCTGGATGATCACCGGCCGGCCCTGCGGCGACGGCGGCAGACCGAACCGCCCGCGGATGGTGAAGTGCGCGCCGTCGTCCGCGAAGGCCCCAGCGCCTTCACGGGCGAACGCACCCGCCGCCTGGTCCAGGACAAGGTCGTCCCCGTTCCAGGAGTCCCAGAGTTTCCGCACGATCCGCAGCGATTCCTGCGCACGGACGTACCGGTCGCCCTTGGCGAGGTACCCGCCGCGGCGGAAGTTCTCGCCGGTGAACGCGTCCCACGACGTCACGACGTTCCAGGCCGCGCGGCCGTTGGAGAGGTGGTCGAGGGTCGAGACTCGTTTCGCCAGTTCGTACGGCTCGTTGAAGGTCGAGTTGACGGTCGCGGCCAGGCCGAGATGCGTCGTGACCGCCGCCAGCGCGCTGAGCACGGTCAGCGACTCGGGCCGCCCGACGACGTCCAGGTCGTGAATCCTTCCCTTCACCTCACGCAGCCGCAGGCCCTCGGCCAGGAAGAAGAAGTCGAACGTTCCGCGTTCCGCGGTCTCCGCAAGTTGCCGGAACGATCCGAAATCGATCTGCGACCCGGCCGCGGGGTCCGACCAGACGGTCGTGTTGTTCACGCCCGGGAAGTGCGCGGCAAGGTGGATCTGTTTGGTCATCGCACACTCCTCGCGTACCTGTTCGCCGGCCGCCGCAACCCGAGCCGCCCCCGCAAACTCCCGCCCCGCTCTCCGGAGCCCGCCAGGCCGCGTTCCCGCAGCACCGGCAGCAACTGCTCCGCGATCGCCGGCACGTCGAGCTCGAGCGACGCAGGCCGAAGCTGTACGCCGTCAACGCCCGCCGCCGCCCATCCCTCGATCAACGAGGCGAGCTGCTCGACACCGTCGACGTGCGGCCGCACCTCGGCGGACACGAGAACCAGCGGTCCGGCCTCCTGATCCGGCGTCAAGGTCACGCTCCGACCGGACTCCGTCAGCGTCACACTGCGACGAGCGTTTTCCCGCAGCTCCAGCACCTGCTCCGACAGGTCGGCGGAATCCGGCAGGAACACCAGTTCCGCATCAGCGGCCGCCGCGAGAGCCTCCGGCGTACTGACCCGGATCGCGGTGATCGGGTGCCCTTGCGGCGGCCGCGGGACGATCGACGGGCCTTTGACACTGAACGTCGGCGACTCGAAGTCGACATAGTGCAACTTCTCCCGGTCGACGAACCGCCCGGTGGCAGCGTCGCGGATGATCGCGTCGTCCTCCCACGAGTCCCACAGGCGACGCGCGGCGTCGACGACGTACCGCGCCTCCCTCCACGTCTCGGCGGCCGGCGCCGGCTCGCGCCGCCCGATCACCGCGGCCGCCTCGGCCGACGTCGAGACCTCAGCGATCCAGCCTGCCCGGCCGCGCGAGATGTGGTCGAGCGTCGCGACCGAGGCCTGCACATGGAAGGGCTCCGTGTGGGTGACGGTGATCGTCGGCAGCAACCCGATCCGTTGTGTCACCGGCGCGACCCGCGCGGCCAGCCCGAGCGCATCCAGCCGGACACTCACCCGATCGGGGACGTCGTCCGGCGCCTCGAGCGCATCCGCGAACGTCACGAGGTCGACACCCGCCGCCTCCGCCCGCTGCGCGGCGCGTACGGCGAGCTCACCGGTCAGAATCGCCCGCGGATCGACCTCCGGACCACGCCACGCCCCGGGATCCCCACCCGCCCCGTCGATCTCGATCGCCGTGATCAACCGGTGGCTCATGACGCCACCTTCAATGCCACCGAGAGGTCCTTGGCGAACGGGAGCGGACCGATCGACTCGGGATCGGCGTCGGTGTCGAACTGCGGCTCGAATCCGACCGACAGGTACAACCCGGCCGCCTCCGGCTGCCGCGGACCCGTCGTCAGATACAGCCGCCGGTACCCGAGATCGAGCGCCGCCGACTCCAGTTCCGCGAGCACACGACGACCCAAGCCCTGCCGACGGTGCAGATGCGACGTCCACATCCGCTTCACCTCGGCGGTCTCGTCGTCGTACCGGCGGATCGCGCCCCCGGCAACCGTCTGCCCGCCGTACCGCAGCAGCACGAACGCGCCGCCGCGCTCGACGTGAAAGTCCGACGGCGGTACTTCGGTCAGCTGCGTGTTCTCATTCGTTCGCCCGTACCGCGTGCTGTACTCGACGACCAGATCCGCCAGCAGCGGCGCAGCCTCGGGATCCTCCGGCCGTGCCCGGATCGCCTCCACCGCGGCCATCTGCACCGGCGTGCTCTCCACCGGCTGCTCGCCCGCGACGGTCGCGAGGAACGCCTCCGTCACCTGATACAGCGGCACCGATGCCACCGGATCGAGCAACAGCCCGCCGCCGTCGTACAACTGGACGTGCGACGACAGCACAAACCACCCCTGCCCGATCGCACCCGCGCCGAGGCTGGTCAGCACCGGTCGGAGCGCGTAGTCGATCACCAGCACATGCGCCGGCGTACCACCCGTTGCCAACGGCAACACTGTCTTACCCTTCAACGCGTACTGCGGCAGGAGATCCAGAAACACCTTCAGCAAACCGGAGTACGCCGCCTTGTAGACCGGGGTGGTGACCACGACCGCATCCGCGGTCTCGAGCACCGCGGCCGCGGCGGAAATCGCTGGATCGTCGGCCTGACCACGCAGCAACGGCTCAGCCGGGAGATCGCGCAACACGATCGGCGTGACGGTGTGGCCGTGGCTGATCAGGCGCCTGGTGACATAGTCGAGAACCGCGTCGGTCCGTGACGGGACCGATGGGCTGCTGGAGATCGTTGCAATGGTCGCCATTGAATTCTCCTATTTCTTCGGCAGACCGGGCGGGTTGATCAAGGACTTCGGGACGGCCTCGGCCTGCAGGCCCCACTTGGCCAGCACCTTCGCGTAGCTGCCGTCCGCGATCGCCGCGTTCAGCGCGTCCGCGAGCGGCTGGACGAGACCGTTGTTCTTCTTCGTCGTGATCCCGACCAGGCCCTGCACGGGATAGCTGGACGACACGGTGCCGACGATCTCGGTCTTGTGCTGGGTCGCGACGTGGTACGACGCGTTCGGGTTCGGGCCGAGGTACAGGTCGATCCGGCCGGACTGCAGCGCGAGGTAGGTGTCCGCGGCCTGCTGGTAGTACCTGAGGTTCGCGGGTTTCCGGCCGGCCGCGACGTTCTGCTTGTTCCAGTCGACGAGGATCGCTTCCTGCAACGTTCCGGAACCGACCGCGACGTTCTTTCCGGAGAGGTCCGCCGGGCCGGTGATCTTCAGCCCTGAGCCGACCTTCGCCTCGAACGCGTGCAGCCCGAGCCGGTACGTCGCGAAGTCGTACTTCTCCTTGCGCAACTCGGAAACTCCGATGTTCGAGATTCCGACCTGGTATTTCCCGGAGTCGAGCCCGAGGAACAGGTTCTCCCAGCTCGTCGTGTCGATCTCGGCCTGCAGCCCGAGGACGCTCGCGACCAGGTAGGCGACGTCGATCTCGACGCCGATCGGCGTCTTGTTGTCGTCCGCCGTGAACCCGAGCGGCGGCAGACCGCCACCGGCCGAGCCGTTCCCGACCACCAGCTTCCCGGACTCCCGTACCGAGGCCGGCAACTCGGCCGCGATGCTGTCCACCTTCGCCGACGTGATGTGTTTCTGATCAGGCGAGGTGTCGAACGCCACCGCCGACGTGTCACCGCTCTTGGCAGCGGGTTCAGTCTGTGGATCCGCACAAGCAGCCGCTGCCAGCAGAACCACCCCGAGCACCAAGCTCCAACGTTTTCTCATCGGTTGTCCTCAGCTCGTCAGGGAAGGCCGGGCGGGTTGATCTCGGACTTGGCGACCGCCTCGGTCGACACGTTCCAGCGGTCCAGGACTCGTGCGTAGCTGCCGTCCGCGATCACGCCGTCGATCGCTGCCTGGTAGGCCTTCACCAGGCCGCTGTCCTTCTTGGTGGTGGCCGCGATCAGGCCCTGCAGCGTCGGCCCGGCGCCGGAGAACTTGCCGATCGTCTCTGTCTCGCCGGACGTCTTCACGTGATAGGCGATCGACGGGTTCGGCCCGAGGTACCCGTCGATCCGGCCGGAGCTCAGCGCCAGGTACGTGTCGGTGTTCTTCTGGAAGTACTTGATCGTTGCCGCCGGCAACCCGGCTTTGACGTTCGCCTCGTTCCAGTCGACCAGGATCTTCTCCTGGTTCGTCCCCGAACTGACCGCAATCGTTTTCCCGGCGATGTCCTTCGCACCGGTGACCCGCCAGGTGCCACCCTTCTTCGCCTCGAACGCGATGTCGTCCTTGCGGTACGTCGCGAAGTCGTACTTCTGCTTGCGCTTCTCGGTCACGGTGATGTTCGAGAAACCCACGTCGTACTTGGCCGAGTCGAGGCCGACGAACAGGTTCTCCCAGCTGGTCACCTCGATCTCCGGCTGCAGGCCGAGCGCCTGCGCGACGAGGTAGGCGATATCCACCTCCAGCCCGATCGGCGTCTTGTTGTCGTCGGCGTAGAAGCCGAGCGGCACGCTGCCGCTGCCGAAGCCGGCGCCGACGACCAACGTGCCGCGGTCGCGGACCTTGGCCGGCAGCAACGCGGCAGCGGCATCATTGCGAGTGGTGGTCACCCGGTTCTGCTCGGCGGAGGTGTTGACCCCCGTGTCCGAGGCAGCGGTGGCATCGGCACCACAACCAGTCAGTGTGAGCAGCGCAAGGGAGAGGACAAGAAGTCGTTTCATCACAGCACCTTCGAGATGAACGCACGGGTGCGCTCGTGGACGGGGTTGTCGAGCACTTCTCGCGGTGGACCCGATTCGACGATCCGGCCGCCGTCGATGAAGACCACCGTGTCGGCGATCTCCCGGGCGAAGCCGATCTCGTGGGTGACGACGACCATCGTGGAGCCGTCGCGCGCGAGCTCCTTGATCACGTCGAGGACCTCGCCGACGAGCTCCGGGTCCAGCGCGCTGGTCGGCTCGTCGAACAGCAGGACCTTCGGTTTCAGCGCCAGCGCGCGAGCGATCGCGACACGTTGCTGCTGACCGCCGGACAGCTGCCGCGGGTAGGCGTCGGCCTTCTCACCGACGCCGACGCGCTCCAGCAGCTCGCGCGCGAACGGCTCGACCTCGCTGCGCTTGCGGCGCTGTGCCGACACCGGCGCCTCGACGACGTTCTGCAGCGCGGTGAGATGCCCGAACAGGTTGAAGTTCTGGAACACGAACCCGACCTGCGACCGCTGCCGCAGGATGTCGCGCTCCCGCAGCTCGTGCAGCTTGTCGCCGCGGCGTCGGTACCCGATCAGCTCGCCGTCGATCCGGATCAGCCCGCGATCCACCTTCTCCAGATGGTTGATCGACCGCAGCAGCGTCGACTTCCCCGATCCGGACGGGCCGAGGATCACGGTGACCGCACCGGCCTGGACCTCGAGGTCGATCCCCTTCAGTACTTCGAGTTCGCCGAAGCTCTTGTGCACACCCTTCACGTCGATCATCGCGTCGTACCTCGCGCGAAGCGGCGTTCCACGTAGTACTGCACGATCGACAGCAGGGTGGTCAGGATGATGTACCAGACCGTGGCGACCATGAGCAGCGGTACGACGCGGCTGTTCCGGCCGTAGATCACCTGCACCTGGTAGAAGAGCTCCGGGATCGCCATCACCGAGACGATCGAGGTGCCCTTGAACAGGCTGATCACCTCGTTCGCGCCGTTCGGCAGGATCGAGCGCATCGCCTGCGGCAGCACGATCCGGAAGAACTGCCGCCGTTTCGGAATCCCCAGTGCGGCGGCGGCTTCGGTCTGGCCGGCGTCGACGGAAATGATTCCACCGCGGATGATTTCCGCGGCGTACGCAGCCTGGTGCAGGGCCAGTCCCAGTACGGCGGCGCCGAGCGGACCGAACAGGTTGTTCGTACTGAAGTGCACGAACTCCGGGCCGAACGGGATACCCAGGCTGAGCTCCTGGTAGAGGTAGGCGATGTTGAACCAGAACAGCAGCTGCACGATCAACGGGATCGAGCGGAACGCCCAGATGTAGCCCCAGGCAACTACCTGCAGGAACGGGCTGCCGGACAGCCGCATCGACGCGAGCACGGCGCCGAGCACGAACCCGAGCACCGTGCCGTACACCGTCAGCTGCACGGTCACCCAGAGCGCCGAGAAGACGGTCCGGGTGGCGAAGAACTGGAAGAACGTCGGCCAGTCCCAGCCCGGATTGGTGGCCAGTCCGTGCACGAACATCGCGAGCAGGACGAGGACGACCCCGACGCCGACCCAGCGCCACGGATGTCGCCGGGCGACGACGGTCAGATCGGCTTCGAGCGGTACGGCGGTCGCCGGCGGTCCGGTCGTACCGGACGCAGGCGTGACTGAAGTGGTGGACACGATGACACTCCCTGGCGGTGGGCAGGCTTCGCGGGCCCTGCGACGGCGGAGGGCGGCAGCGGGCAGCAGGCGTCCGGAACCGGACGCCCTGACAGGACGTGAGAAGACTCAGGTCAGCGCAGACAGAGGGCGCTGGAGACCCGGAGGAGGTCGATGTGGAGGCGGTAGTACGGCGGCTTGCGCGTCATTCCCGTCTCCTCTCGTCGGTGGTGTCATTTCAGTATGGGACGCGACTGAAAGATTAGTAAGTCGATCGACAAAGCTCTCAATATATGGACGGCGTATACCGGTCCGGAGGGCCTGCCCGGGTCGATCGCCAGGTGATCCGCGTCACAGCCGCGGCGACTTTCTTGCCCAGCTGGTTCACGCCTGAGCATGCACCGGACGGCAGGACGTCCTCACCGAGCGTGTTCGATTTTGTTGAGCGTTCCGCAATCCGTGTTTGAGGCGCCGTGACCTCCTCGTTATGGTCGTTCAGTCGCCGTACCCCTCAACGGCGAATACCCCTCCCTGGAAGGCTTCTCGTGCCCACTCACCAAGACGCGCCGCAAACAGAGCGGCAGGCGTCCAGCCGCCCGGCTGCTTCGCGCCGGGTGGCAAAGCACCGCTCCTCCCGCCGCAACGCGACCCGCCGTACCCAGCTGATCGGCCTGACCGCCGCCTTGGCCGCCGCGGCCGGGACCACGACCGTCGGCCTCAGCTCGTCCGCGACCGGTCCGGCCGCAGCATCCGGAAGCACCGGCCTGAGCCCCTCACAGGCCGACGCTCTGACCGCCGCCCGGGTCGACCGGCGCGACCTCGGATCCCGGGACGCGTCCCGGATCGACCTGTCGCTCGCATCGACCCGGAAGGCGGCGGCCGAGACCGCCGCGAAGCAGCGGGCCGCACGCCTGGCCGCGAACGCGGCGCTGACGCAGCGCCGGGCGCTTGCGCTGGCAGCCGCGAAGGCAGCCGCCGCGAAGAAGGCCGAGGCGAACGCCAAGGCCCTCGCCGCCGCGAAGAAGGACGCCCTCGCCAAGGCCGCGGCGCTCAAGGCGGACGCGGCCCCGAAGATCGTGTTGCCGACCACCGGCTACCACCTGACCGCCCGTTTCAACCAGGCCGGCGGCCGCTGGGCCCACAACCACACCGGTCTCGACTTCGCGGCCCCGATGGGTACGCCGGTCCGTTCGGTGATGGCCGGTGAGGTCATCCAGGCCGACTTCGAAGGCGCGTACGGCCGTCAGGTGAAGGTGCGGCACGCCGACGGCACGGTCACGTCGTACAGCCACATGTCCGAGTTCGACGTCTCCGTCGGCGACTCGGTCGAGGCAGGCACGATGGTCGGCCGCATCGGCATGACCGGCAACACCACCGGCCCGCACGTCCACTTCGAGGTCCTCCCCCACGGCGGCGACCCCATCGACCCCGAACCCTGGCTCCGCGACCACGGCCTCACCCCGTAAGACCCCTACAAGGTCTTGGCCATGTCGAGGGCGGCTATGTAGGCGCCCTCGATGAGGAATTCGTTGGGGTGGGTGCCTTCCAGGACGTAGCCGTGGCGTTCGTACAGGCGGCGGGCGGCGGTGTTGGTGCTGTGGACGTGCAGGCTGATCTTGCGCGCGCCGCGGCGGCGGCCCTCGGCGGTGGCAGCGTCCAGGAGGGCGGAGGCGACGCCCAGGCGGCGCGCCTCGTGGGCGACCGCGAGGCCGTTGATCGACAGTACGCCGGAACCCTCGGGGAACGGGTACTTGTCCTGCAGGCGCAAGTACCCGACCACGGCGCCCTCGTGCTCCGCGACCAGATGCGCCTCCGGCCCGCTCCGGCTGAAGAACGTGTCCTGCAAGCTGTCCTGGTACGACGGGAATCCCGACGACGCGTCCCACGCGCTCCGCTCGATCGCGAGCAGCGCCGCGTCGTCCTCCTCGACGGCACGTCGTACCGTCACCTGCTGGTCACCTGATCGGCGGTCGTCACTCACCGCACCATCCTCACCCGCCGGGCGGGCCAACTGCCTGCGGGGTCAGGTTCCGGGGCCGATATCGAAAACATATCGGAAATCGCAGACGCTGCCGCAACATCACCTTGGATGAACTGTCGGCATGCTGACCAATCACCTGAGGCGCGATCGTCGGCTCGCCGTACCCGGCCTGGCGATCGTTGCCGCCGTCAGCAGTCTCGCGCTGACCTCGTGTACAACGGTTTCCGCGCAGGACGATTCGTCGCCGTCGAGCACCGGATCAAGCACCGGGTCGAGCACCGAGTCGACCTCCGGCCGGCCGTCGAAGTCCGGCTCGACCAAGGGCGGACCGCCCGGCACGGCGGACGGCGTCCTGCCCGGCCACACCTCGGCGTACGACACCAGCCTGCCCGGGGTCACCAAGCTCGATCCCGTCCTCCGCGAGGCCGTCCAGAAGGCCGAGACCGCGATGAAGGCGGACGGGATCAAGATGCAGGTCACGACGGGCTGGCGGAGCAAGAAGTACCAGGAAGAGCTGATGGAGAAGGCGATCCGCAAGTACGGCAGCAAGAAGAAGGCCAAGGAGTACGTCGCCGACCCGGACGAATCGCACCACGTCACCGGCCACGCCGTCGACATCGGCCCCACCGACGCCGACTACTGGTTGATCCGCCACGGCAACCACTACGGCCTCTGCCAGACCCTGTCCAACGAGATCTGGCACTTCGAGCTGGTCACCACGCCGGGCGGAACCTGCCCGCCCATGACCGACCCGAAGGGCTAGCGGGGTTCTTCGGGGGGATCGGGAAGTTTGGCGAGGGGGCGCTGGGACCAGGCGACGTCGTGCCAGGCGTCGAGTTTCCAGCCGATGCCGCGATAGATGCCGATCGGGTCGAAACCGAGGGATTTGTGCAGGGCCTCGCTGGCGGGATTGGGCAGCGTGACACCGGCGACGGCGGTGCGGAAACCGCGTTCTGACAGGCGGTCGAACAGGGCGTTGTAGAGCGTTCGGCCGGCGCCGGTGCGGTGGTGGCTGGAGGCAACATAAACGCTGACCTCACAGGACCAGCGGTACGCCGGACGCGGCTTCATCGGACCGCCGTACGCATATCCGACGACCTGGCCGTCGTCTTCGAGAACCAGCCACGCGTGGGTGGACTGGGCCTTGGCGATCCGCTCGGCCATCTCCTCGACCGTCGGCGGATCGAGCTCGAACGTGATCGACGTACCGGTGACATAGGGCGCGTAGATGGCCGCGCAGGCCTCGGCGTCTGCGGCCGAAGCGTCTCTGACCTGAACCATGACACGATAGTAGCCACATCTGCCGCTATAGTGGCAAGCGTGATTGATGATCTGTCTCGATCCTTGGCCGCGACCGTGCAGCAGGCGCGGGTCGCGCAGGACCTGTCCGTGAACGCGCTCGCCGAGCGGTCGGGGGTTTCGCGGGCGATGATCGGGAAGATCGAGCGGGGCGAGGCCCAGCCCACCGCCGTACTGCTGGGGAAGCTGTCCGGTGCGCTCGGCATGACATTGTCCGAGCTGGTCGCCCGCGCGGAAAACACGGGTGAGCTGCTCCGTCGAGCCGCCGACCAGCCCGTCTGGACCGACCCGGTCGCCGGGTACCGCCGACGCGCGGTGTCCCCGGTGACCGATGGGCCGTTGGAGCTCGTGGAGGTGGAACTGCCTCCTGCGGCGTCGGTCTCGTACCCGGCCGACGCGTACATCTTCAAGTACCAGCAGTTGTGGATCCTCGACGGACAGCTGCGCTTCCACGAAGGATCACAGGTTCACGAACTGCACGCCGGCGACTGCCTGCAGCTCGGCCCACCTTTGCCGACGACCTTCCACAATCCGGGTACGTCGGTGTGCCGTTACCTCGTCGCGCTGGTCAAGGGGCGTGGCTGAAACCACTGCACTACCGCGTCACGCAGACCTTCACGTTCCGCGACGCCGTCCTGCTCGGCGGCCCAGGCGACGTAGCCGTCCGGTCTGATCAGCAAGGCGATCGGAGCCTCGCCCCGGCCGGTGACCACCTCGATGGGATCCGCCACCAGGTCGGCGAACGAGCCATCGGGGGTGAGGTCGACGAGGAGCGGGCGGGCGGACCGCATCAGCTCGGCCAACCGCTTGGAGCCGACTGCGAGATCCGGCGCCCACCGGCCGACCAGGGGGTGCGAACCCTCGTGGTACTTGATGTCCGCGCCGGAAATCAGTTCCGCAATTCGCTGCACGTTCCGCGGATCGGTCAGAAACTCGCCGAACAGTTTCCGCAACGCCGTCACGTCGGCGCCCGGCGCGATCAACGCGGACTGCGCCTGGGTCTGCATCACGACCCGCTCCCCCACCGGCCGACGCTCGGACTCGTACGTGTCGAGCAGCCCTGGCGGCGCCCAGCCCTGCACCTCGGCCGCCAGTTTCCACCCGAGGTTGACCGCATCCTGCAGCCCGAGGTTCAGCCCCGGCCCGCCGATCGCGGAGTGCACATGCGCGGCGTCGCCGACCAGCAACACCCGTCCGGAACGGAAACTCGACGCCAGGCGGCTGTTCCCGCCGACCACCCGGCGGAGCTGCCGAACCCCCTCACCCGTTGGCTCGACCAACGGCAGATGAACGCCGAGCACCCGATCGGCGCTCTCCTGCAATTCTTGGAACGTCACCTCGCCCTCCGGGGGCGTGTCCCACTCTCCCGTGCTGATCGCGGGCAGCCGATTCGGAAACGGCGCCCAGACGAACAGGCCACGTTCCGTTCGCTGGTGCAGGAACGGCGGCACGACGCCGTACCCCGGAATCTTCAGCAGCCCGTTCTCGATGTACTCGGGCGGCACGGCGGCGCTGCCCGTCCGGGACACCATCGAGTCGTTGGTGACGCCAGGAAAGTCGATTCCGGCGAGTTTCCGCGTCGGGCTGTGGCCGCCGTCGGCGCCGACCAGATAGCCGGCCCGCAATTCGTAGTCGCCGTCCGGTCCGGACAACGACACCGTGACACCGTCCGCGTCCTGCGTGAACCCGGTCAACTCGTGACCACGCCGGATCTCGACGCCGAGCTCCAGTGCGCGCTCCTGTAGTACCTCCTCGATCCGTGCCTGCGGAACCTGCAGCAGGTAGACCGGGTTCTCCTCGAGTACGTCGAGCGGCAACGGCATCGCGCCGAACACGAATCCGAGAGCGGGCTGCGGCGGACCCGGCGTACCGCTCAAGCGCTCGTAGAGTCCGCGCCGGTCGAGCATTCTGATGACCTGGCCGACCAGGCCGTTGGCGCGCGGAACCGTGCTGCGTTCCGGGAGTTTCTCCAGCACGATCGGCCGGACTCCGGCCAGCCGGAGTTCACTGGCGAGCATGAGGCCGTTCGGTCCGGCCCCGGCGATGACAACTTCTGCGTCCATGATTTCCCCTCCACTTGGGCGTGACTGACCGCCCCGGCGACTCACCGGGGTCAGGTAGTTTTGTTCGTTAGCCGGGGACGGGCAGGCCGGCTTCGACCTGGTCGAGCGCCGACGACAGCAGGTCGGCGATCGAGCGTGGCGGATCGGCCCGCAGCCACTCCGCCATCACGACGGCGCGAGTCGCGCCGATCACCTCGGCGACGAGTCGCGGGTACATCCCCGAGGTCCCGGTCCGGTCGGCGATCGCGGCTGCCAGTTCGTCACCGACGCGGGCGTACGCGCGGGCGATCGCGCCCTGCAGGGCCGGCTCGTTCATCATCAAGCGGATACCTGTGAGCCACTGCTCGTCCGGCGGCCGCCGTCCGCCGTGGCCTTCCTCGCCGAGGGCGAAGTGTTCCTCGATCGCCGCCCGGATCGCGACCCACAACGGCTCGTCGGCCGGCCGCGCCCGGAGTTCCTCGGCGATCCGCAGGCTGCGGTCCACCTCGCGCGCGGCGATCGCGTCGGCCTTGCTGTCGAAGTAGTTGCGGAACGTCCGCAGCGAGACACCGGCCTCGGCGGCGATGTCCTCGATCCGCACGTTGCCGTACCCGCGCTCGACCGCGAGCCGGATCGCCGCCCAACTCAAAGCGATCCGCGTCTCCTGCTTCTTCCGCTCCCGCAACCCCTTGGCCATGTCCCGACCGTAACAGAAGTTGCCCAAACGGCAAAGATGCACTTTAGGCAATTTTCTCCGAGTTGCTGAGACCGGCGAGCTGACCATGGTTGGGTAACCCCATGACGGTGCTGATGCCACGCCTCCGGCGCGGCGGGTCATGGGGCTGGAACTCCCGTCCTTCCCTCGTCGCTCCGGTCGCTTCGCTCCCTCCGTTCCTCAGTCCAGGACGGGAGGCCCCATGACCGTGTCCCCGCTGGTCTGGGTGTTGACGCTGCTGGCGATCGTCGGCCTGCTGCTGTTCGACTACTTCTTCCATGTGCGATCCGCGCACGTTCCGACCCTGCGCGAGGCCGCTGTCTGGTCCGCGCTTTACGTCGGGATCGCGGTGCTGTTCGGACTCGGCACGCTCGTCCTCGGCGGCGTCGACATGGGCTCGGAGTACTTCGCCGGGTACATCACCGAGAAAGCGCTGTCGGTCGACAACCTGTTCGTGTTCCTGATCATCATGACCGGCTTCCGGGTGCCCCGGGAGAACCAGCAGAAGGTCCTGCTGGTCGGGATCGTGGTCAGCCTGATCGCCCGGGCCGGGTTCATCTTCATCGGCTCGGCATTGCTGCACACGTTTTCCTGGGTGTTCTACCTGTTCGGGATCGCGCTCCTGCTGACCGCCGGAAACATGCTCAAGCCGGAAACCGAGGAGTCGCACCAGGCGCAGAACCTGGTCGTCCGGCTGAGCCGCCGGCTGTTCCGGACCTCCGAGGACTACGACGGAGACCGACTGACGACCACCGTCGACGGCCGCCGGATGCTGACCCCGATGCTGCTGGTGATGGTCGCGATCGGCGCCACCGATCTGATGTTCGCGCTCGACTCGATCCCGGCGATCTTCGGCCTGACCCAGAACGTGTACGTCGTGTTCACCGCGACCGCCTTCAGCCTGCTCGGTCTGCGGCAACTGTTCTTCCTGCTCGACGGGCTCCTGGACCGGCTGATCTACCTGTCCTTCGGGCTCGCCGCGATCCTCGCGTTCATCGGCGCCAAGCTGATCCTGCACGCGCTGCACGAGAACAACCTGCCGTTCGTGAACGGCGGCGACCACGTCGAGGTGGCCGAGATCAGCACCGGTCTCTCGCTGGTCGTGATCCTGGTCGTGCTGGTGATCACGATCCTCGCGTCCCTGTTCAGCACCCGCGGGCGGACGCAGACCGCGATGGCCCACATCCGCCGGGACGCGACGGCGTACCTCGATCCGGAGTACACCGACGACCCGGCGGAGCGGGAGCGGGTGTTCCAGCGGTTGCTGCGGGCCCGCGACCACATCACCGAGCTCGGCCCGAAGGCCAAGCAGCAGGTGTGGAACGAGGAGGACCTGATGGCATTGTGCCGCGAGGTCGGCGAGGCGCACGCCGCCGCCCACGCCGACCACGAGATCCGGCCCAGCCTGTGATCCGATCCGGCCTTTGATCCGGTCCAGCCTTGGCTCCGTCTAGCCTTTGACGGCTCCGGAGGCGAGACCGCTCACGTAGAACCGCTGCAGGCCTATGTACAGCACCACGCACGGGATCATCGCGATCACCGATCCCGCGACCAGCGAGCCGAAGTTGATCTCGCCGTACGCGCCGGCCTGGACGTTCACGAGCGCGACCGGCAGCGTGTAGAGCTCGTCCTTGGTCAGGAAGGTGAGCGCACCCAGGAACTCCGTCCAGGCCGCCAGGAACGCATAGAGCGCGACAGTCGCGGCGCCCGGAGTGATCAGCGGACGCAGGACGGAACCGAGCATCCGGAACGTTCCGCAACCGTCGACCTGCGCCGAGTCCTCCAGCTCCACCGGCACCGAGGCGAACGAGTTCCGCATCACGAACACCCCGAACGGCAGGTTGACCGTGGTGTAGAACAGCACCAGGCCCAGCAGGCTGTCCGTCAGCCGCAGCACGTTCATCTCCAGGTACAGCGGCGTCAGGATCGCCTGGAACGGAATCATCATCGACACCACCACCAGTGCGAACAGCACCGGACCGCTGCGGAACCGGAAGCGCGCGAACCCGTACCCGGCGAACGTGGCGAGCAACGCCGTCAGTACTGCGGTGCTGATGGCAACGATCAGACTGTTCCCGACCGCCCGGATCAGGTTTCCGGGCCCCTCGATCAACGTCCGGAAGTTGTCCCAGGTCAGGTCGAAGAACGTATTCCCGTCCGGGGCCGCGACGATCACGTCGTTCGGCTGCACCGACCGGAAGAGGGCCCACAGCAACGGTACGGCGAAGACCAGGAACGCGCCGCCACCGCCGATCACGTAAAACGTGTTCTTGAGTCGCATCGTCAGTCCTTCTCCCGGAGCAGGCGGAACTGGGCCGCGGTGACGAGACCGACCACGATCACCAGCACGATCGACAGCGCGGTCGCGGCGCCGAGCTGCAGCTGGACGAAGGCCCGGTTGTAGATGTACTGGACCACCGTCGTGGTGTCGGTGCCCGGCCCGCCGCGGGTGAGGATGTAGAACTGCGAGAACGCGAGCAGCGAACCGATCACCGAGATGATCACCGCCATCGCGATCGTCCGCCGCAGGATCGGGATCGTGATCTCCCACTCCTGTTTCCACCAGCCCGCACCGTCCAGCTCGGCCGACTCGTAGAAGTCACGTGGGATCGCCTGCATACCGGCCATCAGCAGCATCATCGTCAGCCCGCTGACCGCCCAGATCACCAGCACGCAGATCAGCCCGGTGGCGAGTGGCCCGTCCACCAGCCAGGCCGTCGTACCGTCGGTGATACCGAGCTTGCGGAGCACGATGTTGATCACGCCGCTGTCCGGCTGCGCCTCCAGGACGGTGACGAAGCTGAGCGTGGACAGTCCGACGACGAACGGCAGGAAGAAGACCGTCCGCAGCACCGTGGAGCCACGGCGTTTCCGGCGTACCAGGACCGCGAGCGCGTAGCCGAGCACCAGGATCGGCCCGGTCACGATGACCGTGTACAGCAAGGTGTAGAGGACGGACTTGGCGAACGCCGCGTCGGAGACGATCGCGGTGTAGTTCTTCAGGCCGCTGAACTTCACCGTGCCGATCAACGGCCAGTTGGTCAGCGAGATCACCAGCGCGAACCCGAGCGGGATCAGGACGAAGACCCCGACGAACAGTACGGCGGGACTCACGAGGAGCAGCCCGGTCCGCGATGGATGAGTCAGCGAGCCGTGGTCGGCGCGCCGCCGCGCCGCAGCTGCCTTGCGCAGTTCCGGATCCAGCCGGCGAGCACCTCGCACTCTGGTACTCATGCCTGCCCCTGTTTCAGGATGCGGTCGTAGTTCTGCTGTGCTTCCTTCATGGCGGCCTCCAGCTCGCCGTCGAACACGGCGCGGCGGAACATCTGCAGCCACGGCCCGTCCGGCTGGTTGTAGAGGAGGTTGTAGGAAAGCGTTGTCGGCGCGTACCCCTCCTGGATGCGCTCCAGCGGCAGCGTCGCCAGCGGGTACTTCTTCGCGAACTCCGGAGTCCGCGCATCGGACCGCACCGGCGTGTAACCGCCGGCCGGCAGATCGATCTGCTGCGGTAGATCCAGCGCGAACCGCACGAACTCCCACGCTCCCGACGCATTGCGGGCGCCGCGCGGGATACACATGTTGTCGCCGCCGTCGAAGAACGCCGCACCGCCGTCAGGCTCGGACAGCAACCGCGGCGTCACCTTCTGGTGGAACGCCTCGTCGGACGCGGACACGACCACGCTGTAGTTGGACGGAAAGATGCCGATCTTGCCGGCGCGGAAATCGCTCCCCCACCGGGACGCGTCGTCGGAGAAGTTCGCCCGCGGCACCAGCCCGTCGACCCACAGCTGCCGGTGCAGCTCGAGCATCTGCCGGACCACGTCGTTCCCGACGATGTGCCCGGACTGGCTGCCGATCGTGCCCTGGATCAGGTCCGTGTCCGCGGCCCACACCATCGGCTGGACGACGAAGCCGAGCGCTCCCGGACTGTTCGCCGGGAAACTCCACGCGTAGATGTCGTCGCCGAGTTTCCGGAATTTCCGCGCTGCATCGAGCAGGTTGCCGAACGACTTCACCGCCTCGTCGGGGTCGACGCCGGCCCGGTCGGACAGCTCGGTGTTGAACCAGAACATCGAGTTGTCCGCGAGGTACGGAACGCCGTACACCCGCTCGTCCTTGGTCGCCAGCCGGAGGTGGCCCGGGCTGAGTTTGTCCCGGAAGTCCAGCGCGGCGAGCGGTTCGGTCAGGTCGGTGAACGCGTCGCGGTAAATGAACAGCATCGAGTTGATGTCGTCGATGTCGACCAGGTCCGGCACCGTCCGGCCGCGGATTGCGGTCGCCAGCTTGGTCACGTACTGGGCGTCCAGGACCGGTGTCAGCTCGACGGTGAGCCGGTCCTGGGACGCGTTGAACTTCTTCACCAGGTCGGTCAGACCGCTCTGCGTCGCCGCCCGGCACCACACCTGCACGGTGCCGGTGGCGTCCTGCCCGAAACCCGCCGCCTGGACGTCGGGTTCGGGCAGGACCGAGCTACAGCCCGGGAGCAGACCGGCCGTGGTCGCCGCGGCGCCTACGCCGAGGAACTTCCGCCGGGTGAGCATCATCAGGCCCTGGGCAGCCAGACGCGCATGGCACCGATCTCCCGGTTCGCCCACGCGTAGTACGGGATCGCCGTCACCTCGACCTCGTCACCGGTGGAGTCGCCCGCATCGCCGGTGAACGGCCAGCCCTCGCGGTGCCCGGTGCCGGTACGTCCTCGTGCCGACAGGACTGTGACCCCGCCCAGCAGGTCCGAGCCCTGCGCGACAGGGGCCTCAGGCAACAGATGGAGGTCGTCGACGTTCGCCGTGTTGTCCGCCTGCTCGACGGCGTACACCAGCGGTCCCCGTTCGATGGCGACACAGCCCCGCACCGCGTCGATCCGCGGATCCGCACCGACCAAACGCGGTACGAGCGGCAACTGGAGGTCGATGTCGGCGGCTTCGACCCTGGCGTAACCACCCGCTTCGACGGGCTCCCCGTTGACCGTCGCACCGTCCGCCCATCCCGGAATACGCAGCTCGACCGCCACCGGTGTCGCGCTGGTGATGCGGACCGAGCCGTCCCACGGGTAGTTCGTGTCGACAGTCAGCTCGACATCGCCGGACTTGATGACGCCCGCGGCGTACTGATGGATCTGGACGGCGTCGTCGGTGGTCGTCGCGAGGTAGCCGTCGAGGCTCGACAGGGTGCGCATGATGTTCGGCGGGCAGCACGCGCAGTCGAACCAGCCGCGCCGTCCGTGCGCCGGACTCCGACCGGTGTCCGGGTACGCCGCCCCGCGCAGCTGCAACGGGTTGACGTAGAAGTACTCGGTCCCGGCCAGCGAGACGCCGGCGAGGAAACCGTTGTACAGCATCCGCTCGATCGCATCGCCGTACGACGCCTCACCGGTTCCGAGCAGCATCCGCCAGGCCCACTGGATTCCGCCGATCGCGGCACACGTTTCCGCGTACGCACGATCCGGCGGCAGCTCGTACTCGTCGCCGAACGCCTCGCCCTCCCAGCGCGCGCCCAGCCCGCCGGTGACGTACGTCTTCGTGGACCACATGTGGTCGAACTGCCGCTTCAGGGAATCCAGCAGCTCGGAGTCGCCGGTCTCCAGCGCGACGTCGGCCGCACCGGCGGCGAGGTAGACCGCGCGGACCGAGTGCCCCTCGACCGACGTCGCCTCGCGGACCGGGACCCGGTCGGAGAAGTACGCCGGCGAGTGTCCGTGCCGCTCGATGATCCCGTGCCCACGGGCCTCCACGAACCATTTCGCCAGGTCCAGGTACGCCGTCGTACCGGTTTCTCGATAAAGCTCGACGAGGGCCATCTCGATGACCGGGTGGCCGTCGATGTCGACCGTCTTGCCGTCGCCGAACGTCGCGACCAGGTGGTCGGCCAGCTTGGTCGCGACGTCGAGCAGCGCCCGGTCGCCGGTGCAGCGGACCTGGGCGACCGCGGCCTGGATCAGGTGCCCGGCGCAGTAGTGCTCGTGGCTCCAGACGAGTTGCTGGTAGCGGCCCTCGTCGCCGTAGCGGAGCTGGACGACCGAGTCGAGGTACCCGTCCTCGCGTTGGGCGGCCGCGACGACCGCGGTCAGGTCGCGGATGCGCTGCAGCAGGTCGTCGTCGGGGTTGCGCCCGTACTCCCAGGCCGCGGCCTCGAGCCATTTGTAGACGTCGGAGTCGGCGAACACCGGGCCGATCGCCTCGCCCTCGCCGATACCGGCCGCGAGGCGGAGGTTCTGCAGGTTTCCGGCCTTCTCGAGCTGGTCCTGGCCGCTCGGGATGGCGTCCGCGCCGTTGCGGGCCTGCCTCGGCGCCCAGAAGCCGCCGGTGATCGTGACCTGGCCGAGTCCGAGGGGGTGCCGGCGGCCCTTCGTGGTGGCCGCCGGGCTGCGGGAAGTAGTGACAGTTTCCGGGGAAGCGCTCATCTGCCGTGACTCCTGAGTTAGGAAAATCCGGAACACGTTTTCCTGGACGAAGGTAGAGAGCCTGCGGCGCCAGGTCAACCCCTGCCTGTGGATAAACTCCGAGCCGGTGGCGATTCGTGGGGTACTGTGCCGGAAACCTCAGGAAAGGAGTTGCCGCATGGCGTCACGGGGCATCCGCACGCCCGGGATCAAGGATGTGGCCGCGCTGGCCGGCGTGTCGGCGAGCACGGCGTCGAAGGCGCTGAACGACACCGGACAGCTCCGCGCGGCGACCCGCGAGCGCGTCCGGCAGGCTGCCGAACAGCTCGGATTCACCCCGGACAGCCGCGGCCGCGCGCTCGCGTCCGGGCGCAGTTTCACGGTCGGTCTGATCACCACCGACAGCTCCGGCCGGTTCAGCATCCCGATCATGCTCGGCGCCGAGGACGCGCTCAGCGCGGGCGAGATGGCACTGGTCCTCTGCGACACCCGCGACGACCCGCTCCGCGAACAGCACTACCTGAAGTCCCTGGTGTCGCGCCGGGTGGACGGCATCATCGTGACCGGCCGGCGGACCGAGGCGCGGGAGCCGATCGACGTGCCGATCCCGGTCGTCTACGCCTTCAGTCCGTCGACCGATCCGGACGACACGTCGGTGATCGTCGACGACCACGGCGGCGCCGCGTCGGCCGCGCGGCATTTGCTGTCCCTCGGCCGCGGACAGATCGCGCACGTCACCGGGCCGGAGTCACACCTGAGCGCACAGATCCGGGCCGCGGCGACCATGGGTGCCGCGCGGGAGGCGTTCGTCGGCCAGCCGCTGTACGGCGAGTGGAGCGAGCGCTGGGGCCGGCACGCGGTGGACGTACTGCTCCGGGCGCAGCCGACCGTGGACGCGATCACCTGCGGCAGTGACCAGATCGCCCGGGGCGTCTGCGATCGCCTGCGCGAGCTCGGTCGCTCGGTCCCCGACGACATCGCGGTCACCGGGTACGACAACTGGTCCGTGATGGCGCTGGCGAGCCGCCCACCGCTCACGACCGTCGACATGGAGCTCGAGGAACTCGGCCGCCGGACGGCCAACCTACTCCTCGACGTCATCGCCGGTTCGCCCCGCCGCGGCCAATTGATCCTCCCCACCCGCCTGATCACCCGCGAGTCGACACTCGGCACCTGAGCGGGTCGCGCGGCGGCCGTCCAGTCTTCGGATGGTCACCCGTACGACCGCCGTTGGTTGCCGAAAACCCTCTAGATTGATGCAGTGCTGCGCAAGCTGGTGATCGGCGTAGCGGTCATGGCCACTGTGATGGCTGGGGTGGGGACCGCGCGCCTGGTCCTTCCGTGGACCGATCCCGCCCGTGGCGTGGTGAAGCAGCTGGCGTTCCTGCGTGCCGAGCTCGAAGGCGGCGCGGATGTGGCCGCGCAGAAACAGTTTCCGGAGGGCTATTTCTTTCTGAACGTGCTGTACGGACTGACCTGGGTCCAGGTCGGCATCGACGAGCCCGAGCGATCCGCGGACGCGACGGCGGAGGTGCGGTGGGCGCTCGACCGGATCGCCTCTACGGACGGGATCGCGCCGTTCGACGAGTCGCTGCAACCGCGGTACGGCGTCTTCTACGCGGGCTGGACGAACTGGCTGCGCGGCGGGCTGATCGCGCTGGGGCACTCGGATGCCGCCGACCGCGACACGTTCACCAGCGAATCGGTGGAGATCGCCACCGCTTTCCGAACCGCGGAAACCCCGTTTCTGGCGGCGTACCCGGGGCAGGCCTGGCCGGTCGACTCGGTCGTCGCGATCGCCTCGCTCCGCCTGTACGACGCCTTGGTCGCACCGCGCTTCGGGCAGATCGCGCAGAACTGGGTGACGACGGCGAAGACGAAACTGGATCCGGCGACCGGGCTGTTGCCGCACCAGGCCGTTCCGCAGGTTTCCGGGGCGCGCGGTTCGTCGCAGGCGATGATCCAGCGGTTTCTGATCGACGTCGATCCGGTGTTCGCGCGAACGCAGTACGAGATCTTCAAGGACAAGTTCGTCACCGGGCTCGGCGTTCGCGAGTATCCGAAGGGCACGACCGGGCAGGGCGATGTCGATTCCGGGCCGTTGGTGTTCGGGAGGAGTTTGTCCGCGACCGTCGTCGCGATAGGCGCGGCGCGGGTGCACCACGATTCGCTCGCGGACCGGCTGGCGCGCGAGGGCGAACTGGTCGGCCTGCCGTTCAGCGGGCTGAAGACGAAGCGGTACCTGTTCGGCGCGGTGCCGATCGGCGGTGCGTTCCTGGCCTGGTCGACCTCGGCCCGGCCGCTGGCCTCCACCGAAGAGGGTGGCGGTGGCCAGGGAAGTCGCGACCAGGCGGAGTTGGACGGCGGGTCCGGCTGGTGGCGGCTTCCCTGGCTGGTGCTGCTGTGGCTACCGGCGTTGATCCTCTGGGGCGCGCTCCGCCTCAGGCATCGTGGCCGAAGGCGGAGGCGAGCGCACTGAGCTTGCGCGGCAGGTCGTATTCCGCGCCACCTTCGTGCCCGTTGTAGGTGAACACCTCGATTTCCGCGGGACCGGCGTACCGGTGGTAGGCCGCGAACACCGTCGACGGCGGGCAGATGTTGTCCATCAGCGCGACCGAGAACCACGCCGGGCAGGTCGCCCGGGCGGCGAAGTTCACCGCGTCGAAGTAGGACAGCGTGCCGATCGCGGTCTCGGTCTCGAACCGGTGCCCTTTGAGCCAGCGCGCGATCTCGGCGTACGGACCGTTGTCGGTGATCTGCGACGCCCGCCGGTAGTGCGACAGGAACGGTACGTCGGCGATGGCGGCGGACAGGTCGGCGCGCAGACCGGCGACCGCGATCGCCAGGCCTCCGCCCTGGCTGCCACCGACCACGGCGACCCGATCGCTGTCGACATCCGGGCTGCTCTTCGCGGCGTCGACCGCACGGACCGCGTCAGTGATCAGCCGGCGGTAGTAGTGCTTGGCCGGATCCTCGATTCCGCGGGTCAGGAAACCCGGTGCCGACGATCCGTGTCCTTCCGGCGCGATGTCCGGAGTTTCCGAAACGGTTTTTCCGCCACCGCCCTGGCCGCGGTTGTCCATGATCAGGTGCGCGTACCCGGCCGCGCTCCAGGTCAGCCACTCGTACGGGATTCCGCGGCCACCGTTGTAGCCGATGTACTGCACGACCGCGGGCAGCGGCCCGGTGCGATGGCGGGGCAGGAGCAGCCACGCCTTCACCGGTTGACCACCCCACCCGCTGAACGTGACGTCCTGGACCTCGACGGTCGCCAGACGTGCGTCGTACGGCATGAACCGGGCATCGATCAGTCGGCCGGCCGCGTCGTCGAGCGTCTGCTTCCAGAACGCGTCGAAGTCCGCGGGCTCCTCCGGCTCCGGCCGATACTCACGCAACCGGTCCAGGGGCATGTCGACCAGCATTCGCCATCCTTTCAGTGGGAGCGACTTTCAGTAACTGCGTTCTCAGCGGAAGCAGACCGTGGCGGCGTTGCCGTGGCGGTCGGTCGTGTCGACGACGATGCGCCAGCCGCGGCCACGGCGGCTGACCGTCACGCCGGCATCGGCCTTCGTCAGCAGCAGGTCGGGCTTGTCCAGGTCGACGGTGACCGAGGTACGGGTCTGCGTCGGATCCGAGATCGCGACCGTTCCGCCGGCGACCACGATCGAGGCCGGACCGTCGGCGGCGAGTTCGGCGACGGTGCCGGCCGTCCAGAAGTTGGCTGCCAGGACGTCGCGCAGCCGGACCGCGTGCGCCGTACTGTCTGCCCGCAGTTTCTGGACCGGGAGCTTGCCGGCGAACGACTTCGTCTCCGCAAGTGTTGCGGTCGGCAACTGCACGTAGAAGTAGCGCTCTCCGACGGGCGCCGTACCGTGCGCGAACCACACGGTTTGGTAGGGCCGGGTCACCGGAGTGTCGGTGCCGTACTTGAGGTTGATCTCCCGCCAGGTCGCGGTCCGGTTCTCACGCAGCGTCTGGACCGGAGTGCGATCGGGGAACACGTAGCCGCCGGTTCCCTCGAGATGACACCAGCCCAGCGCGGCAGTGAAGGTCTCGGAGCCGGTGCGCAGTTTGCGGTTCTCGACGATCGTCTCGACGGTGCCGTCGCCGGTGATGTCCGACCCGAGGCACACCATCACGTCGTCGATCAGGAACCAGCTCTTCAACGCCCGAAGGTTCGTTCCGTACCCACGCAGATCCATGCCGTAGGCACCGATCGTCCGCCGCGGAATCGATGCACCCCCGACCCAGTCGGCCTCGCTGGTACTGCGGAAACCGTAGGAGTCAGCCAGCCGTCGGGCGTCAATCGTTGTCCCCGGCAACCTATACGGATCGACTGTCGGCCAGTAGTCGCCCGAGTAGTGACCGAGGTCGTCGTCGTACAGCAGCACCATGCCGTCGGACAGGTGCCAGCCGTGCAGGTTCTCGGTCTGGATCGACTCGTAGTTGTAGATCCGCGAGGAGTACGCGCTCAGTCCGATCGTGAACGACGGACGGTGGTGCGCGACCTTGTCCATCCGCGGGTACTGCTTGTGCACGACGAGCGGACCGCGGGCCGGCACCGACGACGCGAGGACGTTCCGGGCCGCCACCAGCGAGGCCGGATCGGTCACCGTCAGGAAATCCCGGAAAGTATCTTCGGTGATCCACTGCTTGACCAGCGCGGTCAGTTGCGCGGCCCGTTCCGTTGGCGCGGCCGGGATCAGGCGCAGCGTGCCCTCGATGATCGTCTGGGTCGGCGCGTGGTTCTGCTTGCTGGGACGGGCGATCTCACGGCCGCAGACCGAACCCATCAGGTCACCGCGCACCATCAGCGGATCGAAGGCGTCGTTGATCCAGCCGTAGATGTTCTCGAGCTCCGGATCGGTGACGGTCCACTCGGTCCCGCCGAGCAGGTAGAGCAGAGAGGAAAGCGTTCCGAGCAGTTCCTTGCCGTAGCCGCCGTTGTACGGATGCTTGTAGTGCTGCAGGAACGATCCGTCGCTGGAAAACCCCTCGCCGGTTCCGTCGATCCGGCCGGGCGCATCGTTGAAGGCGAGCACGCTGTTCGCGCCGCTGCCCTCGACGTCGCTGATCGCGTCGCGGACCCGGACGAGCGCCGCGGTGTCGCCGTCGAGGACAGCGCGGATCGCGACCACGGTGGCGATCCAGACCCGGTTCGCGCCGGTGGCGATCTGGCGGTCGGCGCGCCACAGGTTCGGGTCGGGCGTGTAGTAGTTGATGGCCTGCGTGTACGTCGTACGCACGTCCGCCGGAATCACGTCGTACAGCAGGACCAGTGTGTCGGCGAAGGCGGAGGCGCCGCCGATCTCCCAGTCGTAGTCGTTGTCGTACCGCGGGAGCGTGGGGCTGTAGCGGTTCGCGTGCATCCATTCGAGAGCGCTTCGGATGTCGTCGGCAACCGACGCGTTCCCTTGGTAGGCCGATCCGTTCGTGGCCCAGGCGACCGCGATCTGCTTGATCCGGCGGAAGTTCGAGGCGACGTGGTTGGAAAGCGTTGTACTCGCGAGGTCCGGCCAGAGAGTGGTGCGGTTCGCCGAGCGGTCGAGGGTGGCGAGGGCGGACTGGGCGAGGCGGTCGACTCGGGCGATCGCGACGGCGAGATCCGGGTCGGCGGGGTCGACCGTCGGGCCGCCGGTGAGCAGCGTCTGCCAGCGGAGGCGGAGCTCGTCGGTGGACGCGTCGGCCCAGGTCGGTGTGGGGAGAGCGAGGAGCGCGGCCCCGCCGATCATTCCGCCGAGGACACTCCGGCGGCGGAGAGTGAGGTCAGGCATGTGGATCCTCTCAAAGAGCTAGGGCGATCGCCTTTGCGCCGGCGGAGTTGGGGTGCAGACCGTCGCCGCTGTTGAAGTCGGGGCGGAGTCGGGCGGGATCGGCCGGGTCGCGGAGGGCGGCGTCGACGTCGAGGAGTCGGTCGAAGAGGCGTCCTTGCCGGAGTACGCCGTTGACGTCATTGCGGACCTGGTCCAGTGCTTCGGTGTAGCGGATCCAGCCTTTGAAGGGGCCGATCGTCGCGCCGATCACCTCGAGGTCGTGGTCGTGCGCGCGGCGTACCAACTGTTCGTAGGCCTGGAGGATCCGGGCCGGGTCGGTCTGGCTGGGCGGTTGCTGGATGTCGTTGATGCCCAGGAACATCACCAGCGTCGCGACGTTCGGCAGGCCGAGTACGTCGCGGTCGAACCTGGACTGACCGCTGGGTCCGAAGCGGGCGTCGTCGAGCAGAACACGGTTTCCGCTGATCCCGAGGTTGGCGATCGCGGGGCGCCGGCGGAACCGCGCGGCGTACTGGTCGGGCCAGCGGAGGTTGGCGTTGTCCGGTGTGCCGACGCCCTCGGTGATCGAGTCGCCGAGGACCGCGACCATCTGACGTCCGGTCGCCGGGACGTCGACGCCAGTGAGCAGGAACACCGAGTTCGTGGCGCGATCTCCGATGTAGCCGGTCGCATGCACGTTCCGGTGGAAGCTCAGCGGACCGGTCGGACCGGGCACGTACATGCTCACCACCAGATCCGCGCCATCCGGCAGGTCCAACGCGACCGGATCGCTCGCCACGGTCGCCCCTGCGGCCAGCACTACGTCCTTCTCGCCGCCGAAGAACACCGGCTCGGCATTAGCCGTCACCGGCCCCACCACGACCGGGGCAGAACCAAACGGATTCGCAAACCGCAATCGAATCGCAGGACCGGCCACGGCCGCACCATCAACCGCCGGAACACCGTCGCCGGCCTGAGAGGTGGTGCCGGCGGAGAGCCGGAGCTTGTATCGGAGGGTGGTATCGGTGAAGCCACTCGTTGCGTCAGCGTCCGCGGCGGTGGGAGCGGTCTGCGCCGTCGCCCAACTCGCAGCCCACCGGCGTGTGCGCGAGTTCGTGGGCGCTGGGGTGTCGGCGATGGCTGCAGCGGACGACGTTGCGCCCACCGCAGTGCCGAGGATCCCGACAGCCGCACCGCCGAGGACTCTACGACGCGACACACCGCCATCTGCACTGCCTGCGCTGCCTGTGCTGCCTGTGCTGCCTGTGCTGCCTGCGCCTGGGCGGCGCGCAACAGTGCGCACGGACGGACGCGCGTTTGATGAGTCGCCCGTTCGGTCGGAAGGCCTACTCATCAGCAGGCCGACGCGGGGGTGAAATCGGCGGCGTAGGTGCCGACGGAATCTCCACCGGTGTTTCCTGACATGGTGTTTCCGCAGACCTGACCCTGCGGCGTCCGCATGAACTTCACGCCGCCCGACGCGTTGTTCATGATCGTGTTTCCGTAGACGTTGTTGTCGACGCCATCGGTTTCCGTGTCGCCGCCGAGGCGAACGCCGGCGCCGGTGTTGTCGTGGATCGTGTTGTAGCGGAACGTGTTTCCGTTGCCGCGGGCGTCCAGTCCGCCGGAGCTCGAGTCCTTCTGCTGACTGCAGTCGTTGTGCTCGATCACGTTCGCGGTGGAGTTCTCCTTCACGTCGACACACTCGTTGCCGTACGTCGCGATCGTGTTGTCGTGGATGTGGTTGTTCCGGCTACGGTCCGCCTGGGCGTCCGGTGCGCCGTTCTGACCCTGCTGCTCCGGCGCGGTCCCGAGGTAGATCCCCTCGCCGTTCTTCCCGCCGTCGTTGAACTTGAAGTCGTACACGCCGCACGGACCGACGGTGTTGTCGTGGACGTCGGCGTTCGTGATCAGGTACCGCAGCCGCAGGCACTCGCCGCCCGCGTTCTTCAACCGCATGTTCCGGATCGTCAGCGTGCCCACGCCGTCACCAGGCGACGTGCTCATCACGTACACGAGCTTGTCCCGGTACCCGTCCTTGCTGGACGAGGACCCGAACAGCCCGTCGATCGTGAACCCGTCCAATGTGACGCTGTCGTGCTGGATCTGGAAAATGCGCGAGTTTCCGGCGCCCTTCACGACTGCGGTCGACGGGCCGGTGATCGTGACACCGGATCTGATCGTCACCGCGTCCTGGAGATAGGTGCCGGAGGCAAGATGTACGGTCGCTCCGCGGGGCGCGGTATCCAGCGCTTTCTGGATGGTCGCGAACGGCGTACCGGTCGACGTACCGGAGTTCGCGTCGCTGCCGGTGGTGGCGACGTAGTAGTCGGTCGCGGCGTGCGCCGGGACCGCAGGCAGCGCCAGCGCGGCGCCGAGAAGCAGGATCGGGACAGCTCGGGACATGGTGGTCCTCCTGGTTGGGCGGTTTGCTGCCTATGAGTGCTGTCTGGCTAGGAGTGGTCAGCGACGAGCAGGCCGACCAGAACCGGAACTGTGGTGCCGAGGAGCAAGGGACCTGCTGGTACGACGAGCGAGAAGACAGGCGCGGCGACTGCGGCGCCGAGCAGTGCGGTGCCGCGCGGTACGGAGGTGAAGGCGAGCCGGAACGCCGTACGGCGCCAGTCGGCGGATGATCCGGACGGGTTGCGGCCCGCGGCGACGGCGAGCGCGAGGTGGTAGGTGACCGCGGCGGCGATCAGACCGACGTGGATCATGAACAGCGTCAGGACGAGGGGCCCGGACCGGCCGAACAGGAACGACAAGTTGCTCGCGGCAATCACTGCGGCGATCGTCATCAGGACGGAGTGCGGCAGGAGCGGGCGCCAGTACTTGCGCCAGCCGGCGAACACCCCGGTGAAACACCGTGTGTCACCGTCGGTCCGCCACCGATTGAGCGCGAACCCAACCGCAGCCAACGCCGGCAACCACGTCACGATCCCCAAACACAAGACCGTGAACGCCACCCCCGCCGCCGCCGGATGAGCAACCCACCCCAACCACTCCAACCCCCGCCGACCCACCCCACCCCCGCCTCGCCGTCCCACACTCGCGACGTCCCGCCACCCCACATCCGCGCCTTCTCGCCGATCCGCGTCCGCGGCGGCTCGCCGGGCTGTGGCGCGGGGTGGGGGCTGGGTGGTGGGGCGGGTCATAGGGTGACCGTCCTTGCTGGGGTGCGGATGATGGCGCGGACCGCCACGCCATCACGATCGGCTTGCTGTGGGTGATCGCCCGCTCCGACGGCCGCATTGCCGGCAATTGTGATGGCCTGGGCGTCCAGTACTCCTTCGTCGTCGGCGAGCAGGACGGTCTCGTCGTCGAAGGCGATGCCGAAGCCGTGGGTGAGGTCGAGTCGGCGAGCCGTCGGCCGAGTCGGGTGGAGGGCGGACGTTGGCTCGATCGTGGTGAGGAGGGTGGCGGTCGTCGACTGATGGGCGGTAGCGCGGAGTGTGTGCATCGTGCGGGTCAGGCGGAGGCTGGGAGTGCTGGACGTCGGGTTGGCCTCGACCTCCGTCACCGCAGACTCGACCGTCAGCGGCGTGTGGAATCGGACCCACGCCTGCGCGGACCCGGACCGCAGCGCGATCTCGTCGGCGTACTCGATCGGCCAGTCGGCGTGCAGCAGGAGAGTCCAGTCACGCGGGGAGTCGGCCGCGCAGCGATCCAGCAGTACGAGCCGTCCCGCCGGGGTGAAGACCAGCGTCCGATCGAGCCGCGTGATGCCCAGTTCGGGCGGGTACATCGCCGCGATCTGCGCGGTGGCATGCGCCATCCCGTCGACCGCGTGTACGTCGACCATTCGCGCCTGACGCTCGTACGGAATCCCCTTGTAGACGTGATACCGGTCCTCGTCGGCGTACCCGAAGCCGTCGACCAGGATCAGGTTGTGGTCCCCCGCCCGCTTGCGGTTGCTGTATCCCTCGTCCACGGCCAGGAACGCGCCCCGCGACGTCAGCACGAACGATCCGGAGTCGGGATGATGGTGCCCGGCGCTCAACGTGTCCCATTCACGCTCGCGGTCCAGCCGGTGCGACGTCTCCCAGGCCTGGTGCCCGCCGCCCGGCGCCGCCTTGAACGACACCATCGTTGCCTCGTCGTCCCATCCGGTCCGCGCCGTGACGAGGCCGAGGTCCGGAAAGTACGCGGAAAGTGGCGCGGTCTTCGCAGGATCGACAGGCGGTAGCGAATCGTCGTACCAGAGCAGTTCGAGGTACGCCTCCGGCATCACGCCCGGCTTCACGCCGCTCGCGTACGCCTCCCGCCAGAAGAAGCGTTCGGACACGAGATCCGCCAGCCACTGCGCCTCACCGATGCGGTATGCGGACGCGAGTTTCCGGTACAGCGCAACACTGTGTCCGCTCCGCCGGTCGTGACAGTCGCCGTGATCGATGTTTTCCTCGAACCCCGGCGCGCACTGCTGCAACCGGTAGGAAAACGTGTTCGCCAGGAACCGGCAGCGCTCCCACCAGTCGAGCCCTTCCTGGTCCTGCAGCAGATCGAGGTACGTCGCCAGCCACGGAACGCCGTACCGCCAGTAGACGACGCCCTCCATGTCCGACCCGTCGGCCGGCAGCAACTCGATGACTGTCTCGAAGTTCCGCCGGGCACGTTCGGTCCACTCGGTGCGACCCAGCGCGTACCCGGCCGCAGCGAGCCCGGTGTAGCAGATCCAGTTGTGGTTCTGCCAGTAGGACGAACTCCACCACGAGCCCTCGGACTCGACGGCGAACTCGTACAACCGCGAACCCTGCAACTCGAGCTTGGCGCGCAACTCGTCGGCCAACTCGAAGTCGTCGCCGAGCCAGGTGGAGGCGACGGACAAGCCATGGAGCAACCACCCCGCGTCGAGATCGTGGTCCGGCAGGTGCGCCTTGCCCCAATGGGGGAAACCGATTGCGGCCGAGATCCAGCGGGCTGCCTCGGACCGGTAGCCCTCGTTGCCGGTCAGGCGGTAGGCAAGCGCGAGGTTCGCGGCGGCCGGGCCGAAGTAGGTGATGCTCGCGGACGGGTGCTCGGTCGGCGGGGTCTGCGTGCGGTACCAGTCGCACTGCTCCCGCAACCGCCGCCACTGCGCGGCATACCGCCCGTCGAGCCCGGCCCGCACCTCCGCGATCCGCTTGTCGAACATCACAGCCCTCCGATCGAGTGCTCATGCCCGTCGACGGTGATCGCGTCCCCGACCAGCCGCACGTCCACAGGCGCGGTCGAGTAGACAGAGCAGTACGTCGCGTCCGCACCGACCACCGTCCAGTCGACCCACGTCCGCACCCGCTGCGGATCATCAGCCGGCCCAGGACCCGGCCGAACCACCGGCACAGCACCACCCAGTACGACGTCGCCCGGCGCAGCGTCACCCTGTCCGGCGTCAACGGGCACACCGCCGACGTGGTATCCGTACAGCGTCTCGTCGCCGACCCACGTTGTCCGGATCGCGTCCGGTCCAACCTCCACGGCCAGCTCGACATCGGGCCGGAACTGCAGGACGATCTCGCGCTCGCGATCCGCTGTCACCCGGACGACATCCACCAAGTAGTTGTTGCCGGCAATCAACTTCCGCACCGCACGTACACCGTCGTACCAACCGTCGATCGTGGCCCTCACCGAGTCCTCGTCGTGCGTCAACTCGCCCGTTGCCTCGGCGGGTTCGAGGTTGTCGATGCGGATCGTCGGATGCGCGGTGACGGACTTGTAATGGGCGCGCCATTGGGCATGCCCGTACGGGACCTGACCGGGATCGGGTTGCCACGGGGTCGTGGCGCCGTACAGGAAGAGCGCGAGCTTGTCGTGGTGCCCATGGGAGCCACCGTGCGGCCCGTGGTCGAGGATCGCGTGAATCCCGGGCACGCGAATCACCGCATAGGACGAGCTCAGATGTGTGCCCTGGAACGAGGTTGGCTCCGGGGCGCGGGGCGGGCCGCCGAACCATCCGGTGAGCTTGTCCTCCAGGCCGTCGTACGCCGAGCCGACCTCTGCCAGAGCCAGACCAGCGACGGCATCCAGACCGTGAGCCGTTGTGAACTGACGGGCCAGCGCCACGATCTCCAGCCACTCCAGCGCGAGCGGCACCCGGAGATATGGGCCGTCGTGGAGAGCCGGGAGAATGCCGCCATCGGTGGCGATCGAGGCGAGGGCCGTGATCATCTTCTCGAGGCGGTCGGGCACCAGCGACGGGTCGACGCCACGCAGGCTCAGCAGATAAGCGCGCAGTACGAAGCCGTGGTAATACGTGCTGGCCTCCCACTCCCAGCCGTCCTCGCCGGTCGTCACGTCCAGGTGTGCGAACTGCCCGTGCTCGCCGGTCAGCCACTCCTTCTCCCCGGACCACACCTCACCGCGAACGGCCGCAGCCGCCTGACTCGCCGTCGTACCGAGCGCGTTGAACCACGCCGTGTAGTTGGACGAGAATTTGTCCTGGGCAACCATCGCCTCACGCGCCCGCTGTGCCCCGGCAACCATGTCATCGAGCATCGGCAACGTCTCACGGAGGTCGGCCCGCCCAGCCAGGTTCAGGATCGAGTGCGCGATCGGAACACCCCACACTGCATCGGTGAGCGCCTGGTGAAAGAGCCGCCCGCGCTGCATCCACCCCTGCGCCTGCTCGTGCTCCCCCGCCTTCGTGAGGTCCGAATACAACCGCGCGTACGACGAGAGCAGGTCAGCGCCACCGCCGTCGTACGAGAGCAAGCGGATCCGCCGCGCCCAGAAGTGATGTGCCAGCACCGTCCACGCGCCACGCACCGCGGGCGTGTCGACGCGGCAACCGTAGGAACACGGCACGCCGCCGGCCGGAAAGTTTCCGGAATCGAATCCGACGTGCGCCAGCTCGACGCCGTGGGCCGGGCACACGTACTCGTGCCACCAGCCACCGCGTTCCGTCGGCGGATTTCCGTTCAGCGCGGCCACGTGCCACCGTCGATGTCGATGGTGATGCCGGTCAGGTACCCGGACGCCGGCAGCGCCAGGAACCGGACCGCGTTCGCCACGTCCTCGACCTGCCCGGCGCGGCCGATCGGCGTGCCCGCGACCATGTTCGCCTGCGCCGCCTCGGTGGAAAACGTTTGATGGAACGCCGTCTCGGCGATGTACCCCGGTGCGACCGAGTTGACCGTGATCCCCTGCGGCCCGAGCTCCTTCGCCAGGCCCTTGGTGAATCCGCGGATCCCGGCCTTCGCCGCCGCGTAGATCACCGACCCGGGACCGCCGCCGTTGTGCGCGGCGAGCGAGGCCATCGTGATGATCCGCGGGTTCGCCGACTGCGCGAGGTGCGGAATCGCGGCCCGGGTGGTCCGGAACGTCGCGCCCAGATTCACGTCCACGACCTGCTGGAAGTGCTCGTCGGTCATGTCCTCGACCTTGACCCGCCCGATCAGGTGACCGGCGTTGCAGACCAGGACGTCGAGACCGCCGAGGAAACCGGCCGTTTCGTCGAGCAGCCGGTCGACGTCCGCCGTACTCGTCACGTCGGCGCCGACCGCGATCGCCTTCCGGCCGAGTTCCTCGATGTCGGAAACGGTCTGCGCGGCCGCATCGGCGGACTTTCCGTAGTGCACGACCACGTCCGCGCCGGCCGCCGCCAGGCCGAGCGCGATCCCGCGGCCGATGCCGTGCCCGGCTCCGGTCACCAGCGCGCGCGTCCCCTGCAGTTCCCCGGTCATAGAAACAGTCCTTTCAGTCAGTATCAGCTGAGTGTCATTTGATGCCCGCGGTCGCGAAACCTTGGACGAAGTAGCGCTGCCCGATCAGGAACAGCACCACCATCGGCACGGTGGCCAGCGTGGTCCCGGCCATCAGGAACGCCCACTGGGTGTCGT
The DNA here is from genome assembly GCF_004362255.1 of Kribbella sp. VKM Ac-2571. Lineage (NCBI taxonomy): Bacteria > Bacillati > Actinomycetota > Actinomycetes > Propionibacteriales > Kribbellaceae > Kribbella > Kribbella sp. VKM Ac-2571. Next base: position 160,033 of record NZ_SNWS01000020.1, read on the forward strand.
TCTCGGTGCGGAAAACGGAAAGTCCGACCTGGATCACCCGCAGGCTGTCGCTCTTGGTCACCAGCAGCGGCCAGAGGAAGTTGTTCCAGGATCCCTCGAAGGTGAGCAGCGCGACCGTGATGAACGCGGGCTTCACCAGTGGCGTCATGATCCGCGCGTAGATGCCCAGCTCACCGAGGCCGTCCAGCCGGGCCGCCTCCTCCAGTTCCACCGGCAGGTCCAGGTAGAACTGCCGGAACAGGAACACCGAGAACGGGCTGACCGCGCCCGGGATGATCAGCGCCCACCAGGTGTCCAGCCACCCGGTGCCGCCCTGCCCGGTGATGTCGTTCCCGCCGAACAGCGGCATGAACCGCACGATCAGGAACTCCGGCAGGATCTTCGTGTACGTCGGGATCATCAGCGCACCGACGAACGCGAGGAAGATCAGCGAACTGCCCCGGAACCGCAGCCGCGCCAGCGCGTACCCGGCCATCGAGGCGATCAGCACGTTCAGCACGGTGTGACTCGCGGCGATCACGAAGCTGTTCCGCGCGTACGTCGCGAACGGCGCGGCGTGCAACGCGTCCGCATAGTTGCCGAAGGCCCACTTCGTCGGGAACAACCGCGGCGGGACCGCGGCGATGTCGCCGGGGCTCTTCACCGAGGTGAGCAGCATCCAGACGAACGGCACGATCATCACCACAGAGATCGCAGTCAGGGTCAGGTAGAGCGCGATCCGGCCGGTCCGGGCCCGGCGGGAGGTCTCAACGGGTGGCACGGTCACCTCCGGTGATCCGCCGGTTCAGCAACGTCAGGAACAGCAGCAGTGCGAACAACACCAGGCTCTGCGCGCATGCGTATCCCATCCGGAACTCCCGGAAAGCGGATTTGTAGATTTCGTAGGTCATCATCGTCGTGCTGTTGGCCGGCCCGCCGTCGGTCAGGATGTACACCTGGTCGAACGACTGGAACGCGCCGATCACCGACGTGACGAAGACGAAGAACGTCGCCGGCCGGAGCAACGGCAGGGTCAGGCTGAAGAACTGCCGGAACTTCGACGCGCCGTCCACCGACGCCGCCTCGTAGAGATCGGTCGGCAGACTTTGCAGCGCGGCCAGGTAGATCAGCATCTTCAGGCCGATCCCCTGCCAGATCCCGACCACGATCACCGCCGGCATCGCCCAGTCCGTCGACGACAGCCACGCCGGGCCGTCCAGACCGAGGAACGAAAGGACAGCGTTGGCCAGACCGCTGCGTGGGTCGTAGATCCACAGCCACACCAGTGCCACCGCGATCGTCGCGGTCACCTGCGGAATGAAGATCGCGGTCCGGAAGATCGCCCGTCCGGCCAGCCGGGTGTTCAGCATCAGCGCGATCAGCAGCGCGATGCCCATCGCCACCGGCACCGTGAAGAACGTGTAGACACTCGTGTTCAGTACGGCGCGACGGAAAACGTTGTCGGAAAGTAGGTCGCGGAAATTTTCCAGGCCGATGAAACGCGGCGGCGTGAGCACGTCGTACGACGTGAAACTCAGCACAACCGCGGCGACCAGCGGGATGCCGATCCAGATCAGCGCGTGCAGCACGGCCGGCGCGACCATCAGCAGACCGGCCCGGCGGCGGGCACGCTGCAGCCCCCGGCGCCGGGGCGGAGCAGCGGAGGGCCCGGATGCGGCCGCGCGCACCCGGTCCCGCGTCGGCACCATCGTTCCGCTCACAGTCGCGAAATCGCTTCCTTGCTCAGGTTCGCGAGCTCGTCGATCGCTTCCTTGGCGGTCCGCTTGCCGACCACAGCGGTCTCGAGGGTGGTCTTGATCTTCTCCCGGATCTCCATCCAGGCCGCCGTACCGCCCTCGGACCGGGCCTTGCTCATGTTGTCCAGGGCAAGCTTCACGAAACCGTTCTCCTTGACGTAGTCCGAGGTCCGCAGGTCCTGGACACCGGGCACGGAACCGCGTTGTTCCGCGGTCGGCAGGATGGATTCCGGCGTACCCATGAACTCCACCAGCGCCTGGGCCGCGGCGGCGTGCTTGGAGGAGGCCGACCGGGCCACCATGGTGCCGCCCTGCAGCATCGCGGGCACCTTGTTGGCCAGGATGAACGCCCCGACCTTGTCCTCCTTGAGCAGCTCCGGGTTCTGCTTCTTGAGCTGCACCCAGAGGGAGTTGTTCGACATCATCATCGCGGCGCGACCTTGTTGCAGCGTGGTCGGCTGACCGGCGGCCGACTTGAACGAGTAGTCGGCCGACTTGTCCTTGATGACGTCGAGGAACAACTGCAACGCCTCGACGCCACGGTCGTCGTTGAACTTGACCTCGTGCCCGCTCTCGTCGAACAGGTTGCCGTCGTTCGCGAACAGGAACGTCTCCCAGCACTGCCGGAGATCGATCGAGAACGGGTCGAAGCCGACCCGGCTGAGCTTGCCGGAGCCATCGCTGCGGGCCAGTTCCTTGGACATCTCCCGCAGTTCGGCCCAGTCCTTCGGCGGTGCCTTGATCCCGGCCTCGGCGAACAGGTCCTTGCGGTAGGTGACGATGCGGGTGTCGAGGACCATCGGCAATGCGTACAACTTGCCGTCGTACCGGGACGGCTCGAGGACGCGGTCCTCGTACTCGTACCGCTTGGCCAGGTCGTCGGGCAGCGGCGCGAGCACTTTCTTGTGCGCGAACGGCGGGATCCAGCCGACGCCGAGCATCACCACGTCCGGCATCAGGCCGCCGGCCAGGCTGGTGGTGATCTTCTCGTTCAGGGCTGCATACGTCGTGTAGTCGACCTTGACCGTGACGTTCGGGTTCTTCTGCTTGAACGCCGGCAGCAGCTTGCCCTCCAGCAGGTCCTTGCCGGTGCTGCCCTCGTACAGCGGGGTGAGCAGGCTGATCTCGCCTTCGACGGGTCCGTCGGCGGTCGCCTGGCTGTTGCCGGACGACGCGGAGCACCCGGTGGCGGCGGCGACCGCGCCGAGCCCGAGGGCCGTCAGGACTGATCTGCGGGTGTACTCCATGGCGCGCCTTTCGTGGTGCTGCGGAGGGGAGAGAGAAGGGAAGGAAGAGTTGTGGTGCAACGATCTACCAGCCGGAGCGGCGCAGTTGTGCGAGGCTGGTGCAACGATGCACCGCATGCTAGGAACGGATTTCATCGCCCGTCAAGAGGTTGGCCCTCACGAACTTGAAGCTGGACTTTGGACCGCAGGTGATGCATCGTTGCACTGCGGCACGGCAGCACCGACGAGGTGACAGAATGCGCGGGTGGGCGGTGAATTGAGAACTGGCGAGGTGACGATCCAGCAGGTCGCGACCGAGGCGGGTGTCTCGCCGAGCACGGTGTCGAACCTGCTCAACGGGCGCAACCACCGGATGCTGCCGGAGACCCGGCAGCGGATCGAGCGCGCCATCGACAAGCTCGGCTACCGGCCGAACCGGGCCGCCCGGCAACTGCGCACCGGCCGGAACACCACGATCGGGCTCGTCGTCCCCTCGGTGGGCAACCCGTTCTGGGGCGCGCTCGCGCGGCACCTGGAATCCGCGGCGCTGGCCGAGGGATACCACGTGCTGCTCTGCAATTCCGAGCGCGATCCCCGGCGCGAGCGCGATTACGTCGACGAGTTGTGGGCCGACGGCGTCCACGGCGTCGTACTGTGCTCGTCGCTGCCGTCGCTCGAGCATGTGATGCCGCTGGTCGAGCGCGGGCTGCAACTGGTCGCCTTCGACCGTACGTCGCAAGCCGGCGACCCCGCATCTCTCGTCAGCATCAGCGTCGACAACGCGATCGGCAGTCAGCTCGCCACGCAGCACCTCACGGATCTGGGGCATCGCCGGCTGGCGTTCGTGTCCGGCGCGTTGGCGAGCGTCAACCGCAAGGAGCGGTACCGCGGGTTCACGGCCGGTCTCGAACAGGCGGGAATCGATCCGGCGACTTCGGTCCGGGCGCCGGTCAAGGGCGATGCGGACGACTTCGGGGATGTCGAGGCGTCCGAGTTGGGTCGCGCGGCCGCGGCGGAGCTGCTCGCGCTGGAGGAGCCGCCGACCGGGATCGTCGCGATCAACGACATGTGCGCGCTCGGGGTCTGCCGCGGGCTGCGGGACGGCGGACTCGAGGTGGGCAAGGACGTGTCGGTGGTCGGGTTCGACGACATCGTGCTCGCGGATTTGTACGCGCCGACGCTCACGACGGTCCGGCAGCCGATGAAGGAGATGGCGGCCGCCGCGTTCACCCAACTCCGATCCCGCCTGGACGACTCCGGACCGACCCAGGGCCAGTCCCTACTCTTCCGCCCCGAACTGATCGTCCGCGAGTCAACCGCCCCACCGACCTGAGGTCCAGCGGCCGCCACGTCGTCGTAGGGTGGGGCGGTGCAACGGATTTCGTCGCGGAACGCTCGGTTTCAGGTGTGGCAGGCGTCGCTGACCAATCGCACCAAGCGGCAGCGGTCCGGCGAGTTCCTGGTGCAGGGCGTGCGCCCGATTTCGGTTGCCGTGGACAACGGTTGGCCCGTGCGCACCGTCATCACCGACGCATCCCGGCCCTTGTCCCGGTGGGCTTCCGACCTGCTGCAGCGGCTGCCGGACGTCGAGCGGGTCGCGATGGCGCCGGAGTTGCTGGCCGAGCTCGGCGAGAAGGAGGAGCCCGAGCTGATCGCCGTACTGGAGCTGCCTGCCGACGATCTCGATCGGATCCCGGTCGGGCCGGAGTTCCTGGGCGTCGTCTTCGACCGGCCGACCGGGCCCGGGAACATCGGGTCGATCATCCGCTCCGCCGACGCGTTCGGCGCCGACGGGGTGATCGTGACCGGGCATGCCGCCGACGTCTACGACCCGAAGGCGGTCCGCGCGACGACGGGATCGCTGTTCGCGGTTCCCGCCGTACGCGCGCCCTCTCATCGCGAAGTCCTAGATTGGGTACGCCGGTCCACGCAGCCGGTCGTCGTGGTCGGCACCGACGAGCACGGGTCGACCGACGTCTACGACTTCGACTTCACCCAGCCGGTCCTGCTGCTGATCGGCAACGAGACCGCCGGCCTGAGCACAGCGTGGAAGGAAGCGGCCGACCACCTGGTCCGGATCCCGATCACCGGATCAGCCAGCTCCCTCAACGCCGCGAACGCCGCAACCGCGGTCCTCTACGAAATCTCCCGCCAGCGCTCACACTCTCCCCACTGACCACATCCACCCACCGCCCGCAGACGGTTGGCGAGGGAATGGTGCTCAGGCGGTGCAGAGTAGTTCGCCGTGGAGGATGGAGATGCAGGCGTCGGGGGTGTCGGCCCAGGTCCGCCACGCCTGGGAGATCGCCTCGAGTTGCTGCTCCGGTACGCCGGATGCGCGCGCCTGATCCGCAAGAGCCGACTTGAGGATGCGGTCCGCCCACATGCCGCCCCAGAACGCACGATCCTCCGGGTTGGCGAACGCCCAGGTCGACGTGGTCGCTTCCGCCTGCTCGAAGCCGGCCGCAAGCGCCCAGGACAGCAGGCGCCTGCCCGCGTCCGGTTCGCCGCTGTTGGCGCGCGCCATCCGCTGGTAGAGCGCCATCCACTCGTCCAGTTCGGGAAGCTGCGGATACCAGACGAAGCCGTGATAGTCCGAGTCGCGGACCGCGACAATGCCGCCCGGCTTGCACACCCGCCGCATCTCCCGCAGCGCCTGCACGGGATCCGCCACATGCTGCAGGACCTGATGCGCATGTACGACGTCGTACATGTCGTCCGGCAGATCCAGTGCGTGCACGTCGCCGACGACGAACTGCACGTCGAGCTCCAGGTTTTCGAACGCGGCCTTGGTGATGTCGAGTGCGGCGGCGTTCGCCTCCAGCGCGGTCGTCCGGCCGGGCGCGACGAGGCGGGCCAGGTCGGCGGTGATGGTGCCGGGACCGGCGCCGACATCCAGCAGAGACATGCCGGGCCGCAGGTGCGGAAGCAGATATCCGGCCGAGTTCTCGGCGGTCCGCCAGCTGTGCGACCGCAGGACCGATTCGTGATGGCCGTGCGTGTAAACGTTGTTCATCCCAGGCTCCTTTGCCTTTCTCGACAAGCCTCACGCTAGACCAGGATCTTGCTGAATGAGACATATCGTCTTGCAGTACGAGACGACGTATGTGACCGAATATGGCCGGACCGGGCCTGTACCGGCGGGTGAACCTTGAGGGACCCGAACAGAAACCCAGGAGGAATCCGATGCTGGCAAAGGTGTTTCCGATCAAGCTGAAGGACGGCAACCAGGCCGCTGCCGAGGCGATCGTGCAGGAGTTCGCTCCGAAGGGACCGGGTGCCGAGGAGGGCACGTTGTCCTTCCGCGTGTACCGCGACCCGTCGAACCCGGACTACCTGTTGTTCGTCGAGCACTTCGCGGACCAGGCGGCGTACGACGCGCACACCGGGTCGGCGGCGTACAAGGAGCTGATCGCGGGCCGGTTCGCCGATCTGATCGTCGAGTTCGTCGAGGTCGACCACGAACTGCTGGTCAGCCTGTGAACGACCTGGCGCGACGGCTGCGCGAACTGCACGGGCAGCCGCCGCTCGTGCTGCCGAACGCGTGGGACGCCGGCTCGGCGCGGGCGATCGAGGCCGCGGGGGCGACGGCGATCGCGACGACGAGCGCGGGTATCGCCTGGGCCGCCGGTGTGGACGATGCCGGCGGACTCAACCAGAAATCCGCGATCGCCGCACTGCGCGCGATCTGCGCGGCAGTTTCCGTCCCGGTCACGGCCGACATCGAGGCCGGGTACGGCGATGTCGCGGGGACGGTGACCGCTGTCGTCCAGGCGGGTGCGGTCGGCATCAATATCGAGGACAGCACGGCTCGGGTCCTGGATGATCCGCTGGTGCAGGCCGAGCGGATCAAGACGGCACGCGCGGCAGCTGTTGCCGCTGGCATCGATCTCGTGATCAACGCGCGGACCGACACGTACTTGTTCGGTGACCGGACCGGCACGACCGAACGCGCGAAGATCTACGCCGATGCGGGCGCGGATGTGCTGTTCGTACCGGGTGTGGTCGACCTTCCGACGATCGCCGAACTCGTGCTGGAGTCGCCGCTGCCGCTCAACGTGATGGTCGGGCCGGGTGCGCCGACGGTCGCTGAGCTCGCGGAGGTCGGCGTGGCGCGGATCAGCGTCGGGCCGGCGATCACGAGTGCGGCGTACGCGCTGGCTCAGTCGGGCGCCGAGGAACTGCTGACCAGCGGCACCTACGCGGGATTGACCAGTTGAGCGCCTACGAGGCGTTGACCAGTTGATAGACGGCGGCGAGCGAGCGCCACGGGCGGAGGTGCTCGGCCTCGCCGCCGAACGGCCAGGCGTCACGGGCTCCGAGGCGTAAAGCGATTTCCTGCGCGGCGCGCGGGCTCGTGACGGCCTCGAGCGATCGGAGCTCCACGCCTGCCTGAAGCGTAATGTTGCCGTCAGCAACTTCTCGCGCGAGCGGGCCGACCAGTTCGGCTCCGGTCAACGCCTCCGGTCCCGGGAACGCGTGCGTCAGTCCGTGCCCGAGCCCGGGGACCGGTACGCCGTACACCTCGACGAGTTTGCGCAACGCCACGGCCGCGTCGTTCGGAGCGAGCCGGTCCCGGACGACGGCCTGGACCGCAACCTCGAACGGACCCCACGCGCCAGGAACACGTATTCCGGGCCGCGCGGCCACGAGCGGCCCGAGGTCGGCGTCCGCGGCCAGATGTGCTCGGGCGCGGATCGGCTCATGGTCGAGCCCGACGAGCTGGGTGGCGCGGTCGACGATATGGATCACACCCTCCCAGAACGGGAGATGCGCGCGAAGAATCAGGTGATCTTCGCCGCCCGCACCGATCTCGAGCAGGCCGGGCTCGCCGTCGAGCGAGATCGTCCGCCGATACACGCCGTCCTCGACCGACTCGACGCCCGGGACCGCGTGCGCGCCGAGGTACGTGCTCATCGCTTCCCAGTCGTACGGCGGGGTGAACGGCAACCGCAGCACCAGACCGCCGTCAGCCACGAGGCGGTCGCCGCGACGCCGGCGATCGCGCAGCGCACGCGGTGACGCGCGGAAAATCTCGCGCATCGCCCGGTTGAACTGGCGCAGGCTGCCGAACCCGGACGCGAACGCGATTTCCGCGACGCCGAGATCGGTGTCGTCGAGCAGACGTCGCGCGAAGTGCGCCCGCCGCGAGCGGGCGAACTGGTCCGGCGTGACGCCCAGGTGCTCGTGGAACATCCGCCGCAGGTGCCGCGCCGACACCCCGAGTCGCGCACCCAACGCCTCCTCACCCGACTCGTCGAGCAGGCCCGCGATGATCAGTTGCACCGCACGGCAGACCAGCTCGGGCGCCTCGTCGGCCACGGTTCCCGCCACCCGGTACGGCCGGCAGCGCAAGCAGGCGCGATACCCCGCCGCCTCCGCGGCGGCAGGCAGCTCGAACGTGCTGACGTTTTCCGCGAGCGGCTTGGCCCCGCACCCGGGCCGGCAGTAGATCCCCGTCGTACGGACCGCGGAATAGGTGGTCACGAGAACACGCTAGGCGGGGCCGCCGACAGTTCTGACACGCGTTTTACACCGAGTGCCCACCGTGACGGCTAAGGTACGGCGGGTGCAGTCGAAACCGATGCTGGTCGTGGTGAGTGGTCCGCCCGGGACCGGGAAGACGACGCTGGCGCACCGGATCGCGGCCGCGATCGGCTGCCCGGCGATCTGCCGGGACGAGATCAAGGAAGGCATGGCGCACGCGACTCCGGGCTTCGTGCCGGGCCCCGGCGACCCGCTGACGATGCGGACGCTGTCGACGTTCTTCGACGTACTCGGCCTGCTGATCGGCCGTGGCACGACGGTGGTCGCGGAAGCGGCGTTCCAGGACCGGCTGTGGAACCCGGGCCTGAGCCCGCTCCTCGACCGCGCCGACGTCCGGATCGTGCACTGCACGGTCCCGGCCGAGGTTGCGCTGGAGCGGATCACCGCCCGGTCCAGCTCGGACCCACGCCGTGCAGCCCACGAGGACGCGCAGATCAGCCCGGATGCCCGGCTCCGCACCCACAACTCCTTCCAGCCCGTTGATCTGCCGGTTCCTTCGATCACCATCGATACGTCTGGCGAGCCATCGATTGAGGACGTGCTGGCGTTCCTGTCGCGCTAACGACAGGAGGTAGTCGCGTCGGAGCGGCCGAGTTCGGGGCGCGCACGCGAGGAGTCGACGGGCGTGGTGGACTACCTCCTGTCGTTAGCGGTTTGTCGAGGGGGTCACATGCTTGAGCGGTTTGCGGGGTTGACCACTGCACATGTTGCGGATGCTTGTGTCCGGGCCGGGGTGCCGGTGCGGACGGTGTCGTTGACGGCCGTCGCAGGCGGTCGGGTCGCGGGGCGGGTGTTGCCGACGCAGCATGTCGGCAGTGTCGACGTTTTCCTGGAGGCGTTCGAGTCCGCCGCCGAGGGCGACGTACTGGTCGTGGACAACGGTGGCCGGCGGGACGAGGCATGCGTCGGCGACCTGGCCGCACTGGAGGCTGCTGCCGCCGGTGTCGCCGGGATCGTGATCTGGGGACTGCACCGGGACACGGTCGACATCGCCGCGATCGGGTTGCCGGTCTTCAGCCTCGGGGCATTGCCGACCGGCCCGCTGCGGCTCGACCCGCAGCCGGCCGATGCGTTGTCCAGAGCAACGATCGGCGAGTGGACGGTGACCCGGGACGACGTCGTACTCGCGGACGAGGACGGGGCGGTCTTCGTGCCGGCGGATCGCCTGGAGGAGCTGTTCGACCTGGCGGAGTCGATCCGGGACACCGAGCACCGGCAGGCGGACGAGATCCGGGCCGGGCGGTCGTTGCGTGAGCAGGTGAGCTTCAAGCAGTACCTCGAGCGCCGGGCTGCCGATCCGTCACTGACCTTCCGCCAGCATCTGCGCGCGGTGCGGGCAGCGATCGAGGAGTGACCAGAGCATCATGGGTACGGCGCGACGCCGCGTGATCGGGCAACGCACGTGTCAGCCGGGTGAGGTCGCCGTCGAGCGGACCTGAGCCACTCACCAAGCCGCCGCCGCGGGTCAGCTGCGCGCTCAGCCGACCCACCAGGGACGCGTTTGGCGAGTGACGCACGTCCGCCTCAACTGATCGCCGCTCGGACGGCGGGCACGACCTCCTGGGACCAGCGGGAGAGTTGGACCTCGAACGGGTCGGAGCCGCGTGGGAAGAGCGTGAAACCGGCGGCGTCGTGGTTGAGGATCGCGTCGGTGAGTTCCTCGACCCATTGCTTTGCCGAGCCGCCGACCCAGCGGCCTTCCTCGTCGCGGGTACGGCGCAGCGGGGTCGCGGTGATCGCACCGGGAAAGTTGTAGATCGTCGCGACGTCCGACGGTTTCCGGCCGACCGAGAGCGCCGCCTCGTCGATGACCGGGCGGGACCAGCGGAAGCGGTCGCTGAGCCAGTCGGCGGCGTGACCGGGGATCCAGCCGTCGGCGTTCCGGCCGGTCGCGGCGAGCGACTTGGGGCCGTTCGACCCGGTCCAGATCAGCGGCGCGGGTACGGCGGCGGGGCGGAGGGCACCGATCGGGTAGTGCTTCGTCGGCGCCGGCGTACCGCCGTCGGACATCGAGTGGACGAGCTGCATCGCCTCCTCGAACGCCTCGACCGCCTCGGCCGGACGCAGTTCCGGCACTCCCATCATCGTGATGCGGTCCCACGCTCCGCCGGCGCCGAGGCCGAGGACGAAGCGGCCGTCGGACAGTGCGGACAACGAAGTCGCCGTACGGGCGAGGACCGGTGCGGGCCGCAGCGGCAGGTTGGTCACGTTGACGAACGCCGACAGTCGCTCCGTTCGCCCCAGGACGAACGCGATCGCGGCGTACCCGTCGAGCATGTCCGGGACGTACGGGTGATCGGCGAGGCTGACGTGATCGAGCCCGTCCCGATCGGCCTGCCGCGCGAGCCGCACGATCCCGGCCGCTTCCCGCACCCCGTCCGGCGATCCATATCCGAACCGCACGTTCATATCGACTCCTCAGATAGTTCGTTGTTCTAACTAGTTGTAGCACGAAATGTTCGCACTGCAAACTATTAGGCCAACGGACTATCATGGGGGACATGGCGACGACGACGGCTGCCCGGGACACCGATCTCGCGAGCGCGCTGGTGCAGACGATGCACCGGTTGCAAGACCTCCACGCCGAGACCAGCCGCCCGCTCGGACTGACCCCGCAGCAGGCACATCTCCTGTGTGTGCTCCTCAGCGGTCCCCTCGGCATGACCGAGCTCAGCCGCATCCTGAGCATCGAGCGCTCGAGCCTCACCAGCATGGTCGACCGCCTGGAACGCCGTACCTTGGTCGCCCGCACCCCCAACCCCACCGACCGCCGCGCCAGCCAGATCGAGCTGACCCCCGACGGCCTGGCCCTGGCGCACGAGGCCCACGACGCGGTGGTCAACCGCATCAACGCGATGACTGCCGACCTCCCCCGCGCCACGCGCGCGACGATCACCACAGCACTGCAGTCGATCCTGACCCGATGAGCTATCAGTACGTCGCTGTGGCCGGCGCCCGCATCGCCTACCGGGCAAGCGGTTCCGGGCCGGCGCTCGTACTGATGAAGAACAACCGCCGCCCGCTGGACTACCCGGTCACATCCCTGCTCTCGCAGCGATTTCGGGTTCTGCAGATCCATCCCGTCGGGTTCGGCGCCGGCGACCGGCCGGCGGAATACGATTTCGGCAGCATCGGCCGGCAGGTGCTCGCCGTCCTCGATCACGAACGCATCGACCGGTTCGCCGTCTGGGGATTCTCACAGCCGGCCTGTATGTCGGCGATCGTCGCCCGGTCGACGGAACGGGCCGCCGCACTGGTGATGGGCGGCGTAGCGCCCATCGGTTTTCCGAATGACGCCACGATGCGCCGGATGGAGCGGGAGCCGCGGCTGCCCAAGGCTGCGCTGGAGTTCTGGCGGAGCTACCGCTCGTACGACTGGCACCACGAGCTCAGGTGCTACGCGGGGACCAAGGTGGCGTACATGGGTACCGCTGACCCGGCGATCCGGCGGCTCCGGAAACTCCGGCCGGCGCTGGAAGGCATCGGCTTCAGCTATCTGGAGTTCGACGGGTTGAGCCATTCCGCGTGCGGGCTCGGCGATGAGTCGGCCGACGGTTTGCGCGTTGCGCAGACAGTGGCGGATCGGCTGCTCGATCGCGGCGCGGAGTGAAGTCGCGCTAGCGTCTGCCGCCGAACTCCCACGGGTGTACTTCGGCACTGTCGGCCTGGATGAGGTTTGCGGCGGCCTCTGGGTCCGGCGCTTCCAGCAAGGCGGCCCGTCCTACGTGGCTGTTGTTGCTCAGGAGGTCGCCGTACATGATCAGGTGGTCCGACGTGAGCGGGCGCGCGGCGTCCTTGGTGCGGACGAGGTAGCGGTTGTAGCCCTCGACGGCAGTCGCGAAGTCCCACATCGTGCGGCCCGGGTTGTGGTTGTGAAAACGCTGGATTTCCACGGTCTCGAAGGCGCCGGCGCGGTAGTACGGCTCGTCGTACGCGAACTTGCCGGCCGCCTCGTCGTCCGGCAGCTCGACGATGTGCAGGCTGCCCGTGGTCCGCTCACGGTCGTCGGTCAGCGTCGGGCCGCGGGCGATCAGGCCGTCGGCGTACTCGTCCATGAACGCCCAGTGTTCTTCCTTCAGCGCGACCTTGATCTCGAATCCATCCGGCTTGTCACGCCCGTAGACGAAGTACTCCATGCTCGGCTCCTCCGGACGGTGAACTGCGGAGTGCGTTCGGCGGGTCGCCGTACGCACTCCGCGTGGCGCGAGGTCAGGCCGTGGCGGCCAGGTGGATGCGCAGGATCGTGTCGTAGTCGACGACCTCGACGCCGGCCGCGGGAGTCACGGTTCCCTGGGAGGGGACGATCACCAGTTGGCGCAGCTCGCTGACGTCGACGTCGTACTTCGACTTCACCTGGGAACGGTTCTCCGCGTTGCCGAGGTACTCCGCGTACTGCGCAAGCTCGGCCGCGCTGTCCTGCACCGGCGTACGGAAAACGCGGCGGCGCTTCTTTCCGTTGACCGTGTCGACGACCGGGAGCTCGAGCCGGCCGACGACGTGGCTGCCGTCCGCGCGCTCGAGGATGAAGTCGGGCTGCAGCTCACCGAGCGCCGGCTGGCGGACCAGCTTGGTCGCGTCGAACGCCGACAGCAGGATGCTCTCGTGCTTGTCGAGGAAGTCGTCGACGGTCGAATCCTGCAGACCGTGCGCGAGGTAGGTGCTCTCGAACGCGTCCGCCTTCAGCACGGTCGGATCGATCGGCAGGCTGACCGTGCCGATCGGGTCGAGGTGCGGGCTGGCGTTGGAGTAGTTCCGCAGGAAATCGAGGTACTTGTCGGCCGGCTCGGAGCGGTGGATCGCGAGCGCGAAGAACACCCAGTGCGCGCGGAGCGAGTCGCCCGCGGTGTGCACGAGCAGGGCGCGGTCGAAGGTCGAGTAGTTACCGGGCGCGAACCGCAGCAGCTCGTCCGCCGGACCGACGACCTCGTTTCCGAGCATGTTGCCGGTGCTCGGAAAACGTTTTTCGAGGGCGCTCTTGCCGGCGTCGGTCGTGATGGTCGCGTCCTTGAACCAGTTCTGTCCTTTGAGGTTCGCAACCACAGTGCGACCGTCGCCGATTCCGAAGTACTCCTCGACGCCGGCGGCCTTCTGCCGCCGGACTTCGAGCGTCCGGTACTCACGGCTGAGCCCGACGAGCTCGAGGATGTTCCAGTCCGGCGTCTCGGTCAGCACCATCATCCGCGGGAACAGCATCGGCCCGGGCAGCTCGGTCCGGTGACTCACCGGCAGATGCCCGGCGGCCTCCTTCAGGTGCTCCCCCCAGAACTGGCTGTTCACCTTCACGAACTCGGTGGGTTTCATCGTTCTCCTCGCTCAGACACTCGGACTCAACCTTCAACTCCCGCCCGAGCTGACCCTATTCCCCACTACCTCAGCGCGATCAGGCTGTCCCCGCCGCTGACCAGGATCAGCTCGCCGGCGGCAACGACACCGGCTCGGCAGTTGACCTCCGGGTCCAGCGGGACGTAGTCGACGGCTGCGCCCGCGACCACCTTCGCGATTCGGCAAGCGTTTTCGTTACCGATCAGGAACACCCGTCCCGAGGGCGTCACGGCGTACCGGATGCCCCACGGAATGCTCGGCTGCGCAGTTGCGACGACCTGACCGTTCGCCGCGTCGACGAACCGCACGACGGTCTTCGTGGTGCGCTCGGCGGCGCCCAGGCAGCTGAGCAGTACGACGCGGTTGCCGGCCGGCGCTATCTCGACCGGGCAGGTCCAGTCCTGCGGAATCTCGGAATGCCAGCGCACTTCCCCGGAACGCGGATCGAGGGCGGTCAGCTGCTTCGGATGCTCGACGCCGCCCTCGAGGCCGACCACCAGCCCGCCGACCGTCGTCAGGTCGCTGAGCGAGCCGTCGCGCATCCAGCGTTTTCCGCCGCGCTTCGGGTCCAGGCCGACGAGCTGGTCGGGGAGCTTGCCACAGCTGTGCCCCAGGCGGACGACGACCGTGTCGGCAGCAGCCTCGGCGCTGATGCTGGTGCAGCGACCGGGTTCGTACGTCCAGCGGTTGGAGCCGTCGAGGTTCGTCCCGTACAGCTTGTCGGAACCTCTGCTGACCGACTTTCCGGTGATGAGCGGGTCGTTGTCGTGGATGTCGTAGTCGCGGGTGCGTTCGTGCCAGCCCGCCGTACGTTTTCCGGTGTCGGCGTCGAGGACGAGGTACCCGAAGTCGTCGTACCGGACGAGCAGTTTCCGACCGCCGTCCAGGACGAACAGGTCGGGATTGTCGTTCGTGTTCGCGCGGATGTAGCGCCAGCGGGACTTGCCGGTCGCGGGGTCGAGCATCTCCACGGTGCCGCGTCCCCGTGCGACCGCGATGCCGTGCGCGGTCGCGACGGTCTCACCGAAGTCGAGCCGGCCGGTGTTGGTCCACATCCGGTCGCGGCCGTACACGACAGATGCCGCGTCGAGGTTCGCCGGAGGATGGTTGCCTTCGACGCGCTCGTTCGCGCTGAACATGTAGGCGCGCTGGAGCGGGTCGATGACGTAGAGGGTCACAAGGACCACTGCCACGACCGCCGCGAGCGCGGCGAGCATCTGGCCGCGATTCCTGGTGCCGCCGGGCGGGAACCTGGTCGCGGCGAAGGCTGCCGCGCTGGCCAGGATCAGTAGGACCGACAGAGTCACCAGGAGCGGAACACGTTGTCCGACCCCTGAAGCTCCGGTGGTCGGCGGGACCTTGAGCAGGACGACAGCGAGGCAGACGAGCCCGATCGCCGCGGGTACGGCGGTGAGGATGCGAGCCTTGCGGTCGGCACGACGTACCGCCCACCAGAGGCCGGCGACCGCTGCCGCCGCAAGCACCGCCATGACGATCGCTTGCCACTTCGGGTCGCTCTTGAACGCGGGGATCCGCCACGGCTGCCCGATCGCGGCGGCACCTGCCACGAAGGCCACCAACGCGGTCAGCACAGCCAGCACCGACAGCCCGGTCCGCTGCCAACCGCGCCATACGGGCGGAGTCAGCTGGTCCAGCAGCTCAAGCTCGGCCGTGAGATTGGCCCGGGCCGCTTCGTCGTACCGCTCGTGAGCGAGCTGCGTCCGGTAGATCCGCTCGGACGCGAGCATGGTCTGGACCTGTTCCCGGCGTGCTTTCGCGTCGAAGCGGGTGTCACGGCGTACTTCGGACGCATACGCCGAGTACTGCGAATCCGCGAGTACGGCGTCGACCGCATCAAGCAGCACGTCCGCGTTGGCACCGTCACCTTGGGCGGGATCGCCGCCGGTGAGCCGGACCAGTCGGGCAACCTCAGCAGTCCGCACAGCAGTCACGCCGTACGTCGGCAGCAACTCCTCCGCCAACTGCGCCGACGCCTCAGCATCCTGCTGCGCGGTATTCGTCTTGGCATGCTCCGCCCGATGGAACCACGCCGCCAACCGCACCGCGACCGGGTCCGTACACAACTGCTCCAGCGACTCCAGCGCAGTCAGCACATCGGCGAGATACCGCTCCCGATATGCAACCCGCCGCTTCTCCGAGTACCGCCCCACTAACTCATCCGCAAGCGCCCCCGCCCCAGGGACCACCTCATCCCACAAACCCCGCAATCCAGCCACCCGCCGATACTGACAGATCCCTGGTCCGGCCCGTTGGTGAAGGACATGCAGGCAATCAAGCGGTCGGGCCAACCCCCGGACCCGGCTCGTGCTGCGCCAAGTCACTCGGCGTACGGCGCAATTCAACGCGCAACGCCCGCACCTCCTCGACGAGAGCGGATACCTGCACTCTCAGATCCGCCTCCTCACGTTCTTGCCGTGAGACATGCTCGACGAACCAAGAAGCCAGCGCAGCAGTCACCACCCCAAGCAGCGCGATCCCGCCAAGCATCAGCCCGACACCCGCAACGCGACCCGCACCCGTGATCGGATACCGATCCCCATACCCGACCGTGGTGATGGTCGTCACAGCCCACCACGTGGCATCACCGAAGTTCTTGATGCTCGCCGACGGCTCAGACCGCTCCGCGTCCAGGACCGCAACCGCCGCAGTGAACC
The DNA here is from genome assembly GCF_004362255.1 of Kribbella sp. VKM Ac-2571. Taxonomy (NCBI): domain Bacteria; kingdom Bacillati; phylum Actinomycetota; class Actinomycetes; order Propionibacteriales; family Kribbellaceae; genus Kribbella; species Kribbella sp. VKM Ac-2571. The sequence goes on from NZ_SNWS01000020.1 coordinate 176,539, forward strand.
CGAGGAGGCCGACGCCACCAACCACATAAACCATCGCGCGACCACGCAACGAGCTCGCGGCCCGCCGGTTCAGCCGGCCCAACGCAGTTACGACCCGCAACGCCCGCAACGGCCGAAGGAGCGGCAACGCCAGCACCAGCAGATCAACCACATGCTCCCGAAGAAACCGCATCCGCCGCCGAGCAAGCCCCAACCGCAGCAGAAAGTCGCCGGCAAACACGGCCCAGATCACAACCGTCGCCACAGAGCAGGCTCGCCGCAGCGACCCCGCCATCCCAGGCTCAAGAACCCAGGAGTACGCCGCCAAAAACAAGACGGAGACCCCCGTCAGCGGCCACTCGACCACCCTCTGATACCCCTCAGCGAACGCGTCCTCCCCATAACTCCCCCTCACAGACACAACCGCTCCCCAAGCACAGTGTGTTACGAAGGCCGCACCTCTCCTACACACCGAGCCCAACCCCGCGAGCCACGCGCCCAAGCCTCCCGCCCAGGCCAGCCACCGCAGCCGAGCCTCCCGGCCAATCCAGCCACAGGAGCCGAGCTCCCCGGCCAACCCAGCCACGGGAGCCGAGCGGAGCGAAGGCGGAAGGGGGTGCGGGTGGCGGAGCCCCCGCTGGCGGCAAGCGGAGCGCAGCCGCACAACACGACGAAGGCGAGGCGGTCAGCGCAAGAATTGCGCGACACACCTCGCCTATCGCGTTCGTGGCGGGTGCAGGGTTCGAACCTGCGTAGGCATACGCCGACAGATTTACAGTCTGCTCCCTTTGGCCGCTCGGGCAACCCGCCAGGGTGCTGCCGGTTCGTGAACCGGCGTGGGAGACGATACAACAGGTAGTGGCCCTGACAGCAAATCGGAAAGGAAGTGCCCATGGCTTCGGAGTCCTCCTTCGACATCGTGAACAAGGTGGACCGTCAGGAGGTGGACAACGCCGTGAACCAGGCGGCGAAGGAGATCAGCCAGCGGTTCGACTTCAAGAACGTGGATGCCCAGATCAAGTGGTCCGGTGAGTCGATCGATCTGCAGGCGAGCACCGAGGAGCGGGTGAACGCCGTTCTCGACGTGTTCAAGGACAAGCTGGTCAAGCGGCAGATCTCGCTGAAGGGTCTGCAGGCGGACGAGCCGAAGCTGTCCGGGAAGATCTACAAGATCAACGCCACGATCGACGCCGGCATCACCCAGGAGAACGCGAAGAAGCTGTCGAAGCTGATCCGCGACGAGGGCCCGAAGGGTGTCAAGGCCCAGATCCAGGGTGAGGAGCTGCGTGTGTCCAGCAAGAGCCGCGACGACCTGCAGGCGGTTCAGGCGCTGATCAAGGGCCAGGACCTCGACTTCGCGGTGCAGTTCGTCAACTACCGCTGAGATCGTGGAGCAGGAAGTGCAGCTGGATGTCGCCGGCCTGGTCGGTCCACAGGCCGACGGCGTCCGGTACGGCGGCTGACACCACCCTGCCCTCCCGTACGGGCGCCGGTTGAGGTAATCGGTTCGCGGGTGGGGTGGTTGGCGGGCATGCTGGCGGGTGTGGGTGAGACGTTGATGCGGAAGTGGTTGCTGGCGGACTTCGGGCTCGAGGTGGTGGAACTCACACCGGTCATGTACGGCGCGGACATCGCCGCTCAGGTGTGGCGGGCGACGACGGCGACCAACGCGTACGCCGTGAAGTGGAGCGGCGCGGGTACCAACACGGGTCATCAGGTCGCGGCGTACCTCGCCGACAGCGGGCTGCCCGGCGTACCGGAGCTGATCCGGACGTCCGAGGGCGGCCTGTGGAGTGTGCACGCGAAGAAGCGGTTGACGATCACGCCGTGGATCGACGGGCCGCGGGCGGCGCAGACCGGGCTGACGGACGAGCAGTGGTCGGAGTACGGCGTACTTCTCAGGCGCGTGCACGACGCGGAGCTTCCGCCCCGGCTGCGGGACGCGTTGCCCAAGCACAGTCACATCGATGCCCGTACGCCGGCGCTCGCGGAGGAGGTCCGTACGCGGCTCGAGACGCCCGAGGGCGAGGTCGAGGCGGAGTTGGCGGCGGTGTGGAAGCAGTACGACGACGTCATCACGGACCTGCTCACCAACCGGCCGCCCGCGCCGCACGGCCCACGGGTCGTCTGCCACGGCGACCCACATCTCGGCAACGTCCTGGTCGACGACGGGCTGCACCTGATCGACTGGGACGACGTCATCTACGCACCTCGTGAGCAGGACCTGATGTTCATGCTCGGCGGCATGGGCAACGTCGGCCCCACCACGCCTGCCCAACTGAACGCGTTCCTCGCCGGTTACGGGCCGCACACCGTCGACGAGGACGCCATCCACTATTACCGCCATGTAAGGGCCTTCGAAGACGTCATCGGCTGGTCCCACCAGGCCATCACCGGCCCGGACGAGCCTTACGCCCTCCAAGTGGTCAGGGGCATCCTGGCCGAGGGCCTCGCGGCCCTGGCAGTTCAGTCCAGGTGAAGCCGTCGACCAATCCAGCTCATCTTGGTCGTGGGGCGGATCGCCAGGCCATCACAATCGAGGATCGGCGGGGATTCGCACGCTGTGCTCTGCCGATGGCGGGCAACTGTGATGGCCTGGAGGGCCGGGGCGTTCAGGCGTGGCGGAGCCAGATGTTGGGTTCGATGTAGGTGCCGGTGTTGGCTTCGCGGTCGATCTGCAAGGTGGTCAGGCCGTCGGGGATGGTGTAGGTGCCGGTGGAGGGGAAGGGCATGTTGGTCCACTCCTCCCAGTCCTCGACGGTGCCGGTCATGGTTTGGGAGGCGGGGGCGGGCGCGAGGAGGGTGGCGCCCAGGCGGACGTGGGTGCGCAGCCACGGGTCGAGAGGCAACCCGTCGGGACGGGTCCAGGTCATGAAGGTCTCGATCGGCGTCAGCGGGTAGCGCGACTTGAGGGTCGGGCGGACCGGGGCGATCACCTGACCTAGGCCGCGGGCGACCGCGTGGTCGCGGACGGCGGTGATGACACGGCCGGCATGGCCCTGGCCCTGTTCGTCGGAGCGTACGGCGGCCGCCATCAGCACGAACGTGTTCGGTACGACGTTTTCCTCGTACGAGTTCACCGCCCGCGCCAGCGAATCGGTGAACCCGCCGGGAAGATCGGCCACGGTGCCGTCCCACGCGATCGGTACACCCCAGCAGCCCGCGATCGGCCGCCTGTCCTCGGCGACGAGGTAGAACTCCCAGTCGGGGAAGTACTCCACCCGCCGCTCCCGGTACGGCGTCACACCCGCGTCGTGGAAGATGAACTCCGGCCACTCCTCACGGAAGCGTTCCCCCGCTTCCGCATCCAGTTCGGGCGCCTCGGCGGCCGGGATCAGCTCATACATGGCCGGAACGCTAGTCCTGCGGCCGCGCCCCCGGCCAGCGCATTACGACAGGTCCGGATGCGGGTTCGTCGTCAGGTCGACGTACTCGTCGTGGACCAGGCGGTTCTCGTCGTCGAACTCCCTGATGTTCAGCCAGGCCGCGCGCGAGCGGGTGGTGGGGTGCTTGGCCGCCGAGAAATACTGCAGGAAACGTTCCGTGCCGCCGTGCGGAAAGTTTCCGCGCTGGGCCACGAACATCGGGTCGTCGGGCTGTCCCTCGGTCAGCGTCGCGCGGATCTCGTCGGCGCGGTCCTCGGCTGCCTGGTAGCCGAGGTGGTCGCGCAAAGCCTGCTGCGCCTTGCGGATTCCTGTCAGCGGAGTGCCGTCCTCCCAGAGCCGGACGTGGTACCGGCCGTTGCCCAGGTCAGTGACTCGGCCGACCGGGAGGCCGGGAATTGCTTCGTAGTCGATGGCCAGCGCCGCCGCGGGCCCGAACCAGAGATCCTGCGCCGGCCACAGCCGCAGACCAGGCACCTCGGTGATCCGGCCCGGGTTCCCCGAGACGTCGATGATCTCGTCGCCCCACTCGTCGATGACGCGTGGCAGGTGCTCCCACGGGCCGTCGAACCACATTCGGTAGTGGTTGGGATTGGTCTCCCCTTGCCAGTGCGCGTCCGAGGCGTCACCTGAGGCACCGGCCAGCAGACCGGGAACGTTCAGCAGCGCGGCTATGAAACTGTCTGCGCTCGGCGCGCGGGAGACCATGAGTTGGCAGTCGGTCGAGGACAGGGTGCAGTCCAGACTGGGATCCGACCCGTCGGTCTCCAACCGGAACCCGTAGGCCTCAGGCGTCGACAAGATCGTGTCCCACACCGCACCGTCGTACGGCACGGTGATCCCGCCGGACCCCCAGGCGCTGATCGTCACCTCGCTCGGCCGAAACCCGAGCTCGATGGACCGCACCAGCTCACACGCCCGGCGCAGGTCCAGGCTGCCCGGCAAGAACGTGAAAACCGTCCAGTTCCTCGGCTCCGTCAATCGCGACATCCGATGTCCTCACTCTCGGCGAAGGCCTCCAGTATTCAGGCCGCGCGGACCGCGCGCGGGGAGGCGCCCAGTTCTCGGTGGCAGGTCTTGTTGAAGGCTTGAAGGTCGGGGATGCCCACGGAGGCGGCGATGGCGGGGATGGACAGGGTGGAGGAGACGAGAAGATGGCGGGCTCGGGTCATGCGGCGGCGGCGGATGTACGCGATGACGGTGGAGTCGGTGTCGGACTGGAAGAGGCGGGTCAGGTGGTTGTGGGAGACGCCGGCCACGCGGGCCAGGCCGGGGACGGTGAGCGGCTGGGCGAGGTTGGCTTCGATGTGTGCGATCGCGGTGGCGACGGCGGGATGACGGGTTTCGGTGGTAACGGGCGTGAGCTCCGCGATCCGCCAGAGCGCGCTCCAGACATCCGCGGCGGTGCGGGCCGAACCGGACGGAGACGACTCGATCGCGGACCGCAGCAGAGCGGACAGCAGCGGTGCGGCAGCACCGGCATCCTGTACGACGGGAACGTACGACGGATCGCCCGCGACGACCGGGCGGAAATGCGCGTACAGGTGCTCGGAACGTCCGCGGTAGTCGAACTGCACCTGGGTCCCGGCCGGCGTCAGCGAGACGTAGCCGGGTGCCACGGAATACGTCGTACCGAGCAGCGTCAGCTCGGCCGAGTAGTTGAAGAGGTGCAGCTGCCAGAGGTCCGGCAACCGGAACCTGTCCCGCAGGCCGCGGACGCCGTGGATGCCCGCGCCGGCGTTCACCACCTCCGGCGGTTGCGCGAGATGCAACTCGATCATGGTGAGAAATTACCAGCAGTGGTGAACACAACCCACGCGAGAGCACGAGCTTCTTGCCTAGCCTGGTGGAGTAGCAACCACTACCCACCATGGGAGTCTCCATGCCCCATCCGCACCGCAAGCACCTGCTCACCTCGGTACAGATGGCACATTTCGTGGCCACCGGCGCGCTCCGGATGGACGCCGTCGTACCGGACGACATGAACCAGCAGGCGATCGAGGTCCTGAAAGCCGGAATTCCGGGCGTTCCGTACGGCACTCCGCTGTCGGAGGCGTTCGTGGACAGCGAGTTCGTCGAGCGGCTGGTGCAGCTGCCCGAGGTGGCCGGCGCGATCCACAGCCTGGTCGGCCCGGAGCCGACCGTCGACCATCATGCGGTCCACATCCGCAAGGCCCACGAGGGCGAGGCGCAGAACCTGCACGGTGACGCGATCATCGACGTCCGGACGGACGCCTTCGACGTACAGCTCATGTACTACCCGCAGGACGTGACGCTCGAGATGGGCGGCACGCTCAGCGTTCCCGGCAGTCACCTGCGCCGGACCAACGAGTCCGACACCGGCCGCTACCAGAACCTGCGCGGTCAGACCCGTCTGGTCTGCCCGGCCGGCACCGTCCAGTTCCTGCACCACGGCATCTGGCACGGCGGCCGCAAGAACGACAGCGACCTCGACCGCTACATGTTCAAGATCCGGTTCAACCCGACCGTCCGCCAGGTGCGGCTCTGGAACACCGACGACCTGTACGACGAGCAGGTCGCGGCCGAGCTCGAGCAGAACTTCCCCTGGTACGAGAACGCCACCGGCCGGTTGGAGAAGTACAACCGGATCAAGCTGTGGCAGGCCATCACCGGTGACGACACCTACGACCCGAACTACTGGGTCACCCGGGTCTCGAACCGCCCGCAGCGGGTCGTCGCCGATCGTGTCAACAACCCGCACGCCAAGACGAAGAGGGAGATGGTATGACCGCCACCGCCGAGAACCCGCTGCAGACCGGCCTTCGTCAGCAGGTGCTGGTGCTCTACCTGGCCTCCTCCGCGCTGGACGCGCGCGTGGTCGGCTGGTCGACGTACGACGGCACGGGCGAGACGCACCCCACGACGGGTGACAGCGACGAACCGCCGTACGAGACCGGGCTGGACGCGCTCAAGGACGGCTGGCGCCTCTTCCAGGCGTCCCAGCTGAACCCGCCGTACCCGGGTCACGAGTACGACGTGTCCTTCCTCAAGCACGAGTTCTTCTTCGAGAAGCTCGTCTAGCTACTTCGACCTGAAAAAGTCGCCGCGTGGCGGTGCCTGAGATGGGTGCTGTTGGTGGAGAGGATGGCCTCGAACCCTTGGGCTAGAAGGGATCGAGGCCATCGTGCTCAGAACTGTAAACGATCAGCCGACGTTGTGGGATTCGATTCTGCCGGCTGAGTTGCTGGTGTTGCCGGGTGAGTTGGCGCGGGTGGACGGTCTGTTGGACGATCCGGTGTTCTTTGCTCCGTTCGCGCCGTTCTTCGACGCCAGGATCGGTCGTCCGTCGATTCCGATGGAGACCTACTTGCGGTTGATGTTCTTGAAGTTCCGTTACCGGCTGGGCTATGAGTCGCTGTGCCGGGAGGTGGGCGACTCGATTTCGTGGCAGCGGTTCTGCCGGATCCCGCTGGGCACCCGGGTGCCGCATCCGACGACGTTGATGAAGATCACCTCGCGGTGCGGG